>JAAUZW010000022.1:121087-157483 GCA_014804385.1 Lachnospiraceae bacterium | reverse complement strand
TTCAGTTTCGGTTTTGAGGGTATGTTCCCTCAAAGACTCCGCAATACCAGCGGGAAGAATCACGGAGTGATTCTTCAGCAGTTTTGCGAAGCAATACTGCATTCCTCGATAGCTCAATGGTAGAGCACGCGGCTGTTAACCGCGGGGTTGTAGGTTCGAGCCCTACTCGGGGAGGTATGAAAAGCCCGTAAACGTTTATGTTTACGGGTTTTGTTATGCTATAAATTTTTAGTATTAGATGAAGAGATAGATCGCATGCCTGCTAAAACGACCATGCGACTGGTAACCGAAAACAGACAGGGACAGCGTTGCTCTTCTTATTTCACTTTTACTGCGGCCAGAAGCTGCGGACGGAGATATTTCTTTTCCGCTGGTAAGCTTTTGAGCGTGAATTGCTTGGAAACAGCTTAGGGGATCAATTGACTATGCGATCTTCCGGAAATATAACACATCGATATGTATGAGTGAAGAAGAGGAGGAAGAAATGGAATGTCTGCTCAGAAAGATGATGGAGAGTCAGGGCGTAGATGAGTCCCTGAAAGCTTCGGATCAGATGGCGTGGGTGCAGAAGGTCAATGCGCTGAGAACGATGGCGGAGGAGGTGGTACTGCGGGAAATTGTGTATCAGTAAGGCGGTTTGTGATAAGCAAAATATATAGCCTAAAAAATATGAACCATAAAAAGTCTGGAATCTGGATATGGTGGTTCCAGACTTTTTTGAACGGAATTTGGCTTGATATCGTGTGAAATCAGATTATTGTCATTATGAGACGTTTATTTTTAATGGTGTTTATGTTATGATTTGAGAGAATAATTATGGATGTTATCATGACAATCAAAGTGTGTTGAGGAAGGAGATAAGATGACAGTTGAGGAAATGATTCGTTGCGAATCAAAAAAAGCTGAATTTAAGGTTATGCTTCCGAAAAATTCCGAAAAGTACACGAAAACGGTTGTCGCTTATGCTAATACTCAAGGGGGTAAACTGTTTTTTGGTGTGGTTGATGAAACGAGGGAAATTGTTGGGGTGGATGAAGCTCTTTTGTTTCAGACTATGGACAGCATTGCCAATGCTGTGTCGGACTCCTGCGAGCCGCAGATTGTGCCGGAAATTGAGCCGTATACGATTGAGGGTAAGACTATTATCATAGTTACAGTTGCACCAGAGCCACAGAGACCGTATTACCTAAAATATAAAGGGAAGGAAAAGGGAACTTATATCCGTGTCGGTGCTACGACACGTCTTGCGTCCCCTGATAAGATAAAGGAATTGGAGATGGAGGGCGCAAAAATATCATGGGATGAGTTGATCTGTGTCGGCTATAAGGTCACGGAGAACGCAATAAAGAAGCTTTGCCGGGATATGAACATTCGGCGAAAAGCAATGCAGGAGCAGAGAAATTTAATAGAAAAGCTTCCGTCTGTGACACGAACAAATCTTGAGAACTGGAAGGTGTTAAAGAAAACAAGCGAAGGATATTTGGCCTCGAATGCATTTGTTTTGTTAACTTCAGACTTTTTTCCATTTTCCAAAACGCAGTGTGCAGTGTTTAAGGGAACGGAGCGTTCTGTATTTTTGGACAAACGCGAATTTGTGGGGCCGATTTATGAACAGATAGAAGATGCAATTAGTTTTGTTTTGCGTAATATCAGGCTGGGAGCAAAAATAGAGGGTCTGATAAGAAAAGAATCCTATGAACTGCCAATCAATGCTATCCGTGAGATGATCGTTAACGCGCACTGCCACCGCAAGCTGACAGATGAATCCTGTGTGCAGGTGGCGGTTTATGATGACCGTTTGGAGGTAACGTCGCCTGGAGGTCTTTATAATGGTCTGACATTTGAAGAAGCGATGCAGGGGCATTCGAAATTAAGGAACAGGGCCATTGCAAATATCTTCGGTCAGATAGGATTGGTAGAAGCTTGGGGAACAGGAATTCGCAGGATTAAAGATGCTGCTTGGGAATATGATTTGCCTGAACCGGAATTTATCGAGATGCCCGAGACATTTCGTGTGAATCTTTATCGCAAGGGATTACCGATGGAGGAGCGACAGAACGTTAGTGAAACATCGGTGGAATATTGGCAAAAAAACAGAGATATATCGGTGGAGATGGGTAAAGACAACGCTGAAAGTTCGGTGAAGTTCGGTGAAAGTTCGGTGAAGTTGGGTGATATTTCAATAAACATGACCCAAAAAAGAATATTACAGATGATAGAAGAGAATAACCAAATATCCGCAGCGGTAATAGCAGAAAAAATGTCTTTGTCAGTTAGAGCAATCGAAAAAAACATGAAAGAACTGAGAATAAAGGGAATGCTTGTGCGGCATGGATCTGCCCGCGGCGGATATTGGGAAGTGGTAAGATAATAATGTGGATATGAGTATTGCGAAATATATAGGTCGTAATAAGTATGTTTTGCTACGCGAATTGTGTAGCAAAACGAATGGAGCAAAGTGGTTTGTAAAAAGAATGTGTACTGTGATTAGATTGCAACTAATTGCAATCTATGAGGAAGAGGCGGCAAAGTTAAGGGAGATGTATGATTATGAATGGACTGATGAGGAAATTTGATTACGAAAGATATTTCGAGCAG
Organism: Lachnospiraceae bacterium; assembly: GCA_014804385.1. Taxonomy (GTDB): domain Bacteria; phylum Bacillota; class Clostridia; order Lachnospirales; family Lachnospiraceae; genus UBA3282. The sequence goes on along the minus strand of JAAUZW010000022.1, from coordinate 154,885 downwards.
ATTAAGACGATGCCGGAACCAATCATGACGAGTGAACTCCCAAAGGTAAAGTTGAATTTGAAGGGAATCAGAGAATACGCGGAAAGCAAGGGGAGTGCGATAGCCAGTCTTACCGAGAAAGAAAAACAGCTTTTTATAGCAAAGTAGATATAGGTTTATCAAAGAAAGAATATCTGATAAAGATTGTGGAAGATGCAATTATATAGTCTGAATAATATATTTATGAATACGGCAGAACGAATTGTTTTGGCACAGATTTGCGACAACAATTAAGAAGGAACGGCTTGTGATGAAAATATTTGATAATATTACAGATATTGTTCGAGATGATCTAAAAAAGACGATTGAGCAAGGCAGTAAAGTTTCTATCGCAGCAGCATGCTTTTCAATGTATGCCTACGAAGAATTGAAAAGCCAGTTGGAACAAGTAGAGGAATTTCGGTTTATCTTTACCTCTCCGACATTTGTCAAGGAAAAGCGGAGAAGCAGAAAAGAGAGTTTTATATTCCACGGCTCAATCGTGAAAACAGTCTGTATGGTACGGAGTTTAAAGTCGAGCTGCGTAACGAAATGACACAGAGGTCCATTGCAAAGGAGTGTGCGGACTGGATTAGGCATAAGGCGACTTTTAAGTCCAATGTTACCGGTGAGAACATGGGCGTTTTCATGACTGTTGATGCGCCAGCAGAAAAAGTTGCGTATATGCCGATGAGCGGATTCACGACTGTAGATATCGGATGCGAGCGCGGGAATAGCAGCTATAATATGATAAACCGTATGGAAGCTCCGTTCTCTACGCAGTATATGCAGTTGTTCGAATCCCTTTGGAACGACAAGGACAAGATGCAAGACGTGACAGATGTAATTATTTCCAATATCAGTACAGCCTATAACGAGAACTCACCGGAGTTCATTTACTTCATGACGCTCTACAATGTGTTCAGTGAGTTCCTTGATGACATTTCTGAAGATGCCCTTCCAAACGAGGCTACGGGATTCAGGCAGAGTAAAATTTGGAGTATGCTGTATGATTTCCAGCGCGATGCGGTGCTTGCAATCATCAATAAGCTGGAGAAGTACAATGGTTGTATTCTTGCCGACAGCGTTGGTCTTGGTAAGACCTTCACTGCGTTGGCGGTCATAAAATACTATGAAAACAGGAACAAAACTGGCATTTACGTTGCAAATTAAACAGAAGAAACTTTTTGGAAAGACTAAACTTGATATTCCGGCATTGGCTTGTTCATGTGGATTTATGTACGGTTCTGATGATGACTTTTTTATTTTACAAGAAGGTCAGGAGAATAATAAAACAGCTATTTTTTATAACCCGAACAGAATTGGACGAGGGATTTTTTTGATGGAACAAAAGGTGAAAACGGATTTTATGAGATAAGTTATAATATACCTACTACAAGAGGAGAAATTGCAGATTTCGTCAGGCTTATACAAGAAGTAGAACGGTGTTTAGGTAAGGTGGAGATGTATTGTGTCGAGGAAGAACGGACTTTAACAAGTGGAGAATTGGAACAAAATATTGATAAGTTTGTGGATTTCAGTTTGGAGTCATTGAATCGGTTTTGTAATAATAAAGAATATCAGAATTATATACTTACATTGGCGTTATGGCCCTATACTTTGCCGAAAGATAAGGTGGCGGATTGGAAAAACTGTACGGATCTTGCAGACTTTGAACAGACGTTACACGCTGTTCAATCGCGGGATGTGTATTACGCAAAACCGCGGCTGCTGCAAAAAAGTGGTGCAGCGGAAATGGGCACATATGGCAACTGTAAACAGGAAGTAGTTTTTCACAAGCTATGTATATTTGACACTTGACAAACCTACTGACGGTATGATAATGTAAAAACATACCAATAGTATGTTACTGGAGGAAACATGGCAAGGAATAAGCATCCGGAAGAAACCGTTAATTTAATATTGGATGTTGCTTTCCGCTTGTTTATGGAAAAGGGGTATGAGCATACTTCCATTCAGGATATTATTGATCATTTAGGCGGTTTTAGTAAAGGTGCCATCTATCATCATTTTAAGTCAAAGGAAGATATTTTAGTTGCTGTTACAGACAGGATGACAGCTGAATCTAATCAGATGCTTGCAGGCATTCGTGACCGTTCTGACCTTAATGGCAGGGAAAAGTTGAAAAAAATTTTTAAAGAATCCATTTGCAGGCCTGTGCAGGACGACATTTTTACAGTGGCGCCAGATTTTCACAATAATCCGAAACTTCTTTTCAGCCTTTTACATGATACCATAGAGAACGCAGCGCCGAACTATATTTTGCCGATTATTAAGCAGGGTATTTCGGACGGTTCTATTGAAACAGATTATCCGGAGCAGTTGGCGGAACTGATTTTACTTGCGGCAAATATCTGGATGAATCCCATGATATTTGACAGCTCTGAAGAAGAATCTTACAGGAAGTTTATGGTATTTACTCAGATGCTGGAAGGTTTTGGGCTGGATGTTGTAGACAGTGAAATGCTAGAGAGACTGCAGGAGCTGGCATCTATTTATCAAAAGAGCAAGCAGTAAAAAAAGCTTTGCGAACATTCTGTTGCTGTGAATAAAAATCTGCCCTACAAAACGGGCAGATAAATTTTGGCACAAAACATACCGTCGTGCGGTATGCAAAGGAAAGGAGATATTATGAAGACTATTGTAAATGTAAATTCTGTCGAAAAAAGCTACGGATTAGCACAAGTATTAAATCATTGCAGCTTTAAAATTTATGAAGGTGAGATCTATGGCCTCTTGGGGATAAACGGTGCAGGAAAAACAACCTTGTTAAAGATGATACTTGGACTGCAGCAAATTGACAATGGGAGTATATATGTTTTAGGCAAAGAAGCAGGCAGTACTCCGGAATATTTATCAGATATTGGAAGTGTAATAGAGAATCCCACTTTTTATGAACATTTAAATGCGGTCGAGCTTCTATCTATGCACTTGAGTTATATGCAGAAAAAAGCNGATATATCNGAAGTATTACANTTAGTNGGNCTTGAAAATGCNNNTAAGAAGNGGATTTCAGAGTATTCTCTTGGAATGAAGCAAAGGCTTGGACTGGCAAGGGCGATTATACATCGGCCNAAATTACTGATTCTGGATGAGCCCCTTAACGGTCTTGACCCCATTGCAATTATAGAAATGCGTGAACTGATGAGAAGGCTGTCAAGCGAGGGAATGTCGATTTTACTTTCAAGCCACATTATCGGGGAAGTCAGGCATACNGCNGACNGGATAGGTATTCTNTCAGATGGNTATATAAAACAGGAGTTGAGCCGCTGTTTTTCAAGCGGCGATACGAGNAAAAAGCAGAGCGTTTGTGAGTTTGTTGNTAATGACGAACAGAAATGTCCGGTAGAAAATTTTGAAGATTATGTAATAGGTCTTATGAGGAGGGANAAGATATGAATTTATGCAGACTTGAATTGATGAAAATACGGTTATCTACTTATCTATGTGCAATATTAGGGATATTTGTCGGCTTATCGTCGCTTGGTATTTTGTTCCTCTTTATATTTCAAATGGNAGGAGGAAGCGGCNCACCNGAAGAAGTAGAGCTGTTTGCAAATTGGAATGGCTTATTGGCACTGACAACCGCGTTAGCGTTTGCCTGCTTTAGTATTTTGTCGGCGGTTATTGCAGCAAAAGTGATTATTAGCGAATATTGTGGAAAAAATGCAGTGGTCTTATTGAGTTATCCTGTTAAGCGAAGGGCAATGTTTGGAACAAAATATTTGATCGTCAGTAGTATTACAACGGTTTCTGCGTTTATCAGTAATACGTTGGTTATAGGCATTATGTATGTTTCAGCCCATATTTTTGGAATCATGCCGCAAATGGACACAGAGCATTTTTTCTTTACAGTTTTGTTTTCCGGGTTTTTAATGGGTATTTTGTCTTCCGCAGTTGGTATGATCGCTGCTGGTTTTGGTTGGAAAAAACGTTCGTCAGTTGCAACAGTCATATGTTCCCTGATTGCTGTATGTGTTTTGGCTAATTGCATTACAATTTCCCCAAGAAATATTATCTGGGTAATGCTGGCAATGAGTGTGATTTTCGTTATAATTGCTAATTTTGTATATCATGTTCTGGCAAACGGAATAGAAAGAATGGAGGTTTAAAGAATGAATCAAAAACTGTTTTCAAAGGATTTTACGTTAGTTGTTATCGGTCAGATCATCTCTTTGTTCGGCAATGCAACAATAAGATTTGCGTTACCGCTATACCTGTTAAATTTGACAGGCTCATCGGCACTTTATGGAACGGTTACGGCTTGTGCTTTCATTCCTGCCATTTTGCTGTCTCCCATTGGCGGCATTGTTGCAGACAGGGTTAATAAAAGGAATATCATGGTAATACTGGATTTTTTTACGGCGGCAGTTATTTTGGCCTTCTCTCTGCTTATGAATGGAGGGAATCTCATTCTCCTGCTGACGGTTACGTTGATGCTTCTGTATGGTATTGCGGGTGCATATCAGCCGTCCGTGCAGGCGAGCATTCCTGCGCTGGTGGGTCAGGATCATTTTATGGCGGCAAATTCTATTATCAATACGATCAGCTCGTTTGCGTCTTTGATCGGTCCTGTACTTGGAGGTGTTTTGTACAGTGCGTATGGACTGAAGCCTGTATTATGGGTTTGCATGGTATGTTTTATTCTATCAGCCGTTATGGAAATTTTCATTAAAATACCGTTCCGGAAACAAGCTTCAAATGGCGGCATATTAAAGATTGTCAGGACTGATTTTGCAGAGAGCATCCGCTTTATCCGAAAGGAGAAACCTGTTATCGGGAAGGCCCTTCTTGTGATCTGCGGGATCAATTTGTTCTTGGCTGCCATGATCATTGTTGCGTTGCCATATCTGGTAACAGAGGTATTAAATTTAGAAGCTTCACAGGCAAACAGGCTTTATGGTTTTGCGGAAGGGATATTGGCAGCGGGTGGATTGGCAGGAGGTATTGGTGCAGGTATTTTCGCGGACAAACTGGCAATTCATAAAGCGGGCAGTCTGGTAATTGCCTGTGCGGTATGCGTGTTTCCTATCAGTGCTGCATTGATCCTGTTTTCCTCTGCAATAATAAATTATATCGTCATAACTGTATGCTGTTTTGGTATTATGGTATTTTCAACTATTTTTACCGTGCAGATGATGTCCTTCATCCAAACAGAAACTCCACAGAATTTAATTGGAAAGGTGATTGCTGTCATTCTTACCGTTTCTATGTGCGCACAGCCATTGGGAAATGCATTATATGGAGTTCTGTTTGAAATTTGTAAAGGACGTGAATATGCTGTTGTTTTATTTTCGGGTGCCGTGTCGCTTGTGATTGCCATTGGTGCGAGAAATATTTTTAAAAGATTTTAGTGTTAAGTATAAATTTATTTCAACAGTGGGGTTTATCTTTGGTTTTGTTTTTTTTGTTTTCTATTATCTCTTTCATGGCAGCTTTTCTTGCATAGATCGCTTCAATTTCTGCTTCAATATCCCTTGGCGGATAATGCAGACCGCTTCTCAACGCCTGTACCATTTGTTCTGTACGATTATGAATTTTGTATTCTTTTCCGTCCTTTATAAAAATATTGCCCGTCTGACCAAAAATAAGCTGCACATTGTATTTAACACAGGCATCATGTACCTTTTTTACCCATTCATAGTGAAGAGGTCTTGAGCCGAGATAGTTTTCGCCGCCGGCAAGTACACTTTCAATTTGTCCAGTGGCAAGATATTTTTCCATATCAATCTCGCCAATAAATGGTTTTAGGCTTACCCATTTATGTTTAGACGGAAGCTCTAATAAATACGGTATTCTTTCGTCTAAACGCTTTTGATTTTCACAAGAAACGGAGAATGTGACGTTATCCCACCCGTTTGCCCAATCGTCGGGCAGACACTCTCTAATTCTTTGCGCTCTTTTGGTTAAAAGCGAAAAGGTAACATCTGGTCTTTGACGTATATAATCCCATGCTTCTTTACGCCATTCATCNGCTTCNTCAAGGAAAAANTCACTNGTCATACANACNCGNACNAAAGAGCCGCTTTCTAATTTGTATTGTCCGGTTCGGTCTTTCTTCACAGGAAAGTTAAAGTTGGATTTATTTTTCACAACTTCGTTTGTGTCCCTGCCATATCTTTTGTCTAAAAAATACGCGTAGCAGTTTTGACACCCTTCACTGCATTTGTGGCAGCCATGCCACGGATTCCATGTCTTGTCATCAATATCCATTGCCAAAAACCTCCTTTTGTAAAATGCTATTTGCTTTTTGGGCAAGGCTTACCAATTTGTCAAATTCATCTTGTCCCATTTCTGTTACCAATTTTTCAAGATGTTCGTTCAAATCAGCTTTTGCACTTTCTACCAGTGCGAATGCCTTTTCAGTGGGAAGGATATAGAAAACCCGTTTATCATCAGCAGATTGCTGCTTTATGATATATCCTTTTTTCGATAATGTTGTAAGATGTGCTGTGATCATAGGCTTTGATACCCTTAACAACTCGGCAAGCTGTACCGGGGTATGATATCCCGATGTTCCAGTGATAATATTGAGTACCCCCATTTCACTAGGTCTGATCGGCAATCCTTTTTTTAGCTCCATATAATTCTTGCTGAATACTGATAGCACTGCATTTGCCATAAAAAAATCAGTCATTATATCACCTCAAGATAAATTAGTTCATGCACATTAACTATTATAGTTAATGTGCATGAACTTGTCAAGTTGTCGAACCTTAAATTTATTTCAGGACACTGGGGAGAGACGATACCCGCTTTTCTGGAGCACATGGACGCGATACTCAATCAGGAAATCAAATGGTTATGCCTTTTTGGTGTGGTATGTTGCAGCTTCTTTTTGTGCCTTGTGATATTTCAGCGGAGATAGACCATGGGAGTTTTATGGAGATACTTTTTGAAAAGAAAAGAGCATCTGCTTTTACAACAGATTCCGGACGGAGCCAGGTCCTCAAGTGTAATGCGCCGGAAATAATGATCTTCCTAAAATAGGGCAGATCATATGCTCTTATTATATTGCGGGAAAGTCGATAAACTGTATGACCATAGGCGGCATTTTTCCTGCGGGAGGGGATTCCAAATTCGGGCTGCTTTGTGATACAGTAACATTATGGTTTATTACCATTCCTTTTGGCTGTCTATGTGCATTTGTGTTTAGGCTCCCGGTACTGCTTGTATATTTTGTATTAAACTTAGATGAAGTCATAAAATTGCCGGCCGTATATCGGCATTATAAAAAATACGGCTGGGTAAAAAACATAACAAATTAACCGATGGTATTACGAGAGAATAAGGAAGCAAATCTATCATAGTTTGTAATGGAAAAAGGAGGTCAAAAATGACAGAACAGGAAAAAATGAAAAAAGGGTATCTCTGGGATGACGANGAAGAAAANATGGCNCTGCAGGCACATGCGAAGGGTATTGTGAATCAGTTTAACAGTCTGCCNCCGGAGNGCATGGAGGAACGNGCAGAGCTTCTNANGGANTTATTNGNAAGTGTNGGNGANAATGTATGGATTGTCCCTCCGCTNACGGCGGCAGTTGGNAAATATGTGTCAATTGGAGAGGGCACTTATGCAAATATGAATTTGACCCTGATCGACGACTGGAAAATAACGATTGGAAAGCATGTCCTGATAGGTCCTAACGTAACATTGAGTACAACAGGGCACCCTGTCCATCCGAAGCACCGCGCGGACGGAATGTATTCCTTCCCCGTTACCATTGAAGACAATGTATGGATTGGAGCGAATGTAGTCGTTTTGCCGGGCGTTACCATCGGAGAAAACTCTGTGATCGGCGCGGGTTCGGTTGTGACAAAGGATATACCGCCAAACGTGGTGGCGTTCGGAAGCCCGTGTCAAGTATACAGGGAAATCAACGAACACGACGATGAATATTATTTTAAAGACAGACGGTTCGATGAACAGCCGGAATGATTGATTTATGGAGGGAGAAAGCAGATATGACAAACAGAGAACGCAGGGACGCGCAGATGGCATATATTTCGGATGACAGCGTTTTTGAGGAGCAAATGGTATGCAGAGGGATTCTGCAGAAATTGAATTTTATGGACCGTTCCGATTTTGCGGGAATCAAAGAGGTGGTAAAGGAACTTTTGGGAAAGTCGGAGGACGCCATGATCAATCCGCCTTTCTACTGCGATTACGGGAAACATATCGAGGTGGGTAAAAACTTTTTTGCCAATTATAATTGTACGCTGTTGGATGTCGCTAAGATAAAAATAGGAGATAACTGTCAGATGGCACCTAATGTGGCGATATACACGGCCGGACATCCCGTACATCCGGTCAGCCGCAACTCCGCTTATGAGTACGGCAAGGAAGTGACCATAGGGGATAATGTTTGGATCGGCGGCAATTCGGTGATCTGTCCGGGTGTGCATATCGGGGATAATGTGGTGATCGGCGCCGGGAGCGTAGTGACGAAGGATATTCCCGACTGGTGTATTGCGGCGGGAAATCCATGCAAAGTGATTCGTAAGATTACGGATGAAGATAAGCGCAAACTGTTCCGGGATGAAGAGATTGACGAGGAAGCATGGCAGGATATTCTGGAGCGGATGGAATTTAATTCCTTATGAGAAAGTGATAGAAGGAATGGGGATAGATGGAATTTACAATACAGGACAGGAAAATCAATATATACGGAAAGACGCGGGCTGACATTCCGGTTATCTATCTGAATACGGTGCATGGAGAAGGAAAAGCGGTATGGGACCAATGCCAACGAATTGGATGTCCGGAGTTTTCTCTCGTGGCGGTTTCAAATATTCAATGGGATCACGATATGTCACCGTGGCCGATTCCGCCGATCACAAAGGGTGACACGCCGTGTACGGGAGGCGCGGATGCGTATCTTGCGCTTCTTACAGAGAAAATTATGCCTGCCGTAGAAGAAGCGCTTGGAGGGAAACCGAGATACAGTGCTCTTGCGGGCTATTCTCTTGCGGGGTTGTTTGCAGTATATGCATCATATCATACAGATGCCTTTGCGAGAATTGCAAGTGTATCGGGATCGCTTTGGTATCCGGATTTCATTGATTATGTAAAGGAGCGTGAAATGCGGCGCATTCCGGAAAAAATATATTTCTCATTGGGAGACAGGGAGGCACATACAAAGAATCCGTATCTGTCTCCAGTGGAGGAACGAACCCGGATGCTCTATGAATATTATAGCGGGCAGGGGATATCGACTATATTTATCATGAATCCCGGAAATCATTTCAATAATGCGAATCGAAGAATGGCGGATGGTATTTGTTGGATATTAGATGACAAGGTATAAGGTGATGGAAAAGGAGAGGACGATAACGAAAAATAGGATGGGAGCAGAAGCAATTGAATCGTAATGAAAATACGGCGCCGACGCATATCAAAGTGCGCGGGGCAAGAGTACATAATCTGAAAAATGTTGATGTGGACATTCCATTACATAAGATTGTCGGGATAGCGGGGGTGTCCGGTTCCGGCAAGTCTTCTTTGGCGTTGGGAATCCTGTATGCGGAGGGCTCCAGACGGTATCTGGAGGCACTCTCCACATATACAAGAAGGCGCATGACGCAGGCGGAAAAAGCGCAGGTAGATGAGGTGCTGTATGTCCCTGCAGCCCTGGCGCTCAGACAGCGCCCCGGCATTCCGGGTATACGAAGCACTTTTGGCACGGGAACGGAACTTTTGAACAGTCTGCGCCTGATGTATTCGAGATTGGCCGAGCATCGCTGTCCGAACGGGCACTATGTAAAGCCGTCTCTCAATGTTGCGGCAGGACAGGAACTCGTCTGTCAGGAGTGCGGCGCACATTTTTTTGCGCCGGGCGCGGAGGAGCTGGCATTTAACAGTCAGGGTGCGTGCAGACGCTGTGACGGAACAGGAATTGTCCGGACAGTGGATGAAGCAACGCTTGTGCCGGATGAATCCCTCTCCATTGACGAGGGCGCCGTCGCCCCGTGGCAGACACTTATGTGGTCTCTTATGAAAGATATTGCCCGTGAAATGGGCGTCCGGACGGATGTGCCGTTTCGGGAACTGACGGAAAAGGAACGGGATATTGTCTTTCATGGGCCGGCTGTCAAGAAGAATATCATCTACCAAAACAAGACCAGCGGCGCGGCGGGCGATATGGATTTTACTTATTTCAATGCCACTTACACAGTNGAAAATGCGTTGTCTAAGGTAAAAGATGAGAAAGGGATGAAACGTGTCGAGAAGTTCTTACGGCAGGGCGTCTGCCCGGACTGCGGCGGCACCAGACTTTCGGGAGAGGCTCGCGCGCCCAGGCTTTGCGGGATTTCACTTGCGGAAGCCTGTACTATGACGCTTTTGGAGTTGACTGAATGGGTCGATAACGTACCAAATTCTCTGCCGGAGGAAATGAGACCTATGGCGGAGAGCATCTGCGAATCTTTTCAGAGTGCGGCGAAACGGCTGATAGATCTGGGGCTATCTTATCTTACATTGGACCGGGCGGCCTCTACGCTTTCCACAGGGGAACGACAGAGGATGCAGCTTGCAAGGGCGGTCAGAAACCGTACGACGGGCGTGTTGTATGTGCTGGACGAGCCGTCCATCGGGCTGCATCCCTCCAATATGGAAGGACTGAGGGGAGTTATGCGCGATCTCCTGCAGGACGGCAATACGGTGGTTCTGGTGGATCACGATACCCATGTGCTCTCTGAGGCGGACTGGCTCATAGAGCTGGGGCCGGAGGCCGGTGCGGGCGGTGGCACCATCATTGCACAGGGAAGTCTTGCAGATGTGGAGCAGAATCCGGCGTCTAAGATTGGCGGTTTTTTCACGGGAGAGGAAGTGATTGATGTTGGGAATCATATCCCATCAGAGTGTATGTTTGAGTTAGGGACCATTCATCTGTCGACTTCTGCGATCCATACCGTGAAGCCGTTAGAAGTGGATTTCCCGAAAGGACGCCTGATCGCCGTGACAGGGGTGTCCGGTTCCGGAAAAACGACGATGGTTCTGGAAAGCCTGATTCCTGCGCTGGATGCTGCTATTAAGGAGGAAAAATTTCCGGAGCATGTACGTTTGGTTTCGGCGGACGGTATCAGACAAGTTAAACTGATTGACGCTACGCCGATCGGGGTGAATGTCCGTTCCACGGTGGCGACTTATGCGGATGTGCATGATGAACTGAGGAAGATTTATGCGCGGACGCCGGATGCAAAGGAAAGAGGTTATAAAGCGGGGGACTTCTCCTACAATACGGGGAAACTGCGTTGCCCGGTCTGCGACGGCACAGGTTCTATCAGCCTTGACGTTCAGTTTTTGCCGGATGTGGAAATTACCTGTCCGGATTGTAGAGGTTCGCGGTATGCGAAGGAGGCAAGTCTGATCCGGCGGTTTCCGAAGAAGAAAGACGGGGTGTACACACTTCCGGAACTCATGGATATGAGTGTGGATGAGGCGTTGGATGCCTGTGCGGATCTTCCGAATGTGGCGCGGAAACTGCAAGTGCTGCATGATCTTGGTCTTGGCTATCTGACGCTGGGAGAACAAACGCCGAGTCTGTCCGGCGGGGAGGCACAGAGACTGAAACTGGCAAGCGAGATGGGAAAGGGACAGTCAGACTCGGTATTTGTCTTTGACGAACCCACGATTGGCTTACATCCTCTGGACGTGGAGACCCTTTTACAGGTTTTTCTGAGATTGATTGAAAACGGGGCGACCGTTATTGTGATCGAACACGATCTGGATGTGATCCGCAATGCTGATTATGTGATCGATATGGGGCCGGGCGGCGGCGTACATGGCGGAGAGATCATTGCGAAGGGGACGCCGCAGGAGATTTGCGGCAATGAGAATAGCCTGACGGGGAAATATTTAGAATCCTTCCCCGTATAACGGCGGCCTATCACGCATCTTAATCAACCCATTTAATGACTCCACAGCCTATTTTTGCGCCGGAATTTCCGGAAGGCTGTGTGGTGAAGTCATCGGGTTTTTCATGTATGATGACGGCCCTTCCGATAATATCCTGAATCGTAAATCTCTTATCATAGAATACGCTGTAGGCATACCCCTGATTGCTCATAAGCGGGGGCATGTCACCGGCGTGATTCGGATGCTCGGTATTTTGTGGATTATAGTGCATGCCGGTGTCGGTAAAATCATCACTGCAATCACCCGTCTCATGTATGTGCATGGCATAGAAATTGCTTGAGCCGGGGAGGGTGATGTCGGGAAGATTGAAAATCTGCACTTCTAACAGTACGCCGCCGTAGGTAGTATGATAAAATTTGATTAGACCGTTAAGCTTGGGATAGTTTTTATTGCCGTTGATCCAGGCGATCGCGCCCGGATGATCGTGGAAGAGAAGCTGCTTGAAAGTTGTTGCGGGTGTGAGTTGGGAATGATACATAGGAAAGCTCCTGTAGGCTTTGAGATTAGTTTATGATGTTTTAGAGAAGTTGTGAAAAACAGAGAATTTCTACAATCTTCCCCTTGCCAAATGGGAAGGAATATGATATCATATCATTCGTTAAGGCTACCTGAGGCCTTTCATGAGGCTCCATGGTCAAGCGGTTAAGACATCGCCCTTTCACGGCGGTAACACGGGTTCGATTCCCGTTGGAGTCATCGGTTTAAAAACCATATTAAATTAAGGCGCAGTAGCCAAGCGGTAAGGCGTGGGTCTGCAACACCCTGATTCACCGGTTCAAATCCGGTCTGCGCCTCTCGGAGAAGTGTTAAAATGGGCACTTCTCCGATTTTTTTGTATGTAGGCGTAATCAACACCCCACAGCAAACAAAGGGAGAAACATTATGGAAAAAGAAAATATTTTGTATATTGCAGAAATCCCATATGAAACAGGCGAAATCCATTTTAGGTACTCACGAAGGATCTCGGATGATGGAATGAGATGGATTCGGGATGGTCTGTTTACAGAATATTACCAAAATGGGAACATTGCATCAACCGGATTATATGATAACGGATTAGAGAATGGGTATTGGGTTGATTATCATGAAAACGGTCAAATTGCAGCAGAAGGCGATTATGTTAATGGAAAAGAAGTCGGGAAATGGTTTTACTTTGATGAAAATGGAAATTTAGAGGAAGAAGAGATCTTTGAGTAGTGACATCAAATTACGATTTGTAGAATTAGGATATGGGAACAACCGTGTCACTGCAAGGCGTTGACCTCCTATTACATAAGATGGGAGGTGGTGCGGATGAAATATGATTTCAAAGATCTTATGTCTTTCGGAATGTTCATTCTTGCATTGCTGACCTTGATCGTAATGATGAGTCAGTAGCGTTTTTCAAGTTCCAGCGATGGGCATAGAAAAACCACCCTTGTATACTTTGGCTAGTTGAGAGGGTGGTAATTCTATTCTCCAAACGGTCAACCCCTTGTGGGAAAGCAGGCTTATTCGGAAAAAATATTTGTAATAACATCTGGCGTAAGGCATACGATTCGTTCTTTATCTAAAGCTGTACCTGTTGGCGCAGGAGCAGTTTTAACATTTGACAGATTTTAGCGCATTGATTATAATATACTTAACAAGGGAGCCGGAAGGTGAGTGCGCTTCACACGACCCGGCGTTATAGTTTAACTAAGAATAGCCGCCTACTCAGCCAAAAGTCAGGACGGCTATTTCTTATTTTTCAAATTCAGAATCGCTACAATCAGCAAAGCTACGCTCGCAATTAAACTCAATTCCTCATATGTACTCATAATAATCACCTCCACCGAAAGGTACTCGGATCGGGTGAGAGCACGTCCCCCAGCTCCCTGGGTAAGTATATTATATTGTCACAGTGCTACAATTTTTGTGATTATATATAATGCAATAGGCAGATAACTGAAGTTACTTGCCTGTAAAGCTGAATGAAATAGGTGGCGGTTATTCCTTTTATGGATATAATATAGTATATTAGTCTGGAATGTGCAAGCCGCTTGTGGGAAAGTTAGGGGTTAACTTTGACGTTAACCCTGTGATAAAACGTTCTCAAACCTCTTGTTTTTGACTTCAAAATATCTCATTGTTCTCTTTTTCGTACATGCCATCAATTAACTTGTATAATTCGTTAGCTTCTTCTTCTGTTAGCCGTGAATTATATTTTGAGCAGATCTCATTGAAAACGCACTTTCTATTTCTGCATTCTTCTATGCCTCTACAAGTAAAGAGTTTCACAAGGCATATCAATAAATAAATGATACTTGCTACAGCAATGCATATCATACAAAGTGTCACAATCAGTACTCCTATCTTATCCATATCGCGCCTTTCATATGCGATTCTACAATCGCATTTGTCATCTTCGACTCTCCTCTATTTTTCTATGTATTCACTTTACACTACGCGTTCAACTTACGCAATATGTTCATTTTACGCAATTCGGGGATAATATTCATAAAGGATGTGGCAAAATGTACAATTATGATCCTCTTTGGAGAACAATGAAAGAAAAGGGAATAACAACATACAGCCTTGTGAATCACTACGATATTTCAAGTCACCTTATGAGCAACTTAAGACATAATCGTAATGTGACTGTTGAAACTTTGTACCGATTATCAAAGATATTGCACTGTGCCCCAAATGATATTGTGGAATTTACAGAGGAAGATTAAAAGGACGTAGGAGACAACTGCTTACGTCTTTTTCATTGATTTTTTACTATAAATAATCAAGGGCAGTTTCAAATAGTGCATTGAAACTGCCCTGTGCCTTTAATCTGGTTGACTGACTTCTATCAGTGTTTTAGAATTTTCTATTTTTTGGAGGAGATCTTCTGGTCATCCACCAGGAAGGAATCGCCGTCCTCCACAATGCACACCATCGTTTTGCCGGTGTTTAATTGAATCTCATTGCCGGCATCGTCATAGTATCTTGTCGCACCGTAATCGGACTTCTTTTCCCAGTTTACATGAATCCCTTTTCCATTTGTGAAAAACCATCCGTCTCTGGTGGTGTCATGGCACTGGAATGCCAGATATCCTTTGTCATCACGAATCTCATAGTATGTGTTCTGAATCAGGATGTTTTTAAAAGTCAGCTGTTTTCCGTTTGCCAGATCTGTGTGAGGTCCTTCGGAAGCGCCGGCAAGGTGCTGGTATCTGTCATAGAGCCCCGTCTCACTGTTGTAGACAAAATAACACTTGGTGAGGGGATAAGTGGGCGACATGTCAATTTTATTGGCTGTAATCGCATCACTGTACTGTGACAGGTCATTGGGTTCGTTTACAGGAGCAAAGCGATAATGCTGTTCATCGGCATAACCGTCGCGGAACCTGGTGTCATAGCCCAGCCTGTCAATATCCGCCAGAATACCGGCAGTATCTACAAAGGCATTGTCGGTGGAATTATTTACGTCGTTGGCACGCCAGAAATTGGGGCTGGTGATACCATCGATGTCATCACAACGACTGATTACTTCATTGATGTAGAAGGGGCCGCCGAAATGGATATAAAGGGCATCCCATTCAAAGGACCAATATACGTAATAGTCGCGGCAGCTGCGGATGTTGCCGATTCTGTCAAAGTTGCTCCAGTCTTGTATTACACCCATCAGGCGGGTATAGCTGCCCTCCACGTTACACTCGTAGAGCACGTCCGCATCGGAAAGACCATAGTGTGAGGCGGTTTTAGTGTTGGGCGTCATAAAGGAAATGGGGCGTCTGTCATTGACATCTTCAGTCACCCACTCATTAGTGATGCGGCTGCGAACCATTCCTTCTTCCGGAGGGATATCCTCTTCGACCTCTTCTTCAGGTTCTTCAGGTTCAGGTTCCGGCTGGCTGTCGATCACTTGCTCTTCTACAGGCGCTGTGACCGCTGTTTCTTCCTCTTGTTTTTTTCCACAGCCGGAGAACAGTAAAGCGGAAGACAGAGTGACGAAAAGAAAAACTAGTAATTTTTTCATCTTACGCTCCTCTTTCTCTGGTATTTTGTATGCTGAATTTTTCACATACAAATTAAGTATAACATAAGAGTTAGAGGGAGTCACTAGAAAAAAACTGCAAAATTTGACAAAATATGTGGTGGGAAGTTCTCTTTAATTTGACGAATCCGGTGGTTGGTTGTATGATAGACTAAGTATATTATGACATGGAGGGGACATGAAAAAACTAATGGTGACAGGCTGCAACGGGCAGCTGGGGCGCGCGGTAAACAAGCAGTATGCAGGGAGTTCGGAATATGAACTCGTTAATACAGATGTTGGCGAGCTGGACATCACACAGATCGATCAGGTGATGGAATTTGTACGCGGGGTCAAGCCCTGCGCGATCATCAACTGTGCTGCTTATACGGCGGTTGAAGCTTGTGAAAAGGAGGAGGATCTGGCATTTCGCATCAATGCCATCGGTGCCCGCAACTTAAGTATTGCGGCGCAGGAGACGGGAGCGAAGCTGGTGCATATTTCCACGGATTACGTGTTTGACGGCGAGGGGACAAGGCCCTATCGTGAGACTGATCCGGTGGGTCCCCAGGGAGCATACGGAAGGACGAAGCTTGCAGGAGAAGAGTTTGTAAAGGAGTTTAGTGACAGACATTTTATTCTCCGCACGGCTTGGCTCTATGGAGAGGGTAAGAATTTTGTAAAGACTATGCTGCGGCTTTCTGAAACCAACGACAAGGTGCGTGTCGTGCGGGATCAGGTGGGTTCTCCTACCAGTGCGGCAGAGCTGGCGAGAGCGATCGCCTATCTGCTTCCGACGGAGAATTACGGGCTGTTCCATGCTACTTGCGAGGGGGACTGCAGCTGGGCGCAGTTTACGGAGGAGATTTTCAGATTGGCAGGGAAAAAGACAGTGGTGGAACACATCACTTCGGAGGAGTTCGGCGCTGCGGTGAAGCGGCCGGCCTATTCTATTCTGGAGAATTATATGCTGAATATGACATCGGATTTCAAATTTGCGGACTGGCATGATGCGATTCGGGAATATTTATTATAGCTTGGCCATGTATTGTATGGGAGAAAAATCATGCTTGCATGAATTTTTCGAGCGTGCAATACATGAGGAAAGCGCCGTCTTATGAGCAAAGTTAGCTGCGAAGCAGCGAGAAAGCACTGAAAGTGCGACTTTGCGAATGGCGCGCGCCAAGCGGAAAAGAACATGTGAGAACGAAAGGAGATCATAGCAATATGCAGAAAATAGCGCTAATCACAGGCATCACGGGGCAGGATGGCTCGTACCTTGCAGAATTTTTACTGGAGAAAGGCTACGAGGTGCACGGTCTGATCCGCAGGCACAGCATTTCCAATACGGCGAGGATCGATCATCTGATTGCGTCCGATTATCACAAAGTAAAGTTCTTCCTCCACTATGCGGACACCACGGATTCCAGCAATCTGATGCGTCTGATCGCAGAGATTCGTCCTACGGAGGTCTATAATCTGGCGGCGCAGTCCCATGTGGGAGTATCCTTTGAGGTGCCGGAGTATACGGCGGAGGCTACAGGTGTGAGCACGCTGAAGCTTTTGGAGGCNATCCGGGTAAATGGNGGGACATGCCGGTTTTACCAGGCTTCCACTTCAGAGCTTTTTGGCGGTATTCCGGAGACGGCGCCTCAGAGTGAAAAGACACCTTTTTATCCGAAGAGTCCTTACGGAGCGGCCAAGCTTTATTCCTACTGGATTACGGTAAATTACAGAGAATCCTATAATATGTTTGCCTGCAACGGTATTTTGTTTAACCACGAATCGCCCAGGCGCGGTGAGAATTTTGTTACCAGAAAGATCACTCTTGCCATTGCGAATATTATCGCGGGCAAGCAGGAGAAGCTTTCTCTGGGCAATATGAACGCCAAGCGGGACTGGGGATTTGCGGGAGATTATGTTAAAGGCATGTGGCTGATGCTGCAGCAGGATAAGCCGGATGATTATGTGCTGGCGACCAACGAAACGCACANGGTCAGAGAATTTGTAGAAGCGGCATTTTCGGAGCTGGGTATTCAGATCCGCTGGGAAGGAACCGGCGTAAATGAGAAGGGATACGATGCAGAGAGCGGCAGACTTCTGGTTGACGTGAATCCGGAATTTTATCGNCCTGCTGAAGTGGAATTTTTGTGGGGTAACTGTGAGAAGGCAGAGCGGGAGCTTGGCTGGAAACGGGATGTGGACTTTAAGGGACTGGTTTCCATGATGATGGATGCGGATCTTAGAGAGATCGCAGGGATGAGCTGCGAGGAATACAAGAATAAAGAAAAATAGTATGGTATCGGTAATTCTCATTTGGATCTATATTTTAATAACTACATTTATAATTGGGTATGGCGTGCTGCGTTTGATAACGCGGCACTTTCCCTATCAGGTAAAAAACTGGGATGCCTATGTGATGTGCGGAATTGTATGCGTTACGGGATATGCACAGTTTTTCAGTCTGTTTGCCGGAGTGGGACTTCTTGCGAATGGGATGTTGTGCGCGGTCTGCGCCGGGATCCTATGGCGGGAGCGGAAGAGTCTCAAAGCTTTGCTTTTATCATATTGGACAGGGAAGCTGCCTGGTTCGAAAAAGCATGTGCGGGGCAAGGGACTTTTGATTCTTGGGCTGTTTCTGCTCTTTGCCTACGGGACATCCCGGGGAATGATCCACTATGATACGGGACTTTACCATGCCCAGAGCATTCGCTGGATCGAGGAGTATGGTGTTGTGAAAGGGCTGGGAAACCTGCATTGCAGGCTGGCCTATAATAGTGCTTCTTTTGCTCTGTCTGCGCTCTACAGCATGGCCTTTTTGGGAGGTAGGTCCTTTCACTGCTGTGCGGGCTTTCTGGCTTTTCTTCTGGCTGTGATCTGTTTGAAGATAGGGCGCTCCCTGCGCCTTGGCAGACTTAAGGCCAGTGATTTTGCCAGAGTGATGTGCGTCTATTATCTGGTGAATATCTTTGATGAGATGGTGTCTCCGGCCTCCGATTACTTTATGGTGCTTATAGCTTTTTATATTGTGATACGATGGCTGGATCTTCTGGAAAGTGGGGAGCAGACGATCCTGCCGTATGGGCTGCTGTGTGTGCTGGGGGTCTTTCTCCTGACGGTGAAGCTGTCGGCGGCGTTGATCCTTCTTCTTGTGATCTATCCGGCGTACCATCTTCTGCGGGAGAAAAATTGGAGAGAGATAGGCGTTTATCTGGGGCTTGGCATCGTGACGGCGCTGCCCTATCTGATCCGCAATGTGGTGATATCGGGATGGTTGGTCTATCCTTTTACCCAGATCGATCTGTTTTCGGTGGTCTGGAAGATTCCGAAGGGCGTGGCAGATTATGACGCCAGGGAGATACAGGTATGGGGCAGAGGATATACGGATGTGACACGTTTTGAAATGCCCGTGAGAGAGTGGCTTCCCGGGTGGTTTCAGGGGCTTGCGGGCAGCGACAGACTGTTTGTGATCGCGGCGGTGGTTTCCGTGTTTTTGCTCCTGCTGTATGCGGCGGGAATGGTTTTTCGATGGTGGCACAGACGGTGGGAACTTTTGCTGGTACAGGGCACGGTGGCGGCGTCCTTTCTCTTCTGGCTGTGCACTTCCCCGCTCATGCGTTATGGCTGTGTCTATGTATATCTGACCGTTGCAGTGGTGGGCGGCGGAATATATGAGGCTGTCATGAGCGATGAGACAGACCGGATCAAAGAGAGAGGGCAGAAGGGATCGGTTTGGAGGAACATGGTAAAACGGGCGGTGCTCACGCTGACGATCTTGTTTCTCTTGTATAAGGGACTGGCGTTGGGGCGTGAGATCGTGTTCTCCTATGAGAATGCATATTGGCTGGTCCAGAAGGATTATGAGAATTACGAGACGCTTTCTTATCAGATCGAGGGGGTTACGTTTTATTATCCGATCGAGGGAGACCAAGTGGGTTACGACAGCTTTCCCTCCTCGCCTGCGAAAGCGGAGATTTCGTTTTTGGGGGATACGCTGGCGGATGGGTTTATTGTAAAAGAACCGGGGTTGTGATACACNNTTACAGTTCAACCGCGAAGATGAGGTTTTGCAAATGGGCGGNGTGAACTGTTAATTAAGGGGAGACATGGAGGATCATTATGAATAAAACGGACAAGATATATGTGGCGGGACACAGAGGACTTGTAGGCAGCGCCATTGTGCGTTCTCTGCAGGCAAAGGGATATGAGAATGTCATCGGCAGAACACACAAGGAACTTGATCTGACCAATCAACAGCAGGTGAGGGATTTCTTTGAGGCGGAACGCCCGGACGTGGTGGTTCTGGCGGCGGCGAAGGTGGGCGGTATCAATGCCAACAACACGACGCCTGCGGAATTTGCCTATGAAAATATGCAGATTCAGTGCAATGTGATCCAGTGCTGCCATGAATATAAGGTGAAGAAGCTTTTGTTTTTAGGGAGTACCTGTATCTACCCCAGAATGGCACCCCAGCCGATCCCGGAGGATGCGCTTCTGACGGGGCCTTTGGAGGAAACAAACGAGGCATATGCCATTGCGAAGATCGCGGGGCTTGAGATGTGTAAATTTTATAAGCGGCAGTATGGGGATGATTTTATNAGCTGTATGCCCACAAACCTGTATGGCCCTCATGACAATTATGATCTGGATGGGTCCCATGTGATGCCGGCTATGATCCGNAAATTTTATGAAGCGAAGGTAAACAATGTGCCCACGGTGGAGCTGTGGGGGACGGGAACACCGCTTCGGGAGTTTTTGTATGTGGACGATATGGCGGATGCCTGTGTGTTTTTGCTGGAGAATTACAGCGGCGAGCAGCATGTCAATATCGGTACCGGCAAGGAGGTTACGATCCGGGAACTGGCGGAAACGGTGCAAAAGGTGGTGGGCTATACGGGGGAGATCGTCTGGAATCAGGATATGCCGGACGGCACGCCGAGAAANCTCACAGATGTGACTAAGCTGCATGGACTGGGCTGGAAGCATAAGGTGGAACTTATGGAGGGAGTGCAGCTCGCCTACGATTGGTTTAAGGAGAATGTGCAGGAGGCCAGATTATAGGCGATAACTTACCGTTTACAGCGCGATGGTTCTCTGGTATTATGTCGAAAGAGAAAGAAAGACTACAAGAATTGGTCTCAACTAAAATACCATCATTGTGCAAAGGAGTAAAAGGGGAATGATACAACAGAATATGGTAAGCAGAAGGGAGATTGAAAAAACAATCTCGGATTTTATGCTGGAACTGGGTATACCGGCGCATTTGCGGGGGTATCAGTTCCTGCGCAGCGCAGTGGAGATGTGCGTAGAGGATATGGAGCTGGTTGGAAGTGTTACCAAGCTTCTGTATCCGGATCTTGCGAAGATGTACCAGACAACAGATACGAAGATCGAACGGGCGATCCGTAATGCGATCGAGGTATCCTGGGACAGGGGGAATACGGAACTTTTTGAGGAGCTGTTTGGCTACAGCAACAGTCCGGAGTACACCAGACCTACCAACAGTGAGTATATCGCGGTGGTCGCGGATTACATACGCCTGAAAAACGGCTTGATAGGATAAAAATGGGAAGAGACACGTCTCTTCCCATTTTTATGTAAATGTGATATACTTACTCTATTCTATGGGAAGTTGCCATAGTGTAGAATCTCGAAGGAGAATGCAAGGCATTCTCTTAATCGAGTGCGCGGGCACTCGATTTTTAAGGAGAAGGCGAAAGACTATGAAATTACTTAGTGTCATCGTGCCCTGCTATAACGAAGAAGAAAATGTCAGGGATTTCTATGATGAGTTATGTAAAAATACAGATTTCTTCCGGCAAAAGGAAATAGAATTTGAAATTTTGTACGTGGACGACGGCTCGAAGGACAACACGGTCTCCGAGGTGAAAAAGCTGCACGGGGAGGATGCGAGGGTGCGTCTTATCTCCTTTTCCCGCAATTTCGGCAAGGAGGCGGCGATCTATGCGGGACTGCAGAAGTGCAGGGGAGATCTGGCAGTATTGATGGATGCGGATCTGCAGGATCCNCCNTCGCTGTTNCCGGAAATGTATGNCTATATTGANCAGGGTTATGANTCGGTGGCGACCAGACGAGTGAACAGAAAAGGTGAGCCTCCGATCCGTTCTTTTTTTGCCAGAATGTTTTANCGNTTGATGAATANGATTTCCCGCACNGAGATCGTGGANGGCGCCCGGGATTANCGTNTGATGACCAGACNGGTGGTGGATGCNATCNTGTCCCTGACGGAATACAACCGNTTTACCAANGGNATTTTCGGCTGGGTGGGTTATGAGACCAAGTGGCTGGAATNTGAAAATGTGGAGCGCAGGAAGGGAGAGACGAAGTGGTCTTTCTGGAANCTTTTCCTGTATTCTCTGGAAGGAATCGTTGCTTTTTCTACGGTGCCTCTTACCATAGCTTCGGTGATGGGAGTGCTTTTTTGTGCATTTGCTTTTNTNATGATNNNCGTGACGATTGTNCGAAAACTTTTNTTCGGCGANCCGACTTCCGGCTGGCCCTCTCTGGTCTGNATCATTATGCTGGTCAGCGGCGTGCAGTTGTTNTGTCTGGGAATTTTNGGACAGTATCTGTCTAAGACTTATATGGAAGTGAAGAAACGGCCGATCTATCTGGTCAGAGAAGAGATNGGCGGCGGGGAGGACTGAAGCCTTACGGAGACGGAAAGAGTGTTGGAGAAACAAGACGGACTGGTNAGCATTNTNGTGCCGGTATATNGTGCGGCGNCNTATATCGCGCAGACCATCGANATGGTGCNGGCNCAATCNTNCANGGCNTGGGAACTTNTGNTGGTGGATGACTGCTCNGGGGACGGGAGTGTGGAGGAGATAGAGCGTGCATTATCGGCATNCAGACACGCTNCGGTAGAGACAGTCCTNGAGAATGTAGAGCGCATTGAAGAGTATCNGTGTGACGAAGGNCAGAAGGTCATCCTGATCTGNAAAANTAAAAATGAGGGCGCTGCCAGAGCGCGCAATACGGGTCTGGCGGCAGCAGGCGGACGGTATATTGCGTTTCTTGACGCAGATGATATCTGGATGCCGGANAAGCTGGAAAAGCAGCTTANCTTTATGNAAGAGCAGCAGGCGGGATTAGTTTTTTCCGCCTATGAATTTGGGGATGANGCGGCCAGGCCCACAGGAAGAGTTGTGCATGTGCCGGCACGACTGACTTACGAGAAGGCATTGTCACGCACGGTCATCTTTACCACCACAGTGGTGATAGACCGGGAAAAAATCNCGGACGAGCTGGTGCGTATGCCGGAGGTGGAGAGCGAGGANACAGCAACCTGGTGGCAGATTCTGCGGGCGGGACATACAGCCTGNGGTCTTGACGAGGTGCTNGCGGTCTACAGAAGACCGGCGGCGTCCCTGTCTTCCAATAANCTGCGGGCAATGANGCGNATCTGGANTCTGTACCGCAGGCAGGAAGGACTTTCTGTTTTATCCAGTGCATTTCATTTTGTGTTTTGGGCGTACAGGGCGACAATGAGGCGGATATAANATCATGAAAAAAATGGAAACCTTAAAAAGACTGATCATATTGCAGCTTTCTTTTATCGGGTTGATCTTTCAGACGGCGATCTACGCTTACTTTTGGATGGAAGCGTACTATCCGTTTTTGAGACTGCACAGAAATTTGCGATTCTATTTCAAGGGACATGTGCTGATTCTNNTGATCTATTTTGTGNTGCTGTTCTTTTTTGCGAATACCTATGGNGCGTTGAAGATCGGGTATCTGAAACCGGTGGATGTGTTTATTTCAGAGATATTTTCTCTGCTCATTGTCAATGTGATCTCCTATTTCCAAATATCGTTGATGGCAAACTGGGTCGTGGATGTACGTCCGATCATATGGACGATGCTTTTGCAGATNCTGCTTGCCGCTNTGTGGATTTTTTTCTGTAATGCCTGCTACTATAAGGCGTTTCCGCCCAGAGAGATACTGATCATTCACGGCGAACGGCCGATTGATGATATTGTGACAAAATTTGAGACGAGAAGTGACAAGTACCGGATCAGGAAATGTATGAACATTGCCGAGGGTATGGAGGCAGTAAAAGCAGAGATCGGGGCGGGTTACGGTGCGGTGGCCCTTTGGGANATTTCTGCTGTGGATCGGAATGCCCTGTTAAAGTATTGCTATAGCCTGTCCATACGGGTGTACACGATGCCTAAGATTTCCGACGTGCTCATCCGGGGAGCGGATCAGCTGCATTTGTTTGACACGCCCATTTATCTGACCAGGGAATACTCTCTCAAAGTAGAGCAGCGTGTGGCGAAGCGCCTGATCGATCTGGTCTGTTCCGTGCTCCTTCTGGTGATCGCGTCACCCTTTATGCTGATNACGGCGATAGCGATCAAGTGCTATGACGGAGGACCGATTTTTTATAAGCAGATACGCTGTACCCGGGACAGAAAAGAATTTTATATTCTGAAATTCAGGAGTATGAAAGTGGATGCGGAAAAGGATGGCGTGGCCAGACTGGCAGCAAAGAACGATTCCCGCATTACGCCGGTGGGCAAGCTGATTCGTCCGACAAGGATTGACGAACTGCCTCAGCTGTTTAATATTCTGCGAGGGGAGATGTCCTTCATCGGCCCCAGACCGGAAAGGCCTGAAATCATCGATCAGTACATGGAGGAGATGCCGGAGTTTGCATTTCGTATGAAGGTGAAGGCGGGACTTGCAGGGTATGCGCAGGTCTATGGGAAGTATAATACGACGCCCTACGATAAACTGAAGCTGGATCTGACCTATATCGAACAGTATTCTGTTTGGCTGGATCTGAAGCTGATGCTTTTGACCCTAAAGATCCTCATTAAGCCGGAGAGTACGGAGGGCGTGGACAGCAGCCAGACGACGGCGATGAAATAGGAAAGGCTTAGTTTATATGAGAGAGCGCAGTTACGCTGATGAGGGAATGGATGTAAAAAAATATATGCTCTGTCTGCTTGGACGGCTGCCACTGCTTCTGGCGGCGGCGGTCTGNGGCGCTCTGCTCGGCGCGCTGATCTACACGATCGTGCGCACGGTGCCGGAGTCGGAGCGGGAGTATCAGGCTTATGCGAAGGTATATCTGGACTTCGCGGCGGATGAGACGGGAGAAGTTTATCAGGCTTACAATGGCTATACCTGGAACGATCTGATGGCGGCTGATCCGATCATGGATCTGACNCTTGCNGGTCTCCCGGCGGATTATGCCAGAGAGGAAGTGGAGGAGGCCATGCAGGCGGAGATTCTGTCTGATATCCGGCTTCTCACGTTGACGGTCACGACCCATTCTGCGGCCCGCACGGATGAGATTCTTAAGGCNGCGGTGGAGGCTTTGGAGACTTACGGAACCCAGGCGAAGGAGTTTATCGGGATCAACGCGATTCAGGCAACGCAGGCGAAGCTGCTGGTGGCAGATGACCGNNTGGTACAGGCTGTTCTGCTCGGTTTGTTTCTGGGACTGCTTTTGGCGCTTTTAGGCGTGTCGCTCTACTATGTCATGGATGATCGAATTTTGGTGGNGGGTGACATCANAAAAGTGACGGANGTGTCGTTTNTGGGNTATNNTTTTANNGGAGAGANGCTNGNAGACGATAATTCTGCAAGTNGTATTTTCGTAGACAATNATTCCGTAGTCGGAATTTTTGTCGAGGATTATGAAAANAATCTCNCNTATNTNCNGNATAAGNNGGGGANNCTCCNNNTTTGNGATCTGGAGCCGNGCAAGTCGNTCTCNGNGGAGGATGTTTGANNAGATGCGAAANGCNCAGGGNGTNGTGNTNTNCNTGCCCTATGGCNNNGTGCANGGAACCTTTTTATCNTATGTGATCGANCAGCTGNANAGNCAGGANTGNGTGCTGNGNGGCGTGTCGATNCGNAACGGTGANGAGAANTTTTTACGAAAATATTATGGAGTTCGGGTGCGGAAATGAAANTNGAGGTTCTNGTCTCNGCGGTGGAAAAAGAGCCGGCGGAGCTTGTCTCGCAAATGAATATCGGTTCGGATGCGGTGCTGGTAAACCAGTGTGACCGATATGCCTATGATGCGCTGCAAACAGCAGGGGGATCCGTGAAATGCTTTTCCATGCCGGAGCGCGGNGTGGGTCTTAGCCGCAATACGGCGCTTTTGCACGCATCGGGAGATGTAGTGCTTTTTTCGGATGAGGACATTACGCTTGCGCCGGATTACGAGATACAGATCCGACAGGCATATGAAGCGCTTCCCGATGCGGATATGATCCTGTTTAATGTGAAAGTGGCACCCTCCCGCAGAACTTATTGGAATCGGGAGATACGCCGGATTACCTATCGAAACTACGGCAGATATCCGGCCTACAGCATTTCGGCAAAGCTTCCTGCCCTGCGCAGGGCGAATGCACACTATTCCCTGCTTTTTGGAGGCGGGGCAAAATACAGTAACGGAGAGGACAGCCTTTTCCTGAGAGATTGTCTGAAGGCGGGACTTCGCATTTATGCGCATACCGCGTGCATCGGCGAGGAACAGGAGCGGGAGTCCACATGGTTCAGCGGCTATCACGAGAAATTTTTCCGTGACAGGGGCGTGCTCTATCATCATCTTTACGGAAAACTCGCACTGCCTCTTTCTCTGCGGTTTTTATGGGCGCACAAAGAGACCATGTGCCGTGAGATACCGGTCGGCAAGGCGTTTCTTATCATGTGTGCGGGCGTGCGGGAAGGGCGCGGCAAATGATCCTATATATCACGGTTGCTGCTGTCACGGTANTTCTGGCGGGACTGGTGGACAACCATCCAACAAGACAACCTCATAGTCTTACAAGGCAGCAGTTGTGTAACCGGGTCTGTCTGACTGCGATCTTTACGATTCTTTTTTTGCTCTCGGCCTGTCGGCTGAATGTGGGAAATGACTATGCGAAGTATGTGGAGTTTATGCACCTGGTCAACTGTAACGCCTACGTCCCCACAGAGATCGGGTTTAATCTCCTGGTCAAGCTGATCTATGGGCTGTCGGGGTATGAAAATTTTTTNCTGGTGTTTGCGGTCTATGCTTTTGTGACAGTATTTGTTTTTCTGCTGGCAATGTATGAGCAGAGTGATGAGTTTCCGCTTACCTTTTTTCTCTTTATGACGCTGGGGTATTATTTCCAGACCTTCAGTACAGTGCGCTATTATCTGGCGCTTGCCGTGGCGCTCTATTCTATGAAGTTTGTGCTGCGCAGGCAGTGGGGACGTTTTCTGGTGCTGATCCTTCTGGGGGCGGCTTTTCATAAGTCTCTTCTGGTAGTGATCCCGCTCTATTTTCTGGCGTCTCTGCCCTGGAANAAATGGCAGCTCGCCATAGCGNCGCTCTTCTGTACTACNTTTTTGTTTATGCAGGACTTTTATCTGAAGGTGGTGGTATTTTTATATCCCACCTACGAAGATACGGAGTATCTGGAGGGCGGCACAAGTTATATCAATATTCTGCGGTGTGCGGCGGTGCTGCTTTTTGCAGGTATTGTATGGTGGTTACAGAAAAAAAAGATCNGATCAGAGATAAAAAATGACGAAAGTGTCATAATGAGGGAAAAGAGTTTACTCGGAGACAGCCGGTTTTGGTTTTATCTTTACCTGAATCTGGGAGCCCTCGTACTTTATGTATTCTGTTCCTTTTTGCCGATCATATCACGGATCGGTTATTATCTGACCGTGAGCCAGATTTTGTTTTTGCCCATGTTGCTGCAAAAAATAGAGGATAAGAGATGGCGGCGGCTTTTCCGGGCGGGGATCCTGTGTGCGGCNGTGCTGTACTTTGCGATGTATCTGAAAAAGGCATCCGGCGATGGGGTGTTGATTNTGCCTTACAGGACGTTCTTCTTCAACGATATGGTGGATATATTGTCTGATGTCAATTGAGGAAAAAGTGTGGCAGATTATTTTCTATGTCGCCACGCTTCCGCTNCGCAAAAACCGTAGCGGACACATAGGTGACTAAAGGACAGTCACCAAGTGCCGACGGCTTTTGAGGGGCTCCGTAAGAAAATAATCTGCCACAGCGACTTATAATCGGATGAATGNCGGCAGAAAAAATGGAGAAAATACCATGACATTCAGCATCATAGTAGTCTGNTACAACGCAGGCTCCAAATTACAAAAGACCATAGAGAGNATCCGCAGACAGACGGAGAAAGATTATGAGATCATCGTGAAGGACGGNCTTTCCNCGGACGGNTCGGTGGAGGCGCTTTCTCTGGGAGAGGATATGAAGGTCTTTTGCAGGAAGGATAAAGGCATTTATGACGCTATGAATCAGGCGGTCGAATATGCAGCGGGGAGGTATCTTTTTTTTCTGAACTGCGGAGACTATTTTCAGGATGANANGGTNCTTGCGAGGGTAAAACAGGAGATCAAAAAAAGAGACAGGAAGCCGAGGGTTCTCTATGGGAATATTCTGGAGAGGAGTACAGGCGCTTATGTGATGTCGAACCCTCACATAGACGATTTTGCCTGTTATCGAAATGTGCCGTGTCATCAGGCCTGTTTTTATGATNGGAGGCTTCTGAAAAAGCGCGGATTTCGGACTTGTTATAAGGTCCGTGCTGACTATGAGCATTTTCTTTGGTGTTATTACCGNGCGCACGCGTCAATGGTCTATATGCCTGTGACAGTGGTCTCCTACGAGGGCGGCGGCTTCTCGGAGACGAAAGAAAGCAAAAGGCGCTCCGCTGTAGAGCATGCGCATATCGTGAACAGATATATGAGCAGGGAGCAGATCATGCGATATCGATTGATTCTGCTGCTGACACTGTCGCCGCTTCGGACATATCTGGCATCGAATCAGGTGACGGCGGGAATTTATCAGGGACTGAAGAGAAGGGTTTATGGAGGAAAATACGAATGAAAGTTTTATGGGTATGTAACATTATGCTGCCGGCGATCGCTAAGAGACTCAATCTCCCCTGCAGCAACAGGGAGGGCTGGCTGAGNGGCCTCTTAGACCGGGTCGTGATGGAACAGGAGAGAAATCGGATCGAGCTGGGAATCGCCTTTCCGGTGGATGAGTCCATCGGCAGCTTTGACAGGATGATGCCGCTTGGGGAAAATATTTCCTGCCACTGCTATGGCTTTGTGGAGGATCTGGCGGCGCCGGAGCGCTATGATGTGGGNCTGGAGAAGCAGTTTGAATTGATCATCAATGATTTTAAGCCGGATATTCTGCATGTGTTTGGCACGGAGTTTCCCCATGCGCTGGCCTCGATCAAGGTGTTCGATCAGCCGGAGCGGACGCTGGTAGGGATCCAGGGAATCATCTCTGCGATAGCCAAGGTGTATATGGCGGATCTGCCGGTGAAGGTACAAAGGCAGAGTACCTTNCGCGACAGGGTGAGGAAGGACAGTATCAGACAGCAACAGAAAAAATTTGAGAAACGCGGGGAATATGAGATCGAGGCACTGAAGCGGGTCGGGCATATAGCGGGCCGCACGGATTTCGACTTGGCGGAGACGCAGAAGATCAATCCCGACGCTGTNTATCATTTCTTAAATGAGACGCTGCGGGGTGTATTTTACCGGGATAGATGGAATAAAAATAATTGCCAGACCCACCGCATTTTTTTGAGCCAGGGAGATTATCCGCTGAAGGGATTTCATTATCTTTTGCAGGCGATGCCCAGGATCCTGGAGCAGTTTCCTGATACGGAGGTCTATGTGGCGGGAGCCGATATTTTGAAGGCGGAGACCTGGAAGGATGTGTTGAAGCTGCCTGCCTACGGCAAGTATCTGAAAAAACTTATCAAAGAGAATCATCTGGAGGACAAGGTGACCATGCTGGGCCGNCTGGATGCGGAGGAGATGAAAAAACAATATTTGAGCTGTCAGGTATTTGTCTGTCCCTCTGTGCTGGAAAACTCTCCTAATTCCGTGGGGGAGGCGATGCTTCTCGGCGTGCCCTGCGTGGCGGCNAATGTGGGGGGCATACATAANATCCTGACGGACGGCGGGGACGGGTTCCTCTATCCGCCCGGGGATGTGGAAGCGCTGGCGGACAGCATTATTGAGATATTCACGAAGGAGGCGATCGTGGATCGTCTCTCGGACAACGCCAGAAAGCATGCACGTATCAATCATGATGCGGATCAGAATTATTATCGCCTGATGCATATTTACCGGGAGATGATGGAATGACCTTTACTTTTGTGTCCAACTATATCAATCATCACCAGATTCCTTTTTGCAAAGCGCTCTATCAGAGGCTGGGAAAGGACTTTACGTTCATCCAGACCATGCCCATGGAGCAGGAACGCCGGGAAATGGGATGGAGTGTCGATNTAAACGATATACCGTATGTTATGTGCCTCTATGAGGACGAATATGAGTGCCTGAAAAANATNATGGAGAGCGACGTGGTNCTCTTTGGCTGGACGGGCCGGGAGGACATTGTGACGCCCAGACTTGCGTCCGGNAAAACAACTCTGCGGGTGAGCGAGCGGTTATATCGGGAGGGGCAGTGGAAGGCAGTCTCCCCGAGGGGGCTTCTGGCAAAGTACAGAGAGCATATCCGATATCGCAGACAGAATATNTGTATGCTCTGNGCGGGAGCCTATACGGCATCAGATTTTCGCCTGATCGGCGCCTATCCGAATAAACTTTTCTGTTGGGGATATTTTACTGAACTGCGGACCTACAGTGAGGAGGAGTTTGCGGCTATGAAGCCGGCACAGGGNCCCCTTCAGATTGTCTGGGCCGGGCGGTTCATTCCCCTGAAGCATCCGGAATATGTGGTGCNGCTTGCGAAAACACTACAGAAGAAAGGATATGCTTTCCGTATCCATATGCTGGGCAGCGGCGAGATGGAACCGGCGATCCGGCAGGAAGTGGAGCAGGAAGGCCTGCAGGATTCCTTTGCTTTTTATGGATATACACCGCCGGAAAAGGTGCGGGATGTGATGGAAAAATGTCACATTCATCTTTTTACCAGCAATCAGCTGGAAGGATGGGGCGCCGTGGTCAACGAGGGAATGAACAGCGGCTGTGTGGAGGTAGTGGACGCCAGAGTGGGCGCCGCTCCTTTTCTGATCCGCCACGGCGAAAACGGCCTGCTCTACGAAAAGGGAAAGTATGAGCGGATGGAGGCACTGGTGCTGGATCTTTTCGAGCACTGGGAGGAGAGACGAAGCATGGGACGTGCGGCCTATGAGACCATCCGCGATATGTGGAACGCNGAGCATGCGGCGGCAGCGCTTTTGCGGTTTGTAGAAAAACTGNGGCAGGGAAAGATAGNGCCTGAGCAGGAGGGGCCGCTGAGTANAGCGCCTGTGATCCGGCCNGGNGCNNCGCTTGCGGACNTGGAGCNGCAGGCNGNATCTCAACGNAAAATCAGNATNGGAATANGGATNGTANTGGAAACNGATATGAAAAAGATCAGCGTCATTGTGCCTGTGTACAATTCCATAGACTGCCTGGANCGGTGCGTNNCCTCTATCTGTGCACAGACNTACCGGCATCTGGAGATCNTTCTGATCGACGANGGCTCCACGGACGGGACNGACGAGCTCTGTNANCGNNTGGCGGCAAAGGATGCNCGGATTCGGACGTATCATAAANAAAACGGCGGGGCTTCCTCTGCGCGNAATNTGGGNTTNAAGNTGGCNNCNGGAGAGTNTNTTGGNTTTGTGGACAGCGACGACTATATAGAGCNTTATGTCTATGAGGAGATGCTNCGNGTCCTCGAAGCGGGAGAGCATTCNGTGGTACAGATNTCNCGGGATGAGGTGGATGAGGCGGGNAATCGNCTGCCGGATGTCTGTCTGCCGCCGGAANAAGAATTNTTTTGTGACNCNGAGANTTTTATCCGGGAGCTTTTNTTGCATCGGGGAGACTGTTCCTTTTGTACCAAGCTGTTTCGCCGGGAGGTCTTTTCGGGACACTCTTTTCCCGAGGGCGAGTTAAATGAGGATTTCCGGCTGCTCTTAGAGCTTTTGCAGGAGATCTCCGGCATAGTTATTCTGCCGCAGCAGGGATATCATGTGGTGTGCCGGGCGACAAGTACCACCAGAACACGGACAAAGGACAGCTTTTCCCGGGTGTTTCTGGATATTGTGGACAATGCGGACAGAGTGCAGGCGCTTGTGGATAAAAAATATCCTGCCCTGCATGATTGTGGAATGCGGTTTAATCTCTATCAGAGACTGGATTATATGCTGCACGTACCGGTTTCACAGATGAAGAATGACAACGTATTTTATCAAAATGTAAAAAAATATCTGCGAAAACATATGACGGATACCATAAAGAATCCGTACCTGACAAAAAAGAATAAGATATATCTGCTGCTGCTTGCCGCAGCACCGCGGACAGTCAGAAGGGTACACGCGGGGAAGATGAAGATAGCGGGACAGACGGTTGATGAATAAAAAGATGGACAAAAAGTATTTGATCGGTTTTGGAGTGATCTGGGTCGTGCTGATGGCGGCGGCCTTCTATTTTTGTACATTGAAACAGGGATTCCACGAGGATGAATTCTATACTTACTATTCTACGGCCCGCACGAACGGTTTCTATGTGGAAGACGGAAAATGGATGGAGCGGGAGACTTATCGCAATGAGTTTGTGGTGCTGCCCGGGGAACGGTTTCAGTATGGATTGGTAAAACAGGTGCAGTCCTGGGACGTACATCCGCCCATGTATTACTGGGTGTTTCACACGGTGGCATCTCTGGTGCCGGGCGTNTTTTCCAAGTGGATCGGTCTTTCNGTCAATCTTTTTTTNCANGGGATCAATCTTATATTNCTGACATATNTGTCATATTTGGTGAGCGGACGGGATGTCAANATNGCGTATCTNGNNACGNTGGTTTTTGGTCTCAGCCCTGCCTCCATGAGNGGTGTGGTATTTATCAGAATGTATGAGATGCTCACAACCTTTGTGCTGCTCTGCGCNGTTTTNCANGTGCGGGCCGTGCAGAGGCCNCGGGGCGAAACAGAATGGGAGGAAGACCTGTCCTTCGNTAAANTTCTGNTGNTTATGGCNGTTGTCACNTATGTGGGNTTTTTGACACAGTATTATTATTTTATCTTTTTGTTTTATATGGCNTTGGCTTTCTGNGTTTATCTGNTATGGCGGGANCGAANCCTGCNNAAGTGTTTGTGGTACGGGATCAGTCAGGCGNNGGCGTTTGTTCTGGCCTATCTGACCTATCCGTCCTGCCTNGGNCAGATGTTTCGNGGNCAGAGGGGCGCACAGGCCACGGAAAATTTTTTCNATNTGTCCAATACCCTNGANCGGNTCTGGTTTTTNCTGGANCTGATGAANGGNTATGTATTCGGTTANCTGTTTTTTNTNATCCTGATCGTGGTGATNTCTNTGGCAGTGAGAGTGCNCCGAAGGGGCGGNGTGANNGCAAAAGNGGGANNNAAGCAGGANGGNCTTCGGTTNGGGATACCGTTTNGGATGCTGCTTTTTGCGGCAGNNGGNTATTTNCTGACGGTTTCTAAGACNGCGCTTCTGCTGGGAGAGACCTCTAANCGNTATCAGCTTCCGNTCTACGGNATCGTGGTGTTTCTGNTGCTCTTTACCTGCAGGACNTTGTGGAGACAGGCGGTGATCCTGNTCAATGTGAGGCCCGTCATAAAAGCGGACNAGAAGCCGGGGATNCTGTATCGGCTGTGTCCGTCGGCTGTGAANGTTGTGCTGTTTATTTTTGAACTGNTCGGNGATCTGTGGGGANNGNTCNTNACCTTTNNNATNANGNACAGGAAATATACGGAGAAGNNGGCGCTGTTGTTTTGCGNTGNGNTGATCGTGANGGCATANCTGCGGGTGGANGTGGTGTTCCTNTACCCGAGAGCCCGGGAGGAAGNGGCGCTTGCCANAGANCAGGCGG
>JAAUZW010000022.1:109079-121081 GCA_014804385.1 Lachnospiraceae bacterium | reverse complement strand
ANATCCCNGTGGTNTATGTGTACAAGCCGGGGGAAGAATGGTGTGTCTGGGCGGTGGCCGATGTGCTTATGGAATACGACAGAGTGTATTTTGTCTCCGCAGAGAGCGAGGATGTGATCACAGAGCCGNCTATTGCGAACGCGGANGCNNTGGTGGNNTATCTTCCTTTATACGATGATGTNAAGGATGNGGNNGCNCAGANNATGCGGATNGCCGCAAGCTGNNNGNTGNCGNAAGNGNANCNGCAATANCNNTATAAATATTGNGAGTCGTGGTATTNCGACGTGCCGCGACGGCTAAAAATTGTCTATAATGGACTTATTGTGAGGATATGAAATGAACGCATTGGAGTTAGATACCGTTCGTCTGTCCGAGGACAGGAGCTGTCTGGAGATACTGGATCAGACGTTATTGCCGGGTACGGTCAAGGTGCTTCGGCTGGAAAAAACAGAAGATATCTTTGAGGCGATCAAATATCTGCGGGTGCGGGGGGCCCCGGCGATCGGTGTGTGTGCCGGCTACGCCATGGCGCTTGCGGCATCCCGGATCGACACGCAGGATTACGAGGCGTTTCTTGCGGAATTTATGAGGCAGAAAACCTATCTGTCGGAGGCGCGTCCCACGGCGGTCAATCTTTTCTGGGCGCTGGACCGGATGGAGCGCGTCTTGCGGGATNATGCGGACAAGCCCGTAGCTGAGATCAAGGAAATTTTNTTTGCAGAGGCGCAGGNCATTCGCGATGAGGATGTGGCGATCAGCCGCAGTATCGGGGAGATCGGATATGGGCTGTTAAAGCCCGGAGACGGTATTCTTACGCATTGCAATGCGGGAACCCTNGCTACCGCAAAATACGGAACGGCCACGGCACCCATGTATGTGGCGCTGGAGCATGGGATGACAGATTTTCGGGTATATTGTGATGAGACCAGACCGCTGCTGCAGGGGGCAAGGCTCACGGCCTTTGAGCTGCACGGCGCAGGGATAGATACCACGCTGATCTGTGACAACATGGCTTCCACAGTGATGAAAAGCGGGAAGGTGAATATCGTTTTTGTGGGATGTGACCGGGTGGCGCGAAACGGAGATACTGCCAATAAGATAGGCACTTCCGGCGTGGCGGTTCTGGCGAAGCATTACGGAATTCCCTTTTATGTCTGTGCCCCCAGTTCTACCATCGACATGTCCATAGAGACCGGAACGCAGATTCCCATCGAGGAGCGCGCACCGGAGGAGGTCACGCAGATGTGGTACAAGGAGCCCATGGCGCCGGAGGGCGTAAAGGTGTTTAACCCGGCTTTTGATGTGACGGATCATTCCCTGATCACGGGAATCATTACGGAGAAGGGATTGTGCAGGGCGCCTTACGATAAGGCATTTCGTGAACTTGGCATCTGTTAATTTTTGTTCGGAGGAAACCTATGTTAAATTTAAAAGATAAAACCATACTGATCACCGGCGGAACAGGTTCTTTTGGGAAATGTTTCACGCGATATGTGTTGGCACACTATGAACCGAAAAAGATCATCATCTATTCCAGAGATGAGTTTAAACAGTGGATGATGGCCAATGAATTTAAAGAGCACGAAGAAAAGCTTCGATTTTTTATCGGTGATGTGCGGGATGTGGAGCGTCTGCGGCGGGCCTGTGAGGGAGTTGATTATATCATTCATGCGGCGGCGCTCAAGCAGGTGCCTGCCTGTGAGTATAATCCAAACGAGGCGATCAAGACCAATATCCACGGGGCGATGAACGTGATCGATGCGGCGTTGGATACGGGTGTGCGCAAGGTGGTGGCGCTGTCCACGGACAAGGCGGTCAATCCGGTGAATCTCTACGGCGGGACGAAGCTTGTCTCAGACAAACTGTTTGTGGCGGCCAATGCCTATGTGGGCACGAAAGATATCAATTTCTCCATTGTCAGATACGGTAATGTGGCGGGAAGCCGCGGGTCTGTCATTCCNTTNTTCCANAAGNTGATTCANGAGGGGGTAAAGGAACTGCCNATCACAGATCTTCGTATGACCAGATTCTGGATCAGCCTGACTCAGGGTGTGGAGCTGGTGCTTAAGGCATTGGAGGAGGCAAACGGCGGAGAGACCTTCATCAGCAAGATTCCTTCCTTTAAGATCACGGATCTGGCGGAAGCCATGCTGCCGGGATGTAAGATAAAAGAGACGGGAATCCGGCCGGGAGAGAAGCTGCATGAGATCATGGTGACAACAGAAGATTCTGCGACCACCTATGAATATGACAAGCATTTTATCGTCTATCCGCAGATGACCTGGAATAACAGACAGCAGCCGGATCTCTCCGGTGTCAAGGTGGCGGAAGGCTTTTCTTACAGCTCTGACAACAATACAGAGTGGCTTAGTGTGGAGGATATCAGAGCGCTTTTGAAGGAAGTTGAACTGGAAAAATAGAAGAATCTATCGAGTGCCCGCGCACTCGATAAAGAGAATGCTTNGCATTCTCCCTAAGTGTTTTGCACTGTGGCAATTATAGAGGAATACAAATTAAGGAGGACATGTGTGGAAATGCGTGTCCTCTCTCAGCGTGAAAAGTACTTCTAAAGACGTCCCGCCATTGGACGGGACGCCAAGAAGTACTAAGTTTCACGCAGGAGAATGCCAAAAGACAGGCATTCTCCGCACGGACTTGGAGGGGAAGAAGAAAATGGAAAAACCTGCGATAGAAGGCGGAAAGTCGGTTAGGGAGACGCCTATATTTTACGGACATCAGTATATAGACGAGGCGGACATACAGGCGGTGACAGAGGTGTTACGAAGCGACTATCTGACCTGCGGGCCGAAGATCGGAGAGCTGGAGCAGAAGCTGTGTGCGTTGACGGGGGCGAAATACGCTGTGGTCTGCGCAAACGGCACAGCAGCTCTGCATATTGCGGCGCTTGCCGCAGGCGTGGGTGAGGGAGATGAGGTGATCACCACGCCGATCACTTTTGCGGCATCGGCAAATTGTGCGCTTTACTGTGGGGCCAGGCCCGTTTTTGCGGACATTGATCCGGAGACCTACAATATCGATCCTGAGAAGGTGGAGGAGGCGATCACGCCCAGAACCAAGGCGGTGGTGGCAGTGGACTTTACAGGACAATCNGTGGATCTGGATCCTCTACTTGCAATCTGCAAAAAGCATGGAATTACGCTGATCGAGGATGGCGCCCACGTGATCGGCACGAAATACAAAGGGCAGGCCAATGGTTCTATTGCGGATATGACTACGTTTAGCTTTCACCCTGTCAAGACCGTGACAGGCGGTGAGGGCGGTGCCGTTCTGACAAATGATGAGGCGTTATATAAAAAACTGGTATTGTACCGTGCCCATGGCATCACAAGAGATGAGTCACAGATGGAGCACGAGTCGGACGGCCCCTGGTATTATGAACAGATCGCGCTGGGCTATAATTACCGCATCACGGATATGCAGGCAGCGCTGATCATCAGTCAGCTTAATAAGCTGCCTATGTTCAGCAGCCGCAGAAAAGAGATCGTAAAGAGATATGACGAGGCGTTTTCCGAATTGCCGGAACTGTTTGTGCAGCGGGAGATTCCGGAGTCGGATACGACAAGGCATCTGTATATCCTGCGCATCGTTCCGGAAAAGCTGCGGATTGACAGGAAACAGTTTTTTGAGGCGCTGAAGGCGGAGAAGGTGTGCTGCAACGTACATTATATACCGACCTACTATTTTCCTTACTATGAAAAGCTGGGATATCGGCGGGGACTGTGCCCTAATGCGGAGAAACTTTATGAGGAGATCATTTCTCTGCCGCTCTACTACGCGATGAGCGATGAGGATGTGGAGAGCGTGATCGAGGCAGTGAAAAAGATTGTAACTTACTATCGGATATAGCTGATATGACTGACAGCACCTGAGGAACTAAAATGGTGAAAACGATATCACTTAAGAGTAAAATCACATATGGCGTGCTGGCAGTGTTGTTTGTGGTGCTTTTGTGGCTGGGGGATGAAGGAAAGCAGCCCATTGTTTACACCGGGACAGAACTGCAGCATACTATGGGTCTGATTGACTCGGATAATGGACTGGTGTTTCGGAAGACTGCCGGTCTGATCGAGACGGCGGGGACACAAACTTTGGGGAATTATGTGGCCGCGTACGGCGCGGTGGCGAGTACGCCTTGTTATGTCATGAACAAGGGAAGCTACAGTGTGTCTATGAACTACAGCGCCGATCAGGCAGACAGTGTGTTGGAGCTCTGGGAGCAGGGAGATAAGATTGCGGCATGGCCCTTAAAAAGCTGGGAAGAGGATTTGACAGCGGATTTTACCCTCTCCAAAGATGCCAAGGGGCTGCAGTTTCGCATTAACTACAGTGGGGACGGGTCGCTGACGATTAAAAAGTTGACGTTTACACCGCATACACTATTTTACACGGATACCTATTTTATCATTGCGGTCTTTTTGCTGTTGAATCTTTTGGGCTGGCTGTATTGCAGAAGCGGCAGTGAATGGCTTACGCAGGAAAGACTGATAGATATCAGCGTTATTTTAGGCGCAGCGCTTCTGGCTACGACCCCCATGATGCAGACTTACCTCTATAATGGGGATGATCTGTGTTACCATCTGGCCAGGCTGGAGGGACTCAAAGACGGGATCCTGGACGGGCAGATACCGGTCAATATTCTGCCGGACGGCCTGCAGAATAATGGCTATATGAATGCCATGTATCCTTATCTGTTTTTGTATATAGGGGCATTTTTACGAATCTGCAGAGTATCTCTGGGATTTTCCTATAAGACGCTTATTTTTCTGGCAAATCTGGGATCGGCAGTCTGTGCTTACACGGCGGTGAAATCCATGGTAAAGTCCAGACGCAGTGTACTGCTGGCGGTAGTGCTCTATACGCTCATGCCCTATCGCTTTACCAATATTTTCTCAAGAGGAGATCTGGGAGAAACGTTGGCGCTGATCTTCTGGCCACTGGTGATTGCCGGACTTTATCATGTGATCATGGGAGATCAGAAAAAATGGTATTATCTGGTGATCGGCTTTACCGGGATACTGCAGAGCCATATTTTGAGCGTGGTGTTTGTGGTGGCGTTTTGCGTGCTTACTGTGCTGTTTTACTGTGTGCGCATTGTACAGGAGAAAAGATATGCGGGGCTTTTCAAGGCGGCAGGGCTTTCTGTCTTGTTAAATATCTGGTATGTGGTGCCCTTTTTATATTACTATTTTAATGAGGATCTCAACAAGGATGTGCTGCGCTGGAGCGGTTATTTTGAGCAGTCGATCAACCTTTCCAATATGACACAGTCTATCAGCCTGTACAATAAACAGTATTTTTCATTGGGGTTTGCGCTGCTGGGCTGTCTGGGAATCGGAGTGATCTACCTGCTGTGTGAGCGGCGCGACAAGATGACCAAAGAGGATGGGTATATGCTTTATCTTCTGGTGCTGGGCGCTTCGCTGGTCTTTATGACAACGGGGTATTTTCCCAGCAGGGCGCTTATGGAAAATGGTTTTTTTGAAAACATTGGCACGATGCTGCAATTTCCCTGGCGGTTTTTGGGGCCGGCTTCCGCCTGTATTCTTTTTGTGGGGGCAATGGGCTTGGATCGCTCAGAGATCTTAAAGCCTTGCCGCAATGCGATTTTTGCGCTGCTTGTAGGATTGAATCTGTTGATCGTTCTCACAGTGCCTACGGACAACAATCATATGCCTTATAAAAATGCGAATTCCGTGGCGTCCAAGGGACATGAGACGAAGCTGGGCACCAGTGTGGGGCTGTTTTATCCCCATGAGTGGCGGCTGCGTGATGCGGATGACAGCAAACTGACTACAAGTGTAGTAATATCGGATATCGGGTCTGTGTCCATTCATGATTATCAAAAGAAGGGGACGAAAGCCGCAGTGTCTTACACGTCTGGTTCTGATACGGCGTATCTGGAACTGCCGATGCAGAGCTATCTGGGGTATCGAGCCAAGGACGAAAACGGAGACTCCGTGGAGATAGAGAGGGGAGAGGGCGGCCGTATGCGCTTTTTCCTGAACGGAGACGGCGCGGAGCATCGGATCTATGTGCGGTACGGACCGGTGGCCGGGTTTGTGGCAGCAAACGTGGTATCCGNGTTGACGATTCTTTTGGCTGTGTTGTGGCGGTTTTTGCCGGCGCTTTGGCGCGGAGAGCCTGGCCGGATGATTCGGCTGCGTCGGGAATTTGAAGCGGAGGAGATGGAGAATTCGGATGAAGCTTAGTATCATAGTGCCGGTCTTTAATATGGCGGCGGANCATAAACTGGAATACTGTCTGGANTCNNTGGTNGNACAGACCNTCACNNANTATGAGATCATTGCGGTGNATGATTGCTCGACCGATGAATCCTGGANCATATTACAGGGATACGAAAAGCGGTTCCCTGAGAAATTCCGGGCGGTGCACTCGGAGGAAAACAGGCATCAGGGAGGCGCTAAGAATATAGGACTGAAAATGGCGCAGGGAGACTGGATCGGCTTTATTGACAGTGATGACTGGATCACGCCGGATATGTATGAGCGGCTGCTTACAAGAGCGGAGGAGACGGGAGCAGATCTGGTGGGCTGCGATTATTGCCTCACTTCAGAACACTCGATGAAAGTGGGACAGGTGGTGCACAACAATAAAATGAACCAGACGGGTGTGCTGGATGATGAGAAAAGGCGGAGTCTGATTCTGGACGGGGGAAGTCTGGTGGTGAAGATCTTTCGCCGNGATATGATCCTGAATAACGAGCTGTGGTTTCCGGAGCATATTTTCTATGAGGACAATGCACTGGGCAATTCTTATCTTGTGTTGGCAAAGCATTTTGAGTATATCGAGGAGCCGTTGTATTATTATTATCAGCACCAATCCTCTACCGTGCATACGATTTCAANGAAACGCTGTGAGGACCGTATGGAGGCCGGCAGGCTGATGCTTGCGGAGGCCGAACGACATGATTTTTTAGATCGGTATCGTCCTGAATTGGAGTACAGCTTCACACTTCTTTTTTATGTGAATACGCTGTTTACCTATATGGCGGGGGTAAAGTGGACGA
Source organism: Lachnospiraceae bacterium (assembly GCA_014804385.1). GTDB lineage: Bacteria > Bacillota > Clostridia > Lachnospirales > Lachnospiraceae > UBA3282. Next base: position 114,033 of record JAAUZW010000022.1, on the reverse strand, counting down.
GCTGCCGTTTTGTAAAAGAACTGGGACAGGAGCTTAAGTGGCGTTTTCCTGATTTTCAAAACAATCCCTATTATTGTGAAAGAACNCATGAGGAAGAAAAAAAGCTGATCCGCATGCAGATGAGATCTACGCTTTTGTTCGTGGGATATTATAAATTGCTGTGGACCTATCGCAATCTGAGAAAGAAATGGAGCAGGAGAGGGGAGTAGGCATGGAGATCGGCAGTATCTACGAAGTGGCTCCCGCCGTGACCGGGAAGCGTGTGGAAGCAGAAACGCTGTGCCTGGATCATGTGGAGAAGTATGGAAAAAAACATAAATGCTTTACGGCCTCCGGCAGAGAAGCTATTGAGCTTGCCCTGATCAGTCTGGAACGGGAGAGGCCGGATGTGCCGAAGCGGTGTCTGATGCCGGCTTATATGTGTGACTCGGTGTTTGTGCCCTTTCGCCACAGGGGATGGGAGATTATCTTCTATGCGGTGGACAGTGGACTCGAATCGACCGGAGAAACACTTTTTCAGATGATTCTGGAAACGAATCCAGGACTTATCTTTATGCATCCTTACTACGGAGCAGATACTCTCAGAGATCTGCGTGCACAGCTTCCGGTGTTCAGAAAGAGCGGTATTCTGGTGATGGAGGATGTGACCCAGTCCTACTATCTGGAAGCGGCGGGACAGGAAGCGGATTTTGTAGTGGGAAGTCTGCGTAAATGGTATCCGATTCCCGATGGCGGATTTGTGGTCTCTGATCTGCCGTTAGCAGAGGATGTTTTGCAGGACGGGGAGACTTACGCAGAGGAGAGGCTGGAACCCCTGGTTCAAAAATGGGAGTATTTGCAAGATGCGAAAGTTCTGCCGGAGAGAAAAGAACTTTTTTTGCGTAAGAACCGTTCTCTGGAGGAAGCGTTAGATCGCTATGAAGGGGTGCGCCGAATGTCCGGCGTGTCTGCCGCGATCCTGTCCGAGACGGATGAGGAAGCGGCCAGACAAAAAAGAGCGGAAAACCAAGGTTTTTTGTGCGAAAAGATGATTGGCATGGAAAGACTGCGGCCGGTTCTGGTCTGGCAGGGAGAGGAGGCGCCGCTCTATCTGCCTGTTTATGCGAAGGAACGGGAGGATCTGCAGAGGTTTTTGACGGAACATGATATCTACGCTCCGGTGCTCTGGCCGGTAAGCGAGGATGGTCCCGATTTTTTTGAGGGGGATGAGGATTATATCTATGGCCATTTGCTGGCGCTTCCCATTGACCAGCGCTACGGCATCCGGGAGATGGAACGGATCGCACAGGTGCTCTCTTCATATGAAGAGCAGACTGTGATCGGGATCCGCGCGGATGCCAATGACACGGTTGCCACAGGGCATATCATGCGTTGTATTACTATCGCCGGACAGCTGCGAAAGAAGGGATACCGGGTCTTGTTTTTTACGGCGGACGAAGGTGCACGGAAGATGCTGTCTGAGGCAGGAATGGAGCAGGTCTGTCTGCACACGAAGTGGAATCAGATGGAGGGAGAGATCCCCAGACTGCGGAGGATGTTGTCTCTTGCAGGGATTCAGACGCTGCTGGTGGACTCCTATCAGGTGACGCCCGCGTATTTCGAGGGGCTGAGGGATGTGGCGCAGCTTATTTGGATCGATGATTGTTTTGATGTGGTCTGTCCGGTGGATGTTTTGATCAATTACAATGCTTATCATGTGCAGTTTCCATATAAGGAGACCTACGGCGAAAAGACGAAACTTCTTCTGGGACCGGCCTATGTGCCTTTGCGGGAGGAGTTCGGAAGAGAATCGCTCCCGGATTCCCGGTCGGAGGATGGAACATTTTCTGTGCTTCTTTCCAGCGGGGGCGGGGACGCTCAGGATGCGCTTCTTGGGATTTTACAAAGAGCCGTGGAGACAGAGGGACTGGAACAGGTTGTTTTCCACACGGTAGTCGGCGGCAGACATCCCAGAGAGCGGGAGCTTGTCTCCTTTGCAGGGAAGCATCCGAACGTGAAGCTTTATCAGCCTTGCCGGGATATGGCGGGCCTGATGGCGGTGTGTGACGGAGCGGTGTCNGCGGCGGGGACGATGCTGTTTGAGCTGAGTGCTATGCAGGTGCCCACGGTATTTTTTGTGTCGGCGGATAACCAGCGCTACGACCAGGATTTCTTTGCGGAGCGGGAACGCATGCTCTTTGCGGGCGATATCCGGCAGGACAGGGAGGCCTGCATCGATGCGGTGTGTGACGGAATCAGGAGACTGGTCACGGATGCATCGCTGCGGGAGCGCATGAAGGAAAAGCTTTCCGAAGTCACGGATGGACGTGGGGCAGAGCGGATCGCGGAAGAGATTTGTATGTGTATGAATAACTGACTGCATTAGTCAATTACTGGAGGAGACGATGAATGCAATAGCAATTATTACGGCACGGGGCGGCAGTAAGCGTATTCCGGGGAAGAATATAAAAGAGTTTATGGGAAAGCCCATGCTTACTTATGCCATCGAGGCGGCGCTGGAGGCGGGCATTTTCCGGGAGGTCATGGTGTCCACCGATGATGAGGAGATTGCACAGATTGCGCGTGGTGCCGGGGCGTCGGTGCCCTTTATGAGAAGTGAGGCTGCGTCGGGAGATTTTGCCACCACGGACGATGTACTTATGGAGGTGCTGGAGACCTACGAAAAACGTGGGGAGCTTTTCGACTATATGGCTTGTATCTATCCAACCGCGCCTTTTGTGACAGCGGAGAAACTGCAGGAGGCCATGAATCTTTTGATCGAGAAGGATGCCTCGGGCGTGATGCCTGTGGTGCGGTTTTCCTTTCCTCCTCAGCGGGGTATGGCGATCCGGGAGGGAAAGCTTGCGTACTGCTATCCGGAAAATGCCATGAAACGCTCACAGGATCTGGAGCCCATGTATCACGACAGCGGACAGTTTTACTGCTATCATGTGGAACGGTACCGGGCTTGCAGAGGCGATCTGCCGGACGGGTATCTGCCCATCATTGTGCCGGAGACTGAGGTGCAGGATATTGACAATCCGTCGGACTGGGAGCTGGCGGAGATGAAATACCAAATGATGCGGAAAGCGTGTGAGAGGGCAGACGGCTAAACATTGTGGCTGTGTTGTGTGAAGGCAGCGTATCATCAGCAGAAAGGGAAATGTATGGATCAGCAGAAAATTAAAATCGGGAATCGATATGTGGGAGTGGGAGAGCCTGTCTTTATTGTAGCGGAGATGTCGGCCAACCACCTGCAGGACTATGACAGGGCCGAGGCAATCATAAGGGCGGCCCACGAGGCGGGGGCCGATGCGGTGAAGCTCCAGACCTACACGGCGGACACGATCACAATGGATTGCGACAATGAATATTTCCGAATTACCCAGGGGACGATCTGGGATGGCAGAACCTGTTATGATTTATTTCAGGAGGCATATACGCCCTGGGAGTGGCAGCCGAAGCTTGTGAAACTGGCAAATGAGCTGGGGATGGAGTGTTTTTCTGCCCCATTTGATTTCACGGCGGTGGATTTTATGGAAGAGATGAAGATGCCCGCCTATAAGATCGCTTCTCCTGAAATTTGGGATATTCCTCTGCTCCGTAAGATCGCGAGATTGGGTAAGCCGATCATCATGGCGACAGGACTTGCATATCTGGAGGATATTGAGAGGGCGGTGAGAACGTGCAGGGAGGAAGGGAATGAGCAGATCATACTTCTGAAATGCACCGCTACTTATCCAACGCCCTATGAGGATATGAATCTCAAGGTGATCCCCCATATGGCGGAGACTTTTGATTGTCTGACGGGACTTTCCGATCACAGCATGGGAAGCGCTGTGGCGGTGGCCGGTGTGGCGCTGGGCGCAGTGATGGTGGAGAAGCATCTTACCCTGTCCCGGGCGGACGGCGGCCCGGACGGCGCGTTTTCCATGGAGCCCGCGGAGTTTAAACGCATGGTGGATGAGATCCGCATCGTGGAGAAAGCTCTGGGGAAGGTTACCTACCGTCTGACCGAGAAGCAGGAGAGGAGCCGGGAGGAGGGCCGATCCCTGTTTGTGACAGCGGACATGAAAAAGGGAGATGTTTTCACTGCTGAGAATATGCGGTCTATCAGACCTGCCTTCGGCATGGCGCCGATGTACTATGAGGAGATACTGGGGAAGCGGGCACGGTGCGACATTTCCCGTGGAACGCCGATGGACTGGAAGTATGTGGAATAAGCGCTGATGGCTGAGGTGGCGGATTCGATGGAAAAAACCGAAGTGAATGAGAAACAGAAAAAAATGATGATCCTGGGAGCCAGCGCCCTGCAGGTGCCTGCCATCGAGAAGGCAAAGGCTCTGGGCTATCGGGTGATCCTGGTGGATTATGATGAGAATGCGGTGGGGTTTGCCCTGGCGGATGAAAAGCTGGTGGTGAGCACGCTGGATCAGGAGGAGGTCTACAGGCAGGCACTGCGCTGTCAGCCTGATGTGGTCCTTACTTCCACCAGTGACGGCCCTGTGCGGACGGCGGCTTATGTGAATGAAAAGCTGGGAAAACGGCCGGATCTGTCCTATGAGAATGCGCTCTGTGCCACCATCAAGGATAAAATGAGAGACCGTTTGAAAAAATGCGGTGTGCCGATACCGAAATATTATGTGGCAGTCGATTTTGAGGCGTTTTCGGATGCGGTGGACAGACTGGACGGNCANTGTATCGTGAAGCCGGCGGACAATGCGGGNAGNCGNGGCGTGGTGCTTNTTNNNTGNGAGAGACCATNTCTGGAANTGAAAAAAGAAACTTANGAATACAGTAANNGTAANTCCCGAAACGGNACGGTGCTNGTGGAAGANNNNATGCAGGGCNCGGAGGTGAGCGTGGAGGTCATGGTGGTGGAAGGACANCCTCACATTCTCTCGATCACGGACAANTATATCACGCCGCCCCCTTATTTNGTGGAGCTGGCCCACTGTGAGCCNAGNNGANTGGA
>JAAUZW010000022.1:99490-109074 GCA_014804385.1 Lachnospiraceae bacterium | reverse complement strand
AGACACAGGANNAGATANGGNNGGTGGCAGNGCAGGCNATCAAAGCNATCGGTATTGAGAATGCGCCNGCCCATGTGGAGATNAAGGTNACNNAGGANGGNCCNAANATNGTGGANCTGGCNGCNAGNCTNGGCGGCGATTTNATNACNTCAAAACTGGTGCCTCTGTCTACGGGAATCGATATGGTGGGNGCNTCTGTTCTNTTGGCGACNGGAGAAAAGCCGGANCTNATGCCCANGNGGCAGCGCGGCGCGGCGATNCATTTNNTNCATNCGNCGGANGNNTCGGAGGGTGTGCTTGCTGCGATNACTGTGCCGGAGNCGCTGTATCAGGAAGAAGGCGTAGAGGAAATTGTGATCTACAAAAAGCCGGGGGATGGGGTGTGCGGCACTCATTCCAGCAACGATAGGCTGGGACATGTGATCACGGCAGGAGCTACGGCGGAGGAAGCCATGAAGCGGGGAGAACAAATTCTTTCGCAGATCAGGGTGGAGATTACCCCGGTCGAGGAAAAGGCAGAGAAAGAAAAATAAAATGAAGGATAGAATTTACGTCTGCCACACCTACTATCATGTGTATGTGGCGTGTTTAAAAGAATTGAATCTGGAGCAGAGCAAGCGGGGGAATGCGACTCTGGTGCTGAGTACCATGTCCAATGACTTCGGCGGTCTGAAAGAGCGGGCTGAAGCCTGCGGCCTCTTTGAAGCTGTGTATATGTTTGACGAGAAGGAGGATGTAAATTTTCCGGAAATCATGAAGTATCACACCGACAGAGGCAGTCTGTTTCTGAATCTGCTGGCCCGCATTCGTTACACCAAGCTGCTGGGGAAAGCGCAGCAGCCCTACGTGCCGGTGGATTTTAAGGAATATGGGGATGTCTATGTATTCTGTGATTCAGACCCCATAGGCTATTATCTGAGCTGGCGCAGGATCCCCTACCACGCGCTGGAGGACGGGCTTGATTGTATCAGTACCTATGATACCGCCCGCTATGACAACAGGGGGCATTTTAAGCTGAAGGCATATCTGGCGTCCTTAAATCTGATCTTTATTCAGAATGGCTGGGCGAAATACTGTCTGGATATGGAGGTCAATGATATTTCCGTTCTGCCATACCCTTGTCCGAAATATATCGAGAAGCCAAGGAAGGAACTGACAGAGAGTCTTTCCGGGGAGGACAAGGCTCTTTTGGTACGGCTGTTTATTGCGAATATTGAGGAGATCAAAAGGAAGCTTTCGGCGGGCAGGGATAAGGTGCTGCTTTTGACGGAGCCGCTGTGTGAGCTTCCTGTGCGGGAGCAGATCTTCCGGGACTGTATCGAGCAGTATGGGAAAATAGCAGATACAGATTCGGTGATCCTGATCAAGCCTCATCCCAGAGATGTGTTGGATTATGAAGCAATTTTTCCGGAGCATATTATACTGGATAAAAAATTCCCCATGGAGGTCCTCAATTATATCGAGGGGCTTACCTTCCGCCGGGTGATCTCCGTCTTTACGGTGGTACACGCCATTCGTTTTGCTGAGGAGATCGTATATCTGGGGGAAGATTTTATGGATCGCTATGAAGATCCTAAGCTGCATCGGCAGAATGAGGAGATCTAGTCCGGCCGGAGAGCGGCGTGCGGTGAGAAGTTACTGAATTTGCGCAAAATACACACTTGTGGTAAGATATTCGTTAACAGTTCAGCCGGAGAATGGCATGTACTGAACTGTTATACAGATAAAAAGGAAACGAATCATGCTTAGAATTTTAAAGAAAATGAATGTTCTGCTGGACGGGAAGCAGAAACGTGCCATGATTGTGCTTATCATTATGATGCTCATCGGCGGTGTGCTGGAGAGTCTGGGTGTTTCCATGATCGTGCCTATTGTGAGTGTGGTGATGGACCCGGAAGCGGTGGAGAAAAGCGAGCTGCTTTCCGCGGTCTATGAAATGTTGGGGATGAAGAGTAATACGCAGTTTGCTATGTTTTCCCTGCTTGCTTTCGTGGTAATGACGGTGATAAAAAACATTTATCTGTTTTTTCAGCAGAAGATGCAGCTTAAGTTTGTCTACACGAACCAGTTTGCCACTTCCAGACGTATGATGATCAACTTCATGCAGAGACCTTACGAATATTATCTAAACGCAGATACATCTGTAATTCAACGGAATATCACATCGGACGTAAACAATATGTATGGGTTGATCCTGAGCTGCCTGCAGCTGTTCAGTGAGTGTATCGTCTTTGCCTGTCTGGTGGTTGCGCTGTTTCTCTATTCGGATCCCATGATGATCGTGATGGTGGCTGCGCTCATGGTGCTTTTGCTCTTCGTGATCAAAAAGGTATTAAAGCCGATCATGATCAAGGCGGGACAGGATAATCAGGACTATTACAGCGGTCTGTACAAGTGGATAGAGCAGTCTGTGATGGGCATTAAGGAGATCAAGATCGGCTGTAAGGAAAATTATTTTATCAACGAATATGCCAAATGCGGGGCGGGCTATGTCAGCTCCGTCCAGAAATATAATCTGTTCAATGCGACGCCCCGGCTTTTGATCGAGACGGTATGCATTGCGGGCATGGTGGGTTATTTTGTCCTGATCATCGGGCAGGGCGCGCAGATCAAGGATCTTCTGCCTCAGCTCTCGGCTCTTGCGGTGGCGGCGATGAGACTGCTTCCCAGCGTAAACCGGATCAATAATTTCCAGACATCGATCTCCTATTTTGAGCCTTTCTTTATGGGCGTCAGCGATAATCTGCAGGAGGAGATCCATGACGGTAAAGTGACTTACGACGCGGAAGCCTACAGACAGAAGCAGAGCGTAGAGAGACTGCCGGTACAAAAAGAGATCCGGTTGGAGAATATCACCTACAAGTATCCGAATACGGAGAAATGGATCTTCGACCATGCGGATATGCAGATCCCGATCGGTTCTTCGGTGGGGATCGTGGGCACTACGGGAGCGGGAAAGACAACGATCGTGGATATCCTGTTAGGGCTTTTGGAGATGGAGAGCGGACGGATTCTGGCGGATGGCGTGGATGTCAGCGGGCACTATGAGGCTTGGCTTAAAAACATCGGCTATATTCCGCAGACCATTTTCATGATAGACGATTCCATCCGCAAGAATGTGGCTTTCGGCGTGCCGGAGGAGGAGATCGACGAGGAGAAGGTCTGGCGTGCACTGGAGGAGGCGGCTCTCGATGATTTCGTGAGAAGTCTGCCAGAAGGAATCGAGACAGGAATCGGCGAGCGGGGCATCCGCATATCCGGCGGGCAGAGACAGCGTATCAGTATCGCCAGAGCGCTCTATGAGGATCCGGAGGTGCTAGTGCTGGATGAAGCTACCTCGGCGCTTGACAATGAGACGGAGGCGGCCATCATGGATTCTATCAACAGACTGCACGGCAGAAAGACTCTCGTTATCATTGCGCACAGACTGCAGACGATCGAAAAATGCGATATGGTCTATCGCGTCGATGCGGGGAAAATTTCTCGTGAGCGTTAGACAGATATAGGGGAGAAAAGAATGAAAAAATTGTGGGACTTTGGATGGGATCTGTATAAAAAGCATGAGGAGGGGATCAATTATCTGATCTTTGGCTTCCTGGCGTTTGTCCTGAATTATATTTTGTATTTTCTGTTCGCGGATGCGATGCAGATGCATTATATGGCGGCCACGGGATTGTCCTGGGTACTTACGGTGGTATTCGCCTACTGGACGAACAGAACCTTTGTATTTAAGAGTCAGAATAAGGATACCGGCTCTGTCGTAAAGGAGTTTGTCTCCTTTATCGGTGCGCGGATCGCCACAGAGGTGCTGGANNTGGTNNTGATGTATGTGATGGTNGATCTGNTGTCCATNAACGACAAGATNTCCAAGCTCGTCTGTCAGGTGCTGGTGATTGTGGCAAACTATGTGCTCAGCAAGATCTGGATCTTCAAGGATAACAGTTCGGCCGTGAAATAATGATGAATGCAGAGAGCTGAATTGTGAAATCGAAGAAACGAGGAAAACACATGGAAGCGGGAAGTAAGANACAGNCTAATTTTGAANTNCTNCGGANCGTNNCGANGCTTATGANCATCTCCCTCCACTATCTGGTGAAGGGCGGGGTTGCCGCGCCGTTTCCATTTATCGTAAAAGAGGATCCGATCGGCGTTTTTGCATGGCTGATCGAGGCGTTTTGTATTGTTGCGGTAAATTGCTATGTTCTTATCAGCGGATATTTTNTGGTGGAATCTGCGTGGAAGCCGAGGAGGGTGGTGTCCCTGCTTTCTCAGGTTCTTTTTTATTCGCTGCTGATTCCGGTCTTCCTTCTTCTGACCGGTGTGGTTCCTATGTCGAAGCTCAGCGCTTACGATTGGATCGGTTTTATCTTTCCGCTGGGGACAGAGCATTATTGGTTTGCCACGGCTTACATTGTCATGTATCTGTTTGCACCGTTTTTGGCGGCGGGTATGGAAAAAATGAAGAAACGTGAATTGCAGATTTTACTGACGTTTCTGTTGGCGTTCTTTTCGCTGGAAAAGACCGTTCTTCCCGTGCTTCTTGTNACGGATCACTACGGTTATGATTTTGGGTGGTTTTTGTGTCTGTTTGTGGTGGCGGGTTATATCAGGCTGTACGGCATTTCCTGGTTGGAAAAGAAGTCCAATGCGGTGGGAGCTTATGTGCTTTCCGCTCTGCTGATATGGCTGTTGGCGCTTTTTTCCAATACGCTTGGCACCAATGGGAACTCNGCCTTTACCTATTATGCGGATATGCTTTATTCTTACAATCATCTGCTATGCCTTGCGGGCTCGGTTTCTCTTTTCTATGTGTTTAAGAATCTGCGGATCAAGGAGGGGCGTTTTGCCGAGATGGTGAGAAAATTGGCGCCCTATACCTTTGGCGTATATCTTTTGCATGAGCANATTTTGGTGCGCTATGAATGGATGAAGTGGCTGGGCGTGNAAAAGGTGGCGAAGAGCTTTCTCTTCCTGCCGCATATGATCGGATGTGTTCTGCTCGTATATGTGGTGGGGACAGTAGTGGATATGGCGAGAGCCCGGCTGTTTGGACGGGTGGCGGCTAAATTATCATCAAATCTATAACAAACATACAGAGAAATGAATNGTACCTCATATATAGTCAGGACATTGTTCCGATATGACAGGCATGAGGGGAGAAAGGAACCGATTATGTACGAATGTCCAAACTGCGGCGGCAATCTGAAATTTGACATTGCGACGCAGCAACTAACCTGNAGCTTTTGCAACACCGGAATGGATCCTTACAGTTATCAGAAAGAAAAGGATGCNGAGGAAAGCACGGAGTACGATGTCACGGTATTCACCTGTCCACAGTGCGGAGCAGGTCTCTTAAGTGAAGATACGACAGCGGCTACTTTTTGTTGTTTCTGCGGTTCTACCGCAATTCTGGACAGCCGTGTCAGCAGAGAACGCCGGCCGGCCCATATCATTCCCTTTTCCAGAACCAAAGAAGACTGCAAGGCTTCCTATAAGGCGATGATGAGGCGGGCGATTTTTGCACCGAAAGAATTGAAGGATGAGCAGTTTATCGAGAAGTTTCGGGGGATTTATATGCCTTATTGGGTCTATTCCTTTNAGAAAAAAGGCCGTGTGGTTTTTAAAGGCAGCAAAGAGCGGCAGAGGGGGGATTACCTGATTACACAGCATTATAACATAACGAGTGATGTGGATTCAGCCTATGAAGGGATCACATATGATGCGGCGGCGTCCTTTTCAGATGATCTGAGCGAGGCAATCGCACCGTTTGACNTGCAGAGGAAACAGTCTTTTACGCCGNCCTTTTTAAGTGGATTCTATGCGGACATCGGAGATGTGGACCGAAACTTATATCAGAGCGACGCTCAGGATTTGGTGGTGTCGGACAGCATCAACAAAATGGCAGAAAATTCTATTTGTAAGCGGTATAATGTAAAGAGCAGTAAGAACGTATACTCGATTAAAAATGCGCTTCGCCCTGATTGCGTTTCGGCGGAATCGGCGATGTTTCCGGTCTGGTTCCTGTCCTATCGGAAGGGTGATAGGGTGGCTTATGCCGTGGTCAACGGACAGACGGGAAAGGTGGCGGCAGACCTGCCCGTGGACAGGAAAAAGTATGTGATCGGTTCGTTGCTTCTGGCTCTTCCGATTTTCATATGTTTAAATTTGAAGTTTACAATAACACCTGCTACAGCGTTGCTTTTATCAGCGGTTCTGGCGTTTGTATGTGCCGGGATATCTGTTTCACAGATGCGCCGTATCCGGAAAAAAGAGATGCGGGAGGATGACAAGGGATATGTGTCAGCGCAGAAAGTGGGAGACGACTGGGTGAATTATGCGCAAACAGGGCAGCGCGTGAAGCGGAAAACGAAAGCTGATACTGTGCTCTTGCGGGTGACTATCCTGTTTTTTATGATAATCGCCTTTCAGACGATGATCAGCATGGTGGGTGTCATGCTGGCTATAAATGGGATTGGTACTTTGTCGTTATGGTATGCTGTTTTTATAATTCTTTTTGTGGGTGCCATTGCAGTGTATCTCAGAAAACGTCTGGGAGATCAGATGAAGGGTATGATACCTGTACTGATAAAACCTGTATTGGCAATCCTGCTGGCGCTGGTAATCCTGATATGGCATCCGGTGTCTGATTTGTATTATTATGGAGGCGCAATCGTTTCTATGGGCGCGGTTATCTGGACGCTGATAGACATCATCGGGCGGTATAATATGCTGACAATGCGCAAGCTGCCGCAGTTTAACAGACGGGGAGGGGATCATTATGCGTAGCAGGATAAGGATAGCCTTTTCGCTGGCAGCGCTGGTCGGAGTAATCTCATGTGGGATGGTCTGTTATGCAGAAGAGGTTTACATAAATGATGNAACGGGATATCGGGTAGTGCTGGAGGATGATGCGCAGCTGCTCTCTGATGAGGAAGAGACGGAACTCATAACGCAGATGCAGGAGATCACAGCATATGGCAACGTGGCTTTTAAGACGATAGATGATAATGACTGGAGTGCGGAATACTATGCACGGCAGTATTATCAGAGTCAGTTCGGCACAGACAGCGGCACATTGCTTTTAATTGATATGGATAATCGTATGCTCTGGATCCACAGTGACGGCGCCGTCTATCGGGTCATCACCACNGCGTATGCCAATACCATTACGGATAATGTATATCGTTATGCATCTTCCGGTGATTATGGGGATTGTGCGATGGAGACATTTGTGCAGATTCACACACTTCTACGGGGACAGAAGATTGCGCAGCCCATGAAGTATATCAGTAACGGACTGCTTGCGGTGATTATTGCGTTAATCTTAAATTACGGTCTGGTGAGTTATTATGCCAGATTGAAGAAGCCGGATAAAAAGACACTTATGAGAAGCGTGGAGAGTCATTTTAATTATACACCTCCGCAGGCGGTCTTTATCCGCGAGAGCCGTAAATATAATCCGGTCAGTTCCGACAGCGGCAGCAGTGGGAGCAGCGGAGGAAGCAGCAGCGGCGGAGGAGGAAGCAGCAGCAGCGGCGGAGGCGGCGGGCACAGCTTCTAGTCTACAGTTATGCAGATGGATAAAGAAAGAGGGGCGGAATGTGGTTTCTTTATTTTTCCATTGTCAGGGTTCGTAAGAAATGAAGCAGAAACGGAGGCCGTGTATGGAACGTGTGACGAAAATATACGGGAAATACCGAAACTTCATAGAGAATGTGCTTTTCCCTATTCTGCTTGTTCTATATCCTTTGGCTGCGCTTAATCAAGGGCTGGATGTGGCGGACACTACCTACTCTCTGGCGAATTTTCAGTATTTCGGGCAGATGAAAGGCACCTGGATGGTGGCCACCTTTTTGGCCAATGTGGNGGGAAGTCTGTTGATGCGGCTGCCCTTCGGGGGAATACTGCTTGGCATGTATTTCTATACATCGCTTGTGCAGTCGACGACAGCGCTCATGGTCTATCTGGCATTGCGAAAAAGGATTCCTGCGCCGCTTTTGTTTGTGGGTGAGATGCTGGCGCTCGGGCTGTGCTGGTGCCCCTCCACAGTTTTGTATAATTATCTCACCTATTTCCTGATGACGGCGGGGATGCTGCTCCTGTACCACGGGCTTACGGCGGTGCCGGGAGNGGCTTCCGGGCGACTGTATTTTGTGGCGGCGGGTCTGTGTCTGGGTGCCAATGTGGCGGTGCGGATGCCCAACGTGGTGCAGGCGGCCTTCATTCTGGCTGTGTGGTATGGCGTTATAATTGTAAATAAAGAAAGGCAGCATGGGACAATGAACAAAGCCGCAGCGGATTGGAATGCGGTGGCAGGAGTACAGACTGCGGTTCCATGGAAACAACTTGTGCGGTCTACGCTGTGGTGTATGCTTGGTTATCTTTTGGGCTTTGGGATTCCTCTGNCGGCAATCTGTGTGCGTTACGGCTTTTCGGCCTATCCTGACATGGTGCGCACCATGTTTGCCATGACCGAGCAGGCTGCGGATTATAAACCGACCTCCATGTTGGCAGGCATGTTCGGCGATTATCTGCANGGTCTGTACTGGCTGGTTTTTGCAGTGTTGTGTATGGCGCCGGGAGCGCTTGCTCTGCTGGTGCGGCACAAGAATAAAATAGCAGATGTAATNATAAAAGTCATATACTGCCTGCTCTTTTTGGTGCTTCTGCGCTTTTACTGGGGTAAGGGGATGTTCCATTTTCGCTATTATGAGCATGGGAATGGCAGTGTTTATTACCCGACAGTGCTGTTTTTGCTGGTAACGATTTTTACGGCGGTGCTCTGCCTGGTCAGAAAAAAAGTGCGCGCAGAGCAGAAAATANTGGCGGTTCTGGTNCTTTTGGANATATTTTTAACACCCCTTGGCAGCAACAATTCTCTGTATCCGATCATCAATAACCTTTTTCTGGCGGCGCCTTTTCTGCTGTGGACAGCGGCGGATGCGGTCAGCGACCGGTTCCTGTGGCGCGCACCGGTGGCGCTTCTTACTGTGTTTGTGCTGTGGCAGAGCATCGGGCTCCACAGAGAGTTTGCTTTTCAGGACGGTATATGGGGAGAGCCGCGCAGTATGAAGGTAGAGATACCGGAGAAGGCGGCGGGCGTTTACACGAACNTGGAGAACGGGGCGCTGCTGGAGGAATTGGCTCTGTATGTGCAGGAGGAAGACATGTGCGGCAGGNAGACGATCGTTTATGGGGAGNTGGCCGGNCTGCACTATCTGTTGGATATGCCGCCCGCCCTGTCCACGGCATGGCCTGATCTGGACTCCTATCGCATGACGGAATACCGGCGGGATCTTTCGGCGGTGGAAGNCGGGATTCAGGCGGGGGAGGAGCCCCCGGTGATCATCCTTTCAGCAGGTATTGCCGCCTATCTGAGCGATGACGGCGAGGCCATCAACTGGTTTGATGTGGATATAGAGGCCATGGCGGNGGATGAAAAGCTGCGGATNCTCTCAGAAATGATGCGGGAATATGGATATGTGGAGTGTTTTGGGAATGCGCGATATGTGNTNTATNTGGCNTCANAGTAATNANTATGNTNTANTGTNTTGGCNNNNGGNNGNNTCANANGANANANNATA
>JAAUZW010000022.1:0-99484 GCA_014804385.1 Lachnospiraceae bacterium | reverse complement strand
ATCGANCNTGCACTGCNAATNTAANGGAGGAACNTTNATGATAAACTTNAATGTNCCCCCNTTTACNGGGAANGAATTNGANTATATGAGACNGGCTGTGGAGCAGGANAAGATNTGCGGAGACGGTCCTTTTACGAAGAAATGCAGNGAGAAGATCGAGGCTATGACAGGGACGGCAAAGTGTCTGCTCACNACNTCCTGNACCCANGCNACGGAGCTGGCNGCGCTGCTTGCGGATATCAAACCGGGGGATGAGGTCATCATGCCNTCCTATACNTTTGTNTCNACGGCNAANGCNTTTGTTCTGCGGGGNGCNACGGTGGTGTTCGTNGATGTACGGCCGGACACCATGAATATNGANGAAAANCTGATNGAAGATGCGGTGACAGAGCGCACGCGGGCGATCGCACCGGTGCANTATGCCGGGGTGGGCTGTGAGATGGATNTCATCATGGATATCGCGAAANGNCANNATCTNNTGGTGATAGAGGANGCCGCNCAGGGNATNATGGCNNNCTATAANGGGNAACCNCTNGGNACCNTCGGCGANTNNGGGTGNTTCAGCTTTCATGAGACGAAAAACTTAAGCATGGGNGAGGGCGGNGCNCTNNTGATCCGNGATGANANNNATATNGAANANGCAGANATNTTCCGGGANAAGGGNACGGANAGAAGNNNNTNTTTNNGNGGNCAGGTNGANAAGTANCGNTGGCAGNANTATGGTTCNTCNTATCTGCCNAGCGATATGAATGCGGCTTATCTCTANGCCCAGCTGGAGATGGNGGAGGAGATCACCCGGGCGCGGNTGGACAGATGGAAACAATACTGGGAGCTGCTTTTGCCGCTTGCNGAGGNNGGNANNATTGAACTNCCCTATATNCCGGAGTATTGTACTCATAATGGCCATATGTTTTATATCAAGACAAAGGATATGGAGGAGAGAGGCCGCCTGATTGCTTATCTGAAAGAAAAGGAGATTCTGTCGGTGTTTCATTATGTGCCGCTTCACTCTGCGCCTGCCGGAAGGAAGTATGGAAGATTTTATGGGGAAGATATCTATACCACGAAGGAGAGCGAGAGACTTCTTCGTCTGCCACTGTTCTATTCGCTGCAGGCGGAGCAGGTGGAGTACATTGCAGAGCAGGTGAAGGAGTTTTATGCTTCATAGAGAGAAAACAGGCAAATATGACAACTGCATAGCTGTCGGCGTTGCGATTCTGTTGAGTGCTCTTTTGATGGGGTGTGCCTTTGATTTTTATTTTGACTTAAACGATGATACGATGATGCGGGATATTCTGGCGGGAGTTTACAGCGGTGTGCCTGACGGACATAATATGCAGATGCTCTATCCGTTGGGCGCTTTCCTTGCATTGTGCTACGGGCTGTGCCGGACAATTCCCTGGTATGGCCTGTTTCTGTGCTTGTGTCAGTTCGGCAGCTGTTACCTGGTCGGCCTGCGGCTCTGTGCCCTTATTCGGACAAAACGGGGAAAGCTGTTATCGCTGTTGGCTCTGGTGCTTTTTCAGTGGGGTATATGGATGACTCATATGGTCAATATTCAGTATACCATTACTTGTGCCATGCTTTCTGCGGCGGCTGTTTTCTGGTTTCTGACAACGCCGAAGGATTTATCCATAAAGGACTTTGTGAGCAAAAACCTGCCGGGGATCCTTCTTGGCATTTTGGCATATCAGCTCCGCACGGAAATGCTGCTTCTGATGCTGCCCTTTATCGGCTTTGCGCTCCTTGTGCACTGGTGGGAGGAAAAGCCATTTTTTGCAATCGGAAAGGTGAAAAAATATGGTGCAGTTTTTGGGCTGATGCTTCTGGGAATGGTGCTGTCCCAGATGATGGATCTGGCGGCCTACGGCAGCGAGGAATGGAATGATTTTCGACTTTTTTTTGATGCCAGGACGACAATCTATGATTTTTACCCGGAGGTGATCACGCAGGATGCCTACAGCGATGATCTGCAGGCGCTCGGCGTTTCTCCGGCACAGCAGGAACTGCTTCGTAATTATAATTTCGGGTTGGACGAGGAGATTGATACCCGGATGCTTACGAGGATAGCGGATTATGCGGTGGATGCCGTGGGCGGCGCAAAAGACTGGGGCGCTATTTTTAAGGAGAAGCTTTTCTTATACCGTTACCGCACCTTTCACGCAGGTGATGCGCCCTACAATCTTATGGTGCTTCTGGGATATGCGGTTTATATAATATCTGCCGTTATTTTATATAAAGAAGAGAGGCAGCATGATGCCCGGAAGGCGGCAGCAAAATTACTCAACTCCGGGACAGGGATCTTACTGCTGGCCCTGCTGCGAAGCGCTCTTTGGCTGTTTATCCTGCTGCGGGGGCGGGATCCGGAGCGGATCACCCATTCCCTTTATCTGATAGAGTTTGTCCTGCTTGCAGCAATGATACTCAGGCAGTCGCAGGA
The DNA here is from genome assembly GCA_014804385.1 of Lachnospiraceae bacterium. Lineage (GTDB taxonomy): Bacteria > Bacillota > Clostridia > Lachnospirales > Lachnospiraceae > UBA3282. The sequence continues at coordinate 97,044 of JAAUZW010000022.1, read as the reverse complement.
GAGCGGCGGGAGATGTCAGGCGCGGTTCCTCCGGGGCTGTATTACTTTGTTTTTGGTGCTGGCAGCGGGGCGTCTGGCGGTGAGCCTGCCTGCGGTGCGGGCGGACCAGGACAGGCGGGAGACGGTGAATCAGGACTGGTACGCGATAGACGGCTACTGTCGGGCACGGGAAGAGAATTTTTATTTTGAGGATGTCTATTCTACCGTGGCATTTTCGGGAAAGCTGTTTGCAGAGGGGGACAACACCCGGGCAAACTATGATATTGCAGGCGGCTGGATGTGCAAGAGCCCACTCTATCGGGAAAAGCTTTCGCATTATGGTATTGGCGAGGCGGACGAGGCGCTGGCAGGCGGCGACGGGGTGTATTTCATTATGTCTGACGCGGAGGAACGGGAGAGAGGCCTGACCTGGCTGCAGGATCATTACGCAGAAAAAGGAATAGCTGTGGAAATACTGGAACAGGACAGGATAGGCGAAAACTATCGGGTATACCGGATAACAGAGGAGTAACATGAGCATACGAAAGGTGCATATCCGTCCCATCACGCCGGAGGACACGGAGAAGATCGTGACCTGGCGAAACCGGGATTTTGTAAGAAAAAATTTTATCTATCAGGAGCTTTTCACGGAGGATGGACACAGGGCCTGGCTTCGGGAGCAGGTAGAGCCGGGGCATGTGGTGCAGTTTATCATTTGCGCGGAAGGGCTTGGAGAGATTGGAAGCGTTTATCTGCGGGATATTGACAGAGGGCGGAAGACGGCGGAGTATGGTGTTTTTATCGGGGAAGAGCAGGCCTTGGGATGCGGTTATGGAACTCAGGCAGCCAGACTTGCCTTGGACTATGGGTTTGGAACTCTGGGGCTTGAGCGTATTTTCCTGCGTTTTTTGGAGAATAATCCGCGTGCCGGGAGAAGCTATGAGAAAGCGGGATTTCGGCGGATAGATAACAGACGGGAAACCGTTGAATTAGAACAGGGAACGTGCGGTGTTTTGTTTATGGAGATAGACCGCAGCGCGTGGGAAAGGACAATGTCATGAAGCAGTTAATCAGTTTTGTAATACCCTGCTATCGGTCGGCGCAGAGCATCGGCGGAGTGGTGGAGGAGATTGAGACAGCGATGAAGGAACTGCCCGCTTATCGTCATGAGATCATTCTGGTCAATGACGCCTCGCCGGACGATACCTTTGATGTGATCAGGGAGCTGTGCGGAGCGAACAGGCATGTCTGCGGTGTGAATCTGGCCAGAAATTTCGGACAGCACGCGGCCTTAATGGCCGGATTTGGCTATGTGCGGGGGGATATTGTGGTCTGCCTGGATGATGACGGCCAGACACCGNCAAAAGAGGTGGGCAAGCTCCTTGCGGGANTTGAGGCGGGATCCGATGTGGTCTATGCAAAATATGNCCNNAANCNGCANTCNGGCTTTCCGCAATNTNGGCAGNAAGATCAACGAGCTTATGACCCGCGTTATGCTGGGCAAGCCNAAAGANCTNTACATTTCCAGNTATTTTGCGGCGANGCGGTTCGTGATNGAGGAGATGCTGCGCTATCAGAATCCTTATCCCTATGTGATCGGACTGGTGCTTCGCACNACNAAAAAGATCNCGAACGTGGAGGTNACCCANAGNGAACGGGAGATCGGCACTTCCGGNTANACNATGGGGAAGCTTCTGGGGCTGTGGTTTAACGGGTTTACGGCTTTNAGTGTAAANCCGCTGCGGATCGCGACTGTGGCGGGCGTGCTTTCNGCNTGCATGGGTTTTGNNTACGGNATCTATACGATCATCAAGAAATTTTTNAATCCCNATGTGGTGGTGGGATTCAGNGCNNTGATGGCGGCTNTNGTATTTTTCTGCGGANTGATNCTGNTGATGCTGGGGATCATCGGCGAATATCTNGGNCGGATCTATATTTCCCTGAACAANTCCCCGCAGTANGTGATCAGAGAATGTGTGGATGAGAGAGATGCGGATNGACGAGAANAGAAAACAGAAGATCGTTTNNTTTCTGNGNGATTNCAGAGCNTGGNGGATNGCAGGCNTCTTTTCTCTNCTGTTTTCGNCGNNGCNGCTTTTCGGNGNNCGNCTGGACAGCGTGGAGAANGTGGATGTCAGGGATTTNCGNCTNTGGGCGGCTNTGCCTGNNNTCACNCTGNTNTTTGCGGTNNTGACNNGNNTTTTGTGGCTNNGNNTGGATNTGNTNCNGGNGAGANNCGGAANAGGNNGANNNNCAAATAAAATAACGCTCGTATTTGAAAGGGCNGACAGATTCGCCGTTCCCGGTACCTTTTTCTTTTTNCTTCTNTGNTGGCTGCCNGTATTTCTGGCGGTGTATCCGGGATTTTTTGTCTACGATGCNCAGGATGAATATGTNCAGGTGGCGACCCGGGTGTTTTCCACNCATCATCCGCTGGTGCANGTGCTTCTNTTNGGCGGNNTCNTCTGCGGNGTTCATAAGCTGACNGATTCCTATAATCTGGGNATTGCCTGNTATATGATCTTTCAGATGCTCCTTGCNNCGGGGGNCTTTACNTTNCTGCTGTCNTATCTTCGCCGNAAAAAGGTATCTCCGNTTNTGCGTCTTGTNAGNCTGCTNTANTTAGGNNTGTTTCCNACNGTGGTGATGTTTACNCTGTGNTCNGCNAAGGANGCGCTGTTTACNNTGGCGCTTCTGCTGCTTTTNNTCTGTCTTTTGGAAATGGGGACACAGGANNNTGCNTTTTATNCCTCCGGAGGNTGGCAGNTCCTNTTTGTNCTGAGCGGTATGGCAATGATGCTTCTTCGCAACAACGGCTTTTATGCNTTTCTGGTCATGATCCCGATNNTGCTNTTTNTNCAGAGAAAGCGNTGGNGGCGGCTTCTTANGCTGACGGNGNNTGCGNTGGCGGGNTGNCTTCTNATAAANGGCGGCTTNAANGCGGNTNTGCANGCNCAGTCCGGCGANTATCAGGAGCTTTTGACGGTNCCGATCCAGCAGCTNGCCAGAACNTACAAGTATGCGCCGGAGNCTTTTTCGCCGGAGGATGAGGAGATNCTTCNTGAGATNTTNTCCGAGGAANCGCTTCGTCTNTATACNCCCNGACTTTCCGATCCGGTCAANTACNGCTTTGACAATGANANTTTTGCNAANGANAANGCGANGTATGCCGGGCTCTGGCTGCGGGTGGGGATGAAAAANCCGNTNATNTATCTCAATGCCTGGTGGATGACCTCCTACGGCTTCTGGTATCCNGACACGGTGATCAATGTGTANGGNGGCAANACNGTTTTTACCTTTACCTANCNGGANAATTCNTATTTTGGCTATGAAGTGGAGGAGCCGGGNGTCAGGGAAAGNAAGATTCCCTGGCTGGANGANGTCTATCGNAAGNTGTCGCTGGAGGTCTGGAANGAGAANGTNCCNGTGNTTTCCTGGCTGTTCTCTCCGGGCGCNATGTTCTGGCTCTATGCGTTTCTGTTTGCGNGATTATTAAATANCAGAAGATATNAANTTCTNTATCCGTATCTGCCGNTTTTCCTGTTGTGGCTGACGGTGCTTCTGGGGCCGACCTATCTGCCCAGATATGTGNTGTTTTTCTGGTANGCNCTGCCTTTNTTNCTGGCNATGAACAGAGATGAAATTCTTTCTGCTGATTCTTTCTAAAAGAATTAGATGTTAAGGCGCNGNATTTGTGATATACTAAAGGGTAATGGTAATCAATAAGAGGTACATTAGAGGAAGANTATGAATCGGATTTTAAATAANAGGCAGGCCATCTGCGGAGTCGTCTGGATCCTGGTGGTNTGNGCNGCGCTGATNCTCTGGCCGNTTCGNCTGATNCACGAAGAAGTGCGGTCTGCAAGNGGTAAGACNCAGGATATGCTCTCTGAGACAGTGGACGGGAGCTATGTGGTACAGCAGAGNTTTATCGCGCAGTANGACAGATTAAAGAGTATTGANATTTACCTGGCNGANGGGNCNNNGGGGGACAAGTTTAATTTTGTNCTCCGNGACGNNTCNATGCAGCAGNTGATGCAGCAGATCATAGATACCGGAGAGATGGAGCAGATNCCCGGNTATTGCAGAATACAGGTAAACATNGACACNGANGTGGGCCGGGATTACTATTATCTGCTNCAGGGTGTGGAATCGGAATTCCATGTGGCTTATACNGATAATACCGGTGANNATAATAATATTTATATCAGNACCCTCTACTATGGCGANGTGGANGACACAGAGCGCTGTATGATCGCGGATTACGTTTATGAGGTGCCGCTGCGCAAGGTGAAGACCCTTGTACTTGATGTGATCTTTTTGCTTGCAGGCGTTCTTACCACATGGCTTTCCGGCCTTTATTACAAACGGTACCCCCAGCGAAATACTCTGCTTACGGTGGAGCGGGCGATGCGCTTTTGTCTGAATCCGTTGATCGTGGCGGCGGGACTGGCAGCAGTGGTGGCGATCGGGCCGTGTAAGCTGTTCACCACGGATATCTATTCGATCCTGTTCTACGTGGCGGGCGTACTTTTGGCGGTGCTTGCAGCGCTTTACGCGATGAATCATGACCGGACCGGACTGGCTACGGACAGAACTTTTTTCGCGGTAGTGCGGGAGAGATGGCAGAACGATCTGCAGGCGGCGATGTTTGCAGGGGCAATCTGGGGATGCTGTAATTACATGAATGCCCTGTATGAGATTCATCATACAGTGGCTTACAGACAGGTGCTCATCTTTTTTGCGCTGGCGCTTATTCTGACCTGCCGGAAGAGGGAAATTCTTCATCCGCTCACGCTGCTCTATGGCGCGGTAGCTGCTATGGCGGGGTCTGTGTATTATAAAAATGGCCTAACGGCATTGATTGATGCCAGCGTGGCGGCGGGAAAGGAAGGACCCGGAGAGCAGGAGCTTCTTGTGCTGAAGCTTTCGGTTGTGGCGGCGGTTTTGTCGGGATTTGTGCTGCTCAATACATTGAAGCTTTTATGGAAGCGGGAGATTCGCAGAGTTTCCCCGATTTACGGCATTTTGGTGGGCGTCTTTTTTGTGCTGCTCCTTCTTTACCGTAACACAAGGGGATGGCCGATTTTTCTGGTCTGCATTTTCACGATCTACTATCTGAGAATAGCGGCTTGGGAGAAAAAAGCGGTACTGCTTCACAATATTGTAAACGGTATTTTACTGCACTTTGTTGTGACGGTGGGGTATTGTCTGCTGCACAGGCCCTATATGTATTTTCGGTATTACCGTTATCCTTTCCATTTTCACACAGTGACGATCTCTGCCGTGTATCTGGCGCTGGTGGTGTGCGCGGCGTTGATAAAATTTCTGGATGCCTATGGGAGACGCCCTTCCCTTGCNGGCACATATAAAGAACTGGCAGTGCTGGGACTCTCTGCAATGTACCTGCTGTTCACGCTGTCGAGGACAGGCTATCTGGCAATCTTTGTGACCGCATTGATCGTGATTCCGACCGCATTTTTCTCCGGAAAGGAGCTTTCCTTAAAGATAAAGTGGAGGCGTTTTGGGAGGGGCATTGCGCTGATGGCGATGGCAGTGATCGTAAGCTTCCCCATCGTGTTTACGGCCCAGAGGACGTTCCCGGCTGTGGCGGCGGATATCAGCGCTTATGAGATAGAAGAATTTCCCGAAGAGCTTGTGCATGGCAGAGACATGGATTCCTATTATTACATTACGATAGAGCGCTTTATCCAGACTTTTCAGATGAAGGTGCTGGGCGTTCCGGAGGATCGATGCCTGAATGCGTTTCTCTTTTTTTCAAAGCGGGAAGGGGAGTCTGAATACAGAAGTCCCTATCTGGAGCAGGGGAAAAAGCTGCTGTTGGCTTCCGCGGAGGATATGGGCACAGAGGCTTGGGGGGAGGAAGAAGAATCCTACACTAACGGAAGACTCTATATATTCAGCCGGTATTATGAGCGCCTGAACAAGGCGGGACACGATGATATGGGCGTCATGGAACCGGATGGCAACTATCTGGCCCATGCGCACAATATCTATCTGCAGGTAGCCTATGACCATGGCATTCCGGTGGGATGTGTGTTTCTTTTGCTGGGTGTGGGGACCATAGTGCAGGCGNTTCTCTACTACCGCNGGCACAGACAGGACAGGGAGTGTGCCCTGTTTCCCTTAGCGCTTTCGCTTTTATTTGCAGTGGCGGGACTGACGGAGTGGATTTTTCATCCCTGCTGTCCGATCGCACACTGTCTGCTTTTAACGATAGGGCCTTTACTTGTGGATATACGAAAGGACGAAGCTTAAGAAGACGGATACTGTTATGGAAAAGATAAGAAAACCTTTTAATGCAAAACTGTTTTACAGACGGACCTTTCTGATCGTGTACGATATCATCAGCATTNTTCTGGCCAGCTATATGGCGATTCTGCTGCGGTATGATTTTCGTATGGATTCTGTTCCGAAATATTTCAGACAGTCGATCGACCGCATGCTGCCTCTCAACATTGTGCTGACTATGATTATTTTTTACTTTTTTCATCTTTACAGCAGTCTGTGGGCNTTTGCGGGGGANACGGAACTGCAGAATATTGCGGTGGCCTGTGCGATTTCGGCTGTAGTGGATNGTATCGGTCTGGAATTTTTCAAAACGGGTNCCCATCAGGCAGTGCCGAGGAGTTATTATCTGCTCTATCTGTTTTCCTTGCTTACCTGCATCTTTGTCAGCCGTTTTTCCTATCGCTTTTTCCGCAGCTTAAAGCATAAAAAACAAAATAAAAACAATTGTATTTCCGTCATGGTGATCGGCGCGGGAGAGGCTGGAAACGTGATCATCAAGGAGATCGTGAACAGTAACTTTTCTACTATGGTCATCAAGTGTATCATTGATGANGACAAGGGAAAATGGGGCAGATACATTCAGGGCATCAAGGTGGTCGGCGGCCGTGACAAAATCGTGGAGTGCGCGGATCTTTATGAGGTGGATGAGATCATTGTGGCGCTTCCCTCTGCCAGCAGAGCCCATATCCGCGAGATTTTGGAAATCTGTAAGGACACGAACTGTAAGCTCCGCTCTCTGCCGGGCATGTACCAGCTGGTTAACGGTGAAGTAAATGTCAGCAAGCTGCGTGATGTGGAGGTGGAGGATCTGCTTGGCAGAGATCCGATCAGCGTGGACCTGGACTCTATTCTCGGGTATGTGCAGGGTAAGGTGGTGCTTGTTACCGGCGGCGGCGGCTCTATCGGCAGTGAGCTGTGCAGGCAGATTGCGACTCATAAGCCGAAGCAGCTGGTGATCGTGGATATTTACGAAAATTCTGTCTATGACGTGCAGCAGGAGNTGCTGCAAAAGCATCCGGAACTGAATCTGGTGGTGCTGATCGCGTCCGTGCGCAACACCAACAGAATGAATTATATTTTTAATAAATATAAGCCGAATATCGTTTATCACGCAGCGGCTCACAAACATGTGCCGCTGATGGAGGACAGTCCCACAGAGGCAATCAAAAATAATGTGTTCGGCACCTTTAAAACGGCCCAGGCGGCGGCTATGTGCGGTGTAAAGCGGTTTGTCATGATCTCCACGGACAAGGCGGTGAATCCTACGAACATCATGGGGGCCAGCAAGCGGATCTGTGAGATGATCATTCAGACCTTTGACAAGCATTATGAGACGGAATTTGTGGCGGTGCGTTTCGGCAACGTGCTGGGCAGCAACGGCAGTGTGATCCCTCTTTTCCGCAGGCAGATCGCGGCGGGCGGACCTGTTACGGTCACCCATCCGGATATCATTCGTTATTTTATGACCATCCCCGAGGCGGTATCTCTGGTACTGCAGGCCGGCGCTTACGCAAAAGGCGGCGAGATATTCGTTNTGGATATGGGAGAACCGGTGAAAATCTTATCCTTGGCGGAAAATCTGATCAAGCTGTCGGGATATCGCGTGGGTGAGGACATCAAAATAGAGTTTACAGGCCTGCGTCCGGGGGAAAAGCTCTATGAGGAGCTTTTGATGGACGAGGAGGGCATGCGGGATACCGCGAACAAGATGATCCATATCGGAAGACCGATCGAGCTGGATGAGCATGAGTTTTTCGGACAGTTAAAAGAACTGAAGGATGAGTGCCAGATNGAGAATTCGGATATCAGNCCGCTGATTCAAAAGATNGTGCCGACNTANCACTATCAGGAGGGTTAANATNATGGATAAAAAGAGNATTTATNTGTCNTCNCCNACGATGCANGGNGAGGANCAGGCNTTTGTACAGGAAGCCTTTGACACGAACTGGGTGGCGCCNCTNGGNCCCAACGTGAACGCTTTCGAGAAAGAGATGGCGGAGTATACGGGCTGCGGCCATGCGGCGGCGTTGGACTCCGGTACGGCGGCGATCCATCTGGCATTAAAACTTTTGGGAGTNAAGCAGGGGGATGTGGTGTTTGTGTCGGATCTGACTTTCTCNGCGTCCTGTAATCCGATCGCTTACGAAAATGCCACACCGGTGTTTATCGATGCGGAGCCGGATACCTGGAATATGTCNCCCGCAGCGCTGCGNAGAGCTTATGAGGCATATCCGAATCCGAAGGCGTTGATCTGTGTACATCTCTACGGCACACCGGCTAAGCTTAAGGAGATCATGGAACTCTGTGATGCCCACGGCACGCCGATGATTGAGGATGCGGCGGAATCTCTGGGCAGCACCTATCAGGGAAAGCATACGGGAACCTTCGGCAAATATGGCATTTATTCCTTTAACGGCAATAAGATCATTACCACTTCGGGGGGCGGNATGTTTGTGGCGGCGGATGAGGAGGCGACGAAGCGGGCCACCTTTCTGGCGACNCAGGCCAGAGATCCNGCCAGACATTATCAGCATTCCCAGATCGGTTATAACTACCGTATGAGCAATGTCACGGCAGGCATCGGCAGAGGGCAGCTTCTGCATCTGGAAGAGCATAAGGCNAGAAAAAAGGCAATCTATGAGCAGTATCGGCAGGCTTTTGCGGATATTCCCGAGATTCAGATGAATCCCATGAACCCGGAAGGAGATGCCAACAACTGGCTCTCCTGTATGACCATTTCTGAGGGATGCGGTGTGACGCCGGAGCAAGTGATGGATGCGCTGGAAGAAAAGTGCAATGCGGAGAGCAGACCCATCTGGAAGCCTATGCATATGCAGCCGGTCTTTGAGGGATATGACTTTTTTGCGCACCATGCGGACGGTGTGAGCGTGGGGGAGGATATCTTCGCAAGAGGTCTGTGTCTGCCCAGTGATATCAAGAATACGCAGGCGGATATGGAGGAGATCATCCGNACGGTGAAGGGGCTGTTTTGATGAATAGAGAAACTTATTGTTTGCTGGAAAACTATATGCTTGACTGTATGGATGACAGCGCCCATGATAAAGGGCACGTCTACCGTGTGTTGTATAATGCCCTAGAAATTGCGAAGGATGAAAGCGGTGTGAATTATGACGTTCTGATTGCGGCATGTCTGTTGCATGACATTGGGCGAAAAGAGCAGTTTGAAAATCCTGCGGTATGTCATGCAGTGGCAGGGGCTGACAAGGCATATCGGTATCTTTTAGAACAGGGATTTGAGATGTGCTATGCAGAACAGGTGAGGCAGTGTATTGAGACGCACAGATATCGAGAAAATAAGCCACCGCAAAGTCTGGAGGCGAAAATTTTATTTGACGCAGACAAGTTAGATGTAGCCGGAGCAATAGGCATTGCGAGGACACTGCTGTATAAAGGTATTGTTTCGGAACCACTGTATTCTGTGCTGCCNNNCGGAGTCGTTTCCACCGGTGAAAATGATACTGCGCCATCGTTCTTTCAGGAATATAAGTTCAAATTAGAGAATTTATATTCAAAATTTTATACAATAAAGGCGAAAGAACTTGCGGAGGAAAGACGGCGAATTGCGGTTGAGTTTTACGATTGTCTGTATCAGGAAGTCAATTCATCGTACCAGAGCGGGAAAAGTGAGTTGGACAGAGTTGTTTCGGAGTGANATAGAGGGGAACTACTTATGTATAAAAAATACNTGAAAAGATGCCTTGATTTTATNCTTTCCCTGTGTGGAATCATCGTGCTCAGCCCTGTGCTCATCATTCTGGCAGTGCTGGTGCGGGTGAAGCTGGGCAGTCCGATCCTGTTTCACCAGGAGAGGCCNGGCAGGGATGAGAAGATTTTTACACTTTGTAAGTTCCGTACCATGACGGATGCGCGGGATGNGAAGGGAGTGCTTTTACCGGACAGCGTGCGGCTCACGAAATTCGGAAAATTTCTGAGGGCTACGAGTCTGGACGAGCTGCCGGAGNTATTCAATATTTTAAAAGGGGATATGAGTATTATCGGGCCGAGACCGCTGCTTGTCTCTTATCTGCCCTATTACACCGAGCGGGAGCGGCTTCGCCATAGTGTGCGGCCGGGGCTTACAGGACTGGCACAGGTCAGCGGACGAAATTTTATCGACTGGGACAGGCGTTTTCAGAAGGATGTGGAGTATGTGGAGCATCTGACCTTCGGCATGGATCTGAAGGTGTTGTGGATGACGGTACAGACAGTGCTCGGCCACACCGACGAGGTGGCGGAGGACACCAACGCGGCGGAGGGGAATTTTGCGGAGATCAGAAAGAAAAGACTTGAAGAAACGGGGCGTTTAGATTAGCGTGAAAAGTGCTTCTAAAGACGTCCCACCATTGGATGGGACGCCAAGAAGCGCTAAGTTTCACGCAGGNGAATGCCCAAAACGGGCATTCNCCGCACGGATGTGAGATGCAACAAGACGGTATCGTGGAGGTAGTATGAATATCTTAATATTGAGCGCAGGCACCCGCGATAAAGTGGTGCAGTATTTTAAGAAGGAGCTTGCGGGCAAAGGCCGGGTCATCGCCACGGACTGCTCTAATCTGGCTCCTGCAGTGTATGAAGCGGACGCCTTTTATCTGGTGCCGCGGATTACGGCGCCGGATTATCTGGACGTGATATTGGACATTTGTAGGAAGGAAAAAATAACAGGCGTTTTCTCANTGATCGATCCGGAACTCTCTCTTTTAGCAAAGGAGCGGGAAAAGTTTCTTGCAGTGGGGACGACACCTATTGTTTCCGACTATGAGTTGGTGGAAACCTGTTTTGATAAATACAGAATGTTTGAGATGCTTTGCGGAATGCAGATACCGACTGCGAAATGCTACGCTGACAAGGAGGCTTTTTACCGTGCCAAAGAGCGGGGAGAGATATCCTATCCTGTCTTTGTAAAGCCCGTGCGGGGCAGTGCCAGCATTCACATCAATAAGGTGGAGAGTAAAAAGGAAATAGAGGTGCTGTGTGATCTCTATGATGATCTGATGATNCAGGAGTACATGGACGGGCAGGAGTACGGGGCCGATGTGTATGTGGACATGCTCTCCGGGAAATGTACGGATATCTTCGTCAAAAAGAAGATCAAGATGCGGGCGGGGGAGACGGATAAGTCTGTGTCCTATAAAGATGAAAAGCTCTTTAAGATTATCCGAAAATTCGCGGAGGAATGCGGTTTCCGTGGTATGATAGACATTGATATTTTTAAGATCGATGGTACTTATTATATTTCTGAGGTGAATCCCCGGTTCGGTGGGGGCTATCCGCATGCCTACGGCTGTGGCGTAAATATGCCGGCTGCGGTGGTGAGGAATCTGGACGGGCAGGAGAACGAGGTGCGGATCGGGAATTATGAGGAAGGGATCTGCATGATGAAGTTTAATGAAGTGATGATACGGGATATGCGTGGAGAGGAAATCGTTCCTTAATGGACTCCTTGTATAGGAGATGATTGAGATACAGAACAAGGACGGAGAAAAAATGAACAGGATTTTGGTACTGACAAACTCATCCGGCGGCCTGTATGACTTTCGGGGTGAATTTGTGGGGGAGTTATGTAAGAAATACGAAGTGTACGTGTGTATGCCCGACGATGTGAAGGAGAAAGAACTTGTATCGCAGGGATGCCGCATTATTAAGACTCCCATCAACCGCAGAGGGATCAATCCCTTAGAGGATTTGAAGTTATATCGCGCATATGGTAAGATAATGAGAGAATTAAAACCCTCGCTTGTGGTGACCTACACGATCAAGCCGAACATTTACGGCGGCTTTGCCGCGNGNAGAANAAAGATCCCTTATCTTGCCACGATCACGGGGCTGGGNGGNGCNTTTGANAGGACGGGACTTNTGCTNAAGCTGATCGTGACCATGTATCGGACAGGCTTAAAGCGGGCGGCCTGTGTGTTTTTTCAGAATGAGGAGAACCGGGGCATCTTTCAGAGGATGGGGATCGTACCGCAAAAAACGCGCATGGTCATGGGCTCCGGGGTGAGCCTTGACAGACACACCTATGAGGCGTATCCGGAGAGAGAGGAGACCCATTTCCTCTTCGTGGGACGGGTCATGAAGGAGCGGGGCATTCTGGAGTATATCGAGGCGGCAAAGCGCCTGCACAGCGATAAAATATTTTTTGACATCATGGGTTACTGTGACGAGGATTATCAGGAGCTGTTGGATATACTGGAAAAGGAAGGTGTTGTCAGGCAGATCGGATTCCAAACCCAGGTGCATGCGTATCTGGCAGCGGCCGACGCCATTGTGGTGGCCTCCTTCCATGAGGGTATGTCCAATGCGTTGATCGAGGGCGCGGCAACAGGCAGACCGGTGATCGCCTCAAATATCAGTGGCTGTCTTGAAGCCTTTGAGGATGGAGTGACAGGCTTCGGGTTTACCCCCGGGAAAGCGGAGGAGCTGATCGCGGCGATGGAAAAGTTTCTGGCGCTCTCGACACAGGAACGGGCGGCCATGGGACGGCGCGGCAGAGAGAAGATGGAGCGGGAGTTTGACAGGAAACTTGTGACGGCGGCCTATATGGAGGAGGTGTCGCAGAATCTGCATTCTGCGACCAAAGAATGACTACGTCATTCTTTCTGAAATGATTTACGATTACAGCATCTGAGGATGGGATAAAATGTTGCAGACATCTGTAAAAACAAATTGCGAGATTTACTGCTGGGAATGGAATGAACAGTTGGAAAGGAGAACTGACAGAAGATGGATTTGTATGAAAGGATTGTAAGCGGAGAAGAAAAGCTTTCATTAGTGGGTCTTGGCTATGTGGGTATGCCGATCGCGGTGGCTTTTGCAAAAAAGATCAAGGTCGTGGGCTTTGACTTAAACGAGGCTAAGATTGACTTGTATAAGAACGGTGTCGACCCCACCAACGAGGTGGGTGACGAGGTGATCCGTAATACGAAGGTGGAGTTTACGGCGGATCCAAGCAGACTTAAGGAGGCAAAATTCCACATCGTGGCGGTGCCAACGCCTGTTAATGACGATCACACGCCGGATCTTTCCCCGGTGGAGGGAGCCAGCCGCATTCTGGGACAGAATCTGACAAGGGGCTCTGTGGTGGTGTTTGAGTCTACCGTGTATCCGGGGGTGACGGAGGATATCTGCGTGCCGATTCTGGAGCGGGAGTCCGGGTTGAAATGTGGCGTGGATTTTAAGATCGGGTACTCTCCTGAGCGTATCAATCCGGGTGATAAGGTACATAGGCTGGAAACCATCACGAAGATCGTGTCGGGCATGGATGAGGAGACGCTGGATACCATTGCGAAGGTCTATGAGCTGGTAGTGGAAGTGGGTGTTTACCGGGCGGAATCCATCAAGGTGGCGGAGGCGGCCAAGGTCATTGAGAACAGCCAGAGAGATATCAATATTGCGTTTATGAATGAACTCTCTATCATTTTCCACAAGATGGGGATCGATACCAAGGCCGTGCTTGCGGCGGCGGGGACGAAGTGGAATTTTCTGCCTTTTATGCCGGGACTTGTGGGCGGCCACTGTATCGGCGTGGATCCTTATTATCTGACCTATAAGGCGGAGGAGCTGGGGTATCATTCCCAGATCATTCTTTCCGGCAGACGGATCAATGACGATATGGGAAAATATGTGGCGGAGAGTCTGGTCAAGGATCTGATCAGGGCGGACATTCCGGTGAAGCATGCGAAAGTGGCGATACTGGGCTTTACCTTCAAGGAGAACTGCCCGGATACCAGAAATACAAAGGTAATTGATATTTACAAGGAACTTGGGGAGTACGGGATCGATCCCATCGTGGTGGATCCTGCCGCTGACGCAGGGGAGGCGAAACGCCTCTATGGCATTGATTTCCAGACTATGGAGGATGTGAAGGATGTGGATGCCGTGATCATAGCTGTGGCACATGAACAGTTTCTTGCTCTAGACAGGGAGAAGATATCATCCTTCTTCCATCCGGGACACAGTCGTAAGGTGCTGATGGATCTGAAAGGCATTTTAAATCGTAAGGAGTATATGACAGAGGATTATCTGTATTGGAGATTGTAGGATTGAATAGAGAACGAAGGAGAGCTCTGTGCCTTTTCGCAGGGCTTCTCGTCTTTTTTCTGGGACTGCTTGCAGTCTGTGGAGTCGGGGTCTATAATGATTCCCAACAGTATATTACCATGCACGTTCATAGAGAACCGCTCTATCCGTTGTATCTGGCGGTTTTCAGACGGCTTTTGGGGGACAACTATCTCACCACGGCCATGGCGGTGCAGGGGATGCTTACGGCGCTGGGGATCACGCTGCTCAGCGAATATCTGACAAGCCGGTTTGGACTTCGGCTGTGGGAGGAGNTTCTGGTGGTGGCGATACAACTCGCGCCGCATCTGATCACACGGTATGTGTCGGCATTGCATATTTTTCTGGAAAATTCGGTGATGAGCGAAGCGTTGTGCATTCCGCTGTTTACTTTTTTTGAGTATTTTCTACTGCGCATGCTCTTTGAGGACAGGGGGCGTGACGCGGCATTTGCACTTTTTTTCGCTTATCTGCTCTCCATGACCAGAGGGCAGATGATGACCACGATNCTTCTGTGGGCACTGCTCTATGGCATTAAGCTTTTGTTGAATAAAAAATATCGGATGTTATTTATNGCGGTATCGATGGTGGTCTTTGTTTTTCTTTTACGGAATCTGACGGTGCATGTGTATAACTATTTTGTCACCGGCTATTTTATGGGCAATACCTACGGGCAGGTGAATACGCTGACCAANGTGATCTACGCCTGTGATGAGGAGGACAGAGAGGTTTTCGAAGAAGGAGATATGGCGCAGGCGTTTTTTGACAGCTTTTACAAGCAGGCCGATGAACAGGGCTTGAACTATAAATACGGCGGGGACAGCTTTGGAGAGCGGGNCGCTTATCTGGAAGAAAATCATGACATACTGAAATTTCAGATTTTGGAGGCGGGGCTGTCGGCCTACTATTTCAGTCTGGGAGAGGTGGACTACTATGAACAGAGCAGTATGTCTGATGAGATGGCCGGTCAGATGATCAAAAAGCTTTTGCCGGTCTGTTTCGGGCAGTGGCTTTACGATTATATCCTGCTTTGCCGCAACGGTTTTGTCAGGAGTATCGCGGTGGTGCATCCGCTGGTCAATTTTGNGGCGCTTTTCCTTTATCTGGCGGCAGTGGGACTGGGACTTCGTCCATTTTTGCACACGCCGATGCAGAGGAAATATGCCGCTGAGGCGGCGCATCGGCGGCGCGCGGGCAGGGAGGAAAGCGCTCCTGCCCGAAGGCAAACGCAGCAGCAGGCGGCGATGGTCATGGGCGTGGCGCTTTTGTTTATTGCTGCGAATGTCTGTGCCACATCTATTACGATCATGTGTCTGTCGCGTTATATGATATACGGTTTTTCATTGTTTTATATTGCNTTCTATTTATTGATTCGGGAGGTGCTGAAGAAAGATGAGCTATCAGGAGATCGCATTTGAAAAAGACAGTATTTTTTTGGTGACGGGAGGGGCAGGATTCATCGGCTCGAATCTCTGTGAGGCGCTGGTCGGCATGGGCTATACCGTGCGNTGTCTGGACGATCTGTCCACAGGAAAGTATGAAAATATCGAGCCTCTGGAGAAGAGCGACAGGTTTACCTTTATCAAGGGAGATATCCGGGATCTGGACACCTGTATGGAGGCCTGTAAGGATGTGGATTATGTACTCAATCAGGCGGCCTGGGGCAGCGTGCCCAGAAGTATCGAGATGCCGCTTCTCTACGAGGAGATCAATATCCGCGGGACGATCAACATGATGGAGGCTGCTCGTGTAAACGGCGTTAAAAAGTTTGTCTACGCTTCCAGCTCTTCCGTTTACGGGGATTCTACGATCCTGCCGAAGAAAGAGGGACAGGAGGGGAAGGTGCTCTCACCCTACGCGCTGACGAAGAAAACGGATGAGGAGTACGGACGGCTTTACAAGGTGCTGTACGGATTGGATACTTACGGTCTGCGTTATTTCAATGTGTTTGGCCGCAGACAGNATCCCAACGGCATGTANGCGGCGGTGATTCCGAAGTTTATAAAGCAGCTCCTGCACGGGGAGACGCCCACTATCAACGGTGACGGCAGACAGTCCAGAGACTTTACCTATATCGACAATGTGATCGAGGCGAATCTGCGNGCCTGCAAGGCGGATAGCACGGCGGCGGGCGAAGCCTTTAATATCGGTGCGGGCGGACGGCTCTACCTGATCGATGTGTATGACAATCTCTGCAAGGCGCTGGGCGTGGAGGTGAAACCCAATTTCGGGCCGCCGAGGGCGGGCGATGTGCGGGATTCCAATGCGGATATCAGCAAGGCGAGAACGCTTTTGGGATATGATCCGGAGTACGATTTTGAGAAAGGGATCACTCTTGCCATCGACTGGTACAGAGAGTACCTCAAATAAGAGAATATTTATAAGGATGCAGGAATACACAAAACAGAGACGGAGAGCGGGAATCTATGAGATATAAAGTGGTCGTGTTCGGAGTGAAGGATACCTCCGAGAATATCATCAATTTTATCCGGGAGGAGATCTGTCCCGTGGATCTGGTCATCACGATCAGTCCGGAGGTGACGAAGAAAAATCAGGTGTCGGGATATAAGGGACTGGCTGTTTTGACAGAAAAATACGGCATTCCCGTGCATGAGGCGGACAGCTATTTCCTGACAGACGAAAAGACCCAGAAACTCATGCGGGAGAATGAGTTTGATATCGGCATTTCCATGGGCTGGCAGCGGCTTATGCCGAAATCTGTTCTGGACTGCTTTCAGCATGGCGTTTACGGTTTCCACGGCAACAGCGGCTATCTGCCNTTCGGGAGAGGGCGATCCCCTTTAAACTGGTCCGTCATTTTAGGAGATACCCGGTTCAATCTGAATCTTTTTCGCTATGATGAGAAGGCGGACAGCCCGAATGTGTTTGCTACGGAGATGTTCTCTATCACGCCCCACGATGATATCCGTACGGCCCAGTATAAGAATATGATCTGCTCGAAACGCCTGATCCGTAAGCTCTTGGCTGCTTACGAGAGCGGACACATCGAAATCAGGACGGATTCTAAGGATTTTGATTCCTGGTATGAGAAGCGGACGGCGGCNGACGGGAAAATAGACTTNCATAAAAGAACACGTGATATTTATAATCTGATCCGTGGGGTGGCTGCACCCTTCCCNGGAGCCTTTGCCTTGTGCCGGGAGGNGGAGGTGAGGATNTGGGAGGCGCATCCCTTTGATGAGATNATCGATTTTTCGGAGTATGCGCCGGGAGAAGTGATCGACGTCTTTGACGGTAAGCCTGTGGTGCGTACAGTGGACGGATCGCTTCTGATCGACCGCTATGAGAGCAGTCTTTCGCTTGATAAGGGGGATGTGCTACAATGACGAAACCGATACATGTACTGCATGTGCTCGGCGGTGTGGGCCTTGGCGGCGCAGAGAGCCGTATCATGGATCTTTACCGGCAGATGGACAGAAACGAGATCCNGTTTGACTTTCTGGTGCATTCAGCAGATGTGAATGCCAGAAAACCGGAGTTTTACGACNAGGANATTCAGGCTNTGGGAGGGCATATTTATGTGCTTCCTAAGTTCAAGGTATATAATTACTTTTCTTACAGGAGAGCTGTGCAGGCTTTTTTTACTGTGCACAGGGAGTTTCGAGTGGTGCAGGGGCATATGACCAGCACGGCGGGAATCTATCTTCCCATTGCCAAGAAGTCCGGCGTGCCTGTCACGGTGGCTCACGCCAGGAATGCAGGCGTGGTGAANGGNCCCAAGGGGCTTGCTACAAAATTTTTCAGGCGTGGGCTTGCNAAAAAGGCGGATCGCTGCTTTGCCTGCTCTACTCTGGCGGGTGAGGATGTGTTCGGCAAGGCGGCCATGGAGGCGGGAGAGGTTAAGATCATCCACAATGCCATCGATGTAAGCCGTNTTACCTACGATGAGAAGGTGCGGGGAGAGATGCGGGCGCAGCTTGGTCTCTCAGAACATCTGGTACTGGGCCATGTGGGCCGGTTTGAATATCAGAAAAACCATCCTTATCTGCTGGATGTGTTTGCGGCGGTCTGCAGAGAAAGATCCGATGCGGTGCTGCTTCTTCTGGGCGACGGTGTGGACAGGCCTGCCATGGAGGAAAAATGTAAAGAATTAGGAATGGATGATAAAGTGCGATTTCTGGGAAACCGCAAGGACGCGGAGCGGTATTATCAGGCTATGGACCTGTTTCTGCTTCCTTCCTTTTTTGAGGGCTTNCCGGGGGTGTTGGTGGAGGCGCAGGCGGCGGGGCTTAAGTGTATCGTGTCGGATACTGTCACGAAAGAAGCTCAGGCGACAGATCTTGTGATTTATCTCAGCATAGAGGGACCGGCCGGGGACTGGGCGCAGGAGATTTTGAAACAGGCAGACTATGTACGCAGGGACACGGCGGAAGAACTGAAAGCGGCGGGATTCGATGTGCGTATTCAGGCAGAGGACTACCGGAGGTTCTATTTAGGATGAAAAAATTGCTATTGATCGCCCCTTCTCTGCATCAGGGCGGAGCAGAAAAGGTGTGTGCCATGACGGCGAGGATCTTACAGCCTTATTTTGAGGTGCAGATTGCCATCTTTGATTCCAGAAATATAGATTTCGATGTGGCGGGGACGCCGGTGTCGGATCTGGGACTGCCCAGCCGTCCGGGAAAACTTGCCAAGATCCTGAATGTGTTNCGGCGGGCTTGTAAGCTGGCGCGCCTTAAAAAACGAGAACAGATTGATATTGCTTACAGCTTTGGCCCTACGGCGAATCTGGCCAATGTCTTTTCCGGGGGACTTCTTTCGAGAAAGGGCGCAAAGCTTTGGCTGGGTGTCAGAAGTTACATGGATATGGACAGCTCCTGGCTCTGGCTGTTTTGCAGACGTGCCGACAGACTTGTGTGCTGTTCGGAAACATTGAGGGACATGATTGCCAGGAAATATGGATGTGACAATACCTGTACCCTGATTACGGCTTTTGATATTCCGGAGATCCGTTCTCTTTCGGAAGCGGAGGAACCCGTGCTGCCGTGGCAGGAGGGCAGAATGATCGTCTCCATGGGACGGGAGGATGTAGTGAAGGGATATTGGCATCTGTTAAAGATTTTTTCTCTGGTGCATCAGTCCCTTCNGGATACGAAGCTGCTTATCATTGGCAAAGGAGAGTTTACGGAGTATCGGCAGCTCGCGAGGGATTTGCAGATTGAGGATTCGGTGTGCTTTACAGGTCTGCAGAGAAATCCCTATCCCTACCTGAAAAAGGGGAGTCTCTATCTGCTTACATCTTATTTTGAGGGCTTTCCCAATGCGCTGGTGGAGGCTATGGCGCTGGGGCTTGTGGCGGTGGCCACGGACTGTATGACAGGGCCGGCGGAGATTTTTGAGGGAGGCTATGGGGTTNTGGTGCCCAATATGACGCAGGAGCCGGACATGAATGCCTCTCATATCGAGGAGGAAGAGCGGCGGACGGCGGCGCGGGTGGTAGAGCTTTTGCAAAACGAGGAGGAGATGGCGCGCTACAGCGNGCTTTCGGTGACGCGGGCTGCGGTCTATTCCAAGGAGGAATATATACGGAAAATCCGAGAGNGGTCTGTTGACTGATAGAGNCAAAGNNCGAATGCAGAAGGAGAGACGAACATGGTGCACAAGATCGCATTTCACTTAAACTGCCTGGAGCAGGGCGGAGCGGAGCGGGTTGTTTCCAATCTGGCTAACCGTTTTGCGGCNGANGGCTACGAGGTCCTTATCGCTACGGAGTGGCAGGGGGAGGANGAATTTCAGGTGGATGACAGGGTNCGGCGTGTGCATGTGGGTCTGCGGGACGGAGATGAAAAGAAGAATCGTCTGACGAAGTTTTTCCTTCGGATCAAGTACTTGAAACAGTTTTTGAAGGAGGAGAAGCCGGATGTTCTGATCCCTTTTGCCAGAATGGCATTGTATCGCGGGTTGACAGCGGCATTTTTTATCAAGATCCCGGTGATTATTTCGATACGGACCGATCCGGTGGGACATTACGACATGCCCCTTGACAAGGTACAGATTCCGATTCTCTTTCCCAGAGCGGACGGCTGTGTGTTTCAGACGGAAGGGGCGCGGGAGTTCTTTGCTCCCAGACTGCAGAAGAATTCCCGCATTATCTTAAATCCGCTGAATCCGAAGTACATTGGCGTGCCGGAGCCGGAAAAGAGGACAAAGACGGTAGTGCAGTCGGGCAGGCTGGTNGACTTTAAAAATCAGGTGTTATTGATTCGGGCGTTTCATGAAGTGCATAAGAAGCATTCGGATTATGATCTGAAAATATATGGCGGAGATAGTGGAGACGGGACAAAGGAGCTTTTAGAGCGCACCATCGAGGAGCTGCAGGCGCAGGATTATGTGCATTTGATGGGAAGCAGTGACAGTCTGGAGAAGGAGCTTGCAGATGCGGCGCTGTTTGCTTTCAGCTCGGATTGGGAGGGGCTGCCCAATGCGCTGATGGAGGCTATGGCTTTGGGTCTGCCCATCGTGGCNACGGACTGTCCCTGCGGCGGCCCGCGTACGATCATGACCCATGAGGTGGACGGTCTGCTTGTTCCCATCAAAGACCAGAAAGCTATGGAAGAAGGGATGAACCGCCTGATCGAGGATCCGGAGNTGGCGGGGCGGCTGGGTCGTAAAGCGCGCGATATCGCCCAAAAAGCCAATGACGAGGCGGTTTATGGACAGTGGCGGGAGTATATTGACGAAGTGTATGAGACTTATTACAGGAAGCATGGTTAACGAAACAGACAAAGANTTGAGATATACGGCTTAGCGTCAGTAATGGAGTGTCTGTATCGCACAACGCTTCGGAATGGAGAAATTATGGAAACACAGAAAGATAAAGGGATAAGACGGCCCACGTGGCGGGAGCTCCTGATTCTGCTTCCTTTTGCGTTTGCCTATGCTTTTTTTATTGTGCTGGGAGACTGGCAGAGGTCGGTTCCTTACAGCAATCTGCAGAATATGGGACGCCTTTTGCTCTGGATGCTTCTGAGCTATGGTGTGTTGCTTCTTTTCTGTTTCCTTATAGATAACAGGACGGCACTGGCAGACCGGGTGCCTGTCACAGTGCAGCCGTTTCTTCGGAAATGTCTTTTTACAGGAGCGGAGAGGCAGGGACATTGGTGGATCTGGCTTATCTTTTTCCTGATTTGCCTGCTGTGCTATCTGCCCTATTACCTGATGTATTTTCCTACCTGGTTTAATAATGATGCGGTGTGGCAGATGGAGCAGGCGCTGGGGCTTGCGGCCAGATCCAATCATCATCCCTATTTTCACACGCTGATCATCAAGGTGTTTTTGACGGTGGGATATGGCTTGTTTGGCAATTACACGGCGGCGGTGGCGCTCTATACCTTCTTTCAGATGGCGCTTATGGCGGCGGTGTTCGGATTTTACCTGTATCTTTTGTACCGGAAGGGCACAAGACTTTTGTGGTTTGCCCTGGCGGTGTTCTTTTATGCCCTTCTTCCGGTCAATGCCATGCTCAGTATCTGTATGGGGAAGGATGCCTGGTTTACGGCGGCTCTTCTGCTCTTTATATGGGCGGTTTTGGAGTGTACTGCGACGGACGTGGCGAAGAAAAANCAATGGGTGTTATTTTATATGACCGGATTGNCGGTCTGTCTGCTGCGCAGCAACGGCATCTTTATTTTTCTGGGAACGGCTTTTATNNTGATTCTGTCCCGATTGTTGGGAAAAGGGCGCGGTATTTCCCCGGAACGTGCGCATGTTGCCAGACAACGGCTGTTTTTCAGTGTGGCGATGGTGCTTNTCTCTTATCTTTTATGGCAGGGGCTGATCTTAAAGGCCTTGAAAGTGGAACCGCCGGATACCATCGAGAGTCTTGCCATGCCGACCCAGCATCTGCTGTGTGCTTACGTCAGGGGAGGGAGTCTCACGGAGGAGGAAGTGGCGATGCTGGAGGCGGTGGTGCCCCTTGCGGAGATTGACGAGTATTACAATCCCTATCTGTTTGATATGACCAAGAATTATATACGGGAGCACGGCAATCAGGAGGTCATTGCCAAGAACAGNNGGGCTTACGCGAAGCTCTGGCTTCGGGTGGGACTTCGCAATCCCATGCAGTATTTGGAGGCGGAGATCCGACAGACTGCGGGTTACTATGCCC
The DNA here is from genome assembly GCA_014804385.1 of Lachnospiraceae bacterium. Classification (GTDB taxonomy): domain Bacteria; phylum Bacillota; class Clostridia; order Lachnospirales; family Lachnospiraceae; genus UBA3282. The sequence goes on along the minus strand of JAAUZW010000022.1, from coordinate 74,549 downwards.
TGCATACGCCCCATGANCAGTATATTTACACAGAGTATTACATGGTGGACAATCCTTTTGGGATCGAGACGGAGAGGAAGGTTTTTACCTATGATGACAGCCTTGCCATGAGTGAATTTTTACAGCGGTTTCAGGCGCTCTATAATCGGGTGTGGAATCTGGGAGCCAGCACCTGGCTTTTACTGTTAGGCTTGGCTTACACNCTGTATCGCAGGCGGAATGCACTTGTCTATGTGCCCTGCCTGATGCTTTTGGGAAGTCTTTTGCTGGCAACGCCGGTTTACAATGAATTTCGCTATGCTTACGGGGTGTTTGCGGCGCTGCCTTTTTTGCTTGCTTACAGCTTCGGAAGTGTGATTTTGAGTGAGGGAGNTACAGATGAAAAAATGGTATAGACCGGCTCTCTTTCTCCTGCCGGTGCTTCTTTTCATAGGGATCGTGAACTGGTATGTGGATTCCTACGCTCTGCTGCGTGTCACTTATGATGATATCGCGGNGCAGATGGCGGCGGGAAAAAACGTGGAAGGCCTCGAGGACTCCGATTATAACGACAGGAATCTGGTAGCTGCNCGTCTGAGCGGTCAGGGGGAGCCGTTTCAGACAATGATTCTTGGCTCCAGCAGGGTGTATACTTTTGACCATACGATGTTCGGGACGGATTCCTTTTACAATGCGGGGCTGTCGGAGGCCACGATCTATGATCTCCTNGCGGTNGCGGGTATTTTGTTTAGCCGGGATAAGCTGCCGGAGACTGTAGTGATCGGGGTGGANCCTTTTCTTTTTAATACAAGCCATGACAATGAGAAATGGAAAGAACTGCAATCCTATGCCAATTATATGGAACTTTTGATAGACGGAAAGCTCAGTGAGGATTCTCCGCTTCCGTCAAAGGACACGGGGAGGGATCTCCCTAAAACGCTTTCGCTGGATTATTTCCGCTATAATGTCACCCTGCTTCCCGAGAANAANCGGTTNGCCGTNTCCTATACNGAGGAATGGGAGANGGACGGATATCTCAAACATGCTGACGGCAGTGTCAGTTATCAGCGGGANCTNCGCGAGGTGAGNGCGGAGGAAGTGGAGGAGATGACCAGACAGGCCATGGAGGAGCATGTGGTCTACCGCATGACGGATTACCATGAGATTGANGAGAATCATTTTTGGCGNCTTTCCGCGTTGATCGACCATCTGCAGGGTGCGGGCGTGGAGGTGATTTTATACTTGCCACCCTATTCGCCCATGATGTATAATTACATAGAATCTGAGGAGGCCTTTCAGATCACGCTGGAAGTGGAGGAAAAGNTGAAANANCTGGCGGAAAAGAGAGGAATTGNGCTCTATGGATCCTATGATCCGGCGGGGTGCGGCCTCGAGATGACNGATTTGTATGATGTGTATCATGTGAAGACAGAGAAAACGGCGGATACCTACTATCCTGTAATTCCGGCAAAGTGATGTTGCTGTAGGGTGTGGTATTCCATTACCGTTCAGTCTGATACGATTTGGTGTATAAAATTNTTCTGTGAAGAGTTAGCGGATTGCGCACCTGACTGACGGGAAAGAGGCAGGAAGAAATGAAAGCGAATGTTACCTACTGGCTGGACGAGACGGCGAAGCGTTTTCCCGACAAGACAGCCTATGCGGATGAAAAGAAGGANATCACATTTTTAGAACTTAAGAAGCAGGCGCGGAACATTGCCTGCGAATTGACGGACAGAGGACTGTTNAAAAAACCTGTGGCTGTTTTTCTGGAAAAGGGTGTGGATGTGCTCGCTTCTTTTATGGGGGCGGCNTACAGCTGTAATTTCTATTCTCCCATCGANGTGGATATGCCGGGAAGCCGTGTCAATAAGATTCTGGAGGTTCTGGAACCGGCGGTGGTCATNACCACNGCGTCTCTTCGGGAGGTTTTTTCACAGTATGATTATCAGGGTGAGTTTCTTCTGTTGGAAGAGGTTTTGACACCTGATGCAGAGAAAGGCTATGATGCCGCGCGGGAAGCCGCTCTTGAAGCCGCCCGCAGGAAGGGCATTGACACCGATNTGCTCTATGTACTCTTTACNTCCGGNTCCACGGGNGTGCCCAAAGGCGTGACGATCAATCACCGNGCNGTGATCGANTANATNGACTGGGTGACGGAAACCTTTGAGATCACGGAGCNGGACAGCTTCGGCAATCAGGCGCCTTTTTANTTTGANAATTCNATTCTGGATATTTACAGCACCCTGAAAACGGGNGCGACNACNTATATNATTCCGAAAAATCTNTTTGCCCAGCCGGTACCNCTGCTNGAGTANNTGCGGGAGAAAAAGATCAACACCATTTTCTGGGTGCCTTCGGCGCTGATCGTGGTGGCGAAGCTCAAGGCNTTCCGCAATGTGGATCTGTCNGATACCCTGCGGCGGGTGCTTTTCTGCGGNGAGGTGATGCCCAANAAGCAGCTCAATGTGTGGCGTAAGTTTTTACCGAATGTTTTGTACGCGAATCTCTATGGCCCCACGGAGATCACCGATGCCTGTACCTATTATATAGTAGACCGTGAATTTACAGACGAGGAGCCGCTCCCCATCGGTTTCCCGATGCCGAACACGGACATTCTNGTCTTAAACGAGAAGGACGAGCCGGTGACTGGGGAGGAGTCGGGAGAACTCTGTGTCAGAGGGACATCCNTGTCTATGGGCTATTATAAGAACCCGGAAAAGACCAGNGANGCNTTCGTGCAGAANCCNTTNAATCANGCGGTGCCNGANNTNATCTATCGNACNGGNGANATNGTNAAATACAANGAGNNCGGNGAGATCATCTATCTTTCCCGNAAGGATTTCCAGATCAAGCATATGGGACACCGGATCGAGCTGGGAGAGATTGAGACGGCGGTGTCCTCTCTGGAAGAGATTTCTCTTTGCTGTTGTCTCTATGATGAGAAGCACCAGAAGATAGTGCTTTTTATTGAGGAGGAGCTGGATAAGGCGTATATCAATGAGAAGATTTCCCGGCTGGTGCCGGAGTATATGCTGCCGAATAAATTGATCCAAGTGGAGCAGATGCCTATCAATGCCAACGGCAAGATTGACCGAGTGAAACTGAAGGAATACATAATGTAACAATTCAGCCGGATCGCGTTTTGCGAAGGGCGTGGGCTGAACGGTTACGTAATAAAAGGGAGATTCATGGAGACAGATTTTCGCAGGGTCGTGGTGATCGGTTATGGCAAAGCGACCGGGAATATACTGAAATATGTGGATGACAAGAAAGCGGACTACGGCTACTCGCCGGAGTTCATAGAACATGAGCCACACGCCTTAAGCGTCACCGGGCAGATCTGCAAAGAACGGGGCATTCCTTATGCAGGCATTCCTGATAAAAAAGAGCTGGGTGCTTATCTTGGCGGGATCACGGAAGAAACCCTGATTCTCTCCGCCAGCAATAATTTCCTGTTCCCGGCCTCTGTAGTGGAGCGGGAGAATATCACCATCATCAATTTCCACAATGCCCTTTTGCCGGACTATCCCGGAAGAAATGCCCCAAGCTGGGTGATCTATCAGGGGGAGACGCAGACAGGCATCACCTGGCATTATGTGACGGCTGGCGTGGATGAGGGAAGCATTATCGTACAGAAAACCTGTGAGATCGGTCCGGATATGAAAGCCTACGAGTTGACGGAGCGGTTGATGGATCTGGCCTGCGAGGGATTTTATGAGTGCTTTGCGGCGGTGCTTGCACGCAGCGTGCAGGCAAGACCCCAGGAGTTTTTGCCGGGACGTAGGATGTACCGCTCTACGGAAATACCGGGGGAAGGCTTTTTGAATTTGGAGGAAGAACCGGAGAAAATTTATCGGTTGCTGCGGAGTGTGGATTACGGGAAAAGTGAAATCTTTCCGCCGCTGCAGACGTTGGTGGACGGGGTGCGGGCGGAGGTGCTGCGGTACCGGAAAATCGCGCCGGAAAAGCGGAAGGACGAGGAAAATATGCTGTATCTGTCCCTTGCGGACGGGGATTTGCTTAAAATTAAATATCGAATGTTATAGTAAAAAGAATATGCAGAATTGCCATTCCAATGCGGGCACGCTCTCGCTGCGTTCCGCACGCAGCGGTACATAACATACCAGAATACGGTATGTAAGTACCGGCGGCTTCACAGCACCCGCGTATGGAACTGTCAATTCCGCATAGCAAGATACATGAACAGAAAGGATATACATTATATGGAAGAAAAGGTGTTAGAGATTCTGGAAGAGTATTGCGAGGAGGCCATCAGTTACACAGGCGACGATATGATGGAGGAGGGGATCATAGACTCCTTTACAGTCATCAATATCGTGAGCGAGTTAGAGGACGCGTTCGATATTGAGGTGGACGCCAAGTATGTGGTGGCGGAGAATTTCAGGAACAAAGAGGCGATCATAGAGCTGGTCAGACGCCTGTTGGAAGACGCGTGAGAAGAACATCTAAAACTCAGCAGCAAAGGCTGCTTCGTTAAGAAGTTCTAAGTCTCACGCAGGAGAATGCCCCAAATGCGTGCATTCTCCGAATGGAGGCTTTCATGATATTTTTATCAAGTGGTTTTGTGATATTGTGGGTGATCTCTTTCGCCCTCTACTACCTGGTGCCGAAAAATCGGCAGTGGGTGGTTTTGTCTGTGGCAAGTGCTTTGTTTTATGTGATCGGTACGGGCGGAATTCCGGTAGGGATACTATTTACCGGGGTGAGTACCTGGCTTTGCGGGATGTACCTGAAGGACAGCTTTGGCAAGCAGGCACAGGCGCTTGCGGATTGTGGGGAAAAAGAGAAAAAAAAGTCGGTGAAGCTGGGATTTGAGAGGCGCAGAAAACGCGCTCAAATCCTTTCTTTTGTGTTGAATCTGGGGCTTCTGCTTGGCACAAAATATATGGTGGTGCTTCTTCCTATGATGCAGAGAGCCGGACTGACTACCCTGCGAAGCGACGCCTTTTTTGCCGGAGTGGTGATGCCCCTCGGCGTTTCCTTTTATACCCTGACAGCCATCGGTTATCTGGTGGACGTGGGACGGGAGCAGTGCGAGGCGGAGGAAAATCCGGTAAAATTAGTATTGTTTCTTTCTTATTTTCCGTCTGTCACCCAGGGACCATTCAATCGCTATGCCAAGCTTAAGGCAGAGTTTGAGAGGACACATGATTTTACTTACGAAAGAATGCTCTTTGGTTTACAGCGGTTTGTGTGGGGCGCTTTCAAGAAGCTGGTGATCGCGGACAGNATCGGCATCTTCGTGGGCAATGTATTCGGAAGCGATGCAGGTACGGTGCCGGGCGGCATCTATGCGGTGGCGNTGGTGCTCTATATGCTGCAGCTTTATGCGGATTTTTCGGGCTATATGGATATGGCGCTGGGAGTCAGTGAGACTTTTGACATTGTGCTGCCGGAGAACTTTAAAAGGCCTTATTTTTCCANGTCCGTGGCGGAGTTCTGGCGCAGGTGGCATATTACGCTGGGGGCCTGGTTTAAGGATTATGTGATGTTTTCTTTTGTGATGTCTTCCGCTGGGCGTAAGATCGGAAAAGCCTCCAAAAAAAGATGGCCTAATGCCGGAAAGTATGTGACCAGCGTGCTGGGAACCATGCTGGTATGGCTTTTTACGGGCATGTGGCACGGCAGAACAGTGAATTATATTCTGTGGGGCGTTTATTACGGCGTGATCATGAGTGTGTCTCTGGTATTGGAACCGAAGTATGGCATATGGAAAGAGAAGCTTCATGTGAAGGAGGGCAAAGGCTATGCGCTGTTTTGCATGGCGAGGACCTGGCTGATCGTATTTGTGGCGGATGTGCTGATCCGGGCNGAGAGCCTTTCCCAGGCCGGAAGCATTTATCGGGCGCTTCTTACCGGNTTTCAGGCAAAGGCTTCACTCCTTTCCCTGACTTCCTACGGCCTGAGTAAGTATGCCTTTTTGCTTCTGTTTGCGGTCTGTNTGTTATGGCTTATTGTTTCGATATGGGAGGAGCGGGGCCGGGATGTGCGCCGGGATTTGGCGGCTTGTCCGCCGGTTCTTCGCTGGGGNTGCTATTATAGTGTGGTGCTGCTTCTTCTGGTCACGGGAATTTATGGCGGCAGCTATGACACGGCGGCNTTTTTGTATCAGAGCTTTTGAGACTGTACGTGCATCAGGTATCATATTTGGAGGAACAGGAGCATGAAAATAAAAAGATATGTAAAAATCACTTTTTTAATATTGTGTATTATGATAATAGCGCTTACGGCAGGTGTATTTATCGCGGGAGCCGGGTACACGGTGCTGCTGGGGGATGATTTTACGCACGGTGTGCGGGTAGGGGCTTTTCATGTTTCTTTTCCGANNTATCTGGCTGCGTCTTTCCATTATGTGAAGGATCTGTATCTGGATTGGCAGGGTACTTTCTTTGCTATGTTTCTTCAGGCATTTCTCTCCCCAATCAATAATTTCGGTCTGCCTCAATTAAAAGCGGTGATGATAGGCAACGCCCTGTTCTTTTTTCTTTCGCTTCTGAGCTTACTGTGGGTGAGCCTGTCCTTTTTGAAGGGAGAATTTTTGCCGCTGCGCGTTTTCCTTTTGATGTTGTTTTTTGTGGCGGTGACAAATGCGGACGTCTATACGGAGATTTATTTCTGGTATTCCGGGGCGGTGGCATACAGTATACCTTTCTCCATTCTGCTTACGGCTTTGACGCTGTTTCTTCTTATGAATCGAGGAACGATGACTCTGAGNAAAAAGAGAGTCTGTGCTATTTGCGCCGGCATTCTGTTGTTTCTCTCCTCCGGTGGCTCTTTGGCGGTGGCAGGATGCGGTTGTTATGTGACGCTTCTGCTGACAGGAGTCTTTTATCTGCGCTCTCGGCGAATTTCTGTTCCCAACATCGCGGTTTTATCGGCGGGCGTGGCAGGTGCATTGGTCAATGTGGTGGCTCCCGGCAATTTTGCAAGACATGATGGAACGGCGGGGGCGGGTCTGCACTTTGTACGGGCGGCAGTCTATACGGTACAAATGTTTTTGGAGGAGACGAGCCGGCTTTTCAGGGAGACAGTGGTGGGGCTTATGTTTTTGGGGATGATCGCAGTAGGCCTGTATCTGGCGGGAAAATGCGAGGTCGCCCTGCGGGAATATGGAATTACCACAGTGCTGGCGTTGGCGGCGGGAGTCATGGCGTATTATCCTGTCGCTTTGGGGTATAACAGTGATTATATTCCAAACAGATGTTATTTTATAATTGATACTGCACTGATACTTTCCCTGTTAAATCTGGCTCTGTTTGTGGGAATCTGTCTGCACAAGCGGCTGAATCTGCCTGCGGATGGGCGGACGGTATCGATCCTGCTCTATATCTGTCTGGCGGCCTTGATCGTAAGCCCGCTGTCTGTTGCCCAAATGCCGGTTTACAGGGTGGCACGTTTGGTGCACAATGGAACCTACCGCGATTATTACGGGAAATGTGTTGAGATTTACGACTATCTGGAAACTTGTCCGGAGGAGGACGTGGTGCTGGAAATGCCGGATTATATTGATGATTTTGAGTGCTTTTACCTTGATTCGGACGAAAACGGCTGGGTCAATGAGGGAATCGCAGAGTACTACGGAAAGAAGTCGGTGAGACGGACGGAGGAATAGGCGATTTCTGTTTCGCGGAAATGATTTTTGCGGAGATAGGGTTTTTATGGTAAAATGTTCGTGACAGCAATGAGAGAATCGAAATTTATTTGAATCTGCGCTGCGGAAAGGAAGATATTATGTTTTCATTTGGCGATTATAAGGAGATCATTCGAATCATACAGGCCACAGGCAGACAGTGCAGCTACGCGGAGGCTCTCGGCAGAGACAGTTTCATCATCATGCGCCATGATGTGGAGTACAGTGTGGACAGGGCATGGCAGCTTGCCAAGGTGGAGCAGAGCATGGATTTCACCTCCACTTTCTTTTTTCAGTGGACGAACAATTCCTACAATATTTTGTCCAGAAAGAATATGGATATCATCAAGGATATGCACGAGAGGGGACAGCACATCGGTCTGCATTTTGCCCTGAACGGTATGACGGATATGGAACAGATCAAAAAGCGCATCCGCATGGAGATCGATATCCTGAGCGAGATGTTCGGCTTCGAGATTACGGAGTTTTCGGTGCACAGACCTTCCAAAGATGTGTTGCGGGAGAATATCAAGCTGGATGGTATCATCAATGCCTATCAGGATGATTTTTTCACCTTTGCCGATAAAATAACAGACGATACCAAATTGAACGTAAAATATATGTCCGATGCCAATCATATATGGCGTTACGGCTACCCTAATGAGGAAAATATCACAGGCTATGACAAAGTGCAGATTTTAGTCCATCCTTTTGCCTGGTGTAAGGAGGGCTATGATAATTTCGGGAATTATCAGGCGCTTTTACAGGAAAAATATAGAGAACTGGTGGAGTCGGTGGACAGGGAATGTAAGGATTTCGGGGAGTACAGAGAATATTTTATGAGTAAGGATGTGCGTTAGCTGCGCGAAAAGAACTTCGGGAGAATGCCAAAAGCAGGCATCCTCCGATATGAAGGAGACAGTATGTGTGGAATATGCGGTTACATTAGAAAACAGAAGATCACGCTGGAACAGCTGAAAGAGATGAATGATACGATGTACCACAGAGGTCCGAATGACGGCGGGGAGGAGATCTATCCGATGGCCGGCGGTTATCACGTAGGATTTGCACAGAGACGTCTTTCCATTCTGGATCTTTCGAGTCTGGGGCATCAGCCCATGCACTCGCAAAATGAACGTGTCACTGTAGTCTTTAATGGAGAAATCTATAATTTCAGAGAATTGAGAGAAGAGCTGGCGGACTATCCCTTCCGGTCTGATTGCGACACGGAGGTCATCATAGCCGCCTATTTAAAATGGGGAATTTCCTGTGTGGAGCGGTTTAACGGCATGTTTGCCATCGCCCTCTATGACAGGGAGGAGGAAGCTGTATATCTGATCCGGGACCGTGTCGGCAAGAAACCGCTTTATTATTGGTANGANCAGGGAGAGCTTGTATTTGCGTCGGAGTTAAAGCCTATCATGGCCTGTNCCGGTTTTCAGGGGAGGATCGACAGGGGCGTGCTTTCCCGTTATCTGTTTCAGCAGTATATCAATGCACCGGAGAGTATCTATGANAATGTCTTTAAGCTGGAACCCGGCGCTTTTCTTAAATTTCAGGGCGGACAGATTGAGATTCATAAGTTTTGGGATGTAAAAGCAATCTACGCTGAGGCTGNGAAGAANCCCGTGGAAAACTATGAGGAGGCAAAAGCGCAGTTAAAGGAGCTGTTAAAGCGTGCGGTATCTCTTCGCATGATCGCGGANGTACCTCTGGGATCTTTTTTAAGCGGCGGTTATGATTCTTCNCTGGTGACTGCGTTGGCACAGGAAAATTCTGCAAAGCCGGTGAAGACCTTTGCCATCGGTTTTCAGGAGGAACGCTACAATGAGGCGCCCTATGCCGAGGCGGTGGCCAGATATCTGGGCACGGATCACACCCAGCTCATCATCAGTGAGGCGGACATGCATTCTCTGGTGGAGAGCATACCCNGGTATTANGATGANCCCTTTGCGGACTCTTCCCAGATTCCCACNATGTTGGTCTGTAAGCTGGCCAGNGAGCAGGTGACNGTNGCTCTCTCCGGGGATGGNGGAGANGAATTTTACTGTGGTTATAATATTTATGAGAATGTGGCGCAGGCCCAGNGTNTGGATGTCCTGGGGGGAATGGTNCACGGCATTTGCGCGNTGCCNGGTTTCAGGCAGCTTTCTNTGGAGAACAGGCTGCCCTTTAAGGTGCAGGTGATNGCAGGCAANCGGGAANGGGAGACCAAAACCCAGTTTGGCGCNGGAAATTATCCGAAGATGGCGAGAGCCATGGTNGGGANTCTCCCCGCNGGNACACGAGCTCTGCCGGTGCATTANCCTGTGGAGAGCGGNTATCAGGTGAAAANCTGGCAGATACGAAGNATGTTGTTAGATATGGATACTTATCTGCCGGGAGATATTCTCTGCAAGATGGATCGNGCTTCNATGAANTATTCNNTGGAGGCCAGATGNCCGATNCTGGATCAGGATGTGATGGCNTTCTCCTATCGGATNCCCCATGNTTATAAATATGCGGGTGGAGANAAGAAGCATATCNTGAAGGANATCGCNTANGATTATATNCCGAGNGAATTGTTGGAGCGTCCCAAGAAAGGATTCGGAGTGCCGCTTGACAAATGGCTGAGAGGNNCNCTAAAAGAACAANTGTTATGTTACNNGGATNNTGANTNNNTNAANCGTCAAAATATATTCGATACANCGTATGTNAAAAATATGGTGGAGGGATATCTCAGAACCGGGGACGGNGGNGCCGCGACCGGNAAAAATTATTCGAAGCTGACCTGGTCCTTNTTTGTGTTCCAGCAATGGTATGAGACNTATCATGGAAGNAATAACAAGTGAGATATTATAAAATGAACTAATTGCGACTGTTATTNTGAGGATTTTNAAANTGAATTTTCAGAAAAATCANTGAATTTTTATCAGATTTAAAATGGCAAAAATAAATGANAATTTAATTAANAATGCNATTTTTGCCGNTTTTTGANGAAAATGCAGGATTAAANCACGAAAACANNGGGTTTTNGTCAAAAAATGAAGGAATTTATGCAAGCCTATGAAGGAGAAAAANNNGGAGAAAAAAATNGCCTTTTATATTGGGTCTCTNAGNAAGGGNGGAGCGGAACGNGTGTTCGTAAATNTNGCAGANTACTTCCNGNGGGAAGGATANCGNGTGGTCATGGTGACACAGTATCAGAAGNCGGANGAGTATATNTTGGAGGAGGGGATNGAGAGNTTNCTNTCNGAAATNGANGCNGAANAANTNTCTTCCAGCCGGGTGCTCAATTTCTTNCGCAGGCTCAATAAATTACNTNTGATATGGAAAGANCAGNAACCNGATCTGGTACTCTCCTGTATCGGNAAAAANAATTTTATGGCTGTNGTCACCACCATGNGGTACGAGGACGAANCCNGTNGTCTCGGTGGTGGGGGAGGCGAAGGAGGAGTATCCCACGAGGGGGATGCGTCTGCTTGCGAATCTTCTTTTTTCCAGGGCGGCAGGAATCATTCTGCAGACGGAAAGATCCCGCAGCTTTTTTTGTAAGAAGGTGGGAGAGAAGGCTGTTATCCTGCCCAATTCCCTGAATCCTGACTTTATCAGACCCAGATATGCGGGAGAGCGGGAGAAGCGGATCGTGTCGGTGGGGCGTATGGATGCCAATAAGAACCACGTGATGCAGCTTCGGGCTTTAGCTGCATTGCAGGAAAGGTATCCCGATTACGAACTGGTGATTTACGGAGACGGAGAACTTCGTTCTTCTATAGAAGAATTGGCTCAGAAATTGGGCATTGCAGACCGCGTTTCACTGCCCGGTGTGGTGCCGGATGTGGCGAGACGGATCGAGCGGGCGGCGCTCTTTCTGCTCACTTCCTATTCGGAGGGGGTTTCTAACGCATTGATTGAGGCGCTGGCCCTGGGACTTCCTGTGATCGCCACGGATGTGCCAAGCGGCGGCACTGAGGAGTTGATCGAGAACGAGATAAACGGCCTGATCATTCCCGCCGGGGACCAGAGCGCGTTGGAGAGGGCTATGGACCGGATCCTTGGCAATCCGGCCTATGCCCAAAAAATCGGCACAGAGGCGGCAAGAATACAGGAAAAACTGGCGCCGGAGCGGGTAAATGCGCTTTGGAAAGCGTATTTTGAGGGTATTATGAAATAAAATAGCGGATGATATTGGAGAAGCATCGTGTGTGAAAAGAGTTCCGATGAAAGGCAGAGCGCGAAACAGAATAGAGGATTCCGAAAAAGGTGGCTGCTGCAGGCTGTTTGCTTTCTTGTGCTTTTTTGCGTGATTCTCCTGCCTGTTTCTTATATGGTGAGGACGAACGGGGACGTGAAGGACCGCTTTGCGGGCTTTTATGCGGAAAAAAGAGATTCCCTGGATATCGTGATGGTCGGTTCCAGCCCGGTGTTTCCGTATTATGCGGCGCCCAAGCTCTGGGGAGAGTCAGGAATCGCGATGTATCCGCTGTCCACGAATGTGCAGCGTCCGGCCGCTATGCGGTATCTGGTGGAGGAGGCGGAGAAGACCCAGTCGCCGCAGCTCTATATTTTTGAGATGCGCATGTTTACTATGGAAGAAAAGGGGCTGATGGAAAATATGGCCTACACGCGGGGCGTGACTGACAATCTGCGCTATTCCTCTTTGCGTGTGCGGGCCATACGGGGACTGGTACCGGAGGAGGACGAGGAAGGCCGTTTAAGCTATTATTTTGACATTATGAAATACCATACAAACTGGAAAATGCTGGCGCTTCCCTCGGAGTGGGCTAATATGTTCTACTGTAACAGCCATCCTCTGAAGGGCTATACTTTTCGGGATGAAGTGGGGCCTCAGCCGATGCCGGACTGTGGCGGCGCTGAGGGAACAAGACCGATTCCGGCGGAGCAGGAGAAGTACTTAAAAGACCTGCTNTTGTTTTTGNAAAAAGGAAACAAACANGCATTNTTNNTGGTTTCNCCTTACGGGGAATCGCTGGAAGAACAGCAGATGTTTAATTATATGGAAGAAATTACGACTTCTTATGGGTATCCCTTCTTAAATATGAACGACTGTTATGAGGANATCGGCATTGTTTTTGAGGAGGATTTTGCGGATTATGGCAGTCATACGAACGCTGTGGGCGCAGAGAAGTGTACCGGCTTTCTGGAGAGCTATCTGACGGCAAATTACAGCTTTCCGGATCATCGCGGAGAGGCGGCTTATGCTTCCTGGGATGAGGCCTATACCCTGTGGCGGGAAAAGCAGGATGANGCGGTGAAAANNGTCAGAGAGCGGATTGAGAATGAGGATTACGCAGAAATTGTGGNGGAATAGAGGCGTTTCGCAAGCTTATATAACAGTGGATACAGGAAAGGATAAATAGCGCATGTGTGGAATTGCGGGCTTTTGCAATTTTAGAGGAGACTGGCAGAAGAATATTGAGCGGATGTGCGATAAAATGTACCATCGGGGGCCGGACGCTTCGGGCGTTTGGGCTTCTGAGGATCATCGGGTGGTGCTGGGACACAGGCGGCTTTCTGTTGTGGATCTGTCGCCGGCAGGGGCGCAGCCCATGGTATCTCACGACGGCAGATATGTGATTGNCTACAATGGNGANATCTATAATCATACTGCGATCAGAAAAAAGCTGTTGGCGGANGGGCGGGTATCCTCCTTCCGGGGAACCTCTGACACGGAGACACTTCTGGAAGCGATTGCCGCCTATGGCTTTNCTGATACACTGAAAATGACTAAGGGAATGTTCGCGATTGCGTTGTTTGACCAACGAGAACGAACGTTATTTTTGGCTCGTGACAGAATTGGAGAAAAGCCGTTATATTATGGAATATTAAAAGATGATATAAATAACGATGGAAATGATGNCAGCTTTGTGTTCGCTTCCGACCTCAATTCGATTGCCTCACTGGATGGATTTACCAATCCGGTCAACGTAGAAATAATNGGCGATTACATGCGTTATGGTTACATTNCAGCCCCANATTCCATCTATCGGGGGATTTGGAAGCTGGAACCGGGAAAAACATTAAAGCTTAAATCACCATTTGACAAACCGNAGATTGAGACTTACTGGTCAATGATGGAAACAGCTGTTTTGGGACAGAAAAATCTCTTTCGGGGAAGTGAGGCGGAAGCGGCCCGGGAGCTGGAGCGTCTTCTGCGGGAATCCATCGCAGGACAGATGGTGGCGGATGTGCCGGTGGGGGCATTTCTCTCTGCCGGAATTGACAGCAGTACGGTGGTGTCCCTGATGCAGGCGCTGAGTGGACAGAAGGTGAGAACCTTTACCGTGGGCATGTGGGAGGAGCAGTTTAATGAGGCNCCGGTGGCGAAGGAGATCGCCGCCTGCCTTGGAACGGAGCACACGGAGGTCTATATCACGGAGGAGGATGCCAGAGGCGTGATTCCCTCTCTGGCGGGGATGTTTGGGGAGCCTTTTGCGGATTCCTCGCAGATTCCTACCTATCTGGTGAGTAAGATCACGAGAGAGCATGTGACGGTGTCGCTTTCCGGAGATGGCGGAGATGANCTTTTTTGTGGATATAACACCTATTATTCTATTGAACGAATCTGGGAGCGGGTAAGGAAGCTTCCTGCCGCGCTGCGGATGCCGGGAAGTGCAGTGCTTGGCGCTGTGGCTCNCGGGAGAAACGATGCTTTGNCTACGAGAGCGCGGCTTCTGGGGGCAAAGTCGATAGAAGATATGTATCTGCGGTCAGAGATCGGGGAAGGCCTGAATCTCGTCAGAAACACGGAACATGGTGCAGGAGCGGTTTTTGGTCCCTGGGATGCGATGCAGGCGAGGNAGGCAGGGTTTACCTGGATGGATACCTATCCGGCAGGACTTTTGGAAGAACCCCAGCACAATCTGATGCTGATGGATCTTCTGATGTATCATCCTGACGACATTTTGAATAAGGTGGATCGGACGGCCATGGCGGTCTCTCTGGAGACGCGTGTGCCGATGCTGGACAAGGACGTGGTGGAATTTGCATGGACACTTCCGCTCTCCTGCAGACAACAGGGAGGGGTCAGCAAGAAGATTTTGAGAGACATTCTTTACCGTTATGTGCCCCGNGAACTGATAGANCGTCCCAAGAAAGGGTTCTCCATTCCACTGCATCAATGGCTGCGCCAGCCGGGGCTGCGGGAGTGGGCCGAGAGTCTTCTGGATCCTGCTCTCATAGAGAGACAGGGGATTCTCAACAAGGCTGCGGTTGGAAAATTATGGGATGATTATATTATGAAAAATGTCTGGAAACCGCAGATTTGGTATGTTTTGATGTTCCAGGAGTGGGCACGAGATAGAATAATTAAATTATGATTATATTGTATGTGTAAGTCAAGACATAAAGAATCGACNGTTATGGAAGAAGAATAGCATTTTGGGAATATATTTCATAACAGATGAGCAGCGTTATTTATTGCATATAAAAACAAATAATAGTAAGCAAAATATAGAATAGTTAGTGATATAAAACACAAACCGTGAATAGGTGATGCGAGGATAAAGAAAGATAGGAACAAAGGCAGGAGACAGCAGTGGAAATTTTAAATCAATACCGACCGCCCGAATTGCATAAGNAAGAACAGACCGAATTGCTTTCCGTGATCGTGGCCGCCTACAATATAGATGCTTATATTGAGAGAGGGGTTCGTTCGGTCTGTGATCAAACCTATCNCAATCTGGANNTCATCGTGGTGGACGACGGCTCCACGGATGATACCGGNCGGATTCTTGACAAGCTGGCAGAAGANGANGCGCGGATACNGGTGATACATGAGGAGAACGGNGGACTTGCCCACGCGAGAAATACGGGGATGGCCGTTGCAAGAGGAAGCTATATCGGCTTTGTGGACGGGGACGACTGGATTGATCCCGATATGTANGAAAAGATGTTTTCCGCGCTGAAGGATAANCAGGCGGATGTTGCGGTCTGCCGTTATCGNCAGATTTCCCGTACACANACTTTGGATGAGTCGGCGGACAGGGCGGTTCTCTTTGAGGGNCAGGAGGCGCTTNCGGTCTATGTGGAGGANCGGNAGGAGTTNGAGATCCAGAATGCGGCGTGGAACAAACTTTACCGGAAGGANCTNCTNGNCGGNATGNCNTTTCCGGAGGGACGCTGGTATGAGGATATCGTGTTTACCACACAGGCNCTGGCGCGTGCCGGACGTTGCATTTACCTTGACATTGCCCTGTATAACTATATAATAGACAGAGAGGACAGCATCATGAACTGTCGNATCAATTCGCGCACCTTTACGGATCAGATTCCGGCTTATTATGAGAAGACCAAACTGTTGCAGAATCTGGGCAGGGAGGATCTGGCGCTGACCCATGATTATTTTTTTTATAAGAGACTTCTTCTTTTTTACGGGAATATCTTTGAGGCGGGGGACANCGGGGATTATCTNNCCAAACTTGAGGAGATTCTGCGAAGGGAGAGAAANCGGGCGGAAACCGCTTTTCAGTCGNCCNTTGCAGATCCGANAGACAGAAAGANGCTTAAGNTCTTTTACCGTTCTCCGGCAGCATATTGNAGNAAACTGCGGTGGAACGANCGGGTGGTGATCCCCTGTAAGGTGTGGGTGAAACGACTTCTCGGAATGAATAAATAGCAACTGTTTTTGTAAGGATTAAAGATGGTAATTGTACAGCTTGCGGGCGGCCTGGGCAACCAGATGTTCCAGTACGCCCTATATTTGCAACTGAAAAGCTTNGGCAGAGAGGTGAAGGTTGACGATGTGTCCGGNTTTGNNGAGGACATANAAAGAGACCCGGCCTTGGNCCCNTTCGGNGTCACCTATGAGCGGCCGACGAAAAAGGAGCTTCAAANGATGCTCGATTCCTCCATGNTGCCATGGCAGCGGGTGAGACGGANGCTTTTCGGCAGGCATAAGAAATCTTATTTTGAGGCAAGCAAACTTTTCGTTCCGGAGGTGCTTACCTGGGACGACATATATCTGGAGGGCTACTGGCAGACAGAACAATATTTTCANGCGGTGGAGAACCAGGTGAGGGAAGCCTATGATACAGACAGACTGATACACTGGCTGCAGCGGGAAGGCCGGTGGAGCCAATCTGCCGCGCAATATTTGCAAGAAATAAATAACGAATGTTCTGTAAGCATCCATGTCCGCAGGGGCGATTACCTGACGCCGGAAAATCAGGCGCTCTTCGGAGGTATCTGTACGGANGCCTATTATATAGAAGGAATCCGTCGTATGCGGGAATTATATCCGAGGTGTAAATTCTATCTTTTCTGCAATGATAAGGAATGGGAAAGCGGCGGAACGTGGAAAGCGGATGGCATTGAGAGGGTGATGCTCTCAGGCGGTCAGCGCGATATCGATTATGCGGAGTTTGTACTGATGAGCCGATGCAAACATCATATTCTGGCAAACAGCAGTTTCAGCTGGTGGGCCTCCTATTTGAATCCCAATCAGGAAAAGACGGTTTTGGCGCCGGATCGGTGGCTGAAGGGATTTGATTGCAGGGATTACTATCGAGAGGATATGCAGAAGGTGTTTTTGTAAGATTGACAAGAGCTATTTTTGACATAGAGGAAATATATTGCATAACACATGTAATATAAAAGGCTGAAAGGGATTCTATATTTTATGATGGATAAAAATCAGGCAGGACATCAGGAGAAGGTAAACCTGTTACAGAAAATAGCATATCTCTTTGACAGAAAACAATTGTGGCAGCTGGCGGGGCTTGCCGTTNTCATTTTGATCGGAGGAGTTTTGGAATCTCTGGGTGTATCCATGATGCTTCCTGTGGCGGAGGCGGTGATGGCGCCGGATAAGATCATGGAAAACGAGCTGGTGAACGGAGTCGCCGTTTTTCTGGGCATTGCTTCTTCCAGGGAGCTGATTATCTGGATGCTGGGCGTGCTGATCGTCATCTTTGTTTTGAAAAATGTGTATCTCCTGTTCCTGACCTATGTGCAGAACACTTTTGTGACCAGAAACCGAAACCGGATGATCAGCCGTGTGATGCGGGAGTTTTTAAACCGTCCTTACGAGGATTATCTGGGAGCGGATATTCCCACGGTCTTTCGATTGACGGACAGCGATATTCCCAATGCTTTTCAGCTGATTCTGGTGCTGATTCAGATGACCACGGAGATTGTGGTTGCAGTATTGATCTGCATTGTGCTGGTAGTGTGGGTGAGTCCTCTGATCTCCGTTGGCTGTGCAGTACTTTTTCTGGGCATGACGCTCATGATCACCAAGGTGTTGAAGCCTCGGTTGAATGCCATCGGACGAAAGAATCAGGCGATTCAGTCACGGATCGCAAAGTGGAGAATCCAATCCATCTATGGTCTGAAAGATGTGAAGGTGCTGCATCGGGAAGAGTTTTTCGTGCGCAACTATTATGAGAGCGGCGCCGTTGGCGCCAATGTAGCGAGAAATTATGCGGTCATGAACAATACGCCGAGGCTCTTGATCGAGACGATTTTTATCTCGGCGATGTTGTCATTTATCCTTGTTTATATGCTGAAAGATGGTGATCTCACTGTGTTGATGCCCCAGCTGATTGCTTTTGCGGCGGCGGCTGTGCGTGTGATGCCTGCCACCAACCGCATCAATACCTATCTCTCGGAGATTGCCTACGCCCAGCCTTGTCTGGATTATCTGTATGAGAATCTGACGGAGANNATGAAGCTGGATGTNAACGGCANCGTGACGGGACTGACAGGAGAGAAAGNTGGANGANAAGCCGCCNCTTGCGNTGACGGATAAGATNGTGNTNGANCATATCAGCTTNNCTTANCCGAANACGGACAAGCCNATCTTTACNGACGCCCATATGGAGGTCAAAAAGGGACAGTCTGTGGGAATCATGGGACCGTCCGGGGCAGGAAAATCTACCATTGTGGATATTTTGCTGGGACTTTTGCACGCGCAGGAGGGAACGATCACCTGTGACGGCAGAGATATTTTTGAAAACTATCCCTCCTGGCTTGCCAGGATTGGTTATATTCCGCAGTCTATTTATCTGATCGACGAGTCGATCCGGGATAATATTGCGTTTGGTATCGATGCGGACAGAATCGATGATAAGAGGATCTGGGAAGTGCTGGAGGAAGCGCAGCTTAAGAGCTTTGTGGAGGAGCTGCCCGATGGACTTAATACGACAATAGGTGACAGAGGTGTCAGAATTTCCGGTGGACAGAGACAGCGGCTGGGAATCGCCAGGGCGCTCTATCATGATCCGGAAATTCTGGTCTTTGACGAGGCTACCTCCGCCCTTGACGGGGACACGGAAACAGCGGTCATGGAGGCGGTCAACAGCTTCCATGGCAGAAAGACTATGGTGATCATCGCTCATCGCCTGAATACGATTGCCAAGTGCGATATTATATATAAGGTAGAGAATGAGAAGATCACGCAGACTACGCTGAACACGCCCGGAGCGTAGGCGAAAGGCGTAGAAAGGAACGGCGAAAACATGATCGGAACAGAGTTTATTGACGGACAGGGATTGGGCAACCAACTGTTCTGCTATGTGACGGCGAGAGCGGTTGCGCTGGAAAACGGATATGAGTTCGGCACTGCCGGGCAGGAGCGCTTTGCGGTGAATATTCACAGTGATCGCGGCATGTACTTTATGGATGTGGATCTGGGGCACATTATATCTCAGGAGGAGAAGAAAAAATTCGATGTGTATCATGACACGGAGACCAGATTGTATATCGGAAATTCCGCGCATGATCTGACCCACGGCTGCTATGTGGCGGGCGCCGATCCGGAGATCCACAAGGTGAAGGATAATACTCTGTTGTACGGAAATTTGCAGGACGAATCCTATTTCATAAAGTATCTTTCGCAAATTCGGCAGTGGCTCAAAGTAAAACCGGAGTATGACTCCTATGAATACAGCCGTGAGAATCTGTGTGTCATCAACATGCGCGGGGGAGAGTACACGGGCAGTCCGGAGCTTTTGATCAATCGCAGATACTGGCTGCATGGAATGAAAGAGATGCGAAAGATCCGGCCGGACATGGAATTTATGATCGTTACAGATGACGTGAAGACGGCACAGAGGATGCTGCCGGGCATCGAGGCACATCACTTTGATATTGGTAAGGACTATGTGACGCTAAAGAACGCCTATTACCTCCTGCTTTCTAACTCTTCTTTTGCCTGTCTTCCGGCGCATACGAGTGAGACACTCAAATTCGCCATTGCTCCCAAATACTGGGCACGCCATAATGTGTCCGACGGATACTGGGCATCGGAGCAGAATATATACAGTCTGTTTCACTATATGGATAGGAAAGGCAGAATGTTTACGGCCGAAGAATGTCGAAAGGAGCTGGCAGCTTATAAGAGGCGGTCTAAAAAATACGCCGCCGTGAACAGAAGACCCACGGGGGCAAAGCGGCAACTGATGAAGCTGCATGCGCAGTATATTTATAAGAAGGCTTACCTGTGTAAGATCGGCAGGGGCGTTCTGCGTCGTGTGAGAAGAACTTCTAAAGACGTCTCGCCATAGGACGAGACGCCAAGAAGTTCTATGTCTCACACAGGAGAATGCCTAAAATACAGGCATTCTCCGCGGTATGGCAGGTAAATTGAAAAGGCAGGATGAATGAGGGAAGAAGTAAAAAAGGGAAAATGGAATAGCGGCAGGAAATGGGTGCTTCTGGCGTCAGGACTTCTGATTCTGTCCCTGATTCCTCTTCTCTGGCTGGGGAAATACAATGTGATGTGCATCGACGATTACGACTATGGCAGACGGGTGCACGACGTCTGGCAGGCGACGGGATCCTTTTTTGCTGCCGTGCAGGAGGCATGGAAGCAAAACATGGATTTTTATCAGGAATGGCAGGGGACATATGTGTCCTGTTTTCTGATGGGGATGTGTCCCATGAATTTTAACTATGGGATCGCATGGGTGGTGCCGGTGCTGATGATCGCCATGTTTACTGTCTCCACCTTTGTGCTGGGGCGGCATATTCTGACTAAGTGGCTTGGCTGTGAGAAGGAGGGAGCGGCGCTTTGCATGCTCCTTATGCTGTTTGTGTTCTATCAGGTGATTGAGGCGCCTTTTGAGGGAATTTATTGGTACAATGGCTCCACCCACTATGTGCTGATGCAGTCGATTTGGTTTTTCCTTCTGACTCTTATATCAGAAAGCATCTGGGCGGAAAAGAGAGGGCGGGCGGCTGTCTGCTGTGGTGTGTCGGTGCTTCTCTCCGTGATCGTGGGCGGCGGCAATCTGGTGACGGGCCTGCAGGCGGAGATTCTCATGGCATTTCTCCTCCTCTATGTGCTGTATCAGAGACGAGATAAAATAATATATGTTATCACACCATTTCTTACAGGGAGCGCCGGATTTCTGGTAAATGTCCTGGCTCCCGGTAACGCCATACGGGAAAGCATAGATATGGATGAGGGGTATTCCGCGGTGAAGGCGATTGTGTTATCTTTCTATAACACGGCAGTGTTTGCGATTCGCTGGACGCCGGTGCTTGTGGTGCTTTTGTGGATTGCGCTTCTGCCGCTCTTATGGAAGCTTATAAAGACCTCTAAGCGGGATTTTTCCCATCCTGTTTTTGTGACAGCAGGAGCTTACTGTGTGCTCTCCGCCATGTTCACGCCGACCCTGTATGCGGTGGGTATGGTGGGCCTTTCCCGGGTGGATGATATTATTCAGATGACCTATTATCTGGCAGTCTTGTTTGTGACGGCCTATTGGCTGGGATATCTCTCCCACAGGGAAGGACAGAAGGATGATTCGGCGGCAGCTTTTGGCCTGTTCTTAGAGCGGGCAGGGAGCGGTATGAGCGTGGTGTGTCTGGTTTTGCTTCTGGCAGTATGGGTGCTTACTGCGGACAAGAACACCTATACAAGCATTTCTGCCTTGCGGTCTCTTGTAAAAGGAGAGGCACAGACTTTCTATCAGGAGGCCATGGAGCGCCACGCGCTCTATACGAACGAGGATATCGCTGAGGTGGAGGTTACCCCCTACAGCACTAGACCTGCGCTCTTTGATTTTAATGATTTGAGCACGGATGAGGGAAACTGGCTGAATCTGGCGGTGACGGGATACTACCATAAAGACAGCGTGAGAATGACAGATGCAGGACAAACTATGGATCAGGACGGGAAATAAAGCAGATTGAGGGAATATATGGAACAACAGACACAGAAATCGAAATTGAAGCTTTCGAACGTGACGCTGGCGGCGATGGCCAGTGTGAATATTTATGAGACGATCCGTGCCATGGAGTACAGTATGCGGGGAATCGAGTTCGGGGATGTGGTGTTCATTACGCACAGGAAGCCATTATCCCTGCCGAAATCTATTCGGTATTCCCATACCTCAAAACTGGATAATATAGATAAGTTTAACTACAAAATGGTGTATGAACTGGGAGAGCATATTCATACGGACTTTGCGCTCATTGTGCATGCCGACGGTTTCGTGGTGCACCCGGAGAGCTGGCGGGACGAGTTTTTAGATTATGACTATATCGGTTCACCCTGGCCGCTGCCGGAAAACGATTATTCTTACCGGGATGCAAAGGGACAGATTGTCCGGGTGGGGAACAGCGTGTCGATCCGCAGTAAAAGGCTTTTGGAATTCCCGACACAGGCAGGACTTGCGTGGGAAAAGATAGAGGAGGAGGACGAATATAACGAGGATGTCTTTCTATGCTGCAAATACCGGACCGAGATTGAGGAGGCGGGGATGCGATTTGCACCCATTGATGTGGCGAAATATTTCGGCCATGAGCACATGATCCCGGAGATCATGGATGTGGAGAAGCCCTTTCTTTTTCATAAATGGAGGGGGAGAAATGCGCAGTATCCGCAGTTTAAAAACCCCTGGAAGGTCAGGTGGCAGTGGTGCAAGGACCGGATCAGACCATTCTTGTTCTGGAGGAGATGATCTGACGGTGCAGGCTGTGATGTACAAGTATATGGAGTAGATTATGATATTTGATTGTATTCCGTTTTTTAATGAACTGGATATTTTAAAACTCAGAATGCAGATTCTGGATCCCTATGTGGACTGGTTTGTGATCGAGGAGGCCTCCGTGACCTTTTCGGGGGAGTCGAAGCGGATGATATTTGCCGAAAACCGGCATCTTTTTAAAGAATTTGAGGATAAGATACGCTATGTGGCGGTGGAGGATTCTCCCATGGAAGGGGTTACCACCCACGAGCGGGATAAGTATCAGAAAAACCAGCTGATCCGGGCACTCACAGACTGTAAGGCGGAGGATATCATTATTTTCAGCGATGTGGACGAGATTCCGAAGCCGGAGACGCTGGTACGTATCATCGAAGGCTTTGAGGCAGGAAAGATATATCATCTGGCCCAGAGGATGTTCTACTGTTTCCTGAATATGGAGGAGGTTTCAGGAAACCTTTTGTCCATCACGGGAGAATTCCCCGGAGTGGATAGAAAGCAGTGGCTCGGCACGAAGGTGTGCAGTTTCGCGGATATTCCCCGGGAGGGCATCGTATTCTTGCGGGAAGTATCTCCGACTGACCCCAGAAGTGTGCGGTTGGCGGACGGCGGCTGGCATTTTGGCTATATGGGCGGTGACGGCGAGCGGGATGTGGCGAAGCGCATCGGTGTAAAGGTGAAGGCTGCAGCGCATCAGGAATATAATAACAAGNGGTATTTAAATGAGGCTGTGGACAGACTGCTCTGCGGCGAGGATATCTTCGGNCGGGATGCCAAGTTTGTCTGGGTGCCGATCGATGAGAGTTATCCGTCATACCTGCGTGAACATCAGGAAGAGTACGCGTTTTTNATCGCGCCTAAGATAGGCAGTGTAGGTATTGTGTGGAAGAAAACGAAGCTGGGATGCAAAACGTGCCTGCGAAGGATGCATGGGGCGTTGGCGCGGGCAATGAGGCGGTAAGACTATGATCAAAACTCTTTACAGGCGGCTCCGGGATGAGAGCCCGATTCCCCGCCTGGCTTTCTATATCGGACTGACCATAGAGCTTCTTATGGTCATCATCGATAAGAGCAATTATATCAATCCTATCGAAGGGTATCTGTTTCGGGTGACNTTTCTTCTGTTTGCCTGTAAACTTGTCCTTACCCGATATGAGAAGTGGGAGTGGGCGCTTCTTNTCCTGCTGGAGGGAATCGGTTTTATCTCCTATCGGNTCACGGGAGCAAACGATATGATCCGCATTGTAACCTTTGTGGCGGCCTGCAAGGGCATCCCCTTGAAGGAGATGTTGAAATATACCTTTTATGTGACGCTTATAGGTTGTCTTGCCATTGTGGCGCTTGCAGTTACGGGTATCTATGGTGACATCAGCCTGACGCAGGCATTTGGACGGGAAGGCGCAGAGNTTGCGCGCTATACCGGTGAGGCGCTGGAGGCAGAGAAGCGTTATACGCTTGGAATGGGNCATCCGAACGCGCTGTTTTGCATGTTTTTGATGCTGATGACNCTTGGCGTTTATGTCTATTTTGATAAAATGAAATGGTATTCCTATTTGTTTCTGATGNTGCTCAATGTGGGAGCATATGCTTTGACGGAATCCAGAACAGGAATGTTGATCGGCGCAATATTTCTCGTTGGCGCATGTGTGCTGACGTATTGTAAATATTTGCGGGAAAAAGCGTTTGTGTATATATGNGGATTGCTTGTGTTTGCACTGNGCATCGGATTTTCTGTGGATGCGGCGATATACGCGCCGAAAGTGCGGGAGGCGCAGTTTTACGCCTATTTCTATGATGATCCGGGAGATGATAAACATACTTTAGCGATGTTGCGTATTGACGGGCATATCAGCGGCAGGATCGTATCGCTGACGGACTCGGCAAATAATGATGGCTCGATTGAGACGTGGTCTGCCTTTTCCAGGCCGAACAATATGGAATATTATTTTGACATGGGCTGGGTGAAGCTGTTCTACCGTTATGGGGTTGTGCCGGGCTGCCTGTATATAGCGGCCTGTCTTGCGCTTATGTGGCGGCTGTATAAGCGAAGGGATGCGTGTGGTTTGCTGCTGTTTGTCACGTTTGCCGTATATACTGTGGTNGAGGCGCATCTGATTTCAGTCTATATCGGCAGGAATTGTTTATTGATGATGATGGGGTACTATCTGTTCCCTTNGGTTCGGGATGCGGAATGGGAACTTACAGGATAAGATTATTTTAAGGAGGAAGAGGGATGCAGGTGATAGGACTTTTTTTTCCGGCTATTGTCAGTGTGATGATCAGGAACAGGCGAAATACGGANTCCGGATGGCGTATGCCGGCTATATTGTTTCGGTATGGGATTTATGTGTTGCTCAACGTTTTGCTGACCGTATGTGTCATTACATATGGATTGGGCGTATCGGGTGTAACAGTCGATGCTCTCAATAGTTTTCCGTTTTTCACGAAGTATACGGTGATTGCTATTATCATGGCGATTCTGGTTCCGTTTGTGGAAGAGATCATGGAGAAATATATTCAAATTACATTGACAGTGAGGACTTATGATGAAAAAAGGNAAGATCATATGGAAGAGCGGAAGTAAANTACTGTTATTTCTTATTTTCTTTTTACTGATTATTTTATGGAGNTCNGCAGATTGGTTTTTGAATAACTTTGACGGCGTAGAATTATCAACTGCCATATATCAGCTTTTCAGNCCNTTAAANGGAACNGCNTCGGAAATANTTNATNANTATATNAGTCAATGNTTATATCCNTCNNTTTNTTTTGCANTCATAGTNGTGNTTGNTTATACGCTNTANGATATGATGGCCGGCAGAATNTTTTTGGAAGCAAATGTTCGGATNGGTACGAAAAGGTTGNGTATCGGNGGGAAANAGAGCANGTTTACAANCNNNAGAAAGNTTNTNATACTNTGGNNGTGNATTGNTGTCTTGTGCNNNTGTGTGTGGAACAAGGCTGTAGAGGTAGNNGTGCCGGGNTATCTGGAAAGCGTGACNAATGTATCCAGNATATTTGANTCGGAATATATCAGCCCTGATGATGTTGCGATCACCTTCCCGGAAAAGAAAAGGAATNTGNTNTTCATTTACATGGAGTCTATGGAAACTACTTATGCGTCAACACAGGATGGCGGCGGTAAACCGGTCAACTATATTCCTGAATTGACACAACTCGCAGAGGAAAATCTGTTTTTTTCTGATGATGANGACCTTGGCGGAGCNGGNNNNGCCANNGGNGCAGGCTGGACAATGGNNNCGCTGCTTTCCNGCNCAACGGGAGTGCCTTATAAANTGCCNNTANNNGGANATGANGCAGGAGAATATGAAANNTTTGNACCGGGGCTTAAAGGACTGGGTGAAGTGCTTTTGGAGAACGGCTATCAAAATTATTTTATGTGTGGCTCGGATGTGNCTTTNGCCGGCCGCAAGGACTTCTATGAACAACACGGAGANTACCNTATTNTGGACTATAATTCNGCNAAAGANGANGGGATCATTCCGGAGGAATTATGANGTNTTCTGGGGCATGGAGGATGANAAACTCTATGAATACGCAAAGCAGCAATTGACGGAGATCGCAAGCCAAAGNGAGCCNTTCAATTTTACGATGTTGACGGTTGANANNCATCNNCCGGATGGCTANNTNTGNGGTTTNTGTGATGATGNCTATGAGAACCAATATGAAAANGTATTNGCNTGNGCCAGCAGNCAGGCGGNACAGTTTGTTGACTGGATAAGCAGGCAGGAGTGGTATGAGAATACGACGATCGTGATCACGGGAGATCANNNGNNTATGAAAANNGATTTCTGGGATGATATCGGNGATTATAACCGTAAAATCTATAATTGTTTNATCAATCTTCCGGACGGNCTGTCAGCCGNGCNGACNANGNNCAGAGAATTTTCNGNNNTGGATCTGTTTCCGACGACTCTGGCGGCGATAGGNGTCGATATAGANGGAGACAGGCTGGCGCTGGGGACNAACCTTTTTTCNGACAAAAAGACACTGCCGGAAGAAATGGGATTCAAGGAGTTTAACGCAGANCTNANNNTATATTCCAATTNTTATTANAANAATTTTATAATCGGAANNAAAGANTGGACATAACTNTATGNNNNGTGANATTTGGAGGATGGAAATAAAAGATGAGAACGGACAGGTTAGAAAAAGAGACGATATGGACAATGATATTGCTATGGGGAGGTGGTGTCCTTTTTCTTTTATGCTTCTCGTATATGACAAGTCCGTTGTTTCCCCATTCCTATGGCTGGGATTCTTCTTTTTTCCAATTAGTGGGTGCAGGTATGACGAAAGGATATCTGCCTTACAGGGATTTTTATGATATGAAAGGACCGTGGCTGTTTTTCGTGGAATATGCGGCACAGCTGATTTGTTACGGCCGGTTGGGAATTTTTATATTACAGTGCATTAATATGGGCATTATATTATTTCTGTGCCAGAAAATCTTCAGCAAGTATTTTCACGGCAGAGGAATTATAGGTAGTCTGCTTGTCAGCCTGCCATTATTTATTGTGCTCTCGTCTACGATGGAAGGCGGTAACTTGACGGAGGAATGGAGTTTGATCTTCTTGCTTTTACCGGTCTATCTTTCCCTGGATTTTATAATGGAGGAGCGGGATGAACATAAGCCGTTGTATGGTTTTTTCTATGGCGTGTGTTTTGGGGTACTTGCGCTTATTCGGATCACTAATTCCGTTCTGATATGTGCGATTGTCCTTACAGTCACGGTTTACCTGATCAAAAACAGAAAGTGGAGAAATTTTTTCGGGAATGTAGCCGCTTTTCTTTTGGGAGTTGCGGCAGCGTTTGTATTGCCATTGCTTTATTTTGGATATTATGGTGAAATGGACAGTATGTTATATTGTGTATTTGTCTTTGGGTTTGTGTATGGAACGGAAGGGTATGCGATTGGAACAGGCGGTATTTTTTTGATCACACTTTTGTTTCCGATTTTGGTATTTCTCCTGACTAAGCAAGATAATAAAAAGATTTGGATGCTTGTTATATGCAATACCGCAGGTATGATGATCACGCTTGGAATGGGGAATAGTACGCTTCATGATTATATTTTGATCATTCCCAACATGATGTTTGGAATATGGAGACTGGCAGAAACATGGGGAGATAAGAAAACTACCGCAAAAATTGTGTTGGCGGCAGTTGTCCTGGTTTGTTTTGCTTACCCCGGTTATAAGATGATGAAAGCGGGAGTTTCCATATTGAGACAGGCAGGTGACGATACGGCATATCAATATGCGGTGGAAATAGCGGATTGCATTCCGGAAGAAGAGCGTAATTCGGTATGGGGATATGAAACGCCTATGCGTTGGTATGCGATTGCAGATATTATGCCATATAGTAAATATTGCGGCTGGCAGGAGCATTATATGGAGCTTTCGCCGCAGATCGCATCAGAGATTGAGGAGATGTTAGAAACTGATCCGCCTATATGGATTGTAACAAAGGCGGGTAACGAGATAGAAAATAGTATTGTTAAAACGAAATTGCAGGAAAGTTATGTGCTTTTTGTGGAGAATGGTGATTATAGTCTGTATAGACTTAAATAGTATATTAAATTTTGCGTTTTTTCGGTCACGGAGTTTCTTCCGCTTTTTTGGCATATAATGTGCAATCCGTAAAGATGGGCATTTGACTGAAATATTTCTCTTCATTATACGGAAAATACCAGCCAATGTATTTTGTTTCATCCAGGGGAGGCAGGTTTGCCATGGTTTCCCCATCAAGTACCAATCGGGTTTCTATGCATGTGTTATCACAGACAAAAGATACTTCATGGAGTTCCCCGTTTCCGGCAGTTGCAAATTCCTTATAGGGGATCTGCCATTTTTGACATAAGTAATTCAGGCGTTTAGCCAGATAATATTTTAAATATCTTACGCTGCTGTCAAAATCAGCATAATGTCCTCTGTTGGTAGAAGTAGAATAGGTATACTGCCACCGTATCTCATCCATCAGAGTCGATACTCTGACAGTATCCGCATATTCATCAATGGTGGTCTCTAATAATGTTTCCATATAGGGAAGGAGCTCTTGAAAGTCGGCAGTCACTTTATTATAAAATTCCTCATTCTCATATAGCATGGTATGCCAGTTTAAGCTATTAACTCCCTTACGGTCCTTGTATGCATCGATTATGGAATATTCATAATTGCTCCAGTTATGGTAATCTTCTTTTCCCCATCCCATAGAACTGTCGAAGTCCCAGACAGGACCTGCATATAATAAATTACTGTCTTTATTTTTGTAAAAAAACATGCTTGTAGTATCAGCATCCCAGTTTAAAGAAATTTCTTCTATCAGAAACCGTGCTGCAAAAGAATCTAAATCAATATAATTAGCATAATCAGGAGTATTGTTGGCAATCATATTTTCAATTGTCTGAAAATAGTCCATAATGTACTCGACCTGCTCCCTTGATGCGTGTTCAGGAGATTTCAAGACAAAATAAGCGTCGGAAGTTGTTTGAAATCCGGATATTTCATTGTCATAATTGGCCGGGACGTCTTTTTCAATCAAGTACCCGCCATTGATATTATCACCATGTGCAAGTTCGCAGCCTTTATATAAATCTGTGGTGAATACCCCGCTCTCATCAATATTTGGATTTTTAGCCTTGTTTTCTTTTTCAAGATTATGGATGGCAATTCTTCCTTCATCAACGGTAATTGACTCACACAACAGATAATTGCCACTATACTCGCCGTTTAAGTATAGATCGATCCATGTACATTCTGAGGTAAAGGAGAGTCCGAGTTTAGAAGCAATATTTAATGCTACTTTCGTATTCATTCGGTTTTTTTCTATATAAACAGGCAGTAAGTACCAGTTCTTTCCCTGATCCATGCCGAGAAGCGCTTTTTCCTTTTTGAGCTTGATATGATATGGCTTTTTATCGTATCCCCATGTGGAATTTCCTCTTCCCGAAATGGATTCCAGATTACCGCTGTACGAAAGCTCCCCATTTTCTTCCATGATACAAATTTGTCCCGGCTCTCTATTTTCCTTGTTTTCATGGAGATATTCCATGCTGCCGCTTTGCGTTTCGATAAAAATGGTGGGAAGATTGGCTGATTTCATGAACACAATCTGATATTCGGAGCCGGGAGAGGATATACTGTCAGTAATTGATAAATTATAGATTTCGTTATTCTGCCATTCTAATTTATAACGGTTTTTTAACGGTTCACCGTTGAGTGTGACTGTTTTTCCTAAAGGAGATTTGATATAAATGGTATTATCGTCTACATATGCGGGCAGAAAAAAATAGGTCAATCCATCTATGGGATTTAAATATGGATAAATATCTCTTTTGCTGCCGTTTGTATCTATTGTTATGATAATGTTGTTTTGCATGCTGATACACAATTCATTTTTGGTTTCCCCATACAGCAGCACGAAAATGCCGAATAAAGAAAGTATTATGAGTGTGCAAAGACATAGCAGCTTTTTTCGCATGTTATTCTCCCCATTTTGCGTTTCATTTAAGATTCATTTTAGTTCTTATATGGAGAATTGTCAATTTACGGAAACTCAAGGTTAGTATAGATTGAAATTTCCCCAAAAAAATGGTATTCTAAATTGATATATTGTTTTTAATAACAAATAGAATTGTCTGAGGGATCGGAATGAACCGTAAAATGAAAATAATAGAGGGATACTGGCTCCTCTTTATGGATCTGGTCAGTATTACTGTCTCATATACAATTGCTATTTTAATACGTTTTCACAAATTCAGGCGGGTCGATGAGCCGGAACTTCACTTTGTGGTATACATCGGTTTTCTGTTGTTTTGTACGATCTACAGCTTCCTGTTTGACTGGAACAGGGAATTTCTGAAGCGAGGTGTCCTCGTTGAGTTCGTGGCGGTCATAAAATTTAATGTATTTATGGAATTGTCAGTTATGGCTTTTTTGTTCATGCTGCAGAGAGGCTCCGACGTTTCACGTCTTGTAATGGGATATTTTGCGGTCTTGAATATTTTCATCGTATGGGGTGCGAGGATCGGGATGAAAAAGGCATTGCGCATTTATTTCACCTCGAAGTCCAATATTGTGAAGATTATGATCATTACAAAAGATTCCGTGCTGGATAAGACGGTGTCCAGTCTGAAGGAGGCTATGGATATCAACTATGAGATCGTGGCGCTCGCCTGTGTGGATGTGGACCGCAAAGGTGCGGTGATTGACGGGATCAAAGTAAATGCCGCCGGGAAGGATGTGTTGGATCTGGCGAGGCAGATGCCGCTTGACGAGGTATTCATCAATCTGCCGGAAGAGGATAAAGAATATGTGAAGCATATGATCTATGATCTGGAATCCATGGGGATTGCATGCCATTACAATATAGATATCATTGAACGGCCGCAGAAGGAAGTGAGAGTGGGGAGCTTTGCGGGATATACAGTGGTGACATACTCGATCAATCATTTCGACTACAGACGCATGGTTGTCA
This sequence comes from Lachnospiraceae bacterium, assembly GCA_014804385.1. Classification (GTDB taxonomy): domain Bacteria; phylum Bacillota; class Clostridia; order Lachnospirales; family Lachnospiraceae; genus UBA3282. Next base: position 43,484 of record JAAUZW010000022.1, on the reverse strand, counting down.
AACGACTGATCGATATTCTGGGCGGTTTGGCAGGAAGTTTAATAACAATTGTTATCACTCCCTTTGTGGCAATCGCCATTCGCTTGGATTCGCCGGGACCAGTTTTCTTCGCGCAGACCAGAATCGGCAAGAATGGAAGAAGATTTAAAATCTACAAATTCCGCTCCATGTATATCGATGCGGAAGAACGCAAGAAAGAGCTGGAAACGCAGAATGAAATGCATGGATTGATGTTCAAGATGGAGAACGATCCGCGGATCACAAGAGTCGGAAAATTTATCAGAAAGACAAGCATAGATGAGCTGCCGCAGTTTTTTAATATTGTCCGGGGCGATATGAGTCTGGTGGGCACCAGACCGCCGACGGAAGGGGAGTTTGAGCAGTATAATTCTCATTACCGGAGACGGATCAGCATGACGCCCGGGCTTACCGGCCTGTGGCAGATCAGTGGGCGCAGTGAGATCGTGGATTTTGACGAGGTAGTGAAGCTGGATCTGGAATACATCGACAACTGGACGTTGGGGTTGGATATCAAGATCCTGCTCCGGACGGTATGGGTCGTGCTGACAGGGAAAGGCTCAAAATGATGGAAAAAGACAGACTGAAAGTATTGATGATCGGTCCTGACAGAAGTGTGCATGGCGGAATATCCGGCGTAGTCAATAATTATTATGATGCAGGGTTGGATAAGCGGATTGAACTATGCTACATTGGCACGATGGTGGATGGCTCTAAATGGAAGAAATTAGTCTGTGCGGTGAAAGCATATTTCCGTTTCCTCATAAAGCTGCCGAAATATGACATCGTCCATGTAAATATGGCATCGGATGCCAGCTACTATCGGAAATCCGTTTTTGTCAGAACAGCAGGAATCTATCGTAAAAAAATTGTCATTCACCAGCACGGCGGGAACTTTATGGAGTTTTATGAGAAGGATTTATCTGATGCCGGCAGAAGGAGAGTGAAGAAGTTACTCTCCATAGGAGATGCTTTTCTTGTATTGGGCACGGCGTGGAAAGATTTCTTCGGTACGATCATTGAACGGGATAAGATCACGGTATTTCCGAATGCCATACAGCTTCCGGTGTTGGAGAAGAAGCAGTATGGGGTTCACAAGATATTATTTTTGGGGAGAATGTGTAAGGAAAAAGGCATCGGGGAACTGCTTGCTGTCATGCCGAAGATTAAGGAAAAGTACCCGGATGTGCATTTGTATCTTGGTGGGATATGGGAAGATCAGGAATTGAAAGCGGAAGCCGTGACATTGAAGGATTACGTCACCGATCTTGGCTGGATTGGCGGAGCAACAAAGCGGAAATATCTGGAGGAGTGTGATATTTTTGTAATGCCCTCCTATTTTGAGGGGCAGCCCGTCTCCATACTGGAAGCTATGGCTAATGCCTGCGGAATCGTGGCATCCAGAATAGGGGGCATCCCCGATATGATCATAGAAGATGAGACGGGGATTTTTGCGATGCCGCAGGATACAAAGACACTTGAGAAAGGTCTGTGCAGATTGCTTGCGGAGCCTGAATTGTGCCGGAGGCTGGGTGAAAATGCCCGCGGGAAAATAGGGCATGAATTTTCCATAGAAGATAACATAAAGCAGCTTCTTGCCGTATATGAGTCAATTTGCCGCGGAGAACAGCGTCATGAAAATGAATGAATCGTTGATCAGCGTGATCATCCCTGTTCACAATGGGGAGGCATATCTGGAAAAGTGCATAGTGAGTATCGCCACGCAGGATTATGAGGAGCTGGAGATTCTTGTGATAAATGACGGGTCCACGGACGCAACGGCGGAAATCTGCAGCCGGTTGTGTATGCAGTATGAGAATCTGCGGGTGATCACTCTGACTGACCTGGGTGTTTCGGTGTCGCGCAATAGAGGACTGGAACAGGCGCGTGGTGCGTATGTTATGTTTGTGGATGCCGACGACAGACTGCGTCCGGGGGTGTTGAAGGGGCTGTATAACATCTTGCTTGAGACAGACAGCGATATGGCAGGCTGCGGGTTCGCGGTATGGCAGACTGCCGGGGAGTGGGAATGTCTGGCGCGGGAGAAAATGCCCGGAACCCTGACGGGCNGGCAGATGGTAACGACATATGATGATAGTACCCGATATTTAAAAGAAGGCATTCTGCAGGGGAATACGCGCTGCTGGAGCAAACTTTACAGGAGGAGCCTGATTGGACAGGTACGCTTCCGCGAGGGGCTTAGCATTGGTGAGGACATGCTGTTTTTGGTGGAACTTCTGCCGCATATGAGACGGGCGGCGGAGACGACATATCCCGGCTACGNNTANTATCGGAATCCGGNCGGGGCAATGGGGCGCCCCTTTACCCCTGCCTACATGGATCAGATTTACTGCTGGGAGACGGCGCGGGAGCTGATCGTAAAGCAGGAGGAANCTCTGGGGGTACAGGCGGATGCCCANATNATGGTGGCGGTTATGCTCACGGTCGGGAAAATTGCCCTGCTTTCCGNGACAGAACGAAAAAGGGCGGGAGAATATNTGCGCGNGTGCCANAGGAANCTTAAGGAACTTGCGGGTAANAGAGCANGNTATTCCTTTTTGCCNTCCGGCTATTGTGTCAAGGTGAGANTGTTCGCGTTTTGGCCGNGGCTTTATGTGCGGCTTTANCGCCTGCAAAAAAACAGAAAAGGGAAGAGTGCGTGATGAAGAGAATAAAACCGATGATCAGTGTGATCGTGCCGGTCTACAATACNAAGACTTATCTGCGGGAGTGTGTGGACAGNATTCTGCGGCAGGACTATANGAATCTGGAAGTGATTCTTGTGGACGANGCNTCCACGGATGGCAGCGGAGANATCTGTGATGAATACGGACANAAATATGAACAGGTTCGNGTNGTCCATAANGAGAANGGCGGNCCGGGATCNGCNTGTGTAGCGGGGATGAAGGCGGCAGCAGGCGATTATTATATGTTTGTAGACAGCGATGATTATGTGGAGCCTGAGATGCTCAGCGAAATGGCGGATCGTCTGGCAGGGAAGCGTGGCGAGATCGNCTGNTGTAATCATCTGCAGGAGAAGCAGAAAAAAACGGAACCTGTATACAGTAAAGCTGCGCCGGGCGTCTATCAGAAAGAAGAACTTGTATCCGAGATCAAGGCGAAGCTGATCGGTCAGGAGCAGAGAGTGCTGCCCTTGTCCCGTTGTATGAAATTATCGGAGAAGTCCGTCTTTGAGGGGAATGAGCCATATTATGATTACAGAGTACGGTTTGGAGAGGATGTAAANATGATGTACCCGGCGCTTTTAAACAGCACNCGGGTGGTGGTCATGAAGGATGCGTTATACTATCATTATCGCTATGTGGAGAGTTCTATGGCCCATGCCTATGTGGCAGNAAATTATGATAGCCTGCAGAGGGTGATAGCGAGCATGAGGAGGGTGGTTACGGACAAACAGGTACCGGGCGGAGAACAGGCTGTGGACAGAGAGTGCTGTTATATGCTTTTGCATATCATGAAAAATGAATTGCGCAATCCGGGGAAGGATTACAGAAGAAGGATTCAGGAAATCTTCGGGCAGGGAAAGATGAAGGAACTGGTACAGAGTACGCGGATCACTGTGACNGAGCGATCCAGTCAGCTGATGTATGTGGGTATGCTGTATCCCGGCAGTATGCTGCTGTGGATATTGAGGATGATGCTTAAACTGTATGACAGAAAGTGAAACGATATGATCATTGTAAGAGTCATGGGCGGGCTGGGCAATCAGCTGCAGCAGTACGCGCTTTACAGAAAATATCAGAGCATGGGGACACAGGCACGGCTGGATCTTGCGTGGTTTTCGCAGAGTGTTCAGGATTCGATGGCAGCGCCCAGACGGTTTGAACTCTCTGATTTTGGGAATCTTCCTTTGGAGGAAGCCAAGCGGGAAGAGGTGCGCGCTTTGCTGGGGAGAACTTATGAGGAGCAGGCGGGCCTTGGAGAAAAGGTAAAACGACGGCTTCTTCCGGGACGGATGCCCGTGTTTGAGGAATCGGAAATGTTTCACGAGGAGATTCTGTCCTGGGATAACCGGTATCTGGTGGGATACTGGGCCTGCGAGGCATACTATGCGGATATTCTGGCTTCTCTTCGAGAGGATATCCGTTTTCCGAAAGGCGGCGATGAGAGAAACCGGGGGGCCATGGAGGAGATGGCGGGACAGACTGCTGTCAGTATCCATGTCCGCAGGGGAGATTATCTGGACACGGAGAATGCGGCGGTGTTTGGCGGTATCTGTACGGAGGCGTATTATGATACGGCTATCCGCTATATCAAAGAGAGATATCCGGGAGCGGTGTTTTATGTCTTTTCGGATGATGTTGCATACGCGAGAGCCCACTATCGGGGAGCGGAGTACCGCATCGTGGACTGGAATCGCGGAGCGGACAGCTTCTATGATATGCAGCTGATGAGCTGCTGTAAGCATAATATCTGTGCCAACAGTACCTTCAGTTTCTGGGGGGCGCGCCTGAACGGGGCTGCCGATAAGATCATGATACGGCCCTCCATTCACAAAAACTCACAGGTCTGCGTGCCCGAGCAGATGAAAAAGCTGTGGGCCGGGTGGACGCTTGTCACACCGGCGGGAGAATGCTATACTTAAACAAATATAGATTTGAAAGGCATCACTATGGAACAGAAAAACGACAGGATTGTCATGTATCTTCACGGCGGCAGCGGGAATCATGGCTGTGAGGCGATCGTCAACAGCACCTGCCATATGATAGAGGAAATTCAAAAACTCCTTGTGACTAACAGCGAGAAAGAGGATAGACGGTATTCGCTGGAGCCGCTCTGCGATATTCTGGAAGAACGCAAGATTGCGGAGCATTTTTTTGCTCATGTGTGGTACTATGTCTGGAGAAAGGTGTTCAGGGATGCAGAATCCTTTATGCGTTACCGTTTTCGCGACGTGATGGGCAAAAATCTTGCGCCCCTTTATCTTTCCGTGGGCGGAGATATGTATTGTTATGAGCAGTCTAAGAAGGAGGCGATTATTGCCAACAGTGCCTTTAACCGTGCAGGAGCGAAAACTGTCCTATGGGGTTGTTCTCTGGAGCCGGAGCTCCTGCAGGCACCAGAGGTGATGGAGGATATGCGGCGCTATGCGTTGATAACGCCGAGGGAGTCCATCACGACACAGGCGCTTGCGGCGGCGGGGATCACGGAGAATGTGAAGCAGTGTCCTGATCCTGCCTTCACATTGCAGCCGGAGAAGACGACGCTTCCTTCCGGTTTTCAGGAGGGCAATACCATCGGCATCAATATCAGTCCGATGATCCTCAAACATGAAAGTAAAGAGGGGATAACGATAGAGAACTATCGGAAACTGATAGATTTTATTTTGGAGACCAGTGATTGCCATATTGCGCTGATCCCTCATGTGATGTGGAAGCACAATGACGACAGATTGACAATAAAGGAGCTTTATGGCGTGTATCAGGGAAACGACCGTGTCGTACAGTTTCAAGATATGTCCTGTCAGAAAATAAAATATGTTATTTCTAAATGCCGGGCCTTTATCGGCGCCAGAACACATGCTACCATTGCAGCCTATTCTTCCGGGGTTCCCACGCTGGTGGTCGGATATTCTGTGAAGGCGAGAGGGATTGCCAGAGATCTCTTTGGCACGGAGGAGCATTATGTGCTGCCGGTGCAGAAGCTGTCAGATCCGGAGGAGCTGATTGAGGCGTATGAGTGGATGATGGACAGAGAGGGCGAGATCCGCGACAGGCTTTCTAAAATCATGCCTTCCTACTGTAAGGAGGCTGCCAAGGCGGGGGATGAGATCCGCAAATTGTGGCAGGCTTTGCATGAAAGCGAATAAACTATGGGCAGAATACAAAAAGCCGGAAAAAATATCATATTCGGATATATCAGTAACCTCGTCATTCTGCTGGTGAATTTTATTCAGAGGACGATCTTTATCTATGTGCTGGGCATGACGTTGTCCGGTGTAAACGGCGTCTACACGGATGTCTTAAGTGTGTTATCCCTGACAGAACTGGGGATCGGCACAGCTTTGAACTATAGTCTCTATAAGCCTGTAGCGGAGCGGGATTACGAGAAGATCAAGTCTTATATGCGTTTCTACAAGCGGGCCTATCTGGCGATCGCGGGTGTGATCGCAGTGTTGGGAATCGCGATATCCCCGTTTCTAAAGTACATTTTGAAAAATCCGGGTTCTCTTACAATTCGGGAACTGACGCTCTACTATTATCTGTTTTTGTTCAATACGGTCATCAGCTATTTTGTCACTTACAAATATAGCCTGGTGAATGCGGAACAGAAAAATTATATTCAGACAAACATTACTACTTTGACAAAAATAGCAGTAGCGTTTTCACAGATCAGTGTGCTGCTTCTCACCCGTAATTTTCTTTTTTATCTGCTGGCACAGTCTGTTGTGGAGCTGGTACAGAAAATTTTCGTGACGATCTATCTGAACAGGCTCTACCCTTATCTGAGAGACCGGGATGTGAAACGGCTGACAACAGAAGAGACACGGGTAATCATCACAAAAACAAAGGCACTCATCTGCCATAAGATCGGGGACGTGGCCAGGCTGCAGACGGATAAGATAATCATTTCCTCTTTCGTCAATGTGGACACTGCGGCGGTCGTGGACAACTATCTCTACATCACCACCTATGTGGGCAATTTTGTGAACATTATTTTTGACTCTGTGATCTCGGGTTTTGGCAATGTAGTGGCTACAGAATCCAGGGAGAGGCAGTACACTCTCTTTAAAGTATATCGTTTTTTCGCCTGTTGGCTGTATGGCTTCGGTGCAGTGGGATTTTTTCATCTGCTTACCCCTTTTATCGGCGGCTTGTGGCTGCATGACGAGGGTTGGACTTTGCCACAGATCACAGTGCTGCTTTTGGTGACAGATTTTTACTTTAAGGGAGGCCGTACAGTGCTCTTAAATTTCAAGATTGCCGCCGGTCTTTTTGAACCGGACAGATATCTGCCGCTGGTGCAGGGGGCCGTCAATCTTGTAGTTTCCATTTTGCTGGTACAGAGAATCGGGGTGACGGGTGTGTATGTGGGCACTTTGGTTTCCGGTATTTTGGCAAATCTGATCCGGCCGGGCATTATTTATCGGCACTGCTTTGAAAAAAAAGCATGGGTTTATTTTCGAGATTCCCTGAAATATATTGCCGTGATCCTGGCTGTGGGAATCGTTGTTCTGCCGATACGGCATATGGTTATGAAGGAGACTACGATCCTGACTTTTGCGGTGATGGTGGTGATCATCACTCTGCTTTATAATGTGGTGTTTCTGGCGGTGTTTCACAGGACGGAGGAGTTTGCCTATCTGTGGAAGGCTGTAGCGGAAAGAGTGCCTGTGCTTAGGAGGATATCGGAAAGGAGGCCGCGATGAATAAAATTCCTTTGATAGAAAATGCTTGTAAGGAATTACTCAATTACGGTGTCTGGGATGGCCGGGCGAGATGCAAATATCTGATCAAACGATATCTGCTGCATCGGGAGATGGCAAAAGAGGATTTAATCTTCTGGCCGACCGGGCTTTTGGCGGCAGGACTGTGGACTTGCAGGGAAGAGCTTATTAAGGGCGGAGAAAAGCAGGCGGAGACGGCGGAGTCCGCCGAGGCACAACAAATAATCGAAATGATAGAGAATGCCCTTGCGGCATATTATGTAAGATGGTTGAAAAAGGATATGCCGATCATGGTTATCGACGATTTACTCGCAGGGGAGACGCTTCTGAATGTTTATCAGGAAATGAGAGAACGGTCCCGGACAAATCTGCTGGGGTTATCACGGGAGGTGGTCAGGGAGGCTCTTGACAGGCTTGCGGCCTACGCGGCTAAGCAGCCTGTGGATGGAACGGGGGGCTTCCGTTATCGCCCAGCCCATGGCAGCATGTTTGTTTTTGTGGACGGCATCGGCCTTGCCTGCCCTTTTCTTTACCAATACGGAGAGACTTTTGGGAAAGCGGAATACAGGGAACTGGCGGTCAGACAGATCGTGAATTTTTTATCTTATGGCATGGACGGTGGGACGGGTCTTCCTTACCATGGATATGACATGACAGACGGGTGTAAACATGGTATCATTGGCTGGGGAAGAGCCGTTGGCTGGCTGCTTCGCGGTATGGCGGGTTGTCTTTCATCGGACTATGGCAGACAGCGTCTGGAAGCGCCTTACAGAGAGCTGGTGAAGGCTGTTTTGGCATGGCAGAGACCGGACGGTTATTTTTCCTGGCAGTTGCAGGCGCTGGAAGGACCGGCGGACACCTCCGCCACAGGGATGATCTGTGCTGCGATCAAGCAGGGGATAGAATTGGGTATTCTTACAGATCCAGAGTATGAGCAGACGCTGCAGACCGGCAAAAACGCAGTCTATAAATCTGTAAAAGACGGGAACGTATATGATTGTTCCGGTGAGTGTGAAGGATTCGGACAGTATCCGCAGAGATACGGTGCTTATCCGTGGGCGCTTGGGATGGCGCTGGTACTGGAAAAGGGTCAATGAGCATGAATAAACTTACGTTTGACGAAACTTTATACTTGGGATTCTTTATTTTGCTCTCCATTGCCAAAGGACTTGGTTTATATGAAGGACAGAAATTATTTGTGCTGCTTGTCGTACCGGGTCTTATGTGTGGGGGATTAAAGATTTTACTCTCTTTTTACACGAAGCGCCAGTGGGCGGCGCTGTCTTTGCTGCTGGTTCTGACCGTTCTTGTTTATGTACGGTCTTTGGAACTTGCCGTCTTTTTTATCATGTTTACGATACTTGGCATGAAAAACGTTTCTTTTCAGAAAGTTTTCCGGATTGGATTGTGGGTGTGGTCCGTATGCGCGGTTGTTTTGTGCCTTATTTCTTTTCCAAGGCTGGAACACACAGTATACCGTGTTTCGCCAAAGCTTGGATTGGGATATATTTTCCGCTGGAGCCTTGGTTTTACGCATCCCAACATTCTGCATATCACGTATCTGACGTTGTGTGCGCTCATTCTTTACGAACTGGCGGACAACTTTGGTCTGAAGCATTTTGTGATTTTGATGTTCGGAAATATTCTTGTCTTTTTTTATTCCATCAGCTATACGGGATTTGCTATTGTAACGGTGCTTTTGCTCGGCGGGATGTATGTGAAAATAAGGCCGAGATTCTGCCTGTTTGAGAAAATACTGGCAAATCTTGTGCTGCCGGTAATTATATTGATTTCCTTTATACTCCCGCTTATGTTTTGGGATGCGCGTTTTGCGCAGTCGTTGGGAAAATTGAATGAAATTGTGAACACAAGGATTGAGGTGGCAAGTTCGTTTCTCAAACCGGAATGTATGAGCCTTTTCGGTGTAAAGACGTCTTATCTGGAGCAGACGCAGTATTACCTTTCGATAGACAGTTCTTATGTGTGGGCGTTTATCCATTATGGCATCGTTCCGTTTATACTGCTCATGCTTGCGTATCTGGTACTGATTGCCGACTGCACGAGAAAGCAGAAAACAAGGGAGCTTGTACTGATCATCTGTTTTTTGATAGCGGGATATACGGAGCCTTTGCTTTTTAATACCTCTTTTAAAAATATCACGTTAGTATTTCTGGGTGAGTTGTTATTCCGGCAGAAAGCAGGAGAAGAAGAATATTGTCTGCTTCCCGGAGGGCGAAAGAAGCTGGAAATTTTTGTGCAGAAAATAGCTGAAAAAGTAACAAGCGTGTCAATTTTTAAATGGAATCTATGCCCGCTTTTGGCAGGCAGTCGAAAATTCTGTCGTAAACAGGTATTAGCGACAGCTGCAGTGTGCATGCTGATCGGCATTGTATTTTGTGCGATTCTGTATAAAGAGCCAAGCGGCTATGTCGTACCGAGAAGATGTACGGATTGGAGAGACGAATCTTTCGTCTATCTGGAAAGTGCAGACGATCCGGCTTATGACGGGTATCGCATTATGAATTATCAGGATGCCCGGACGCCTATGCAGGTTTTGGCTGGGAATGCAGTAAAGCTGGAGACGGCGCGTTACTATGTGGGGAGCGCGCTGATCGGAGGATTATTGGGGGCATTTGCGGGGATATCGTTTTGCCTTTTTCGGAAAAGAGGGGCATGGGCGGTAGCGGAGATTTCCGGATATGACAGGGAATAACAGAGAGTAGGATGAAAATATGGATAAAAAACTGCAATACTGTAAAATATTGGAAACCAACATCAATGTGATCGATATGGAGGATACTATCTCCTATATCACGGAGCATCTGGAGCAGCTTAAAGGCAATTATATCTGTGTTTCCAATGTGCACACTACGGTGATGGCATATCGTGATCAGGCATACCGCAAGGTGCAGAACAGTGCGGCTATGGCTCTGCCGGACGGACAGCCGCTGTCTATCGTCAGCAGAAAAAGAGGATTTTCACAGGCAAGGCGGGTGCCCGGTCCGGATCTGATGCCGGCCATTCTCGACCTGTCACAAAAAACGGGGTACCGTCATTATTTTTATGGCAGTACGAAGGAAACATTGTCGGCGCTGGAGGCGGTGCTTCGCAGGCGCTATCCGAAGCTTCAAATCGCGGGTATGTACTCGCCGCCCTTTCGGGAGCTGACCGAACAGGAGGATGAGGAGATTATCCGCCGTATCAATGAGAGCGGCGCAGATTTTGTTTGGGTTGCTTTGGGAGCGCCTAAGCAGGAGTGGTGGATGTATGAGCACCGTCATAAGATCCACGCCCTGATGCTGGGCGTGGGAGCAGCCTTTGACTTTACGGCGGGCACCACGAAACGGGCGCCTATGTGGATGCAGAAGCTCTGCCTGGAGTGGGTGTTCCGCATTTTGCGGGATCCGAAGCGCATGCTGCCCCGTTATCTGAATACGAATTTCTCTTTTCTGTATCATGTTCATAAAGAGAGTAAGAAACTGAGGACAGAAGAAAGAGGCAGAAAAGGCGGGCTGCGCATTGCTATGATCGGGCATAAAAGAATACCGTCCAGAGAGGGCGGGGTGGAGATCGTAGTGGAAGAACTGGCTGTGCGCATGGCGGCGATGGGACATCATGTGGCCGCGTATAATCGATATGGGCATCATGTTTCCGGGAAGAAATACGAGCAGGAGTACGGCTGGAAGGGCAGAAAGATTTATAAAGGAGTCCGGGTATATATTGTGCCCACGTTTCGGATAAGCAGCTTAAACGCCATTGTCTACAGTTTTTTTGCGACACTCAGAGCAATGTTCGGCAGATATGATGTGATGCATTTTCACGCGGAAGGTCCCAGTGTCATGGTGTGGCTTCCGAAGCTTTTCCATAAGAAAATAGTGGTGACCGTCCATGGACTGGACTGGCAGAGGGCAAAATGGGGAAACTTTGCCTCCTATTTCATTAAACTGGGCGAAAAGATGGCGGCGAAATATGCCGACGAAGTGATCGTTTTGTCTAGGAATGTGCAGCAGTATTTTGCGGATACTTACAACAGGGAAACCGTTTATATTCCCAATGGTATCGATAAGCCGGAACCGAAGGATGCACAGATGATCACGGAGAAGTACGGGTTGACGAAAGACAGTTATTTCTTGTCGCTCGGACGGATCGTGCCGGAGAAGGGAGTGCATTATCTGATCGAGGCGTTTGCGAAGATCGATACGGATAAGAAACTGGTAATCGCCGGGGGCAATAGTCATGCGGTGGAATATATGGAGCAGATCCACCGGATGGTGGCGCGGGACGAACGTATCATCATGACGGATTTCGTGCAGGGGCAGATGCTGGAGGAATTATATTCTAATGCCTATGCGTTTGTGCTTCCCAGCGATGTGGAGGGGATGGCGCTTACTCTGCTGGAGGCGATGAGTTACGGGAACTGTTGTCTTGTCAGCGATATCTGTGAGAATACGGAAGTCGTTGAAGATAGGGCTTTTACTTTTAAAAAAGGCGATGTCAAAGATCTGCGCAAGAAGCTGGAATATATGCTGGCGCATCCGGAAGTCGTCGAGGAGTACAGAAAAAACAGTGCGGAGTATATCTGCGATAAGTATAACTGGGATGAAGTGGTGAGAGAGACACTGGAATTATATCATGGCGGCGACAGACATTCTGCAAAGAGGAAGAAATAGAGAATGAAAATACTGATGGTCAATAAGTTTCTCTATCCCAACGGCGGATCGGAGACTTATATCTTTAAACTCGGTGAACAATTACAGAAAACGGGGCATGAAGTGCAGTATTTCGGCATGGAGCATGAGGGAAGGATCGTGGGAAATCATGCGGAAGCTTATACGTCTGATATGGATTTCCACGCCGGCGGATTTAAGAAACTGTTTTATCCTTTCCGCATTATCTATTCCGTGGAGGCAAAGAAGAAAATGGGTCTCGTGCTGGAAGATTTTCAGCCGGATGTAGTGCACCTTAACAATATTAATTTTCAGCTGACGCCGTCGGTGATCTATGCGGTCAGGGCATATGAGCGAAAATACGGCAGACAGGTGCGGATCGTATATACGGCGCACGATTACCAGTGGGTATGTCCCAATCATATGATGCGGATTCCGGCAAACGGAGAGATCTGCTTCGCCTGCCGTGGGGGCGACTATAAGCAGTGCAGCAAAAACCGCTGCATTCACAATTCGCGTATGAAGAGCCTGCTTGGGACGATCGAGGCCGAGTATTACGCCAGACGTAAGACTTACGGCATGGTGGACGTTATCCTGTGCCCAAGCGGGTTTATGAAAAAGCAGCTTGATACCGATCCGTTGTTGGCGGACAAGACGGTTATGATGCACAATTTTATCGAGAAGGATGCCGGAGGCCAAAGTGAGAGCGTAAAGAAAGATTACGTTGTCTATTTCGGGCGCTTTTCGGAAGAAAAAGGAACAAGAACGTTACTGGAAGCATGTCTGGCGCTGCCGGAGATCCGCTTTGTTTTTGCCGGGACAGGTCCTTTGGAAGAGGAGGTCGGAAAGGTGCCTAACGTGGAAAACCGTGGCTTTGTGACAGGGGCGGCGTTGCGTAAGCTGATTTCGGAGGCGCGGTTTAGCGTATATCCTTCCGAGTGGTATGAGAACTGCCCGTTTTCCGTGATGGAGTCGCAGATGTACGGCACCCCCGTGCTTGTCTCTGATCTGGGGGGTGCGCCGGAGCTGGTACAGCCGGGCGTGACGGGCGATATGTTCCGCGGCGGCGATGCGCAGGAATTGACGGAACATATCAGGGAACTCTGGGAGCACCCGGAGGTGTGCGAAGCCTACCGGGAAAACTGCAAGAAGATAAATTTTGACACAATAGAGGAATACTGTGATAAAATAGTGAGGAAAGTGTATACATAGGTCATGCTTGCATGAATCTATGTATACACTTGAAGAGCATCCGTCATGAGCAAGAAGCACGAAGTGCGGATTGCGAATGATGGCAGATGCGAAGCAGCTGATTTTACCACAAAGCAATGAAGGAAGAAAATATGGCAAGACGAACATTATACGGCACTGTCATTGTGACATACAGATGTAACGCCAGATGCAACATGTGTGACTGCTTTAAGGATCCGACCAGACCGGATGAGGAGATTACGCTTGAGGATATCAAGAAGCTGCCCGAAATGGCGTTTACCAACATTACCGGGGGCGAGCCTTTTATCAGACAGGATATCCCCGACATCGTGCGGGAATTATATAAGAAATCTGACAGGATCGTCATATCTACAAACGGGTATTTTACGGACAGGATCATCGCGCTGAGTAAGGAGTTTCCGAAAGTGGGAATCCGTATCAGCATCGAGGGACTGCAGGAGACAAACGATAAGATCAGAGGAATCCCCGATGGGTTTAACAGAGGGTATAAGACCTTGAAGACTCTGGTGGAGATGGGACATCCGGATGTGGGGTTCGGTATGACGGTGCAGGATATGAACTGCGAGGATCTGGTGCCCCTCTACAATATCGCCAATGATATGGGCATGGAATTTGCAACGGCGACGCTGCATAATTCTTTTTATTTCAGAAAGACAGACAATAAGATCGATGATAAATATAAGGTGGCACAGAATTTTGAAAAGCTGATCAACGAGCTTTTAAAAAGCAAGTCGCCTAAGAAGTGGTTTCGAGCGTATTTTAACCATGGGCTGATCAATTATATTTATGGTAACAAGAGGCTTCTGCCCTGTGATATGTCCAAAGATGCCTTTTTCATCGATCCGTTCTGTGATGTGATTCCCTGCAACGGCATGGAGAAGAAGGCTGTTATGGGAAATCTGCGTAACCAAAGCTGGGACGAGCTGTGGAATTCCAGGCAGGCGCAGGAAGTCAGAGCGTGTACGAAAAACTGCGACAGAAACTGCTGGATGATAGGCAGTGCGTCTCCTGCAATGCACAGATATATCTGGGTGCCCGGCTGGTGGGTTATCAAGCACAAGTTCTTAAAAGGTGGGAAATATAGCCTGAAGGAGAATAAGTTTATCGGGAAGAATTGAGGAAAGTGTTCTTATGAGCCGTTTGCACAATAAATTAGAGCAATTGCGATTTGCCATATATTGTTTTAAGAAGGGGCAGGATAGCCGCTTTGTCAGAAATGTCCACCAAATGTCAGATCATCATAATATGGTGTATGTGGAATCTTACGGAACAGAAAAAAATACGGAAGCCGTGTTTCTGATCGATATGGAGGAATCCCATTCCGGCTTTTTTGCGGACCATAATCGAATGCTTGCTTTGCTATATTTCGCTGATAAGTATGATATGAAACCGGTCGTGCGCTATCATCCGGGTTATTGCTATGCAGAGAAGCATGCGGTAAATGGCACAACGAACCCTTTTGAATATTATTTTGAGCAGCCGGCGGGCATTTCCTTAGACGATATTCAAACATATAAGCGCGTATTTCGGAGCAGAAAAGAGAACAGTTATGAAGTGAACCGGCTGTGTGAGGATGCCAATGGTTATACCCGAAGCGAAAAGTACTTAAATGAAATGGCGCGGATTACCGCGAAATATATCCGATTCAATGCTGTTGTAAAACAAAAGCTGGATCAGGACATGCAGGCTCTGACAGCCACTGGGAGCATTTTGGGACTGCATATCAGAGGAACGGATTTTAAGCAGAATTATAATGGGCACCCGGTACAAGTGGGTATAGATGAGTATCTGGACGCAACAACGAAGCTATTACAGGGAAATTTCTATGAAAAAATTTTTCTGGCAACAGATGATGAGGAAGCGATTGAAAAGTATCAAAAACAGTTCGGTGATCAAGTCATTTATTATCAGGATGTTATAAGGAGCAGGGGTGACGATACTGTTATGCATAGTGAAATACCCAGAGAAAATCACCACTATCTGTTAGGATATGAAGTGCTTAGAGATATGAATACATTGGCTGCGTGCGACGGATTGATCGCCGGTTTGTCTCAGGTAAGCTATGCCGCCCGGATCCAAAAAAAGAGTATGGGAAAAGAGTACAGAGATTTGATTATTCTGGATAAGGGTATCAATTATCATAAGAAAAACAATTGTCCTGCTTAAGATAATTCAGAAAGAGGTATTAATATGATCAAGCAACTTGCCTATATTTTTGACCGCAAAGAAAAAATGAAAATTTTGATACTGTTTATCGTGGCAATTTTAGGCAGTCTGTTGGAATGTGCCAGTGTCGGCGTTTTTCAGCCGTTTGTGAATATCTTTATGGATTCTTCGAACATTCAAAAGAACCCATATTTGAATTACGTATATCAGTATTTTCATTTTCAGTCAACGGAGTCTTTTATGACGGCGATGGCAGTCGGAATCATTATTATCTTTGTGGTCAAAAACATCTATTTGATCATTGAAAAGTATGCCATCTATACATTTTCTTATAATACGCAGATGAAGATCTCTACAGGACTGCTCAGAGCGTATGTGAGCGAGCCNTATACCTTTCATTTAAATAAAAATATCTCNGTNTTACAAAGGAGTGTGCAGGAAGACTCCGATCTTTTCACGAAGGCAATTATTCATTTTATGGAGTTGGTAATCGAAATTATGGTATGTGTGGCGCTTGGAATATATCTTTTCGAGATCAGCCANTCCATTACGATCATCGTGGTCNGNCTGCTGNTTGTCTGTGTCGGAATATTCACGGCNATATCCAGAAAATTTGCAAGAGAACTCGGNAAAGAATGCCAGGGATATAAAGCAAAACTATATCAGTGGATGAATCAGTCGTTAGGCGGNATTAAAGAAGTAAAAGTTTTGAATCGGGAATTGTTTTTTATTCATTCTTATTCGAGATATTTTAAAAAGTATGCGAGAGGACTTAAGATCAGCAGATTGATCGGAGTGATACCCAAGTATATTGTCGAGATGGTGAGTATGGCCGGGCTTTTACTGGCATTGATCGTAAAGATAAATTATGGACAGCAATCCGATCTGATTGTNTTTATTCCACAGCTGGCNGCNTTTGCGGTTGCTGCGTTCNGNCTGCTTCCTTCTATCGGNCGTATCAATGAACATATGACCGGAATTATGTATGCGGTTCCATCCATTGAATTGGTNTANCATGATCTGAAAGAAGTGCAGGAAATCAAAGCATTGGAAAATTGTGAAGAAGGCGANATAAAACTGGAAAANGANATTTCCGTGCAANATATATGCTATCGTTATCCTGACAGTGTAGAAAATGTAATTGATCATGCCNGNTTTGAGATAAAAAANGGACANACAATTGCGTTNATTGGNGAGTCCGGAGCCGGGAAAACTACCATGGCGGATATTATTTTAGGACTNNTGACACCACAATATGGTATAATTATGGCGGATCAGCTTAATATTTTCAAAAACATGGATATATGGCATCACAGTATCGGTTATATTCCGCAGACGATTTATTTATCNGATGATACCATACGGAATAATGTGGCGTTNGGGGTAGAAGAAGATNGGATAGACGATGAAGCGNTAGAAGANGCNCTGAAAAANGCACAGATNTGGACTTTTGTGAAAGGACTGCCGGAGGGCTGGGATACCTTTGTGGGTGACAGAGGTGTCAGATTGTCCGGCGGACAAAGGCAGCGTATCGGNATTGCCAGGGCNNTNTATCATGATCCGGAGATTCTTGTACTCGANGAAGCAACCTCCGCACTNGATAATGATACGGAATCTGCCGTTATGGAAGCGATAGAAAATCTTCATGGGGAAAAGACAATGATTATCATTGCTCACAGGTTNACAACCATACAGAATGCAGATGTCATTTATGAAGTGGCAGACGGAAAAGTAGAAAGANGAGAAAAACAGGAGGTATTATGAGCNGGATAAAAAATCTGGTTAAAAGAATATTGGCCCAGATAGTTTATCTGATCTACCGCCTGNGAATCAGAAAATGCAATGTGANAGTAATGTCTGTAGACCAAATGATTGAGGTATTGACAAATACATCGAAAAGCCTCGTAAGATTTGGCGATGGTGANATTACAATGATCAGGGGGAGAAAGCTTTTCTTTCAGGAAGTCAATCCGGAGATCNTAGCAGGNTTAAAGAGGCTTCTTGCNTATGAATATGATGATTTNATGGTNTCTATACCGGATATTTTTGGAAATTTGAANATATACAGGAAAGAAAGTGCTGCCTTNTGGAAAGATCATTTGCTTTTCAGCAGGAAAATTTATATGAGNTATTGCAATTCTGACAGAGAATANTGTAATACGTCATTTACAAGATTTTATTATGNGNTGGCNGATAAAAGCCAATGCAGAAGACAGATTGAGGCAATCAAACAAATTTGGAAAGACAAAGATATTGTAGTAGTAGAGGGTGACAAGACTCACAATGGAGTAGGAAANGANCTGTTAGATACGGCNCGNAGTATTGAGAGNATCATCGGCCCCAGCGAACAGGCGTATGAAAAAGTAGATGAACTATTTGAATGCTGTAAGGAATATCCAAAAGACAGATTGTTTTTAGTTTCTATGGGAATTGCAGCTAAATTTCTTGCAGAAAAACTATTTCTGGAGGGATACCGGGTACTGGATATCGGTAATCTGGATATGGAATATGAATGGTATCTGCATCAGGCGGAATATAAAGAAAAAATTCCGAAGCATGATGTGATTGGAGAAGAGGCAAACAGAAATGCCGGTTATCTGGAATATCTTGCCCAGATAAAGAAGCGGGTTGTCATTTGAGACTGCAAACAGATTGATAATTTTCCGGGGTACAATCATATTATGAGAGTTTTATATATGTCCCATAGATATCATACGAATCAGACAACCATTATGAAAGGTTGGAAGGAAAACGGGCATGAGGTTCGGTTTTTAAGTCAATATGCCGGCAGAGTGGAGGATTATACGTATGTGCAGCCGGTTGTAGTGGGGTATTCCCGCATATTTAGGGTAATCGATTATCTATATGTGCATTTTTTTAAGAGGAATGACCCGACCGCCATTGATATGAAGCTTAAATGCGGGATTCCGCCGATGATAAAGCTGGCAAAATACATCAAAGCTTTTCGGCCTGACGTGGCCATTTTAAGAGANCGTTCCATGTATACGATTTGTATGAACGCCATTTGTAAGCGNTACAAAATTCCGACGATTCTCTATAATCAGACCCCTGTATGGGAGAAACCCAAAGCAATGAACGGGGCGCACAAATTGGTCTGGAAACTGACGCCGAAGTATCGTATCACACCGGTAGATGTCGTAGGAACTGATCATACCGGTTTGGTGCGGGATGAGACTGCATATCTGGCGCCTTTCTTGATGGAACCGCAAGTGAGACCGGAAGAAAAAACCTACTTTGCAGATGGATGTATCAATGTTTTTTGCATCGGGAAATATCAGAAACGGAAAAATCTGCAGATGATGATAGAGGCTGTGGAAGAGCTGCTTCCGAAATATCGTTTGCACCTTGTTATTGCGGGAGAAATGTCAAATCATTTTCATGAGGAATACTACCAAAAGGTAAGCGCTTATGTAACAGAACATAAGCTGGAAAGTGTAGTGACGCTTTTGACGAATCTGGACAGAAACGCGGTGGTGAAAGAGTACAAAAGAGCAGATGTTTTTGTGCTTCCGAGCACCGACGAACCGGCGGCCGTTTCCCATTTGGAGGCGATGGCATTTTCTATTCCTGCTGTCAGCGGCAGCAATAACGGGACTGCAAATTATATTAAGAACGGGATAACAGGTTATATATTTGAAGATAACAATAAAGAAGACTTAAAAGAGAAACTGGAAAAAATCATATGTGACAAGGACAAGCTAAAAAAAATGGGTGAGGCAGGATATCAGCATGTGAAAGATAATTTTCAGTTCAAAAACTATTTTGAGCGGATAGAGGAAATTCAGGAAAGACTAAGGAAAGAGAAATAGTATGGGAGGCAGCTCTTTATGACGCTTTTTAAGAAGAATATATTCTTTATCGTTTTGTTTGCAGTGGCTGCTTTGGCTGTGCTCCTGCAGAACCGTACGTTAATTGCGCCGATCGTTTCCCATCCGGATTCGCAAATTGCTTTTTCAACCGGAGATTCGGTGCTGGAACAGACCTGGCAGCCACATGTCAAAAAGATTGCCGGAGTTAACGTACCATATACTTCCCTGTCAGATTTTGAAAGTAATGTGGAATTGCTGATTTATTCGGATGATTATTCCGAGCTGCTGTTGCAGACAAGTATATTGAAAGAGTTTCAAAAAGACGAAGAAGGTACAGTAGAGTATGCGTTTAAGGCAATAAAAGTAATGCCGGGAGAGCGTTACAGGATACAGATCCGCTATGCAGAACCAATATCGGAGGGAACTATACAGATCGCATCCGGCAGCAATTACAGCGGATGCAGTATTGATGGCAGTCCCTGCGGCGAGGCGGCGGCTTTGGGTATTGTTTTTCAAAAAAGCTCAAAGCTGTTTTGCCTGTTTATGATATTTTTCCCGTTTTTGTCATTTACATTGCTGTTTATGACGATATGGAACCGAAAATGGGAAGAATGTATTGGATTTTCCATGATCATTACGGCAGCGGTTTTATATGTGACCGGTCTGTTTGATCATTTGAAGGCGGGAATGGCACTAGTATACATATTGGCGGCTGTCAGTATGCTTTTGGCAATTTACTTTTATAATAAAAAAAAGATGCAGGTCAAGGATCTGTGTTCATCGGCTCTGTTTATTTATATCGTGCTGGTTGCGATTCTCCTGCTGAACTGCCACAATGCAAGATTTGCGAGGGTTGACGAGTTCGCGCAATGGGGTATGGCTGTAAAGGATATGTTTTACTATCAGTCCTTTGCGAAGCATATAGGCACCACGGTTGTAATCCCGAGATATCCGCCGTTTGCAGCTTTAGTAGAATATTTTTTTGTATATGCAAACGGCATGTTTTCGTCTGAATTAGTATATCTTGGTTTTCAGACAATGATGATGAGCGTTCTGATGGTCATGTTTGCGGGTATAGGGAAAAAGTGGCAGTATTTATTGACTTCTGTGGCGGTCATGGCAGGTATACCGGTCATTTTTTTCAGTGATATCTATAATTGTATCTATGTAGACCCGTTGCTTGCAGTGCTTGCGGCATATATTCTGCTATGCTATTTTTCGGAAGAATTGTCATGCTTTAATCTGCTTCGTATTCTGGGAGGACTTTTTGCACTGACGCTTACGAAAGATATGGGATTGGTGATCGCAGGGCTTCTCACGGTAGTGATGATTGCAGACAGGTTATATCAATTTATCCGGCAGAAAAAGTTCGTGACAAAAGACTTGCTTCTTCCATGTTTCTGCTCCTTATTTGTAATAGCAGTTTTTTTCAGCTGGCAGATTTATATGAGTATTCCTGCTAAGGTGGTGGTGACGGAAGCGCAGGTGTCTGAAAGTGTACAAGCTGCAGAAAAAACAAATGTGAAAGAGGTCACTTTCCAAGGTACGGTGAGCGCAAGCGGCATTACAATGGACAAAGTTTTAGGATTATTACGGCATGAAGATGGCGGATATCGATATCAGACGATCAAAAATTTTCTGATTGCGTTATTTGATGAGGAAACCTATTATTTTGGAAATATAGGCGTTTCGTATGTGGATATATTTGTGCTCTTATTGCTGCTGATAGGAACTTTGAGCTGTTTGCGATTCTGGGGAGAATGCAAGAATAGAATGATAGGCTTTGGCATATTCACTTTTTTGGCAGGCATGTGCTACAGTATGGTTTTGCTGGTCATGTATTTGTTTGCTTTTGATCAGGGAGGCGCACTCCTGCTGTTATCTCATGGAAGATATTTGGGTTCTTTTGTCGGGGGAGTAGCGATAGCTTTGGCAGGACTGATACTGCGGCAGGCAGCAGAAAGAGAGCGTGAAAATAAATCTCTCAGTCTGGCAGTGATTTTTTCCTTGGTGTCGATTATCGTGATATGTATACCAATGGAGAGTTTGATTGTTAAAAACCAGGATGTAGATATTACGGATGAACATGTCTATGGATCTGATGAGGTCGCGGAGATATTCAGAAGCTTTTCCGTGAAAGCGGAGAAAGTATTTTACGTTTGCAATGGAAGTAACGGGGATTCTTACTGGGTTTTTAAGAATACGGTCAGTCCTTTGTTAGGGCCATATGCGCAATATGATATATATGATTCAGAAGAGGCTTATGAAAAACAGACGGATATCTGGCTACAGAATGAAGAAGAAATACAGGACATAGGGCAGATCGTGTCATGTGAGAAATGGGAAGAGAAGCTTCGGAACTGCCAGTATGTATTTCTGTTCCATCCGAATGAGGTGTTCAGAGAATCCTATGGGAGGTTGTTTGAAGAACCGGACACGATAGATGACGGTACTTTCTATCAGGTGCAATGTGCAGATGAGAAAGTGGTGCTAGAATATATCGGGAAAACGGGTGTTAAAGCCTACAAATGATGATATGGAGAATGTTTTAATGAAGAAAGACATCAAAGTTCTGATTATTATTCCGGCTTATAATGAGGAAGAGAGTATTGCCGAAGTGATAGAGCATCTGACCTCGCTGCTTATGACGGGAACTTTAGATGCTCACTTGTCTGTCGATTATTTGATCATCAACGACGGTTCCAGAGATTCTACTTTGGAAATATGTGACAAGAGGCATTTTCAATATCTGAATCTGCCCATCAATCTGGGGATCGGCGGGGCAGTGCAGGCAGGGTATGTCTATGCGGCCAGAAACGGCTATGATATTGCTGTACAGATGGATGGGGACGGGCAGCATGATATTGCTTATCTGGGAGCTATGTTAAAACCTCTTCTGGAAGATGAGGCGGATATTGTGATTGGTTCCCGGTTCTTGGAAAAAGAAGGATTCCAGTCGTCGGGAATCAGAAGGATAGGAATTAAATTCCTGAGTTTCCTGATCCGGATCACGACCGGAAAGAAGATCATGGACGTAACCAGCGGTTTTCGGGCAGTTAATAAACGCTTTATCAATATTTATGTGAATGATTATCCAACGGACTATCCGGAACCGGAGGCAATTGTTACTGCCATTATGCACAAGGGCAGAATTATGGAAGTGCCGGTTCAGATGCGTGCAAGAGAAGGCGGAAGCAGTTCTATTACATTTCGCAAATCTATTTATTATATGATAAAGGTCACACTGGCGATTTTAGTTTGCCGGTTAAGTTATGGAATTAGGAGAGGATAGATATGATTCCTTCTACGTTAAGAGTTACACTGATCATTGCGGTGATATGTTATTTTGTAATTATATTATATTTCCTGAAACAAAGAGCCCTGAATCTGAAATATACGCTGCTGTGGCTCTTGTCCGGAGTGGTGCTTGGGATTCTTGTGATCTATCCGCAGTTGTTAAGGTATACGATCCGTATTCTTGGTATTGAAGATAATATGAACGGTCTTTTCATTATCTGTATTGCCTTTATGCTGATGATCATGATGGCATTGACCTCTATTGCCTCCAGACAGAATATGAAAATCCGCCAGCTTGTGCAGGAAATTGCGATTCTGGAGAAACGGATCAGGGAGTTGGAAACTGAAAAGGACAAAGAAAATGACGCCTGATAAATCGCAGTAATGCATAGGAAAATCAGAATAACCAGAACTCATCACCATAGCATACTGTTATATAACTGTATATAATCTTGAAATCTGACATTCTTGTCATATTTTAAAGCTTGTCTACGGCAGGCATTGGAAGTGATTTCTGTCTTTTTTTCTAAAGATAAGATTGCTTCCATTAATTTTTTGCTGTTTCCCTTCTCGACGATAATACCACATTGATCGGTGATGCTTTCGGGACTTCCTCCGGTGTTAAAAGTGACGACAGGAGTACCACATGCTAAGGCTTCCAGATTGGTAGTAGGAAAATTATCTTCTAATGTTGGATTAACATATACAAAGGCACGACTGTACCATATAGCCAGTTCTTCCTGGTTGGTCGTTCGAGTCAAAGCAGTAATGGAGCTGCCGTATTTTTTGCATATCATCTTTTGTTGTTTTTTATTGACTCCGATTAAAACAATATGGTAGGAGGAATCTAACATATCCGCTAATTGTAAAAAGTAAGAAAGTCCTTTTCTGCTATTCCAAATGTTAGCTACTCCTAGTATTATCCTTTTGTCATCTGATTTAATAGCGGATAAAGTGGGTTTAAAAATATTTAAATTGATACCGTTCGGAATGACTTTAATTGGATACTGCTGCAGATAAGACTGTTTGACAATATCAGCTAGCCAATGACTGGGAGTTACTATAGTAAGATCCTTAACACCTGTAAAAGCGGATTTTTTAAGAATGTAATTCTGGCGGCTATTATCCCTGAAAAGAGAATAGGGGTAATTAGAACGGTAGATTGGACAATCAAAACAGGCGGTTTTCCATTTATTACAGTTGGCATAATCGAAATGGGCACATTGACCGGTAAGTGGCCAGCAATCGTGTAAAGTCCAGACTACCGGAATTTCGTGAACCTTAATATAATCGAACAGCATATTGACATGGATATAGAATCCATGCAGATTGTGGAGATGAAGGATATCCGGCTGGATCATATCCAACCATTTCAAAAAGCGTTTTGTGACAGCTTTGGAGCCAAAGCCGCTTTTGCCCAGGAAAAAATTAACTAACACATGGCATACGAAATCTGCCGGATTGCCGATTTTGTAACTGGAGATATCTTCTGGGGCGCTTTGGCGTCCATAGGCAATATATGCATCTATATTGGTATTGTCTGCAATCCTATATAGGTCTGCTGTGATTTTTCCGGTGCTGCCTGTGCCACAGACCGTGTTGATTTGGACTATTTTCATAATTTTCCTCGTTTTTTTAAACAAAATAAAATATGAAATAAATGGTATATTGTTATTATAGATGAATTAAAAAAGAAAGAAAAGATATAAAAGAAATTATTATACTTAATTCCTGCTTACAAGAATAAGAAATGTTGAAGGACCTTGAAAATGCTGAATTTATAAGTCGTGTGTGCTATAATGAAAGTGCAAGAAAAACAAGCGGGGCCATAGAGGGAAAATACGCTGGATGATCAAACCTGGGAGAATAGCTTTTAGTGGGTGTTGTTTTGAATGAGAGGAGTAGACCGGATGAAAAAATTGTTATTAGTAGATTACTATGGCACATGTGATTCGGAAGGCAATGAAGTGGGGCATTCCAGTAAGGTATTGGGAGAATATAGCGATTTGATGAATGGTTATTATGATATTAGCGCAGCATTATCGCCTTGTCTTGTCAGTAAAATTTCTGATAAACAGTTAAAAGATTTTCGTAGAATATATTCTTTAAAATATAATATTTGTATGGAAAATGTGCAATCCATTTGGAAACGAGTAAAAGATAAATTTAAATTATTCTATAATCTTCATCAGGTATTTAGAATACATGATTGTGATATCATGTGGTTTTATAGAACAGATTTTTTTCTTTCGCTCTATTTATTGCTTTTTGTTTCCAGGAAAAAGAAATATCCTAAAATGGTGATTTTGATTTATCAGAAATCTTTCGGTCAGGATATTTTTGGACGTATACTAAACCATATTTATTATTCCGGATTTCAAAAGGTTGATGCAATTATCAGTACACAAAACGGTTTTAAAGAGTTTAAAAAGCCGATACTTTATATTCCTGATTATTATTACGATACTGAAAAATACGAGAAATATAAGAGTACAGAAAAGGTAGATAAGGTGGTGTGTGTAGGGACGATGTCACCTTATAAGCAAATTATTCCACTTGTAAAAGCATTTAACCGGAATGGATTCCCATTAGATATTCGAGGACGTTTTTATGATAAGGAGCAGTATCGGCAAGCATTAGAAGGTAAGAATGATAATATTGTGATTGAAAATGTTATTTTGACAGAAGAGGAATATTATTATGCTATTGCTCAGGCAAAATACGCGGTACTTCCGTATGATATGGGGCAGTATCAATGCAGAACTTCCGGAGTGTTGCAGGAATGTATGTTTTTGGATACGATAGCGATCGCACCGAAACAATTGTTACAGCAGAATCGCATAGAAGGAATTGGGTATAGCAATATAGAGGAATTGGCTGATGCCGCTTTCTTTGAAAATAAGGTTGCTCCGGATAACAGGACAAAGAAGGTGGAGTTTGACAAGGAAGAAGTCGGGCGGCGACTGCGGGAGTTTATGAACAGTGTATAGTTGCAGTATTGTTTGAATTTCAGTATAATAAATGAAATATCTATTGGTTTGGAGTTGAGAGGAAGTTTATATAGAGTGAGCAGTATGATATGTGTAAACTGAAAACATGATATGCGGGAGGTATTAAATGGCAAGAACGGCTGGGATTGGACATCAGGATTTTGGACAACTGATTCAAAACGATCTTTTTTATATAGATAAGACGAGGTTTCTGAAAGAATGGTGGGAAAGCGGAGATGCGGTGACCCTCATCACCCGTCCCCGCCGTTTCGGAAAGACGTTGACCATGAGCATGACAGAGCAGTTTTTTTCCGTTCAATATGCAGATAAGAAGGACTGGTTTCAGGGGCTGGATATTTGGAAAGAGGAGAAATACCGTAGCCTGCAGGGAACGTACCCTGTGATCAGCCTTTCTTTTGCAAATGTGAAAGAAGTGGATTATAAATCAACGGTATTGCGTATTTGTCAGGTGCTGACGGATTTGTATCGCAGAAATACGTTTTTGCTACAGGGCAATTTACTATCGGAGGCGGAAAAGGAAGAATATAATAACGTTTCCATGAATATGCCGGAAGTAGTTGCGACGATGGCAATTCATAAAATGGCAGAGTATTTATACCGCTACTACGGCAAAAAGGTCATTATCCTGCTGGATGAGTATGATACGCCCATGCAGGAGGCGTATGTATACGGATATTGGGAACAGATTGTGACATTTACCAGAAGCCTGTTTAATGCAACGTTTAAGACAAATCCGTATCTGGAACGGGCGATTATGACGGGAATAACGAGAGTCAGTAAGGAATCCATGTTTTCAGACTTGAATAATTTGAAGGTTGTAACGACTACTTCGAAGGAATATGCAGATTGCTTTGGCTTTACGGAAGAGGAGGTTTTTGCCGCTCTGGATGAATTTGACTTATCGGACCGGAAGCAGGAAGTAAAAAGATGGTATGACGGTTTTACTTTTGGATCTCAGACGGATATTTATAATCCGTGGTCGATTATTAGTTATCTTAATGAGAAAAAAATCGGTATCTACTGGGCGAACACCAGTTCCAACAGTCTGGCTGGAAAACTGATCCGGGAGGGGGATAGTAACACAAAGCTGGAATTTGAAACCTTGATGCAGGGAGAAAGCATTATAGCCGAGATAGATGAACAGATAATATACAGCCAGCTATCCGTAGAAGAAGAGGCAATATGGAGTCTTTTGCTTTCCTGTGGATATTTGAAGGTGGTTAAAACAGAATTTGTGGAGCGGACGGGGAAAATTTACTATCACTTAGCACTAACGAATAAAGAAGTATGGGCAATGTTTGGACGCATGATCCGTGACTGGTTTAAAGGACGTGGCAGTGCTTATTACAATGATTTTATTAAGGCATTGCTGTTGGGCGATGTGAAAGCAATGAATATTTATATGAATAAGGTGGCGCTTGCAACATTCAGTTATTTTGATACCGGAAGCAATCCTTCAGAAAGCGAGCCGGAGCGGTTTTACCACGGCTTTGTACTCGGTCTGATGATGGAACTGGCGGATAAATATACGCTGACCTCCAACAGGGAAAGCGGATTCGGCAGATATGATGTGATGCTGGAGCCGATGCAGCAGGAGGATGATGCGATCATTCTGGAATTTAAGGTACAGGATGCGGAAGAGGAGAAAGAGCTGTCCGATACGGTAAAGGAAGCCTTGAAACAGATAGAGGAGAAGAATTATGCAGCATCACTGATTGCGAAAGGCATTCCAAAGGAGCGGATACGGAAATATGGATTTGCGTTCCAAGGGAAAAGAGTATTGATTGGGATCGAGGATATGTAGGAGGGATAAGCTATGCAGGCGCCTGTCGTATTATTTGTATATAATAGAATAGATCACACAAAGCTGGTTTTACAGGCGCTTGATAAAAATGAAGATGCGGACAAATCCGAGCTTTATATTTTTTCCGACGCACCCGCGGATGAGACAGAGGTTCCCAATGTGGCGGAAGTGCGGGAATATCTGAGTTGTTTTGAAAGAAATAATCATTTAAAAAAAGTCAGCATCATTATGGCGGAAAAGAATAAAGGATTGGAGAAGTCGCTTATAGATGGTATCACACAAATAATCGATCAATTTGGAAAGGTTATCGTTTTGGAGGATGACCATTTGACCTCGCCGGATTTTATCCGGTTTGTAAATGAGGCTCTGGATTTTTATGAAAAGGATGATAAAATTTGGTCAGTTACGGGATTCACTATGGACTTAAAACGGCTGCGTCGCTATAAACGGGATGTGTACTGTGGTTACCGTGGCTGTTGCTGGGGATGGGGAACCTGGAAAGACAGATGGGACAAGGTTGACTGGGACGTCAGTGATTATCATGAATTTATTAATGACCGGAAACGGATCAGGGAATTTAACAAGGGCGGTATCGATATGACCCCCATGTTAAAATTACAACAGGAAGGCAAGATTCATTCATGGGCGATACGCTGGTGCTATCAGCAGTATAAGGAAAATATGCTTACGATTTTTCCAAGGAATTCCAAGGTGAAAAACATCGGTATGGATGGTTCCGGGACCAATTGCGGGTCGGATGTTACATTTCAGGTTACACTAAAGGCGGAAAAGAGCTGGAACTTTGCTTATCAGGCGGAGGATGACTGGGTTTATCAGGAGTGGCGGAATTATTATGCAAAATTATTTTTTAGACAAAAACTGGGGGCGTTATGGTATGCGCTTACAGAGTATGAATTTTGTCTGGCATATCGTTTTAAGGAAAGCGAACAGTATACTGTTTTAAAACCCAATTTTAGGGAATGGTATACGAATGCGGTTCCTTTCCATTGGGATAATGGGCAGTATTTTTTTATGGTAGTCTATAATAAACTGAACGGGCACAGCGTTGTGGAAGTGTCCCGGATGGAAGCGGATGGGAGTTTGACGAAACCTCGAACGACCGGCATAAGAATATCGAAAGATGGTGTTCCCTGCATTTTTGTATATGAGAAGAAGGTATATATGATGCTGACTTCCGAACATGGAAGAAACATTCAGTTTTATGTCATGGGCAAGGACGTTATGCAGTGGAAGCCATATTGCAAAGTGGACTGTAATAGGAATATGATCAATGCGGTTATTTGTCAGAAGCCGGAAGGCGGTCTATATGTTCTTGTAAATAAAAAGGGAGAAAAGGGAATTCAATCGAGGCAGATACTTTTCCGATTGGAAAATCTTGATTGTAAGAAAAACATTGCGTTAAAGGAACTTTGGCAGCAGAATGAGCAGGACTGTATTATCTTGAACGGCGGCATATATGAAGAAAATGGTACACTGTACCGGATTGTACGAAGAGATTCTTCAAATGCATACGGTAAGTTTGTTACATTAACCGAGATTACCCAGATAAGCGATATGAGTTTTGAAGAAAAGGTAGTCAGAAAAATAGGACTTACTGATATTGATGCGCAATTGCCCCCTTTTATATATCGAAAATATGGGGTGTATAGCTACAACAAAAATGCGTCTTGTGAGACCGTCATTTTGAGAGTGCAGAGATTTTCTGTCGGCGGATTGTTTATGAAAGCGTGTCGATTGTTCAGAATACATGATAAACAGGATGACCGGGGTAAGCGGAAATGAGGATCTTATATATAAGCACCTATTTTAACGGCGGCGGCGCGGAAAAAGTAATGCGTCAGCTATATTATGGCATTAAAAAAGAAAATATAGAAACATACTGCATAGTGGGCAGATTGCAAAACAATGTTCCCGGCGATGTGGAAATTATTTATAAGGATTTTGCCGGGAGATGTATAACGACGATGGCAGGAGGATGTCTAAACAATACAATAATAAAGACCCGGCGTGCAAAGTCTGAAATTATAAAATGTATCAAAGAAAAAAAGATAGATATCGTTCATTTCCATAATCTCCACAGTAATTATATAGGCCTTTTGGACATAGAGGAAATCCGCAAATACTGCAGCAACATCGTCATTACCCTTCATGATATGTGGATGCTGACCGGAGGGTGCGCGCAGGCGTTTGGGTGCGAAAATTGGAAAATAAATAAGTATTGCCTTAACTGTAAGGGAAATGAAAGTATGCACAAAGGCATGCGTTACGCATCGTCACTTTTAAAGTATAAGATATGCTCTTTTAAAAAGAAAGGAATCTACTTTGTTACGCCGTCTGAGTGGTTATATGACCGTTGCAGGGAAAGTTATTTAAAAAGAGAGAATATCCGGGTGATCAGCCATGGAATCACATTGGAAAATTTTATATGCCATAAGAAGAGTACTGTTAGAAAGAAATATCATTTGCCGGAAAATAAGCATATTTTATTATTTGTGGCAAACGGAATTCATAATGTCTACAAGGGGTTTCCGTATTTGCATGATGCACTGCAGAAAATAGCGGATAAGGAAAAGTATGCATTGCTGATAGTGGGTAACGGGAAAAAGGGAAAAATTGATTTGCCTTATGATTTATATGATATAGGCTATGTACAGGATGAGGTTATGCTAAGCGAAATATATGCGGCGGCGGATTTATTCATTCTGCCTAGCGTGGCGGATACTTCATCTTTTACGGCAATCGAGGCAATGGCGTCGGGAACTCCTGTTCTGGCATTCCGAACCGGCGGGATACCGGAAATTGTCACAGAGGACTTAGGGTGGCTGGTTCCGTCCCCCAATAGCGAGGCGCTGGCGGACAAGATAACGGAAATATTTCGGCATACGAAGGAGTTGGAAAGAAAAACGGCATTGTGCAGAAAGTATGTTGAAGATAACCATTCGGAAGCCCGGATGCTGAATCAATATATGGAGTTATATGAGAAAATACTTGCAAGAGATCGTGCGGATACCATGTAATTGAGGAGAAAACTGAGATGAATTCAGGTGGAATCGGTTCAATGTTGCCAAAATCTGTAGATGAAGTATGGAAAATGTTTTATTCCAAGATATCAAGACAGGAAAAAATTGCTTTTATTAGTGCATTTATTTGTGGAGGAATGGCGCATGGATATATGTTTGCGAATAAATTGTCTTTTCATGATGATATGTCGGCGATGTTTGGGCTGGGGCGTAGAATACAATCAGGAAGATGGTTTTTAGAAGTATTATATGTAGTGGGAAACTGGATATCTGTTCACGTGAGCTCGTCGTGGTATAATGGGATTGCTTCCTTGATGTTCCTTGCATTTTCAGCGTTAATGGCTGTCAGGATATTGGAAATTCAAGGGGAAATACATTCTGCTTTGTGTGCAGGAATAATAGTAGTATTTCCGACAGTGGCCGCAACTTTTGCTTATATGTTTACGGCACCGGCATACAGTATGGCAATCTTTTTTATGTATCTTGCGGTCTATTTTGCGAAAAAAGGTACGGTTATTACTGCTGTTATTAGCGGTATATTGATATCAGTTTCGTTAGGAATTTATCAGGCATATATAGGGATTTTTGCTTCTTTAGCGGTAATCTTATTAATAAAGAGGTTATTACAAGAAAAAGAAAAGTTTTATAATGCGACAAGGGATATGGTTGCTTTTTTGAGCAGTGGTGTGATAGGAATTGTGCTATATCTGTTGATGAATAAGATTTTTAGCGCTCTGTTACATAAGAAGAGTATTTATCCAAAGCCGAAACCAGAACATTTACTGGTTGCTGTAGCAGAGGCATACAAGAATTTTTTGGAATTTTTTAATGTGAGAAAGACCGTTTTTGGCATTCATCCATATAGGGGAATTCGTGCTATCGCGTTGATGCTGTTGATAGTAACTGTTTTGTTGTTTGCCCACAGAGTGTTTTTGGTAGGGGGGGGGGTAAAAGGCAAAATCGCGGCATGTATCATGTTCTTAATGTTTCCATTGGCAGCAAACTTTGTATATTTGATTACACTGAATGATGTGACGATGCATACTTTGATGCTGTATTCCCTAAGTTCTGTGTTTCTTTTGTTTTGTGTAATTGTTGAGGATACCGAGAAGAATAATAATATTTGTAGAGTATTGTCATATATTTTTTCAATAGGTTTATTTGTAGCAGTTTGTTTATATATAAAAGTTGATAATGTTGCTTATCAATACAATAGTTTTGTTCAGGAACAGACTATGACGTATTATACCGATTTGATAGCACGGATTCAGTCTTGCAGCGGATATAGAGCAGAAATGCCGGTAGCATTTTTAAATATACAGGATGTAGAGGATGATTCTATGGCGTTGGAAGACAGATTTGGTGTTTACATGATTGCTCTTGGGTATAATATGCGCCAGGTAGTTGGTGATTATGCTTATAAAAGGTATTTAGCCTTGCATTGTGGGTATGAACCGGCATGGCTGGAAGAAAATGAATTGGAAATGTTCGAGGACAATGCAGTAGTAAAAGAGATGCCTTGCTATCCGGCGGAAGGTTCTGTTAGAATTGTGGATGATGTAGTGGTTGTAAAGTTTGCAGAGGAACAATAATTTGTAAAGGAAGGATATATACTTATGAAAGTAGAGACTGATTTATTGAATGAAGAAAATGAAGTTATGGTATCTGTGTGTTGTGCCGCGTATAATCACGGGAAATATATTGAACAAACGCTGCAGGGATTTGTGAGTCAGATTACGAATTTCCGGTTTGAGGTTATTGTTCATGATGATGCTTCAACGGATAATACGAAAAGTGTTATTCAAAAATATGTTGATTTATATCCGGATTTATTTGTGCCTATATACGAAACGGAAAATCAATATTCAAAAGGGAAAGGAACAATTTTACGTATTGTGGCTCCTAAAATCAGAGGAAAGTATGTTGCACATTGTGAAGGTGACGACTATTGGTCTGATGAACATAAATTGCAGAAACAATATGATGCTTTGGAAAGTAATCCGGATTGCAGCATATGTGTGCATAGAGCGCAGTCTATTTGGGAAGACGGAAGTTTAATGGATAAATCTGATGCGAGATTAAAATTGCCCAAAAAGGGATATGGTCTGCAGCCTGGTGTGATTGAAAAAGAACAGATGGCTGCTGCACTGTGGCTGAATGGGGGATATCCTTTCCACACATCCAGCTATTTTCATAGAAGGAGTATTATAGAGGATCAAATTAATGGGAAAGCAGAATTTGTAAAATATATGAATGGAGATATGGCTAGACTTCGTCTTTGCTTGAATCGTGGTAAGTTTTTTTTTATAGGCGAAACTATGTCTCATAGAAGAAGAGGTGTTCCCGGAAGCTGGAATGCACGGTGGGAAAAAACGGATATTCAGGAAAAATTGAAGCATCTGGGAAATCAAATAATAGGCGATAGGATGTTTGATGAGTATTCGAATTATCAGTTTCATGACTATATCAGTGTTTTGTGTTTTAATTTGACGGCGGAATGCTGGATCTATGATACCGGTGACAGCAAGAAATATAAGAAATATGTGAAAGAAAATCCTTTGAGTCTCAAGGTCATACATGATAAAGCCAGTTTATGGTTATATATTCGGTATTTGATCATGAGGGTATCGCCGCGGTTCTACAAATTGTTATATAAGATACAGATAAAGCTGATAAAACGTGGAATTTCATCATAGAGCAGACTTTTATGATGATTAGAAAAAGGAGTAATGCAAAAAGATGAAGAAAAGCATGGCAAAGGTATTAGACGTTTATAATAAGTTGATGTATATATTGAATACCGAACAAAAGCGTTATGGGCTTTTTTTGCTGGCCATGAGCTTTGTGGGCGCCTTATTGGAAACCATAGGCGTATCGGCTATAGTGCCGCTGATTCAGGTTTTGATGACGCCGGAACAGATTTTGGAAAAGAAATGGCTTGGGAATATATTTGATTTTTTTAATATTGATAAAAATGAAGAGATTATACTGATATTTGTAATAGGTATAATATTGGTATATATTTTTAAAAATCTTTTTTTTATTTTTTTGTCATGGGTAAGATCTGTATATGCCTGTAAAATACAGAGAGAACTGTCTGTGTATATGATGAAAGCTTACATGGATAAGGGCTATCCCTTTTTTCTGACAAAAAACACGAGTGAGTTGATGCGTGGAGTTTTTAATGATACGAGCAGCGTATATAATTTCATAAATCAATTATTTAGGACGATTGTAGATTGTTTAACGGTCGCCTTAATTTGTATCTATATTTTTGTAACAGATACTATGTTGGCGTTAGGAATGGTAGTACTCGCCGGTCTATGCCTGCTTATCGTCTTTGGGTATTTTAAGAACAAAATGCAAAGATACGGTCAGGAGTCCAGAAAATATTCTGCAGTTGTAAATCAGCAGGCAATTCAGGCATTTCAAGGAATTAAAGAAGTGATTGTCATGCGAAAACAAAAATATTTTGTAAAAAACTTTGAAAATGCGTGGTTAAAACAACGGAAGCCATCGGTTGGACATGCAGTGGGAACTGAAAGCCCTGCGTATATCATTGAAGCAATCTGCATTACAGGATTGTTGGGGTTGGTTTGTTTTCGTGTGATTTTAGGAGGCGAAAATGTGGAAACAATGTTTCCGACATTGTCGGCTTTTGCGGTGGGCGCATTCCGAATATTGCCGGCACTCGGAAAAATAAGTAGTGGTTTTAATACCTTGAATTTTTATCTTGTTCCGTTGGATCATATGTATAGGCAGTTAAAAGATACGGAAGAGAAAGGGGATACTCTCGAAAATATTTATTTGGTTGATAAGAATGCGGATAAGGAGTTTGTTGAATTTAAAAATGAACTGAAAATTGATCAGATATGTTGGAGATATGCAGAAGAGCTGGGATATGTTTTAAAGGATTTGAGCCTTGTCATTAAGAAGGGAGAATCTGTGGCATTTATTGGACATTCCGGTGCCGGAAAAACGACACTTGCAGATATCATGTTAGGGCTGTTGAAGCCTCAATCGGGAGAAGTTACTATAGACGGAAAAGATATTTTCACATTTGGGGATGAGTGGAGCAATATTATGGGCTATGTTCCACAGTCGGTTTATTTGCCGGATGATTCCATTAGAAAAAATATAGCTTTTGGAATTCCCGATAAAAATATAGATGATGAAAAGATATGGGATGCATTGGAACAAGCCCAGTTAAAAGAGTTTGTCGAGTCGCTGCCGCAGCGTTTAGATACTCCTATTGGGGAGCGGGGGATAAGATTTTCAGGGGGGCAAAGACAACGCGTTGCGATTGCCAGAGCTTTGTACAATTCTCCGGATATTTTAATATTGGATGAGGCTACCGCCTCATTGGATAATGAAACTGAAAATGCGGTAATGGAGGCGATTGAAGGACTTCAGGGGAAAATTACATTGATAATTATTGCGCATCGACTGACAACAATTAAGAAATGTGATAGAATATATGAGGTGGACAATGGTGTAGTAGTGGAACGCCGGAAATCAGAGATATTTGAAGAGTCTGCACAGTAATCATTGGTACGGAGTTTCTGAAAAATGGAAAGAGGATAATTTTCATGTCGGTTGAAAAAAGTGAAAATTTGGGAAAAATAAGCGTTATAGTACCTGCGTATGGGGAAGATTTGTATTTAGATTCCTGCATTGAAAGTATTGTGAAACAAACTTATTCCGATTTGGAGATTATCTTAGTTGATGACGGTTCTCCCGATCGCTGTCCGATTATCTGTGATGAATGGGCGGCTCGTGACAATAGAATAAAAGTGATTCATAAACAGAATGGAGGATTGGTTTCTGCAAGACAGGCGGGCATGGAGGCTTCGACCGGAAAATATATTGGCTATGTAGATGGGGATGATTGGATCGAACCGGATATGTATGCGAAAATGATTGATGTTATGGAAAGGGAAGATGTTGATATAGTCATATCGGGATTTAAGAAAGAATTATTCGGGAAAAGCATTCCTTATTATAATAAAATTGAAGAAGGCATTTACCGTGGAGAAGAATTGCGAAGGGAAATCTTTCCCACTATGATCTGTGATAAGAATACGCTTCAATATGGGCTATATACTTATGTTTGGAATAAGCTTTTTAAGAAAGAAAAGATTTATCCATACCAGATGAAGGTGGATAACAGAATTGTTATTGGGGAAGATGCAGCATGCGTTTATCCGGCTATTTTGGAAGCGGAATCTGTTGCAGTTATTGCAGAAGCGGATTATCATTATCGTCAAAGGATGGATTCTATGTTGCGAAGAACAGCAAACGGAGTAAATAAAGTCAGTCAATTACAGGCGCTTTATGATTATATGCTTCATTCTATTAAAAAATGTAGATATATAGATATTGTGAAACCGCAATTAGATTATTTTTATGTGAGTTATCTAATAATGCTTTCGGATTGTTTAGTACAAGAATATCCGATGATTGGAATTAATTTTCCGTTTTTGGACCTGAACCCGGATAGCAGGGTTATTATTTATAGTGCGGGAGCTTATGGACTGCATGTTTATAAACAGTTTAATGAAAGCCGATTATATGAAATCGTGGCATGGGCAGATCCGGACTATGAACAATATGTGGGAAGCGATTATCCGGTTGTTTCTTTAGAGGCAGCATTAGAGAACTCATATGACTATTTGGTTATAGCGTCTATAGATATAGAATTTATAGAATCGACTGGAAAAAGGTTGTCTGCTTATAGTGTGGATATGAGGAAAGTAATTTCTATAACAGAAACATTTGATGCTGCTGTGAAAAAGATGAAAGACACGGGAATTATCAGTTATGAGGTATTGGCAAAAGAAGATTAAACTATTGGAAAAGGAATTTATATGAAGAATAAAATTGTGATAATTGGAAGTAATGAACATCAAAATCCGTTGATCATTAAAGCAAAAGAAATGGGATATGAGACCCATGTTTTTGCATGGCAAATGGGAGATGTGGGTGAAAAAACGGCAGATTTTTACTATCCTATTTCGATAACAAATAAACAAGCAATTTTAGAAAAATGTAGGTTTATTGAACCGCAAGGAATTATATCCATGGCTTCGGATCTGGCAGCTATAACGGCAGCATACCTCGCCAAGGAAATGAATTGTATTGGAAATACACCGGATATTGTAGAAGTTTGTACGAATAAACTTTTGTTTAGAAAGAGGTTGCAGGAATGCAAAGTAAATCAGCCTGCGTTTGTTGAAGTGGGTGATATTTTCCCGGAAGAAAAAGTTGAAGCAATTCATTTTCCGGTGGTGGTTAAACCAAGTGATCGGTCAGGTAACCGTGGGGTGGCCAAAGCCTGTAATCGAAAAGAAATGATAAGGGCACTGATGACTGCAAAAGAATATTCTTTTGAAAGGAAGGCCATTATAGAGGAATATATATCCGGAGATTATTATAGCTGTGAATGTTACACAGAAAACGGAAATCATGTTTTAGTTGCACTTACGAAAAGAGAAAGTATAGAATATCAAAACAATTTTTTAGATTATACGCGAACTCAGTCAAAAACTATGTTGGCAGATGAAGAAATAAAGGAGAAGATATTTTCAGTATTGGATGCCGTCAATATGCAAAATGGGGCTTCATCAGTAGAGTTTGTGAAAAATGAGCAAGGCATATGGATTATAGAGGTAATGCCGTCTATGTATGGGGATTATGTCAGTACCGATTTAGTGCCAGTGGTTCATGATTTTGATTATGTCAGGAAGAGTATTGAGATAGCTTGTGGGATACATTCCGGGAGCTATAATTTTACAAAGGTAAATGCTGGTTCTGCGAGTGTGAAATTTGTACTTTCGCAAGATGATTACAAAGAATACCATAATAGTTATTTGGCGGGTAAGATTTTACATTCCAGTAAGTTTGACGAGGCACAATTTATTCCCGGTGTGGTTACAGGAATTCCATATGGGTATTTTATAAAAAAAGTGGAGAAATGATATGAGAGAGTTGTCAGGGAAAAGGCTTTTAATTTTGGGGGCAAATCCAGAAACAGCGGCATTGGTCACAGTCGCGAAAGATATGGGGGTATATACGATTGTGACAGACTATGACCCTAAAGCATATGCAAAGGCATTTGCAGATAAAAGTTATAATGTGGATGCAATAGATGTCGATAGCTTGGTAATCCTTGCGAAAGAGGAAAGAGTTGACGGCGTATTGGTTGGGGTTGCAGATGCATTAATTCCAACATATCAAAAGGTATGTGAGAGAATTGGCGTACCCTGTTATGCTACCGAAGAGCAGGTCAAGGTTTTTACAAATAAAAATTTTTTTAAAAGAAAATGTGAAGAGTATGGAATTTTAGGAGTGCCAGAGTATAGGGCAGATGAGAAAAAAGAGAATATTACTTACCCTGTGATCGTAAAACCAACAGACAGTAATTCGGGGAAAGGGATTACATTATGCGATACTTCTGAGGAGCTGGAGGAGGCAATTGAAACGGCAAAGCAGGCGTCTGCCTCAAACACATACTTGTTAGAAGAATATATGGAGTGTGAAGATGTAAGTATATATTATACACTAAAGGATGGAAAAGCATATTTGTCTTCTATGTCAGACAGATATACGTATAGGGAACAGAGAAAGGTCAGCCCTGTATGTTTAGGGGATATTTTTCCATCTAAGGTATTGGATATCTTTATGAAGGAAGAACATCCCAAGTTCTGTAAAATGTTTAATGAATTGGGGATAAAAAATGGGATTTTTTATACATCAGCATTTTATAGAGATGGTAAATTCTATGTGTATGATCCGGGTTTTCGGCTTCAAGGCGGTGGATTCCATTTAATCCTTAAAGCGGCTCATGGATTTGATCATAGAGAGATGCTGATAAATTATGCGCTTACAGGAGACATGGGTGAGCCAAAGTTTGAAAGTTTAAACGATCCATATTTGAGTGGAAAGGCGGCAGCAGTTATATGGTTTTTATTGAAACCAGGTGTAATAGCCAAAATTGACGGGATAGATTATGTAAAGACCCATCCGGATGTAATTCATTTTGTGCAACGGTTTCAAGAAGGGGATGTTATACCAGAGTCAGCGGCAGGGACGGAAAGGCAGGTTTTTTTGCGCATATTTGTTTTGTGCAATAGCGATGCAGGACTGAGAAGAACTATAAAAGATTTGCAAAACAAGGTAAAGGTTTTTGATGATTGTAATAATTTAATGATGTTAAAAGGTATTGATGCTGATGAGGTGATTGGGAAGAATGAAAATGAAAGAGAAGATTCTTGAAGGAAAAACGATTGTAATTTCCGGCGGAACCAAAGGTGTCGGAAAAGGAGTCGCGATGGAATGCCTAAAACAAGGGGCTAATGTCGTAATCGGCGGAAGAGATGAAGAGAGCGCTGCCACTATTATAGAAGAGAGCGCAAAGAGTGCCGGTGAAGCAATTTTTGTAAAAACCGATTTGCATGATGTAAAAAACTGCGAAAATCTATTTGAAGTTTCAATGAAAACTTTCAACAGGGTCGATGGTTTTCTTAATTACGCCGGAGTTACTCCCGCAGCGGCATTAACGGAATGTTCCGAGGAACTATATGACGAAATATTTGATATAGATATTAAAGCAGCGTTTTTTTGTACGCAGCATGCTATTCGTACAATGAAGATCAATGGGGGAGGCTCTATTATTCTTGTGGGGTCTACACATGCATGGAGGGGAGAAAAAGACAGGACAGCATATGCTTGTGCTAAGGGGGCGTTGCTTACTTTATCAAATCATATCTCATATCATTATGCAGTAGATAATATCAGGTGTAATTATTTAGTAATGGGATGGACACCGACAGAAGGTGAACTTGCACTACGAAAATCGCAGGGAATATCAGTGGAATGTTTACACGAGCTGGCCTCGGCAGCAATACCGCTGGGACGTATGACAGAAATTAATGATATTGTACCGGGAATTATGTATTTGTTGTCAGATTATTCTGCCATGGTTACGGGAACGACTTTCCGAATTAACGGAGGGGAATCTATATAGAGGGGGAAGCGGCAAATGGAATATGAGCCTGAACTAGTATTTTACAGTGGGTCAACATTGTTGGAAGGACCAGTATGGGATGATGAAAGAAAGGCCGTTCTTTGTGTTTCAATAGAACAGGAATGTATATATCATTTTGGTATAGAAACAGGCATTGTTAAAACTTTTCCAACAAATGGACAAGTTGGGTGTGCTTTGCTAAAAGACAGGGATTGTATTATTGCGGCAACATACGGTGGTTTGTATAAAATTGATATAAGCACCGGGATGAGCGAATTTCTAATCCAGCTAAATCAAGATACAAAGTTGAGATATAATGATGGGATATTGGATAGCAGAGGAAGAGTATTAGTTGGCACGACAGGATATAATAGTTTGGCGAAGAATAAAAATTGTTTATATTCATGGGATGGACAACAAATAAAGAAGCTTGTGACAGAGACAACAATATCCAATGGAATTGGTTTTTCAACAGATGATAAATATATGTATTTTGTGGATACGCCAACCCAAAAAGTAAG
Organism: Lachnospiraceae bacterium; assembly: GCA_014804385.1. GTDB lineage: Bacteria > Bacillota > Clostridia > Lachnospirales > Lachnospiraceae > UBA3282. The sequence continues at coordinate 3,463 of JAAUZW010000022.1, read as the reverse complement.
CAGATATTTCTATGATATTAACACCGGTAACGCAAAATTTGATAAAGATATCATACATATTGAAGAGGGTATACCGGACGGAATATGCGTTGATGTGGATGATATGCTGTGGGTAGCACAGTGGAATGGTTCTAAAGTTAGTAAATGGAACCCTTATACCGGGGAAAAATTGTTAGAGATTGAACTTCCATGCAAGAATGTCACCTCGTGTTGCATCGGAGGAGAAAAAAAAGAATATTTATTTGTGACAACAGCGAAGCATGATGATGGAACGGAAAGTGAAGAGCTTGCGGGAGGCTTATTTAAAATACAGATAAGAGATTAAGCGGCAAGATGATATTAGTCACAACTTGGACTTTTAAGGAAACTGACTACAAGAAGGAAGGAAAACGGATGCAACAGGATAAGATATTGGTAACCCGTTCCTCAATGCCGGCATTAGAGGAATATATAGATGAAATTAGAGATATCTGGGATAGCCATAGACTTACTAATATGGGACCAAAGCATAAAAAGTTTCAGGCAGAGTTACTAAAGTATCTTGGAGTTGCCAATATTGAACTTTTGACTAATGGACATATGGCGTTGGAATTATCCATGCAGGCATTGAATCTGCAAGGGGAAGTCATTACAACGCCTTTTACATTTGCGTCTACGACACACGCAATTGTGCGCAATGGGTTAGAACCTGTATTTTGTGATATTAACAAACAGGATTTCACGATAGATGTTACAAAAATCGAGGAGTTAATTACAGATAGGACTTGTGCTATTGTTCCGGTACATGTATATGGAAATATATGCAATATTGAAGAAATTGAGCGTATTGCCCAAAAATATGAGTTAAAAGTTATTTATGATGCTGCACATACATTTGGTGAGACGTATAAAGGGAAAGGAATTGGTTCGTTCGGGGATGTATCCTGTTTCAGTTTTCATGCAACCAAGGTATTTCACTCTATTGAGGGTGGAGCTGCCTGTTATAAAGATGTAGAATTTGGGGCAAATTTATATAAATTGAAGAATTTTGGGATTCGGAATGCAGAGATAGTGGATGGAATTGGTGCCAATGCAAAAATGAATGAGTTTTGTGCTGCAATGGGGCTTTGTAATCTTCGCCATATAGATGAGGATATTGCGAAACGCAAGAAGGTGGTAGAACATTACCGTTCTCGGCTGGAAGGAATAGAGGGTGTACAGCTCAATCCGGTTCAGGAAAATGTAGAATCCAATTATGCTTATTTTCCTATAGTTTTCGATGCGGATATTTATGGAACCACTCGTGATGAGGTATTTGAGGCATTAGCTAAGGTGGGAATAGGTGCAAGAAAATATTTTTATCCACTTACGAATACTTTCGACTGTTTTCACGGCGAATATAATGCTAATCTCACTCCGAATGCGCTTCGGATAGCAAAACAGGTACTGACATTGCCGCTTTATGGTGATTTACCGTTTGAGGTAGTGGACAAAATATGTGATGTGATTTTAAATTTGAGGAAAAGATAGAAATTAAGGGGCTATTGAGCCCCTTGTAATCTTTTATTTATCAATGTGGAGGATAATCATCGGCAATAAATAGCAATGTTTGCTCCTGGCTTCCTACAAGCTGACAGTTTATCCGTATCAAATTGGGAGCGGTATCAACATATTTGATACTCCGCACATTTTCAATACGTTACGCATATGGAATCATAGAATTTCACCTTTATATGATACCAGCGCATCAACTGTATACCAGACAACCAACTTATCACACATATCTTTTACATTCTCTAAAAAATTCAAATGTCAAGTATAAAATAAATCATATATTTCTAAAAACTATTTCAAATCGAATTCAACTCCAGAGCAATGAGGAAGTCGTTGCTCAAATGGGGGAATCTGCATATAATCTTTATACGATATTTTCAATACATTATCTGCATTATTTGGACCCCAGAATTCTGTATCCTCAAATTTATATTTTTTCAATGGAAAAACATCATTTGCAGCAATCGGACCTGGTAATGTACTGATCGGTGAACTATACACTTCATCATTCAAACCACTTTCTGCGTCTTTTTTTTGCAATAATTTCGAATAATCGGATGTCCATTTATCAAACCGTTCCGCATACTGATCATCTGGTAAAACACCTACTTCATGTTTTCTGACAAGAAACTCAATGGCATTTTTCTTTTTCCATAGAGCGACTTCATTTCTCTTCATTTTTTTCAGCCGATATAAATCTAAATTAATCCCAGTATATTTATAAAACTTATCGTCAGAGTACATTGCAGCATATGTGCGAGAATGCAAATCCCGTATGCGAGACCATGCCGGCCAATATATGGGATCTGTTTTTTTATCATGGACGATAATATCTTCGGGCAGATTGTCTCTAAGACATTGTATTGCGGCATCATATTCATTATCAAATATAAACGTGTCAAAGTCATCATCCCAAGGTATAAATCCATTGTGCCGTACTGCACCTAATAATGTGCCAAACGCAATCATATAGTGATATCCATTTTCATCCAAGATAGATGTTGCCACTTTAGCCATTTCCAGCAGACGCTTTTGCAACTTATGGACATCTTTTTTTGTGTATGTTTCGGTAGTTTTAAAATCTAATTCTTCAAACATAAATTAATTCCTCCAGTTAAGCAAGTTTGCTTAATATTGTTTTTGTTACGTTTTTTATATTTTATAATAATAGAAATAGTCACCAGTAGATGAGGTAATATGTATAGGACATGATATAAGTCTATATCCAAAAGGACATATTTTTGGATTTTTCAAAAATTATATTATATTTTATCATAATCAATAAATATTTCAAGGAAAACTTATTTCTCAGTTTTACCTTGTAACCTTTATAATTTATTTATAAGCAATGAGGAAGTGCACAACCTCTCAAAACATACGATTTTCCGAACGTTCGGAAAAGAAAGGGTAAAGGGTAAAAGATATGAGTAGTTTAAAAATCAGAAGAAACTTGTTAGCGGATGATATCAGACGTATGTGTATTAACCTTAATCTTTACACAAAGGGCACTTGTAATGAATATAGCCGTATTCTCAACACCTATAACGGTTATATAAGTGATGATGATCTTGAAATGCTCTCAACTGATATCGTCGAACATTCCGATGTAGAATCTCTCGACAGAACATTTGGCCCCGTATTTGGTGATGATATGAGTTTTTACATTGCCTGTGTAGCTGAATCATTAGCCAACGATTACAGTCGTATGGTGGCATTTTATTAAACAGTAAGAGGGGACACGCTCCCCTCTCCCCTCAAAAACAGTTTTCCGAACGTTTGGAAAAGAAAGGATGATGATATATGAGTACAAGTACAGTTATAAATAAATCAGAGAATCCCAAAAGCAATACCACAGCGGCAACACCCAAGCATAAGCCTTTACTTAATCCTACACAGGCCGATCTCAAAAATGCGGGTCTTATTGGTAAGG
>JAAUZW010000021.1:6452-10793 GCA_014804385.1 Lachnospiraceae bacterium | reverse complement strand
TTCAAGGGATATACCTACGGTGTGGGCGACGCCATCGTAAAAGGCGGCCGTTATGACAATCTGCTTGCGCACTTCGGCAAGAAGGCCCCTGCCATTGGTTTTGTCATTTTGGTGGATGATCTGTTGTCTGCCATGAACAGGCAGGGTGTGGCTATCGCCGGCCCGGGATCCTGCACCAATCTGTATTATACGGATACAGACTTTGCGGAGAAACTTGCAGAAGCGCGCAAGATGCGTTCCGAGGGCAAAGCTGTGTCGTTACTGCCTGTCGGCGGAAAATAAAGGAAGCCCCACGCTTCAGAACGGAAGGAAAACATGAGCGAAGAAAGATATTTGACATTTGCCCTGGGAAAGGGTCGTCTTGCCAATAAAACCATGGAATTATTTGAGAAGATAGGCATCACCTGTGAGGAGATGAAGGATAAAAACTCCCGCAAGCTGATCTTTGTGAACGAGGAGCATAAACTGCGTTTCTTCCTTGCAAAATCACCGGATGTGCCCACCTATGTGGAGTACGGCGCAGCCGATATCGGCGTAGTGGGAAAAGACACCATCATGGAAGAAAACAGGCGGGTCTACGAGGTACTGGACTTAGGGTACGGCAAATGCCGCATGTGCGTCTGCGGGCCGGAAAGTGCAAAGGAACTGTTACAGCACCACGAGATGATCCGGGTCGCCAGCAANTATCCNAANATTGCCAAAGATTATTTCTATAATAAAAAACACCAGACTGTGGACATCATTAAACTGAACGGCTCCGTGGAACTGGGACCGATCGTGGATCTGGCAGACGTGATCGTGGATATCGTGGAAACCGGCTCCACTTTAAAGGAGAACGGGCTGGGCGTTCTGGAAGAGATCTGCCCGCTGTCCGCCCGCATGATCGTCAATCAGGTGAGCATGCAGATGGAGACAGAGCGGATTCGGAAACTAATACAGGAATTAAGAAAACATTTATAGAAAGGGCTTTTGTTCATGAAGGAATATAAGGGAATTATCATCGCATTGATTGCCGGCGTCTGCGCCATTATCTGCTGTTACGTTTTTTCCGGAAACCTGGTAGACTATAAAAGGACCTCCGGCAGCGGCGGTCTGACCGCCACNGGCTCTGCGAACTGTGATTTTGAGGCAGATCTGATCGTCTGGCGTGGCAGCTTNTCCAGAGAGGGANCNACNACCCAGGAAGCCTACCGTTCCATCAAAAAGGATGCTGAGCTGGTAAAAAATTATCTGTTAGAAAACGGCGTGACNGANGAGGAGATGGTGTTCAGNTCCGTCAGCATCAGCCCCAACTGGGANTCAGAGTACAACGAAAACGGAGACCGNCTCCGGGACTACATAGTAGGCTATGATCTCTATCAGAATGTGTCCATTACCTCTTCGGANGTGGATAAGATCGANAATATCTCCNGGGATATNTCNGGGTTGATNGANTCNAATGTGCAGTTTGCCTCGGATGATCCGGAGTATTATTACACAAAGCTTGATGAGTTGAAATTACAGCTGATCGAAGAGGCGACCCAGAATGCCAAGGACAGGATNGATCTTNTNAGCGGNNGGCACCGGNGCNACCATCGGNGANCTNTTNAACGCCAACNTGGGCGTTTTNCANATCACNGCCCAGAACAGCAACACCGAGTACAGCTACGGCGGNTATTTCGACACCAGTTCCCGGAAGAAAACCGCATCCATCACTGTGAAACTNAATTANAGTGTAGAATAAATCGAGTACCCGCGCACTCGATTAAGAGAATGCTTCTCATTCTCCTTCAATGATTCACACTGTCGCATTTTATGAAATAGAAGCAAAAAGAGGGAAAAACCATGCAGAAAATAAAATTGACNNCCCAGACCCAGCAGGATATTCTNAATAACCTGTTAGAACGAAGTCCCGGCAGCTACGGAAAATACGAGTCCNTNGTGGCGGATATCNTCGCCAANGTGCGTNANAANGGCGANGAGGCNGTTTTTGACTATACAAGTCAATTNGATAAATGGGACATAAGCGCGGACAACGTGCGTGTCACCAGAGAGGAGATCGATGAGGCTTTTGCAGGCATTGACGACGAGTTTATTCGTGTCATGAAAGACTCCGCCGCCAATATCACTGCCTTTCACGAAAAGCAGCGCCGCAACAGCTGGATCGATACCCGGAATGACGGCACGATCCTNGGACAGCGTATCTTACCCATTGCTGCCTCCGGCATCTATGTGCCCGGCGGCAAAGCGGCCTATCCCAGCAGCGTACTGATGAATGCGATTCCTGCAAAGGTAGCCGGAGTTAAAAAGATNATCATGACCACCCCAGCAGGGCCTGACGGCAAAGTCAATCCCGGCACACTGGCAGCGGCGAAGATCGCAGGCATCGACGAGATCTATAAGGTGGGTGGCGCCCAGGCCATCGCGGCTATGGCCTTCGGTACGGAGAGTATTCCTAAGGTAGACAAAATCACAGGTCCCGGAAATATCTTCGTGGCGCTGGCGAAAAAGGCTTGTTTCGGCCATGTGAGTATTGATTCGATTGCCGGCCCCAGCGAGATTCTGGTGATCGCCGACGAGACAGCCAATCCTCGGTATGTGGCCGCTGATCTGTTATCTCAGGCGGAGCACGACGAGCTGGCAAGCGCTATTCTGATCACCACAAGCGAGACGCTGGCGGATCAGGTAACTGCTCAGATCGAAAGCTTTTTACAGACGCTTCCCCGGGCGGATATCATACGCAAATCACTGGAAAATTACGGCTACCAGCTGATCGCAGATACCATGGAAGACGCTGTCAGCGCCGCAAATGCCATTGCCTCCGAGCATTTGGAGATCCTGACGAAGGATCCCTATGAGGTGATGACGAAGATNGAGAATGCCGGGGCGATCTTTATGGGAGAGTATTCCTCCGAGCCTCTTGGTGATTATTANGCGGGACCGAATCATATTCTTCCCACCAACGGCACGGCGAAGTTCTTTTCCCCGCTCAGTGTGGATGATTTTGTGAAAAAGACCAGCCTGATCTCTTATTCCAGAAAAGCCTTGGAAGAGGCCCACAAGGATATCGAGCTTTTTGCAGAGAGAGAGGGACTGAGCGCNCACGCCAATTCCATTCGGGTGCGATTCGAGTAGAGAGGAAATCGTATATGGGACAGATTGCCAATCAAATGGTGTTAGAACTGTTGATTAAAATAAGAGACAAACTAAAAGGAGCGCAACCAACAGAAAAAGGAGACTATTATGCCCAGAACAGCAGCCATAGAACGGAACACAAAGGAAACGAAAATTANTGCCACACTGAATCTGGACGGATCGGGAAAAGGCGAGATTGCCACAGGCATCGGTTTTTTTGATCACATGCTGGAAGGCTTCAGCAAACACGGTTTTTTTGACTTNNCTCTACAAGTCAATGGCGATCTGCAGGTGGACGGCCACCATACCGTGGAGGATACCGGCATCGTGCTGGGACAGGCTATCAAGGAGGCCCTGGGAGATAAGGCNGGCATCAAACGGTACGGCTCCTTCCTTCTGCCCATGGATGACGCGCTCTGTCTATGCGCTATCGATCTGAGTGGACGCCCTTATTTTGCTTTTGACTGTGCCTTTTCCGCAGAGCGGGTGGGAGANCTGGANACGGAGCTTGTGCGNGAGTTTTTTTACGCAGTATCCTACAGCGCCGGCATGAATCTGCACCTTCGTATGCTGGACGGCACCAACGCCCATCACATGATTGAAGCCATGTTCAAGGCGTTNGCNAANGCGCTGGANGAGGCNGTNTCCTNTGACGANCGCATTCAGGGNGTACTCAGCACCAAGGGATCATTATAACCGTGTCGCGGCACAAACAGTTTATGACAAAAGAAAGGGATGACAGGCAAGTATGAGTTATAAGAAATTTATCCCCTGTATCTATCTGTATAAAGGGAACGCAGTAAAGGGCTTTACGGACAGTACCATCGTAGATACGAATCCGGCGGCTTTGGGTAAATATTACAGCGACAACAACGCGGATGAGTTGATCGTCTACGACATGTCCGAGGGCGATGCTGCCCATGAGGAGGCATTGGATATCATCAAAGCCATCTGCAGCGATGCGGAAATCCCCGTCATCGGCGCCGGAAACGTAAAGCGCATGGAGGACATTAAAAAACTGCTCTATGCGGGCTGCAAGAAAGCTGCCCTCAACTATTCCAANCCCGGCAANATTGAGATCACGGCGGAGGTTTCCNAAAAATTCGGCAAGGANAAGATTGTGGCCTGNGTGACGGANGCNGACNGCATCACNNGAAACGANNCNCTNATCGAGGAGTATATCGGAGAGATNATTTTAGTGCGGGAAACCTGNTTAAANGANNCCAT
>JAAUZW010000021.1:0-6447 GCA_014804385.1 Lachnospiraceae bacterium | reverse complement strand
TNTCNCCTTTCCCNATGATCGCCTCCGTGCCTGANGTATCNNTNGATAAGATCATNGAAATCNTGTCAAANGACAATATCTGCGGNATNTCCGGCAAGGCCATCAANGAAAATGCNANGGAGCTNCTTGCAATCAAGGCGCTCTGCCAGAATAATGACATNGCCGTGAATACCTTTGAACCCGCCATTCCCTGGGAGGAGTTTAAGCTGAACTCCGATGGGCATGTCACNGTGGTGGTGCAGGATTACAANACCGATGANGTATTGATGGTAGCNTACATGAACGAGGAAGCCTATCANATGACCTTAAAGACAGGCAAAATGACCTATTACAGCAGAAGNCGGCAGGAACTGTGGGTCAAGGGCGAGACCAGCGGTCACTATCAGTATGTGAAATCCCTGACCGCCGACTGCGATAAGGACACGATCCTGGCNAANGTCTCCCAGATNGGCGCNGCCTGCCATACCGGNTCNCATTCCTGCTTTTTCCAGGAGATCATGGCAAAAGAGTATGACGAATCTAATCCGCTCAAAGTGTTTGANCAGGTGTTTGCTGTCATCAAAGACCGAAAGNTNCATCCCAAGGAAGGGTCTTATACCAATTATCTCTTTGACAAGGGCATAGACAAGATCCTCAAAAAACTGGGAGAGGAGGCCACGGAGATCGTGATTGCCGCCAAGAATCCCAACACCAACGAAATCAAGTACGAAATTTCGGATTTTCTATATCACATGATGGTTTTGATGGCAGAGAAAAACATCACATGGGAGGAGATCACGTCGGAATTGGCTAAACGATGACTTTTTNGGAGCATAACAAAANGAGCGTACCCGTTCAGGTGCGTTCTTTTTGTTTGCGGGATTTCCCATTCACCTTTAAGGTTCTATGCTNTCCCGNTTTCCAATATAATAAANCAGAATGACCATCTGACANCAGAAAGGAAGNATCGTTTTATGGATAAAAANGNAACACCGGAAAAAAGAATGGANCTTGCCCGGTNNATCCGGGAGCAAAATATGGGAAANCGTTTAAAACTCCGGCAGCGAGAGCAGATTCTTTANGGAAAAGAAATACANCCGCCCCTGTATGATAAAAATCCTTTTGCCGAGCCGGATGGCTACAATGCACTGACGGGTGGGAGAGAACTACAAAGCACATCCACCGGGAGCTTTAAATACCGGATGACACTGGCTGTGCTCCTGTTTGTAGGATTTTTGCTCTGTGACACGAATCAGGGGAAGATACTGACCTTCAGCACCAATGAAGTCTATGAAATGATCCANGCGGACAGTCTGCATCTNTATGACGGATCNGAAAACNCTGTGNTGGAAGAGCTTTCCGGATTATTTGAGTAATGCCATTTTCCAGCGGTATCGTTTTGACTTTGCCGGATAACTTCGTTATACTGTATTTATATTCAGCGCCCATTCGCAGAAGCGCCTCTATGAGGCTCTGAATAGCTATTACAAAATACGGATAAGGAAATCTAAAATAAAATGAGAAAAACAGCTCTAAGCGACGACATTCTGCTGCGTGTGGAAAAACCGGCCCGCTATATCGGCAATGAAGTCAACTCCGTTATGAAAGATAAGAGTAAGATCGCCCTGCGGTTTGCCATGTGTTTTCCTGANGTCTACGAGATCGGTATGTCTCATCTGGGCATCCAGATCCTCTACAGCATGATGAACGANTGGGAGGATGTGTGGTGCGAGAGAGTATACTCCCCCTGGACCGATCTGGACCAGATCATGCGGNAAGAAAATATCCCATTGTTCTGTCTGGAATCTCAGGAGCCGGTCCGGAAAATGGNCTTTTTAGGCATCACCCTGCAATATGAGATGTGTTATACGAATATCCTGCAGATACTGGATCTTTCGCAGATTCCGCTGCTTGCCAAAGACCGGGATGACACCATGCCCATTGTGATCGGCGGCGGCCNCTGCGCNTATAATCCGGAGCCTATCTCCGATTTTTTCGATCTGTTCTATATCGGCGAGGGCGAGACCATGTACCGGCCCCTGCTAGATCTGTATTTAGAAAATAAAGCCTCCGGCGGGGACAGACTGGATTTTCTGAAAAAAGCTTCCCGGCTGCCCGGTATCTATGTACCTCAGTTCTATGAGGAGATTTACAATGAAAACGGTACCATTAGAGAACGACACAAACTCTATGACCGNGCACCGGATACCATTTTAAAGGAAATTGAGACGAATCTGTCCGATGCGCCTTATCCGGCAAAGCCCGTGGTTCCCTTTATTAAGGTCACACAGGACCGGGTGGTGTTGGAGATTCAAAGAGGCTGTATCCGTGGATGNCGCTTTTGTCAGGCGGGACAGATCTATCGACCGGTCAGAGAGCGTGACGTGGACAAGCTGAAAGAATCTGCCGTTGTTATGCTGAAAAACACAGGCCATGAGGAGATTTCTCTGAGTTCTTTGAGCTCCAGCGATTACTCCCGCTTAAACGACCTGCTGGATTTTCTCATCGAGGATTGTGATCGGAAACACATCAACATTTCCCTGCCTTCCCTGCGGATCGACGCCTTTTCTCTGGATGTGATGAGCAAGGTGCAGGATGTGAAAAAGAGCAGTCTTACTTTTGCNCCGGAGGCTGGCAGCCAGCGGCTCCGTGATGTGATCAACAAGGGATTGACCGAAGAAGTCATTTTAAAAGGAGCGACACTTGCCTTTGAGGGCGGCTGGACCCGGGTGAAGCTGTATTTTATGCTGGGATTGCCCACAGAGACAGAAGAGGATATTNTGGGCATCGGGGATCTGTCCAACAAGATNGCNGNGNCCTTTTTTGAAACCGTCCCNAAGGACAAGCGGGTAAACGGCAAGGTACAGATNGTGGCAAGCACCTCCTTCTTTATCCCCAAGCCCTTTACGCCTTTCCAGTGGGCGCCCATGTGCACCAAGGAGGAGTTTCTGGACAAGGCNCACCTGACCATGCAGGGCATCAAAAGTCAGTTAAANCAGAAGAGCATCAAATACAACTGGCACGAGGCGGATGTNAGCGTNNTNGANGGCGTTTTCGCAAGAGGNGACAGAAGAGTAGGNAAAGCCATTCTGGAAGCCTATCNCAGAGGCTGTCTCTTCGATTCNTGGAGCGAGTATTTTCACAACGATCTGTGGATGGAGAGCTTCGACGCCTGNGGNCTCGANATCGGNTTTTANACCACCAGAGAGCGGGNNGATGACGAGATNTTCCCCTGGGATTTCATCGACTGNGGCGTGACAAGNGAGTATCTTTTACGGGAGTGGNANAANGCNCAGNNACAGACNGTANNCCCCAACTGTAAGGCGCAGTGTCAGGGCTGCGGCGCGAACCGGTTTGGTGTGGGCGTCTGCTATGAGGGNTAGCCGTATGGGNCATTTCCTTCCACCAATAGACCTTGACATAAATTGAAATAATATAAAATCGGAGGAAACAATGTACATATTATCAGCCATCATCATTGTCATTGCGGTCATAGCGCTGGCAGCGGTTCTGCCCATGTGCTTCATGCACCCACTGCCCAGCAGTAAAGTGGAGGGAACAGATATCACAGCCATTAAGAACCGCAGCAACAATCTGTTTTTTGTACCGGCAGGTGAGAACTGGCTCGTAGTGGATGCAGGTTCTGACAGCAGGACGGTGCAGTCGGAGATGGAGCGTCTGTNGATTGACGCTGGGAAGGTTCTGGGTGTATTTCTTACTCATACAGACTATGACCATGTGGCATCCCTTCCGCTATTTTCAAATGCAACGATCTATATGAGTGAGCAGGAAAAGCAGATGATAGATGGCAGCACCTACAGACAGCTTATCAAGAAAAATAGGCTTCCGGTGGTGTGTGATGCGGACAAGGTCGTATATCTGCCGGACAACGCGGTGGTAGAGCTGGGTGGACACAGAATGCGCAGCATATGGGTGCCCGGGCATACGAAAGGTTCCGCAATGTATGCGGTGGATGAGAAATATCTGTTCACGGGTGATGCATTCAAGGCTGACAAGGGACGTATAACCNTCCACCCGTACACNATGGATCGCAGACAGGCTTGTGAGTCAATTAGTAAAATTGAGAAAGAGTGCAGCAGGTATGAGAAAGTGTTTACGGCACATTACGGGATATTATAACTGAAAAGACACAGAAAATTCGTATAATAATTTCGTTTTAATTTGGACTGCGCCATATATAAAAATATTTCTAAGAAAGAGAGGANAANACAATGCAGTTTGAACAATTACAGAAAGACATGATCGCCGCCATGAAGGATAGGAACAAAGTGCGCAAGGACGCNATTTCCGCANTGGTTTCNGCAGCCAAGAAGGTTGCCATTGATGAGGGCACCCGTGACAATATCACGGAGGAGATCGTGGATCGTGTGATCCTGAAGGAAATCAAGACGGTGAAGGAGCAGTTGGATAGCTGTCCGGACTCCCGCGAGGATCTGCGTCAGGAATATCAGGCCAGATATGATATTTTTCAGGAATATGCGCCGAAGATGATGTCCGCCGAGGAAGTGGAGACATTTTTGACGGAAAAATANGCTGATCTGATAGCACAGAAGAATAAAGGACTGATCATGAAGACCGTGATGCCGGAGCTGAAAGGCAAGGCGGAGGGAAGCGTGATCAATCAGGTGGTTGCAAAACTCTGCCAGTAGATAATATTTCGTCCCATAAGCCAATTAAGAGGTAACTTATGAAAGTCAGAATCAAATTCGCCAAATACGGCGTCATGAAATTTATCGGCCATCTGGATATGATGCGCTTTTTTCAGAAAGCCATCCGGCGCGCCGACATCGACGTGCGCTACTCGGAGGGCTTCAGTCCCCACCAGATCATGTCCTTTGCCGCGCCTTTGGGCGTTGGGATCGAGAGTTTCGGAGAATATCTGGATATCGAGGTGCTCTCCATGGATTCCACGGAAGCCATGCAGCAGGCCTTAAATGCCGTGATGGTGGAAGGTGTGGAGATTTTGTCCGTGAATGTGCTTCCGGATCAGGCAAAAAACGCCATGGCAAGCGTTGCGGCGGCTTCCTATCAACTTGCAATGAAAGAGGGATCTTTCCCCATCGACGATCTGGCAGAGAAACTACAGGCTTTCTACGCCCAGGANACCATTCCNTACACCAAGGAGACCAAAAAGAGTGTGGTNGANNTGNATCTCAAGCAGGGCATCTATGANCTTGGNGTGAATGANNNNGGGGCNGTNCNNATGCTGGTCAANGCCAGCAGCAGCGGCAATATTAAGCCCACCATGATNTTTGAGAAATTCTGTCANTTTGCGGGCTGTGAGATACCCGNTTCCGCCATCCAGGTGACAAGACTGGAAATCTACACGGACATTGCACAAAAGGGCGAGAAGCGGCATCTTGTGCCCCTTCAAGGCTGTTTTGAATAGTAAGATATAATATACCAAAGAAATATTCAAGGGCTACAGAAACATAGTCCTTGAAATTTTTTTGTAAAANNCTTGACCTTCCACCTTGTGGAAGCCTTATTCTGAAAGNNTCAGAGGAAAGAAATGCTTTGGAAAGGAGGATGACATGAAGATCAANGAAGTGGAACAGCAGGTGGGNGTNTCCAAGAAAAATATCCGTTTTTATGAACAGCAGGGACTGTTACATCCGAAGCGGAACANTGAGAACGGCTACCGNGAATATGATGAGNCGGACGTATTGCTTTTAAAGAAAATAAAGCTTTTACGCAAGCTCTCCCTGCCCATCGAGGAGATCAGAAAGATTCAGCGCGGAGATCTGCTCCTTACGGATGCATTGCAAAGGCAGCTTATTGTNCTGGAGCGGGAGCAGAAGAATCTTACGGAAACCGCCGGACTGTGCCGCCTGATACTGGAGGAGGACNGTCTCTACCAGACACTTTCCCCTGATCAATATCTGGAAAGGATGATGGAAATGGAAGAGAAGGGAACAAAATTCAAGAATGTGTCGAATGATACCATCAGAGAGAAGCATGGTTCCATCATAGCGGCTGTCGTCTTTATTCTGATCATGTTCGCGCTTGTCGGCATGCTTATCTGGGGCTATACACAGGATCCGATCCCAAACTTGTTCTTCGGCCTGTTCCTGCTGGTGCCCATCATAGCCATAATGGCCGTAATCATCGCGCTTTTGCAGCGCATCAAAGAATTAGAAGGAGGAGAAGAAGATGCTGCTCGTAAATACTGATTATATTTCCGGAAAGGAACTGGAAACCTTAGGAATCGTCAAAGGAAGTATTGTACAGACAAAGAATTTCGGCAAAGATTTTATGGCGGGAATCAAAACCCTGGTCGGTGGAGAAGTCAAGGAGTATACGGATATGCTCAATCAGGCAAGACAGATTGCCATAAAGCGTATGGTAGACGAGGCGCAGGCTCTTGGCGCCGATGCAGTGGTCAATGTGCGTTATGCGTCTTCCTCTGTCATGCAGGGCGCTGCGGAGGTGATTGCTTACGGTACG
>JAAUZW010000020.1 GCA_014804385.1 Lachnospiraceae bacterium | reverse complement strand
TCTTCATTGCGCCTGTCACATCCGCCTCTTCCAGCGTTCTGTCAGTTGCGCGGAAGGTGATGGAATAAGCCATGGATTTAAAACCTTTCTTGATCTGGTCACCCTCGTAGATATCAAAGAGCCGATAATCCTCTAAGATCTTACCGCCGCGCTGCGCGATCATCGCTTCGATCTGCCCAGCCATGACTTCCTTGGGCACCACCATACTGATATCCCGAAGCACTGCCGGGTATTTCGCGATTCCCTCATACTTCCGGTCAAAGGTTGCAAAAGGAAGGATCGCGGGCATATCCAGAACCGCCACATAAGCCCTGGTCTTTAAATCATAGTTGTCACAAACCTCCGGGTGCACCTCACCCAAAAAGCCCACCAGTGTCTCTTCATAGAAAATATTCGCCTGTCTTCCCGGATGCAGATAATTTCTGCCGGCCTTCGGATCATAGACCTTCTTCTTTTTCATGCCGATGCATTCAAAGAACTCCTCCAACACACCTTTCATGGTAAAGAAGTCTCCCTCTCCGTACATACCCAGCGTAAACTGCATCCGCTCCTCAGGAAGCTCTGTCAAAGGCAACGCTTTCGGCAGATAGATATTTCCCAGCTCATAGAGGCGTACATCCTTATTTCGTCTGTTGTAGTTGGTTGCCAGACTGGTCAGCATCCCGTGCAGGGAAACTGTCCGCATGATGGAAAAATCTTCTCCCAGAGGATTGGCTATGGTGATGGCCTGCCTTGCCGGATCATCTGCGGCAAGCAGCAGCTTGTCGAACACCTTGGGACTCTCAAAAGAATAGCACATCCCCTGAGAGAAACCGCAGTATTCCGCAATATCTCTTGCCTTCTGCTCTATGCGCAGCTTAAAGGGCAGTTTGCCCGTGGTAGCCTCTCCGGTAGGAAGGGTTGTGGGAATTTTATCATAACCGTAAAATCGCGCCACTTCCTCCGCAATATCGCACTGTCTTAAAATATCCTGCCGGAAAGTGGGCACGATCAGCTCCTTCTTTTCCGCATCATAGCGCACCTCGATCATTTTGAATATCTCCAGCATTTCCGCCTCGGAGACATCCGTACCCAGCAGCTTATTGTAGCTTTCCGGCTCGAAGGGAAGCACCACTTCCTCTTTCAGCTCGCCCTTCACATCTACGATACCACTCACGACCTCGCCACAGCCCAACTCCTCGATGAGCTGGCATGCTCTGTTGATGGCAGCTTCCGCATTGTGGGGATCCAGCCCCTTCTCAAATTTACCGGAAGCATCCGTGCGCAGTCCTACGCGCTTCGCTGATTTACGGATATTGGCACCGTTAAAGGTAGCCGCCTCAAAGAGTACTGTGGTCACATCATCGGTAATCTTGGAATTTTCACCACCCATGATGCCGGCAATGCCCACTTCTTTCTCCGCATCGCATATCATCAAAACATCCTCATCCAGCTTCCGTTCCTGCCCGTCCAGGGTCTGGAACACATCCCCGTTCTTGGCACGGCGGACGATAATCTTATTCCCCGCAATGGTACTGAGATCGTAAGCGTGCATGGGCTGCCCGTACTCTTCCATCACATAGTTTGTGATATCCACCAGATTATTGATGGGACGGATCCCGCTGGCCGCAAGACGTCTCTGTATCCACTTGGGGGAGGGGCCAATTTTGATATTCTTGCATACTCTCGCACAGTATCTGGGACACAGCTCCTGATCCTGCACTTCCACAGAGATATAGTCCTCCGCCTTTTCCCCGTTGCCTTTCACCACCACTTCCGGCAGGATAAAAGGTTTTCTGAAGGTAGCCGCCGCCTCTCTGGCAATACCGATCACACTATAACAGTCTACGCGGTTTGAGGTAACTTCATACTCAAATACGGTATCCCGAAGGCCCAGCGCCTCCACCGCATCTGCGCCCACCTCCACGTCATCCTCAAAAATGTAAATGCCAAGTTCCGGCGCTTCCGGATACATATCCCGGCTGGAGCCTAACTCCTCGATGGAGCACATCATACCATTGGAGGGTACACCGCGCAGTTTTCCGGCTTTTATTTCAATCCCTTCTTCCGGCAGCGGCCCGCCGTCGTGGCCGCCAGCCACCTTACCGCCGTCCAAAACCACCGGCACTTTATCGCCCTCCTTCACATTGGGCGCTCCGGTGACGATCTGTATCACCTCGTTTCCGACATTGACCTGACAGACGATCAGTTTGTCCGCATCCGGATGCTTTTCGATCTTTTCAATCTGACCCACCACGATTTTCTCCAGATTTTTGTCTAGTCTGGTATATCCCTCTACCTTGGTACCGGAGAGCGTCATCGCATCCATATATTCCTGATCCGTGCAGGAAAGCTCCGGCACATAAGCCTTGATCCATGATAATGCTGTATTCATAATTTTTAAACCATTCCTTTCCTACTATGCTTAGAACTGCTTCAAGAAGCGGATATCGTTCTCATATAACAGTCTCATGTCGTCGATCTCATACTTTAACAGCGCGATACGCTCTAATCCTACGCCAAAGGCAAAACCCGTATACTGCTCCGGATCAATACCACTCATCTCCAACACATGAGGATGCACCATGCCGCACCCCAAAATCTCGATCCAGCCTTCGCCCTTGCAGAACCGGCAGCCCTTGCCGCCGCACTTAAAGCAGGTCACATCCATCTCCGCGCTGGGCTCTGTGAAGGGGAAATGATGGGGTCTGAATTTAACTTTGGTCTCCTCACCGAACAGCTCTCTCGCAAACTCCGCCAGCGTCCCTTTCAGATCCGCCAACGTGATATTCTTATCGATCACCAGCCCCTCGATCTGATGGAAGGAGGGGGAGTGAGTCGCATCCACCTCATCGGAACGGAATACCCGCCCCGGCGCGATCATACGAATGGGGAGTCTGCCCTTCTCCATCTCGTGCACCTGAGTGGAGGAAGTCTGTGTCCGCAGCAGAATGTCCCCGGTAATATAGAAGGTATCCTGCTCATCCTTTGCCGGATGATCCGCAGGGATATTCAGTGCCTCGAAATTATAGTAATCCTTCTCCACATCGGGACCCTCTACCACTTCATAGCCCATGCCGATGAAGATTCTCTCCACCTCTTCCAGGGCGATGGTGTTCGGATGACGATGTCCCATATTTGCTTTTTCTGCCGGCAGTGTCACATCGATGACCTCCGTCTTAAGCTTTGCCTCTCTGACAGCCCGCTCCATTTTCTTGACGGATGCTTCCAAAACCCTTTCAATCTCTTCTCTGGTCTCATTGACAAGCTGTCCCACCTTAGGACGATCCTCCGGCGCCACATCCTTCATACTCTTTAATACTGCTGTCAATTCTCCCTTTTTACCCAGATAATTGACTCGGACTTCGTTGAGTCGATCCAGGGCTTCGCTCGCCTCGATCTGACGCAGTGCCTCCGCCTTGATCTGTTCTAATTTTTCTTTCATGTCTGCTCTCCTTTCCCGCTAACGCACAAAGTCCCATGCGTCATAAGACACATGGGACGAATATAATCCGCGGTACCACCCAATTTCCCATTACTTCCGGCTGCTTTCGCCGATGCAACGGACGCTCCACTCGGCGTAACGTGCCGCCACGTCCTGCGCTACTAAGATTTACCTGCTCGTAGATAAATCGGTTCCCGCAGACAGCTCCAGTGGGAAATTCGGAAATCTTCTGAACCGAAGGGAACTTGCAGCCGATGATTCCCTCTCTCTGTCGGAAAAAAATTTCCTACTGAACACCTTCCTCGCTTTTAACCTATCTGCTATTTTAGTGACTTTCTCTCGACTTGTCAAGCCACCCGAACAGAAATTTATACACCGGCCCGAAATATCTGTTAATATGGGCGCCAATCATCAAAATATACATCAGCATATAAAACCAGAGCATTAAAATGACCACTGTGGTCAAGCTCCCGTAGGTGCCAAAGCCGTTAAAATGATCCACGTACACTGCAAAGGCAAATGAGGCCGCACTCCACAGTACCGCCGCAAAGGCCGCTCCCGGAAGCTGCTGTTTGAACCGAAGCTTCCGACTGGGTACAAAAGCATAGATCATCGCAAAGATAAAGGTCAGGATCACCCAGGAGATCAGGAACCGAAAGTGCATAATAAAACTTACCACAATGTGAAGCGGCGGTATATCGGCAAGAAGAATATCCACGATCACATTGCCAAATACCATCACCAAGAGCGCTATCACGATTGCCGCCAGAATGATTACCGTATAGAAACAGGCGATCGTGCGCAGTACAAAATAATTACGCTTCTCCTCAAAATCATTGACTTCGTTCAGGCCATTTATCAATGCCAGCATAGCCTTTGCCGCAGACCAGATCGTCACCAGCGCAAAGATCGTGATAGTCCCCGCAGACCTGGCATAAACGTCCGACACGATACGCACTACCATAGCGTCCATGACGTCCGGCGTAAACTGTGTGATCGCGTTGATCAGATTATCCTCCGTCAGCGTCGTATAGGGCAAAACCGCGCACAGTGCCATCAGCAGCGGTATCATGGATAAAAAGAGAAAAAATGCCATGCTGGCTGCAAAAGCGCTGATATTCTTTTTTGTCATCTGCCAGCTAAAATCCCGAAAAATCAAATATAATCTGTATATCGTTCTCATTACACACCCAATATTTTTTATTACTCTCTCAATTCCTCGGCATCCGTCACCTCACAGCCGGGATAAAACTTTGAAAGAATCTGCCCGTAGTCTGCCCCCTGCTCACCCAAAGCCTTCGCACCGTTCTGGGACATGCCGACGCCGTGGCCGAAGCCGCCGCCGGTCAACGTATATCCTACCACACTTTCCCCGTCTTTTCCAGTCCGGGCAATGGTATCCAATACAAAAAAGCCGCTGGGGAGAAGCATCCCCGGCACATTTTCACTTCCATCCTGTTTCCTGACAGCGCTCTTTCTGTCACAGAGAACATAACGGATATTATATTCGGAGAACACCTTATAAGTGGCTTTCTCCGCTTCAATGATCAATTCCTGGGCAATTCCTCCCGCGCCCCTTTTCTCTATCTCTATCCTCTTAATTTTTCCCGGCTTTCCAATTGGCTCCGACACATAATAGTCCCCCTCCGCCTTTGTCAAAATCGATGCCGGCGCCGCCTCATAGCGCGCCTTCAGCCGGGCAAAAAATGCCTCCGCATCCAGTTCTTCTACACGATAAGTCCAGCGATACCAAGGCTCCTCCTTTTCCAGATCCTCCTCATGGACCGTAGTAATAAACTGTCGAAAAACCGCCTCGTCACGCAGGGATTCCGCGTCCGGAGTAATCTCTTCTATGTCATTGTCCGCCGTTTCATGGTACGTCTCAGGATCGCTCACGCGGCCGCCACACATATAGGCCACATTCTCTCCCATGCCGCCCTGCCAGCTTGCCACGTCCGTCCCCGCGCCGCAGGAAGTAGAATAGTAGTAATTTCCAGCGGCCTCTCCCTGATAGGTGAGCAGTACCCCGTCCGTCTCTTTCACCGCCATAGTGGCAGCCACATTCTCTCCGATATTGTGATAGACCTGATAGGCCGTGGTATCATCCACATGAGCTCCCAACGCCGGAAGTCCCGCACGCAGAATATAGAGATAGGCATAGGTTCTGGCACATACTGCCTGCGCCTTCAGAGCTTCCTGCGGATAAGAGGCCGGCATCTCGCTGGGCACCACCGCGTAAAGATACTCCTCCAGAGGCAATTCGTTTACCACCACAATGCCCTGTTCCATCCGCAGACACTCTATCGCGCCCCGATAAGCATGATCGCTTCTGGTGCTGTCCTCCATCTCCACCAGAACCTTGTCCGTAAGATTTTCGCTCCGATACGTCCTGCGTTCCCCAATGGTCATCTGCCCCATCCGGAGCTTCGTATGCTCTCCGTCCACGGTGATCTCCACTGTTTCATGAAAATTACTGCCAGCCGCCGTGTTTTTCAAAAGCACCCGAATCTGATCCGCCTTCTGCGCTTCCGACACCAGACAGGCGCAAATTGTATCCTTGTGAATCACAAAGTCCGTATCCGCACACCCCACCCGCAGATCGGCAAGCTGCAGCGTCTTAAGGCTCCCGTACAGTTTATAGACCTCTGTCTCCGGGGCAATCCGGTAGACCCCGTAGTCCTCTATCTCCAACTCCTCCCCAGTAACCCGCAGAAGCTTCCCATGAATCTTCTCATTGCGCTCCTTCGCCTCTATGATCCTGCCGTCCCGAAAGGTAAGATCCGCGATCCGCTCCCGCTCCGGTATGAAGACAGCATCTTCCTCTGAAATCCTTGCCTGAAATACCGTCTGATGATAAAAACAATCCAGCACACCGTCCGTGGATTCCATCACCCAAACACTCCCCAGCTCGTGCTCTTCCGGCAGCACCTCCACGATGGTAAGCAGCGTATCCCCCTGCATATAGACTTTCATCTCCTGAAATACATTCTCCGCAAAGGCCGTAGAACAATAATGACAGGCGCCCTGCATGGCGCCGTTTTCCGTGTAGGCCTCCCCCGCCTCACTGTCCACCTTCAAAAGAAAAACCGTAGTCTCCCAGATGGAAGACTCGGTGTCAAGATGGGCTAACAGAATGCGGAAAGCCTCATACCAGTCCTGTTTTAACAGTCCATGCTCCGATTCATATTTCTCTTCATAATGGGGAAGCTGCCATTCTTCCTCTCCGATCTGACGGCAGATTTCTTCATACTGTCCATATGTAAGATAAACCTCTTCTGCCTCCTGATCACTCTGGAGTCTGCCTGCACTGTCGGCCTCAGAAAGAGAAACGGAGACTCCCAGTGCGTCCATGAGGATCTCCACGTCCTCCACCGTGATCTTTTCTCCCTCCGGCGACGAGGCGGGTTTGGGCTGTCGCCGCCCGAACCAGAGACAGACTAAAAATAACAGGCCGAAGAAAATAAGAGCCAATTTTACAAACCGTGTTACGTCAAGTTTCATATGACTGTCCTTCTCGTCCCTTCCTCTATTGTTATGTGAGGGAGGGTGGGATTATGATAAGCTTCCTGTTCATAATCCGTCATGTTCTATTCAACAACCACATTTCCTTCGGCAGCAAGTTCACATATTCGGTCCGCTTCTCATGCATAAGCGGAACATCCACATTTTGATGCAGCGGTCAACCGGAAATCAGCCCCACCTTCTCTTCAATCCAAAAACTCATTTTATGCATCTATATTAGAATAGTTTGCTAAAAAAGAAAAGTTATTTTGATTCATCAAAATAACTTTTCTTCTAACATTTGCATTCTAATTTCCCACAAATAAGACTTTTCTATTTCAAATTCCCCACCCGCTCCGCAATACTCGCCTCAAAGGCCTCATCCGTCATAGAAGGATCCTTGGTTCTTCTCCAGATATCACAGGGCAGTTGTTCACACCCGGCACAGTTTGCATACTTGTTTTGATTCACTGCACAACGATAGATCGGGCAAGCCTGCCCCTTGGGTGCATGGAACACTTTACCGCAAACTTGGTTACATCCTTTACACATATCGCCATAACAGCCGCACTTGGTACAGTCCGTACCGCAGACGCTTAGTCCCAATATCTCCCGCTGCTTCTTTCCGCTGAAAGAAGAAAGCACAAGCCGGTATGCCTCGTCAAGCATATGCTTCATCAGATCATCCGGCACTTCGCCGTCAGGCTTCACGGAATTCCAGTGCTGCTTATTCATGTAGTAGCCGGGTATAATATCCGGGTACTTTTGCCGCAAATAATCGCCCTCCACGGGATCCAGCTTCATGGTTATATAATAAGGCTTATTATCGGAACCCAGACAGACCGCCGCAAACATTTTCCCATCAATCAAATACCGCTCCCAGTTCCATTCGGCCTGTAGATCCTTCGTTACGCCACGCTTACTCTTCAGATATTCGTCTATCCACAGATATTTCACCTGTATTCCTCCTTCTTAATCGTCTCGTACATCGCAAGAAATTTTTTCTCTGACAAAATTTCATCGCTCCGTCTGCTCGGTCATAATCCCCCAACGAATTCCAAACTTATCAACAAAAACGACTCGACAAGAGCTATATGGAGTGGCTTCCATTTGATATATTGTCTTACTTCCCTCTTTCATGATTTCATATGCTCTTTGCACTTCTTCTTTGGTATCATACATAACAGTGAGAAAATTAGAATAGCACGTCTGAAATTCAATATCCACATGGTCGCTCATAATGATTCTTTGATTGCCCAATACAAGTTCCGAATGATATATATACTCTTTTTGATTATCTTTCAGCAGCGGATTATATGCAGGATCATCCGCTTCCCCATAGGTAATCAGACAACTGATCTTTCCATCAAATGCCTTTTCATACATATGAATCGCTTCCCGACAATTCCCTCCAAAATTCAGTGTAGGTACAATTTGCATTTTCGTTCTCCCTTTCCATAAAATTCAATTCTTAAAACAAAAATCATCAACAAAAAGTGCCGCATAAGAAGATATTAACAATTGTATCATACCTCNGATNCCATTATAATGAAAATATTTGTCGCAGGATGCAGATCCTACGACGATTATACCATATAAAACATGACA
This sequence comes from Lachnospiraceae bacterium, assembly GCA_014804385.1. Classification (GTDB taxonomy): domain Bacteria; phylum Bacillota; class Clostridia; order Lachnospirales; family Lachnospiraceae; genus UBA3282. The sequence continues at coordinate 53,220 of JAAUZW010000020.1, read as the reverse complement.
ACAGTGTGTCGCTTTTCAAAAGAGAATTCNCCTTGCCAAAACAGTAATCNGGATATATNATTTTTATAAATCTGTTTNGGAAAGGCGGCTTTCATGACCAAAATCTTNCTTTTAGAAGACGATATCAGCCTCATAGACGGCTTGGAATATTCCCTGAAAAAGAANGGCTTTCTTGTGAAAACCACACGNACGGTNGAGGAGGCNCTGACACAGCTTGCCTTTCCCATTCCNTTTGATCTGCTCATTCTGGATGTTACCCTGCCGGACGGGACGGGATTCTCTGTCTGTGAAAAAGTGCGAACCAAGGACAGCCAGATTCCCATTCTATTTCTTACCGCTTCCGACGAGGAGGTCAATGTCATCCGGGGACTCGACTGCGGCGGCGATGATTATGTCACGAAACCATTTAAAATTGGCGAACTCTGTTCCCGCATTCGCGCACTGCTCCGTCGTACCCAAAATACATCAACCCTCACCTTCGACAGTCTCTCCATAGATACGGCGGCAAACCGTGTAACAGTTAATGACCGGACAATTGAACTTACCAGAGCCGAATACCGTCTGCTTTATCTTCTTGCAAGGAATGCCGGAATCGTCGTGACAAGAGAACGCATTCTCGACGAACTGTGGGATCATAGCGGAGACTTTGTAGATGACAATACTCTTTCCGTGTACGTGCGGCGGCTGCGTGAAAAAATCGAGCCAGACCCGGCTCATCCCAGCTATCTGATCACCGTCCGAGGATTCGGGTATAAATGGAATGCATAAACAGGAAAGGAGCTTACAAATGATCGCTGCATTTGTACAAGACATTCAGGACAGAGACAATAAACTTTATCTTTCTTTTTTTCTGTTGTTCTCGTTTTTGCTCTTCCTCACAGGTATGTTTTTCACTACCGCGCTTACCGATTCCGCTAAATCTATGCTTCTTTCCCACGATGAGTCAGTCGCCTCCTCCCTGCTCTCACAGGGTGTTTCAGAGCAGGTGATAGCGACCGCTCTCACAGAAAACAAACGCACCGAAGAAGGCGCCTCTCTTCTGGCCAAAGTGGGCTTTACACAAGTTCAGGAAACGGAATTCCTGCTTCCGCTCTCCCGCTTTCAAAACCATACCCGTTTCCTCATCCTTTTTTCTACGTTTCTGCTTTCCGTCCTGCTCCTTGGCGGTGCCTGCTTTTTTCTGCACCGAAGAGAACAGCTTTACGAACAGGCCTGCGCTGTCATAGAAAGCTACCGAAAGGGTGACTATTCCCCGCATCTGCCGCAGACAAGAGAAGGAGGCATCTATCGGATGTTCTCCGCTGTGGACAGTCTTGCCACCATGTTACAGGCACAGAAGGAAACTGCTCAGAATTCTAAACACTTCCTGAAAAACACCATTTCCCACATCTCCCACCAGCTGAAAACGCCTCTGGCGGCTCTCTCCATGTATCAGGAAATTATGGAAAACGAGCCTGACCAGCCCGCTGTCATAGAGGAATTTGCCGCCAAAACAGGACTGGCATTAAAACGCATGGAAGATCTGCTCCTTGCCCTGCTGAAAATCACCCGTCTGGATGCGGGAAGCATCACCTTTGAAAAAGAAAACTGCCGTCTGCAGGAGCTCGTCTCCCACGCCATAAGTGAGCTGACTACCCGCGCCGTGAGGGAGGATAAAAAAATCCTGGTGGAGAGCAATGATGACACATCGCTTATCTGCGATCCTGCATGGACCGCCGAGGCTCTGACCAATCTCGTCAAAAACGCACTGGATCACACCTACGCAGCAGGTGTGATTCGCATCGTCTGGGACGCCTCCCCAGCCGCCATAAAAATCAGCGTCACAGATAACGGAGACGGCATTGCCCCGGAAGATATTCCCCATATTTTCAAACGTTTCTACCGCAGCAGCAAATCTCAGGATACACAGGGTGTAGGGCTTGGACTTTCCCTTGCCAAATCCATTATTGAGGGACAAGACGGCCTCCTTTCCGTCCACAGCGTTCCACACACAGAAACCACCTTCACCATCCTGTTTCCCATTTGACCTTACAAAACTGTAAGCTAAAATTCACGGTACTGTAAGGCTTTCTTGTTATTCTTGTTTTAAATACAATAGTTGTATTTCTATTAAACAAGAAAGGAATTGACACAATATGCAAATCTTACAGGTACAAAATCTCTGTAAAACTTATGGCAAAGCGGCTGCCAAGGTGGACGCCCTGAAACAAGTTTCCTTCTCTCTGAATAAGGGAGAATTTTGTGCTGTTGTGGGGGAATCCGGCTCCGGTAAGAGCACACTGCTCAACTTAATCGGCGCTCTCGATCTTCCTACTTCCGGCAACATCCTCATCGACGGTCACAATCTTTTTTCCATGAGCGAAGAAGAGCGCACCATTTTCCGCAGACGCAACATCGGCTTTGTCTTTCAGTCTTTTCAACTGGTGGAAGAATTGAACGTAGAGCAGAACATTATTTTCCCGCTCCTGCTAGACTATCGCAAACCTGACTCTGATGCCCTGGAAGAAATACTCTCCCTTCTGGGACTGCAGGACAGACGCCGTCATCTCCCGAATCAACTCTCCGGCGGACAAAAGCAGCGCGTTGCCATCGGCCGCGCCCTGATCACCGACCCAAAACTGATTCTGGCTGATGAACCTACCGGCAATCTGGACAGCCGAAGCAGCATGGAGGTACTGGATCTCTTACTTAGAGCTTCCAGAAAGTATCAGCAGACAATCCTTATGATCACCCATAACAACAATCTGGCTGCCTCCGCCGACAGAGTGCTGCAGGTATCCGACGGCTGTCTGAAAGAGCTTGGCGAATCCGCCGGGAAGGGAGGCGGATTCCGCGATGAAAAACTATCTTGAACTGGTTCCCCACTACGCAAAAGTACATCGAAAGCAGAATCGTATGTCCATTCTGTGTATCATCCTGTCGGTATTTCTCGTGGCTACCATCTTCGGTATGGCAGATATGTATATCCGGAGCATGATCCTGAAAACCAAGCAGGACGACGGCAACTGGCACATTATGCTGAAAAATATCAGTGATGAGACTGCAGCCATGATCGCCGCACGCCCGGAGGTCAAGGCCTTCTCCTGCTACGGCGTCCTGAATTACAGATTGGACATGAACTACNCTGTCAACGGAAAAGATACGGTAATCTGCGGTGTGGACGCTCCCTATGTGGCGGACATTTACGCCGGTCTTATCTCGCAGGGTGCTTTCCCGCAAAACNATAACGAGGTATTGGTAACCTCCAATATACATAAAGAGCAGGGAGTTGACTTAGGCGATCAAATCTCNGTCTGCGANGCGGAAGGAACAGAAACCTCCTACCGCATATCAGGATTCGTTGAAAATCCGTCCATGATACTCCGAAANGATGTATATGGAATCATTATGAACACGAACGCNTTCCGTTCCTTCTTCCCCGATGTCACCGACGGGGAACCAGACGATTATAACAGCGTTTTTATGGTGCAGTTTTATGGTCACAGACATTTGCGAAAAACCATCGACGATATCAAAACACAGTTTTCCCTCTCGGAGGAACAGGTGGGAGAACAGGCTATGCTGCTTGGTCTGCTCGGTCAGAGCGATGAGGGAAATCTCTTCATGGTCTCCATCTATTCTGCGGCCATGCTTCTCTCTGTGCTTGTCCTCGCAGCCGGCGTCCTGATGATCGCCAGCAGTTTAAACAGCAATATTGCCGGGCGGACAGCCTTTTTCGGCATGCTTCGCTGCATCGGCGCAACACCAAGACAGATCATCCGTCTGGTGCACCGAGAGGCCCTCGCTCTCTGTGGTTTCTCCATTCCCGCCGCCCTGGCGGCAAGTATGGCAATGATCTGGATTCTGTGCGCTCTGCTACGATTCTTAAGTCCAAAATATTTTGAGACAATGCCCGCTTTCGCCGTCAGTCTGCCAAGCATTCTCGCCGGCGTCCTGATCGGCCTTTTGACAGTTCTTATCGCCTCCCGTGCACCTGCAAGAAGAGCCTCCGGCGTATCGCCCCTGACGGCGGTGAACGGTCAGGCCGACGACAGCGTCCCGGTACGCAGAGCGGCAAACACCGTCTTTTGTCGGGTGGATACGGCGCTTGGACTCCATCATGCCAAGGCAAACCGCAAAAACTTTCTTCTCGTGACAGCCAGCTTCGCCCTGAGTATTATTCTGTTTCTCTCCTTTTCCACTACAGTGGACTTTATGAAACATGCGATAAAAGCTCTGCATCCCTGGACGCCGGATCTCTCTGTTGTATCGCCGGATAACACCTGTACGCTTGCCCCTGATCTGCTTGCCGAGTTTTCAGAGCATCCGTCCGTCAAACGGGTTTACGGCAGAATGTTCGCCTATGACCTTCCTGCCACAGTAAACGGCAGCACGACCACAGCCATGCTGGTTTCCTACGACGAGATCCAGTTCAAATGGGGAAAGAAATATCTGATCGACGGCTCCGTTTCCGATGCCCGTGACAATCCCGGCACCGGGCTTGCTGTCGCAACACCCCAGTATAACCATGCCAGCGAAATCAAAAACGGAGATGTGATGACATTAGCGACAAAAAGCGGCTCCCAAAGCATAAACATTGTCGGCACTGTGTCTGAGTGTCCCTTCAACACAGAAAGCGGCGAAATTATCCTCTGTTCGGAAGATACCTTCCGGCAGCTGACCGGCATGAGCGACTACACAATCATTGATATCCAGTTAAAACATGGTGCAACCGATAAGGACGTTGACGCGCTCCGACTGATTGCAGACACAGACTGTACTTTTTCTGACCTCCGGGCAGACAATCAGAATGTATTGGGAGCAGGATATGCTTTCCACCTTTTTATCTATGGCTTTCTGGTCCTGATCGCTCTGGTCACTGTCTGCAATATTGTNAACTGCGTAGCCATGAGTGTGGAAGCCCGNAAAAAGCAGTATGGCAGTCTGCGCGCCATCGGCTTAAGCATCAGACAACTAACCCGAATGGTCATTGCGGAAACGCTCACCTACGCCGTCTCAGGCGGCATCCTCGGTATTGCGATCGGCCTTGCTCTCAACAGAAAGCTGTTCACCATGCTGGTGACCACTCGCTGGCACGAAGTCTGGAGTTTCCCCGTTTCAGAGCTTTGCATCATTCTCTGTGTCATGGGGTTATCTGTCTTTCTTGCTTTGAAATATCCTCTGAAAAGTCTTCGCCAAATGTCCATCATAGATACGATCAGCGGGTACTGATGTACCCGCTGGCTCTTCCTTTTCACTCTACTCCCCTGTCATCTCCCGGTATTCCTTTGTCCCCACATCGCTCCACGCTTTTCTGCCGGACGCGACGACCTTTCCGGTGGCAGTCTCCACCGCATACATATCCACGATGGCCTCGTTATCTGATCCCTCTACGGACCGATACAGTACCAAAAGCTCACAGGCNCCGTTCTTNGAGGGNCGGTCATATACAAGGCGGTAAGAATANACCTTGCCATCCTCTTCTGATGTCTTAGTCCCTAAATCAATATAGAGATTCCCCTTGGCATTGTAATANACCTCATAGGAAAATCCATCCTCNGCCANCGCNGCNTCATANACCGNTCTTCGCNGCNNCNTCCCNGTAATCTGNAGCCGTCNNCGGCTCCGGCCCTGTCTCGGGCTCCGCATCTGTCTCATCACCCTCGCCAGCGCTAATGTCAGTTCCTGTATTTTGGTACGGCTCCCGTACCTCTTCCGGCGCATCTTTTTCATACTTGCTATAAGCGTTGCGAACGATCGCTTCCACATCTATTGGCCACTCTCCGTCCTTACCGCCAAAAGAAATGCTTCCTGTATAGCCCTCCGCATCTTCACCGAAAGAAAAATAGACCTTCCCTCTATACTCCTGAAAAAAATCAGCCGCATCAAAGGCAGATGGAGAAAATCCTCCGCTCATAGCACCGGCAGCCAGACACAAAAGATCCTCTGAAAGCGCCGGAATATCATCATAGCCGGAAGCCTCCAGACACAGATACTCCCGATTGTTTGTATCCGCCTTTCCAATGTGTCCAATATGATATTCCCGTTCCATTTCCACCGTACGATACACTTCCAGCAACGAATGCAGGGTTACCATCTCCACATAGTTATCCGCAAGGGTCATGCCATCCGGTACCACTGCCACCTGAACCTCCGGCAGCGTCACATCGTAGAACGCATTCCCCGACCTGGATATCTCAAACACCCTCTTATATTTGCTCTCCAAATACTCCAACTGATCCGCCGCCGTGAGTTCTCCCGGCTTTTTAAAAAAGAAGCCAACCGGACGATAATAGACCGGATTTGTCTCCAAAAAAGATTCATCCGTCACCAGAAGATGGCTGGTGAGCATCCGCTCCTCCTCCATTCCAGACAGAATCAGAATAAAGAAAAAAATATAAAAAGCATAAATGCCGCCCACGATCACTGCAGCAGCTGTACATACCACCCTGACAACCTCGTGAACGCGTTCATTTCCGTACAAATAGTAAAGTGCCAGAAAAAGGATCATGCCCGGCGTAACAAACCACACGATNACCCGCCCCAGCGCCTTTACCCAGGTACGAAATGACAGCTCCGTAAAAGTAAGACCCGCTGACAGTGCAATATAAAACAGGGAGATACACACCGCGATCAATGTAATNCTTTTTAAAAATCTCATCTCATTTGCGCCGCTCTTTATCCATTTATAACATTTCTGNCCTAAGCTCTTCTCCGCTTTTCGCACTCAAATAAGCAGGCGGAATATCAAACACGGTCTTGCAGCCCGTCTGTCCCTCTTGATAAAAACGGTAAGCCGCTCTCGCGTAAGCCACGATCACGCTGGAGGTGAATTCCGGGTTGGAGTCCAGTTTGAGGCTATATTCGATCAGATGACTGTTTTCCTCCTCCCAGCCGGTCTTTCCGCTGCGGAGCACAAATCCGCCGTGAGGAATACCGCTGTGGTCTCTCAACAGTTCCTCCTCGCTGATAAAATGTACTGTGGTATCNTAGTCTGCGAAGTAGTTCGGCATGGTCTTGATCTCCTGCTCCACTTTGGAAGCGTCCGCTCCCTCCTCCAGAACTACGAAGCACTCTCTGGTATGTTTTTCTCTGGTTGAAAGTTCGGGATTCTTTCCCTCCCGCACTGCTTCNAACGCGGCTTCNACCGGGATCGTATACTGTTTCGCATTTTTGACGCCTTCGATCCGCCTAATGGCATCGGAATGTCCCTGGCTAACACCCTTCCCCCAGAAAGTATAATCTTTTCCGTTTGGCAGAATCGCAGAAGCATACATTCTGTTCAGAGAAAACATGCCCGGATCCCAGCCCACAGAGATGATGCCTACCTTACCTGCTTCCTTTGCGGCCTTATCCACATTTTCAAAATGTGAAGGAATCTTTGCATGCGTATCAAAACTATCCACGATATTAAACAACTTTACATATTCAGGTGACTGCACCGGCAGATCCGTAGCGCTTCCGCCGCACAGGATCATCACGTCAATCTTATCCTTCCACGCCGCCGCTTCCTGTACATGACAAACCGCAGCCGTCTTAGTGAGGATCGACACCTTATCCGGATCCCTGCGGGTAAATACCGCTGCAAGCTCCATATCGGGATTCTGCTTGATGGCACATTCCACGCCACGTCCCAGATTTCCATAGCCCAAAATACCAAGTCTAATGCTCATAATATGATCCTTTCCTTTACCTGCAAAAGCAGCCGTACAAGACGACTGCTTTTCCATCTTTTGTATACGCCCAAAATGCCGTATCTTGTATTTTGACTCCTAGCAACGCTAGGTGGGTAACCGCAACCATACTTCTGTCTTCCACTGCGCAATGCCCAAAAGGCTGGAGGCCTGACATCTATATGACAATGTAGGAATCCCGTTTAAAGTATCTGTAGGTTCAAAATAACAAGACTTTATCGAGCATTTCAGGTTATCTCTATTATATCCGAATTGANCGCAGAATACAACAGAATTTTTTGCCAGAATAGCATTCGAATAACATTCCTGNNGNTGCATNTTTTAATACNGATCAGNTCNGNTTTATNNCNTCNGNAGCTNTNGACATATTCTGTTTATAAATCTGAATNACCNGCTCCTTATTCGAGNATACGTCATAGGTATTGCCCTCGTANTNGAATCTNCGCGCCAGAATCGTCATNGGATTCCGATTCCCGATCTCCTCCATNACTTTCCNNGAAAAANTCTCATGACAATCCATTCCACACAGTGTTCCNTCACTCCNCAATATGTANANTCCCATAAANCCAAGCTNGGTNTNCCCCTTTNCATCATGCCATNCCGCCACAACATCTGAANNNTTTGCAATNNTAAANTNTCTCGGNATCTTCATCCAGTGTTCTGTNAAAANCCCCGCCTCANTACNGTTTTCTTCTGTAGTTNNTTTTTTATCNGCCCGAAAAANAACTACGTCATCACCTTCTCTTACCTCNCGATAGTAATCATAAATTTCTTCCGGCGTATAAAAATTATCGTTCAGTTTGCACATAATCTCCACAATAGAGGTTTCCTTTTTGCCCATTCCCCTTATACCGAAAACACAACAGATCACACCGATCAAAACCGCAACGACCATCCCGACCAGCCGCAGTATACCGATTTCTTCTCCAAGCGCCCACATAATGGCCGGATAGGCAACTCCTCCGAGTATGGCTATGATTCCAAATCCCAAAAGCAGAATAGACATACTATTATCTATGTTTTTCTCTTCCAGCTTTGCCTGCTCATATGACAAAATTTTTCTTTGCGCATCATTTATTTTTTCAAACGTCATTCTGTCTAATCTCATCTCACAGTACTCCATTCCTTTTTCTTCATGTTCCTGTTGCATTTTTCATCAAAATTTTTCTTCTGCCTCCGCCTCCTTTATGATCAGTACAGAGTCCTCCAGCACTTTTTCATTCTTAAGCGGATTCTCCGGGCAGATGACCTTCCGCAAGGAAGGCAGTTCAGCCAATGGGCGAAGTTCCGTAATATAATTATCTGTAATATCCAAAACCTCCAAGGCCTGCAAATCTTCTGCAAAAGCCAGATCCGTCAGAGTGTTGCTGCCGACATAGAGCTCTTTTAACCCGGGATACTTTTTGACAAAATCCATGTGTTCATCCAAAAGTACTTCATCATAGTAGACCGTAGACATTATGGATACGCTCTCCTCCCATGCATTCTCATACAGATACATATCCTCCATATACAGGACTTCCAGCGCAGGATTTTCTACAGCCGCATCAAAATTGATCTCACATTGCATCCCGCTGATATTTAATTCCCTCAGATTCGGCATTTGAAAAATTCCGGAAATATCATCATAGGTCACTGATCCATGTATATCCAGACATTCTATCATTTCAAATGCCTTTATCGCCTCAACATCTATTAAATGCGAGGTACCGACCGTACCGATATTACAAGAAAGCACTTTCAAAGAAGAGAGCTTTGACAGATCTATGTCCTTCGACAGAGTACATCCGCTCAAATGGAGTTCTGTCAGATCGGTCATATTCTCCAGGAAAGAACAATCCTCCATATTATTGATTGTCAGCTTTCTTAATTGTGTAAGCTGATCCAGCTCCGGCTCAGAACATCCATAGGGTATATCCAGCACAAGCTCCTGCAAATTTCTAAGCTCCGCCACCTCGTTCATATTCTTTAAGTTGATACAATCGGTGATTGACAATGACAATAATGTACTGCAGTTCTCCAAACCAGCCAGACTTCGCAAATTTGCTCCGTTAATTTTCAACGTATCCAAATGATCTAATCTGCCGACGAAATCTAAAGATCTCATTCCTCCTGTACCCAGAGAAACCTTCTCCAGTTTTGATAATTTTTCAAGAACTGTAAAATCCTCCAGATTCTCGTTATAGGCCAGTGTAAGATTTTTTAAATTTTGCAAATGGATCAACGGATCAATATTGTCAAGCTCAGAATCATCAATGAATAACGTTTCAAGGTTCTCAAATAATTCTATGCCGTCCAATCTGTCTCCTCCGGCATTAAACCCTAATTCTTTAATATTTTCCGGATGCTCCAGTACATCTGCCGCCGATTTCGGATCATCAAAATATGCACTGAGACTCTCAAGCGGCAGTCCTTTAATATCTGTCTCAGAAACCGCAGTATCTACATCCAGCTTTTTTAAATTGGAAAACCGCCGCAGACAACTCAGGTTGAGTTTCTCCTCCAACGAAAATTCAATCCATACAAATTCTTCTCCGAATTGCTCATCAATATTCTCTTCCGAAGTTTTAATCTGATCACTCACAGGCGCCTCATAACTATAGCCGATCTGCCACACTCCCGATTTACGACTTATCACAAGCTGCTGTATCTTTCCCAGTTGACTGTCAACGACATTCTCTGCCGGACACTGAAATACACTTTCGACAAACTTTTCTAAAACACCCGTAAAAGTGAGATCATCCTCGTTCATGTCCTGATCCTGCTGCAGATCAGAATATAACGCGCTCTCCTGTGCAGATTCTGTCTGTTCTATCGCCTCCGCCGTTTCCTGCCGATTCATTTGTAATCGGCGGTAAATCCCGGGAGCATTTATGAGCAGTATCGACAGAACAAGAAGGATTCCTATCACGATCCCCCATTTCCAGCCATACGGCTCCCATCCTGTACTGCGTATTTTCTGATCATCCAAAGACTGATACTCTATTCTTCCGACCCCAGACAAAGGTATGTAATCAGGTTTTTTCGGTTGAGCAGCTACCTGCTGCATTTCACCATTCCTAAAAATTCTCCCGATTCCATACAACAAATCCTGCATAAACCCTAATCTGGACATATCTAATGCCTGTAAATGGGAAAATTCCTCCGGAAGATCATAGGGATCCATATCCCGATATGCCGGGATCAACATCTTACTTTCCCCGTTTTTGATTAGGGAAAGATACCGGCTCCACTCATTTTTCACCCACACTGCCTGAAAATGTTCCAGCATGGTTCCTATTACGATCATGACTCTGGCAGAATGAAGTGCGGCAAATATGTATGGCTCGTATGCGGCACCCAGTTTATCCTGCAGCGTGATCCTTGCCCAAAACACTTTGAAGCCGTTGCGTGTCAGTTCATAATAAAGTTCATCGGCCTGTACACTGTCTCTCGTCCGGTTCCCGTCTGCATCTGTCTCTTTACAGCAGATAAAAATGTCATAGGGAGCTTCCCTTTGGGATACCAATAGGATCCCCCTCTGAATCTGATCTATGGCTGCCGCTTCCTGCATATAGATCTCCGCCTGAACAACATCGGCATAACGAAGAGCCGCCTTATAATCTTCATCTGCCAAAATAGAGGTGTACTGAGCCCGGTTAACCGTGGGAATTCTCTTATGTGTCGCCGGATCTTCTACATATTCGATTCCATATCGACACAAAACAATTGACCANTAGGCTTCGCTTTCCGTCTGATCTTCATTTAAAATCTGTTCATACACAGCCATGGCCTTATCATAATCATTACTGCGCCGAAAATGATTTGCCCGGTCATACATTCTGAGTCTCTGCTCATCGCTGCATTTCGGCAGTGTCTGATTGGTTCCGCAGTAAGGACACCTTATGGTTGTCATTCCCTCTGTAATATCCAGATCTCCGCCACACATTTTACATAGTAACACAGACATTTTTATACTCTCCTCAACTCCTGTGCTTACAGATTATATCTCTTTCTCTCAAAAGGCCCCTCATCCGGTCACACAAGGCTTCAGCATTCTCAAAATCATCGTCAAGTACTCTCTCNTCTATTTCCGAAAACAACACTGTGATCTCCTCTTCGATCTCTTCTGAAGTAACATTTGAGACAGGATTGCTATACTTGACTTCATCCCCCAGCTTTTGAAGCATCTCTCTCATCTGCCCCTCATCGCATTGAACGCTAAGCCGATTAATACGTTTCTGCAATTCTTCCATCTTCACCAGTTCTTTTTTTAACTGTATGTCCTGCCGAATTACTTCTCCTCTCGCTGCCTGCACTGCAAAAATCCCCACAACCGTTACCGCTAAAAGAATCACTTCTACAAGTACAACCACAAATATCGGCACTTTTGCAGAAAAATACATAATCAGTAGGCTAACGCCAATCTGTATGATCAAATACGACACACTGACTCTCAGCAGTGGAAAATCATAGAATCTGTCCTTGATGCGCGCCTGTCTTTTTATAAAAACATGTATCGTATATAACTGTAAAAAGAATGCAGCCAGAGAGAAAGCAAACGCAATCCCCCAAATGGCTGTTTTGTGAAATGGCATTGCGGCTGCAACATAAATAAGAAACACCAGCGTAAGCAAAATATAACCATACAATCTTTTTTTATTCATATCCTCTATTCGCCCCTCTTCTTGCCACAATTACTGCAAAAATTGCCGATATTGCCGACTTGCCCACAGGAACAGTTCCATACTGTCTTCACCATGTCCTCTACCGCCTGTCCCATCTGCGTACTCTGCTCCATTAACGGTGACAGCGCATCCTTTGTCACATTCATAACACCGCTCATTGCTCCCAAACCAACACCAAGTCCGGCCAGTTCTCCCAGTACGGAGGCGCCTCCTGTACCACTTCCAATCCCGTTCTTCATGGCTTCCATACCAACCAAACGGGAAGTCTCCTGCTGGTAGGTATAACCTTTCATCTGCATTTCCGCAGCTTCGGCAGCTGCCTGCATCCTGTATCCCTCCGCCTCAGCACTCTTCTGGATTTTCAGAATTTCCGCGTTACCCTGCGCTTCGATCAGCTTGAGCCGGGCCTCCGTCTGCGCTTCCACCGCCTTACGCTCAGCGGCCGCTTCCGCCTCCCTGCGCTTGATTTCTTCCTGCTTGATGAGAAGATATTGCTGTGCATACTGTTCTTTCAGTCTTCGATAATTTGGATCTTCCTCCGGTGTGATCACCCTGTTGATAAAGAAGNCCGGCATCGTCAGTCCGTATTCCTCGAGCATCTCATTGATTCTTATCTTTAAAATCTCAGAAATATGTAACAGCTCTGCATCCATTTCTAAAATATTGATATTCTCTTCCTTGATAATCTGTGCAAAACTGCTTTTAACCTGTGTGATCACCAGAGAACGAAAATACCCTTTTTCCTCATCGGTTCCAAGCAGATGTTCCCGTTCAAAGGTTGATGCCGTACCGACAACTTTTACTAACAGCTTTCTGGAATTACTTACACGGAGATTAAATTCACCGCAGGCGCCTATCTCAATGGGAAGACCGGAAACCGGATCAAGCAGGTGGATTTTAGAATCTGTTCCCCATTTGATCCCCATCTGCGTTGCCATATTAATATAATAGATTTCTGAATGAAAGGTCCACTCCGTATCAGACGGAAGTCTGAAAAACTGGTCTAACAACGGCAGCCGCTGTGTTTCCAATGTATAACGCCCCGCCCCAAACGTATCCAGTGCACGTCCGTCCTTAAAAAAAACCGCTTCCTGACTCTCATGGACGATCANCTGCGTACCCATTTTAAANTCNTCTANNGGNTGTTTCCAGACAAGCGTNTCATTGTCNCCATCNTATTTNATAATACTTANAAGACCTTCTTNTTTCATNTGTTGANNCATATCAGTTCNCANTATCTCCTTTNTNNANCTTANTNTTCTATNACCATATTTTCCAANGCAAATTCAAGNCAAAGCTGCATGATCTCNTTTCGAGTNCNNCTNGTCTCCTTNGCNANACGNTCNANNTCCACCAGCATATCNANCGGNAGNCTCATGGAAATAACCTTNGATTCNCTTANATATTTCTGAGAATGAATAACNAGTTTTTTNTCTTCCANAANANNNACCTCCANCAATGAATACTATTATANTACAAACGTATTCTTGCGTCAATCGCTCATAACATTACAAAAAGGTGTATCTAAAAATCAGCAGATTCTTAGATACACCTTTTTTCATCTATTTCATCTTTTCTCTACCCAGAATGCCCTACACCTGCTTAAACCGGCTTACTTCTTTGTTCAGTCTCCCTGATATCTCCTGATTTCCAAGCGTTTCCTGATGAATCTCTCCAATTGCCGCCGCGAGAACCACAATGTTGTCGGCAACGCTTGTAACACCCTTTGCGTTGTCCTCCACCACCATGGAAATATCGTTGATACCGGAACTCATCGCCTCCATCGTCTGATTGATATCCATGGTATTCGTAGCAAACACAGAAAAAATCTCATTGACGCTGTCCGCATCCCTCTCATACTGTTCCACAACCTCGACAAACCCGTCATAATCCTTCATAATATTTTCATCAATAAACGCAAGCAAATTTTCTGCATTTCTGGTAAGCCTTTCAACTGCCTCCGTCACAACGCCGCTGATATTCTGGATATTGCTTACCGTCTGCGCGCTGTTGTCAGCCAATGCTCTGATCTCACCTGCAACTACCGCAAAACCTTTTCCGGCCTCTCCCACTCTCGCCGCCTCAATGGAGGCATTTAACGATAACAGATTGGTCTGATTGGTGATAGAAAGAATCTCATTCGCCATTTCATTGATCTTCTGAACACTCCGGCTGTCATCTAACGCCTTTTGCAGATTTTCTCTGATAGACAGGATCATATCGCTCGTATTCTCTTTTCCCTCTACCGTACTTCGATACATATCGCTTGCATGCTCTTTGATCGTTCGTACCAGACCGACACCATCCTGTACCTGATTATCCATATTCTGAATTTCACTCAATACATTATTGATCCCAACGGACAACTGACTTAACGTAGCTGATATCTCCTCCATGCTCGCCGCCATCTCTTCCATGATCGCAGACACATTAGTCACATTTTCATTAGAGTCTACGACCTGCTCCATAACACTCTGTACAGACTGTTCCATATTGACAGATTCTTCCTTCAGCTTCCTCATGATACCCTGAAGCTGTTCCATAAAATGGTTGATTCCCGAAGCCATCTGCCCAACCTCATCCTTTGTATGAACCGGAATTCTCTCTGTCAAATCTCCTTCTTCTGCATCAATTTTATTTGTGATATCACGAAGCGCCGCGCCGGATACCTTTGCAGGCTTCACAACAGTCCTGGAAACGTTCACTGTCGTTGCAACTGCCACAAGAATAAATACTACCATAAGCGCATAGTTGAAAACAACAGTGCCGTTAATCTTGATCTCGCTGTGCTGCATCGCATAATCCGCCTTTTCCGTCATAAGCGTCTCATACGCATTTTTCGCCTCCTCCAGCGGCGTCTTCACCGACAATATATTATTGACCAGATCCCACAACGTTTCATCGTCTCCCGCAGTGGCCGTGTCATAAATATGCTGACCATACTCCAGAAATGTCTGCATCGCCTCATTATAAGTCTCATACGCGCCAATCAATTCTGCATCGCCGGATTCTGAACTCAGTTCCCGAACGAGTTCCATGTCCTGTTTCGTACTCTCTATCGCTTCCTGAAGCTGTCCTGTCAGTGTCCCTCTCTGTTCGGTATCCTTTTTCAGATAAATCAGATTCGCATACAACTGCACCTGCTGATAAGCAGATGAGGTATCTCCAATCTCCTTCTCCAACTTCATATAGACATTTCCAAGATTATTGTTATATTCCTGAATCACCCTCAATGCCATTCCGTTTAAAATAACGGTCATAACATATAATATGGCCAGTATGCCCAAAGCCGCATATACTTTATAACCTATTTTCTTCTTCATAGCTGCTTCCCCTCTTTTTACAGATTATCTGTTTTTCTCCTTCTCCCGATACATCATCGCATCCGCCTCTCCGGCCAGCTGATCATAAGTTTCCTTTCCCGTCTGAGAGTATGCTGCCCCTACGCTTGCGGATATTTTCTGTAAATGTTCATCCTTCACATATTCCGCATCGATCCGCGCTTTTAGCGTCTGTCTCATTTCCTCCACTTCCTCCAACGTATGCGTTCCAAACATCACCACCTGAAACTCATCGCCGCCCGTACGCGCGATCAGACCATCATCCGGTATATTTGTCTGAAGAGTCTTTGCCGTGAGAACCAATGCACGATCACCTTCCTGATGTCCATAGATATCATTGATACTCTTAAAATGATCCAGATCAATACAGAACACCGTCATATTTCCTGCCGGCGCTTTCTCTATATACTCATACAAATATCGTCTGTTATAAAGACCTGTAAGGAAATCCGTATTCGCATTTTTAATCATCATCTGATGATACAGACGTTCCTGTGTCACATCTATGGCAATGCCCGCGGTTCCCATAACACTGCCATCCAGATCAAACAACGGCGTTTTGTAGGTTTTCAGCTGCCGCATACTGTCTCCGATCTTTACGTTCTCATCGAAAATACAGGTTTGCCTTTTCTCCATCACCTCATATTCCGATTCCATGCAGATAAATTCGCCTTTGGCATACTCCTCCGGATCAATATCCCAAATATAATAGTGTCCGCGTCCCTCAATCTGTTCCATCGTCTTATTGACCGCCTTACAGAACGCCTCATTCACTTTCACATGTGCACCCTCTTTATCCTTATACCAGATCAGATGAGGAACACTGTTGATTGCCGCATCAAGATAATTCTGCGTCTGCCAGAAATCTTTACCTATCTTGTAGGTTTTCTGCCAACGGATCAAACGAAAACTCAGCTCTGCTTCCGACAATGGCATCACCCAGATATCCGCGATCTCCGCATCTTCCTTTGCCGCCAAAAGCTCTGTCTGCTCTTTATCCGCAAGCAAAATCAGTTCTGCATCCTTCTTCTTATGAGAAAGAAGGAACGCAAGCGTCTCTTCCACATGCATCTGCCGCAAATCTGCCAGAATCACGTCCGCTCTTTCTGTCAGCGCCGCATCTGCCCCAGCGCTCTGCAGATATTCGTGCGTAAAATGCGGAAGCGGGGAAATCTGCTTCAACGCAGCAAACAGCTCATTTTGTCCTGTGATCATATAAAAACAAATTTGACAATGATACATCGTTTCCTCCTGTATCTTATTTCTCTTTTACAACATTTTCTAACAGTATTCTACTGAATACATCATACCACATTTTATATATTTCTTCAACAATGGCCGCTATTTGAACGTACAAACTCTGTCTCATACAATTCAAAATACCAAAAAAAGCGACGGACATATCGTCCGTCGCTCCAGGCTCATGCTGTTTTTAATATTATACCTGAGGACCAGCAGCAACCAATGCCTTACCGGCATCATTGCCCTCATATTTTGCAAAGTTCTTAACAAATCTGCTTGCCAGATCCTTTGCCTTGGTCTCCCACTCAGAAGCATCTGCATATGTATTCCGAGGATCAAGGATATTGGTGTCTACGCCGGGAAGCTCTGTAGGAACCTCAAAGTCAAAGTAAGGAATCTTCTTTGTAGGCGCATTCAGGATATCACCATTCAAAATCGCATCAATGATGCCACGGGTATCCTTAATGGTAATACGCTTGCCGGTGCCGTTCCATCCGGTATTTACCAGATATGCCTTAGCGCCGTTCTGCTCCATCTTCTTAACNAGCTCCTCACCGTACTTTGTAGGATGCAGCTCCAGGAATGCCTGTCCGAAGCAAGCGGAGAAAGTAGGTGTAGGCTCTGTNATACCACGCTCTGTACCAGCCAGCTTAGCCGTAAAGCCGGACAGGAAGTAGTACTGTGTCTGCTCCGGTGTCAGGATAGATACAGGAGGAAGTACGCCGAACGCATCTGCAGACAGGAAGATTACATTCTTAGCTGCCGGTGCGGAAGATACGGGACGTACGATATTGTTAATGTGGTTGATNGGATAAGAAACACGAGTATTCTCGGTCACGCTCTTATCNTCAAAATCAATCTTGCCGTTTNCATCTACNGTAACGTTCTCCAACAGAGCGTCGCGCTTGATNGCATTGTAGATATCNGGCTCGGANTCCTTGTCCAGATTGATAACCTTAGCATAGCAGCCGCCCTCGAAGTTGAACACACCGTTGTCATCCCAGCCATGCTCATCATCACCGATCAGCAGACGCTTGGGATCTGTGGACAGGGTGGTCTTACCGGTGCCGGAAAGTCCAAAGAACACTGCCGTATTCTCACCGTTCATATCTGTATTTGCGGAGCAGTGCATGGAAGCAATACCCTTCAAAGGCAGATAGTAGTTCATCATGGAGAACATACCCTTCTTCATCTCGCCGCCGTACCATGTATTGATGATAACCTGCTCACGGCTTGTGATGTTGAAAGCTACACAGGTCTCGGAATTCAGACCCAGATCCTTGTAATTCTCAACCTTTGCCTTGGAAGCATTGTAAACAACGAAATCAGGCTCGAAGCTCTCCAGCTCTTCCTCGCTGGGCTGGATGAACATGTTCTTGATAAAGTGTGCCTGCCATGCAACTTCCACGATAAANCGAACAGCCATACGNGTATCNTTGTTTGCGCCGCAGAAAGCATCCACAACAAACAGTCTCTTATCGGAAAGCTCCTTCTTAGCAATATCCTTTACAGTAGCCCATGTCTCCTCTGTCATAGGATGGTTGTCGTTCTTATACTCATCGGAGGTCCACCATACAGTGTCCTTGGAATTTGCATCCATTACGATGTACTTATCTTTGGGGGAACGTCCTGTGTAGATACCGGTCATAACGTTCACTGCGCCAAGNTCAGTNACCTGNCCNTTCTCAAAACCTTCCAGACCAGCCTTGGTCTCTTCCTCGAACAGCATCTCAAAGGAAGGGTTGTGCACTACTTCCGTAGTTCCGGTGATGCCATACTTGCTTAAGTTGATCTCTGCCATCTCGCATTTTACCTCTTTTCTTTAATATTTATAATAAAATTACTTTATTATACATGATAAAGCCTTAAAAATCAATAGGCCTGCCCGCCGCGAAATTAAAACAACGCCGTATGGGACTTCTTCTTCTCCTCCATCTGTTTCCGAAGCATAGACATCTGATACTTACCCAGCACTTCCTCCTGCTTCTTCTTGGCGATCGCTTTGGGGAAATCCAGATCCTCCAAACGGCTTCTGGAAGAAAGCTGATTGATTGCCGCAGAATTATTATAATTCCGAGTATACTGCAGAGCGTTCGTAGAAGCGCCCAGACTGCTCCTTCTCTCCGAAACCATATCCATCGCCTTGTCTATGGCATCCAGACTGAAATTCTTGGATGTGACATCCAGATCGGCGATGCCCAAAGCCTCCAGCGTGGAATTTTTCATCTGGATATGCATACTGCCGCCATTGGGAGANGTGGCAACCGCCATATCCGCCATACTGCCGTCCAAAAGNGTCTGCTCATTAAAACTGGTATCTCTCGCCAGAGACTCGATCCCCTGCTTGAGCTGATCGATCTCCTTCTGATAGATCTGTTTATCAGCGTCGGAATTGATACCGTTCATAGACTTGACCGCAAGCTCACGGATCCGCTGCAGATAGTCAGACATACCGCCCAGAGCGCCCTCCGCCACATTGGCAACTCCCATAGCCATGCCGGCATTCTCCGCACCGGCACGAAGCCCTGTCTCCTGAGTCTTCATCCGCCGCGCGATGGCTAAACCCGCCGCATCATCCTTCGCCGTATTGATCCTCTTTCCACTGGAAAGATGAGAATATATCCCAAAAAGATTCTTTTGATTCTCCTGGATCTTTTGAGATACTCTTATACCCAAGTTCATAATTATGCTCCTTTCTGTCTCCGGATCGTTCTCCGGGGCATAGTCACATATACTCCCAGTTAAAATCATTATACCGCTTTCAGCGAAAAAACTCAAACAGAAAATAGGAAAAATTGACCAAATAAATATAAATAATTCCTAAACTGCCNGCTTCCCGCTAACGCAATAGTCCAACTGCNCTCGACGTACCGATCCGATCGCATCCTTCTGCCACAAANGCTTCCAGATCCTTCANCGTGGAAATACCGCCTGCCGCCTTGATCTTCACATTCGGGCCGATATGTTCTTTAAAGAGCCGTACATCCNCTATGGTGGCGCCGCCCGTGCCAAATCCTGTNGATGTCTTGATGTAGTCTGCCCCTGCCTTTGTCACCGCCTCACACATGGCGATCTTTTCCGCCTCGGTCAGATAACAGGTCTCGATAATGACCTTCAGGATCTTGTCGCCGCATGCCTNCTTCAGGNTACGAATTTCCTCCTCCACCTTCTGGTAGAGGCCGTTTTTCACATCGCTGATATTGACTACCATGTCGATCTCTTCTGCGCCGTCCTCAATGGCCTTCTTCGTCTCCGCCACTTTCGCCTCCGTCACGGAATATCCCAGCGGAAAACCTACCACTGTACAGATATTGATCTTCTCCCCGTACTGTTCGTGAATCCGCCCTATATAGGTGGGCGGCACACAGACCGAAGCCGTCCCGTTTTCGATAGCCTCATCACATAGGGTAACGATATCCTCCCAGGTGGCAAAAGCCTTTAACTGTGTATGATCTACCCGCCTTAAAATCTCTCTCTTATCCATAGCAATCTCCATTTCTGTATAAGTTATGATCCGTTTCATTTACTATTGTAATCGCTGCAGTCTGAAATTTCCACACAAAAAAGGAGAAGCGCAAATATTAAAATTCTGTTAATTTCCCGTTTTCGCTTGTTTCTGCCATTTTTTTCATGGTATGATAGAGTCGTTAGTGTATGGAAAGGAGGTACATAGTATGGAACAGAACAGTTTTTCTGAGATCACACCTGAGATCGTTCGACTTGCAAACATGAGCGAACAAGCCGGCGTTATTGATACAGAGCTTTTTACAAAATTTGACGTCAAAAGGGGACTGCGCGACCTAAACGGTAAGGGCGTACTGGCAGGTCTGACGAATATTTCCGACGTGCGCGCCAATAAGGTCGTGGACGGCGTACAAATTCCCACCCACGGTCAGCTTTTTTACCGGGGCTATAATGTAAAGGATCTGGTAAACGGCTTTTTTGCCGATAACCGTTTCGGCTTTGAGGAGGTGACATATCTTCTCCTCTTTGACAAGCTGCCGAATGCCGAAGAACTTGCCATTTTTACCAAATTATTAAACAGTTATCGTTCTCTGCCCACTGGCTTCGTGCGAGACATTATCATGAAGGCGCCCAGCAATGACATGATGAACACGTTGGCAAGATGTGTGCTGACTCTCTATTCCTACGATGACAGAGCGGACGACACATCGCTTCCCAATGTGCTCAGACAGTGTCTGCAGTTGATCGCCCTTTTCCCGATGCTCTCTATTTACGGATATCAGGCTTACAACCACTATCACAACGGAGAAAGTCTCTACATTCANCTGCCCCAGCCGGAGCTTTCCAATGCAGAGAATATCCTGCATATTCTGCGCCCCGACAGTAAATATACACCACTGGAGGCAAAGATTTTAGACATCGCCCTGATCCTGCATATGGAGCATGGCGGCGGTAACAATTCCTCCTTTACGACNCATGTTGTCACCTCCTCCCTGACAGACACCTACTCTGTCATCGCNGCGGCCATCGGTTCCCTAAAAGGCCCCCGCCACGGCGGTGCCAATATCAAGGTGGTCAAGATGTTTGATGAGTTNAAACGGGAGGTCTCCGACTGGACCAATGAGGGACAAGTTGCCGATTATCTGAAAAAGCTTCTGCACAAGGAAGCCTTTGACCACGCGGGACTGATCTACGGTGTGGGACATGCCGTCTACTCCAAATCCGATCCCCGTGCTGTCATTTTCAAATCTTTCGTGGAACAGCTGTCCGAGGAGAAAGGACTGCAGGAGGAATTTGCCCTCTACTCTCTGGTAGAACGGCTTTCTCCGGAGCTCATCGCAGCAGAGCGTCCCATCTACAAAGGCGTCAACATCAACGTGGACTTCTATTCCGGTTTCGTTTACGATATGCTCAATCTGCCGATGGAGCTCTACACACCGATTTTTGCCATCGCCAGGATCGTGGGCTGGAGCGCTCACCGTATGGAGGAGCTTGCCAACAACGGCAAGATCATTCGTCCCGCTTACAAGACGATCTGTGTGGACAGAGATTATGAGATGCTGCGGCAGAGAAATGCATGACAGACAACACATTTGAAACCAACAAAGAGAGCATTGCCTTATAACCACTTCCGGTTATGGCAAATGCTCTCTTTTCTTTCACATAAGCTAGTTGATGCCTGTTGCAATTCTTCCCTCATCTACTCCACAAGTGACATAGTGTTCGTATAANGCTTCTTTATCATAGCCGAAGGTTTTCCGAAGATCCGGATACCGGTCCGCATATGCCACATAGTCAAACTCATCCATGGTTCCCGTAAACGGAGTCACTACAATGCCCGCCTCGCCAAGCCAGGGATTATCCTCACTGTAATCCGTCGGATCCCATGTCCGGTATGGAGAGTCCGCCTCTATTTTGAGTGCAGTCGGTTTTCCGAGTTCTCCGGCTTCTTCTGTATCAGAATATACGACTACCTTCGTTCCCCGCTTACAATTATCNTAAATCCATTTCGCATCTTCCGCCGCTAATCTNACACAGCCCAGCGATGCGNTTTCTCCCAGTTTATTNTATTCTTCCCACTCTAATGTATCCGGTGAATCCTCTATGTACGGCACGGAATGAAACAGGATCTTTCCGTTAAACCGTACCGCATATCTGCCGTAGGTATTATCCACCATCTTACGCCATGCATAATAATTGGATGTGCGAAACGTTCCTTCCGGTGTGGAAGATCCCTCTCGTCCGCAGGAACACACCATCGCCTTTATCGCGGTCAGAGACCCGTCTTCGTTTTGCTGCTTAACAGTAATACAATTCAAAGCCCTGTTCACATAGACCACATAATCCGGTCTTGTATCGACTTTCGTACTATCCGTCTGTACCACTGGCAGTTCCGCCGCCCTGACATAATCTACCGTACCTGCAAACAATAACATACACAAACTCAATGTACCTGCAAATAAAATTCTGAATCTTCTCATAACTATATACATCCTTCTGCCTTATTCTATGCCAAGAAACTGTTTTACGATTGCTTTCATTTCTGTCTTATCACACACGTTGTCATGCAGCACCGGCGCTGTCCGAATTTCCTCGATGGCATTCGGCACCGCTACATTTCCGATTTTGGAAAGCTCGTCCACCAGTTCAAAATCTTCCATCGCGTCATATTTCGGATCGATGGCGTTCATAANGCTTCTGGTAAATTTAAATGGGCTGGCTGTAGAAGCAATCACAGTCTTTGTCTCATCCTTCGTATCCGCCACATATTTTTGATAGACCGCGCTTGCCACCGCCGTATGGGTATCCAGCACATAGCCTGTATTTTCATAGAGGGAACGGATCCTGTCCGCGGTTTCTTTTTCATCTGCAAAATTGCCATAAAAGTCCGCAAGCTGTTCTCTCATGCTCTCTGTNATCTGATAGCTGCCGTCCTTTGTGAGTGCCTGCATCAGCTCCTTATTCTTTGTCGCATCGTTTCCGGCAATGCGATAGATCAGCCGCTCCAGATTGCTGGANATCAGGATATCCATAGAAGGAGAACTGGTCAGCTTAAATTCACGGTTCCTGTCATAATCTCCTGTCATGAAGAAATCATAAAGCACCTTATTCTCATTGGAGGCACAGATCAGCTTGTTAATCGGCACTCCCATATTTTTCGCATAGAAGGCCGCCAGAATATTGCCGAAATTTCCTGTGGGAACCACCACGTTGATCTTTTCGCCATCCTCGATCTTGCCCTCATGTAAAAGCTTCGCATAGGCGTAGACATAGTAGACTACCTGAGGCACCAGTCTGCCGATATTGATGGAATTGGCAGAAGAAAACCGAAGCCCCTGCTCCGCCATCTGCGCCGCCAGTTCTTTATCATTGAACAGCTGCTTTACACCCGTCTGCGCGTCATCAAAATTACCATGGATTCCCACCACAAAGGTATTGTTACCCTTCTGGGTCACCATCTGTTTCTCCTGAATGGGGCTGACGCCGTTTTTCGGATAAAAGACAATGATCTTCGTCCCTTCCACACCGGCAAAGCCTGCCAGAGCCGCTTTCCCCGTATCACCCGAAGTAGCCGTCAGAATCACGATCTCGTCCTTCACCTGATTCTTTTTCGCGGCAGTGATCATCAGATGGGGTAAAATCGACAATGCCATATCTTTGAAGGCGATGGTCGCGCCGTGGAACAGCTCCAGATAATAGGCCCCCTCCGCTTCCACCAGAGGNGCNATCTCCTCCGTNTCAAATTTCGCGTCATAGGCCCGNGCNATACAGCCCTGCAGCTCCTCCTTCGTGAAGTCTGTCAAAAACAGCTTCATAACCTCATAGGCCGTCTCCTGATAGGTCTTGCCNGCAAACTCTNTCATGGTNCANTCGAGNGCCGGAATGTGNTCCGGTACGAAAAGNCCTCCGTCCTCCGANAATCCCTGCAGGATNGCCTGGGATGCGGTCGCTGTTCTGNTTNTGTCTCTGGTGCTGCTGTATAATACTTCCATGGTTTTTCTCCTACTGTTCTTCTTTTTTCGCAGTGCAGCTCGATTCCGCTTCGCTTCATCTCGCTCACGGGCTGTCTACGCTCCGCTTCGGTCACTGCTCATTGCCATCGTATATGTTATCACACTTTCTCATACCGTGCAAGAATTCCTAGAGGAAGAACTCGTGATTTCCATAGGAAAAAAGTCTCGTNAGCTTTCGGTCAAACCATTTCAGNCGATCNGANTCCGCCTTCTCNCGGGCNCAGAAATACAACGCNCCCTGAGAGATATCCTCNCCATACAAGGCGCGCTCNACCGCTTCCANCGTATCCTCNCTNACANGNACATTCTGATANCGGCCATCCACNGTNGGNGAAAACTGGGCGATCCCCTGCTCNCTCTGCATGACCACATCCCACACCGTATCGGGAAACGACTCGTTATTCACCCGNTTNAACACCACATTNGCCACCAGAAGNTTNCCGTNCTGATCCTCTCCGCCTGCTTCCGCCTCCACGATCCGAAGNAGCGCCTCATAGTCCTTGTCCGACAGNTGATACTTCTTCGTCTNTTCCAANACCTCATANTCCACGACTCGCTGACCGGANGATACGCTCTCGAGCATTTCCACAAAGCTCTGATTGTCCTCCTCCATCGANGTGTCCAGGTATTCCATGCGAAAAGCAGGCTTGGCCGATATCCGGTCGATCTTCAGCTCTCTGGCACAGATCCATGANGATAATATCNTCATTCCCGCCAGAAGNAAGCCTGTNATATATTTCCTGTACATCTNTTCTCCTTACNTATNCNGCTGCNNNNCGNCTGCCANAACGCNGNCNCNGCGCNCTNNTNCGGGAACCGACAGCCGGTCCCAACGCTTCTCAACAGTATTTTATGCAGAGAAAAGGAAAAATATTTCTGAATTTGTTTTTTTTCTCAAAAATGGTACAATCATATAAAAAAGGAGGTNGCAGCATGGAGCAGCCATTACCCGGCGTTTATACCGCTGTGCGANGGGACGGATCCACTTACTTTCGCNCTTCATTAACTTATCGCAATAANCATATCAGTCTNGGCAGCCACGACGATAAACAAAAAGCGCACGAGATCTATCTGACTGCCTCTGCGCTCTTAAAAGACACCTCCATACATCTGGAAGATTATGCAGAGGATTCTCCTTTGGCCTTTTCCAAGTGGGTCTGTCTGATCAATTTTCGGGACAATGGCATCTACTTTTCCTCTCCCATTTATATCAGGCCCCATTTTTTCTATTACTTTTTCTCCCCGGAAGAGCACTTCATCTTTGACAAAGATGATCTGTTCTACTATTCCTCCCGCAGGATCTCCCGGCGCGGCGGTCATTATTTCGTTGCAGACTACGGTATGCAGATCAATATTATGAGCCGCTATGGCATCAAAAACTATGCGGTGGAGGGCCGGGATTACCGCTTTATCAATGGCAATCGCAATGATCTGCGCTATGAAAACATTGAGATCATCAACCGTTTCCACGGCGTATGCGCGGTACAGAAAAAAGGCCGGACCTGCTATCAGGTAAAGATCCATGTGAAGGGCAACGTAAAGGTAGGCACTTACGACTCAGAGGTTGAGGCTGCCATTGCCTACAATAAAGCCATTGATCTGCTAAAAAAAGCCGGCATAGACAAGGCTTACACCCCCAACTATATGGAGGGGATGACCCCCGACGCCTACGCCGACCTCTATGCTTCTATCCGGGTGGCTCCCCACCTGATGAATTATCGCTCCGAATAGCCGACAAAGCAGATATTTAAGTCCGCCCCGCCGTCTATTCCATTTAATACACCGTCTGTATCATACTGCCACATAGTATACAGATAAGGATAATCGGGAATATCCTCCTCCTGAGAAAGCCACACATCAAAATCCTGCAACTTGGTCAGATCCACTTCTTTGAGCAGCCATTCTTTATCGCCATAAACCATGGGCACATAGCCCGCCGCCTTAACGCCCTCCAAAAAACTGACCGTCACCGCCGTCTTATCCTCTCTGCTCAGCCCCTCTATTCTGGATTTATCATTGGACACAAAACCCATGTTAAAGGCAACGGGATATTTCACTTTTCCCCTGTAGGGCTCCAGATTCTGCACCACAAAATTTGCCTCCTGAACCGCCTCATCCTGGGAAATTGCCTGAGAATAAAAATAAACTCCCACATCCAGCTGTGCCTCTATCGCTCCTTCGATGTTTTCCTTAAAATTCTCATCCAGCGTGATCTGTCCCGTGCTATAGCCCCGGCTTCCCAACCGGATCATCACATAATCCACCCCTGCCGCCTTGAGGCTTGGGAAATAAATCTTACCCGTATGTTTGGAAATATCCACTCCCACGTAGGAGGTTTTTCTGCCGTTCTCTATATAGCGCTTCAGTCCGGCCTTATCTTCCATGTTGGTAAAATCATAGGTATTCTTTTTCAGATAGGGGCTGATCAGCACCCACTCCTCCGAACCGTCACGGTTCGTGATCAGAGTGTGCTTGCCGTCCGTGGCAGGATCGTTGCGCTCCTCCTCTTCCTTCTGGCGCTCCGCCTCCTTATCCTTTTCCTTCTCCTTTTCGGCTTTCTCCGTGTAAGGATTTCTATTAGAACTTTCCGCCGTCTTTTTCTCTTCCTCAGGCTCTTCGGTCTCTTCCGGATACATATCCCAGAAATCCAGATCCTCCGCCCGAAGCTTGGGCGCCGCTTCCTTCTCTTCCTGAATCGCACGTTCCTCTTCCTGCACAGCTGTCTCCTGTTGACTCCGCATCTCCTGCAGATATTCACTGCTGCTCCTTTTTTTGTCATTATTGCGAAATACGGCCAACAGAACGATCAGGATAAAGGCGGATACGCCGACGATCATATAGATCACGGAGGGACCCATGCCGCCCCCTGCTTCCTCTTCCCCCGGTAATTTCATTTTCTAAAACACTCCTCTGTTGCTCTGTTTTTTTGTTCGATGTTATGATACCATGATATCAACAAAATGGCAAATTTCGAAAGGTAAAAAACAGCTAAATGAATCTGGGAAAAAAAACAAGAGCAAAATTGCATATCATTCTTTTATTTATTTTACTATTATCCATTACATCCATGATGATTGGCTGTACAAAAAATACAGAACCCATCTCCCGCACAGGTTTCTATTTTGATACGGTAATTCAAATCACTTTGTATGATACGGAGGATGAGGCTATTCTGGACGGGTGTTTTGCACTGGCGGAAAAATATGAGACCCTTTTCAGTGCAACCAAAGAGGGCTCCGATGTGTGGAGCATCAACCATGGAAACGGCAAACCCGTCACAGTATCAGAGGAGACGGTCTCCCTTCTTGTGACAGCAGTGGACTACGCTAACACAACAGAGGGACGAATCGATCCCACCATCCGCCCTGTCAGCGAGCTTTGGAACTTCCGCTCCGAAGAGAAGGCACAGGTGCCGAAAGATACCGCCGTCAAAGAGGCTCTCTCCCATGTCTCTTACGATACCATCCGCTTTGGCGTCAGCCCATCAGAAGAGACCGGAGAACCCGTCTATAACACCGTCACTCTACAAGATCCGAAGGCTGCCATCGATCTGGGATTCATCGCCAAGGGCTACATCGCCGACAAAATGAAGGAGTATCTGCTCTCACAGGGTGTCGAGAGCGCCTGCATCAGTCTGGGAGGCAATGTGATCACCATCGGCGAAAAACCGGACGGCTCTCCCTTTCGGATCGGTATTCAAGAGCCCTTCGCCCCTGAAGGAACAGCCCTGGACACCGTGGAGGTCCGGAATACTTCCGTGGTGACCTCCGGTATCTATGAGCGATATTTTTATGAGGGGGACACCCTCTATCATCATGTTCTGGACACCTCCACAGGCTATCCCGTGGATAACGAACTGGCCAGTGTGACCATTATCTGTGAGTCCTCCACAAAAGCGGACGCCTTCTCCACTTCCTGCCTTTGCATGGGGCTTGAGGAAGGACGGCAGTATCTCGACAGGGAGAACGTGGCATATCTCTTGATCACAAAGGACGGCACACAGTACCGCTCCGAGAACTTTCCCTAATCTGTTGGATAGGTTATTTAGACAAGCACGAAGTTGTCTATTGTAAATTCAATATAAAATTCCCACCCTCGAATGAAAAATCTTCATTGAATGATATTTCTTCCGTCGAAACGCACTCAAAGCCTAATTTTTCTAACAATTTGCAAGATGGTATATTGGCAAGCGCTGTTCCCGCTGTAAATGTAATTGCTTTATATTCTCGAACAAAATAATCAATAAGTGCCTTTATGCTTTCATATGCATATCCATTTGAATGATATGTCGAATGAAAACAGTATCCTAAATCATATTGTTCTTCCTCTTTATGAAAGCATACATAGCCAATCATCTGATTTTTATCCAGTAAATGTATTGCAAAAAATAAGCTGTTTTCAACAAATTGTTTTGTCAATGCTTCTATTTCTGCATCCTCTGTGGGCAGAGGTCTGTCATAAGCGGCATACTTTGAATCATTAAAGTCGATGAACAGACTTTTCATTTGTATCCAATCATCTTCTCGTAAATCGCGAATATATAGTCTAAGTGTTTTCAGTTCCATAATATTCCTCTGCAAATATCGATTTTTATGGAACCTATATTATTAAAATGATAGCCATAATAACGTCTATTCCATTTCCCAATAAATTCCCTATAAAATGTGCTGTCATTGGTACATATATATTTTTAGTCTTAATATACGAAATACTTAATGGTAATGCCCATATCATAGTTAAAAATATTCCCCATATCGTCAATGAATGTTCTAAAGCATACAAGAACATACTTAATAAAGTTGTAATCAGGAGTATTCCTTTGCTCTGAAAAGAGATCAAATTTTTTCTATAAAATGTTTCTTCCGTAATTGCTGGCAATAATATTGTAGATATTGCAAATATTGTTAATGTTAACCCACTGTTCCCTCTTAGTGCAATCATTCCGGTATTGTATTTTGGAAATATATTTTCTAAAATCATTGTTATTATAATTGCCATAATAAAAAGAAATGCTGTAATAATTACTTGTTTCCAAAATCCTTTTCCACTCTTTATGTTATTTAACCATTCTTTCAACGAAAAATCTTTCTTTATGCAGAAATACACTAGCAATAACAAGTAAAAGATAAAATTAGTATAAATAAAATATTCCGTTGGAATGATAAAGCAAGATATGATGAACGCGGTTTCTATTATGATTGGTATCATATTCTTTCTAATATAGTTACTCATTATTTTTATCTCCTAATTCACACTTTAAATCCCGATCTGTTGAATTGTTCAACGTCATTATCTTACCACAAGCACACACGCATTTCCATTAAATTTTGATTAAACTCTCTTTTCCATTTGTCATATTTCCTCCAATTTGTTTTTCATAGTTTACCAGATATTTTTGAATACATACACCCTATCCTTTATTATAAAAAAACGTGAGCCGCATTTACGCAAGCTCACATTCCTCTTTTTTCTGTCTGATAATTCGCTGTATGCTTTTGGGGGATAGATAATAATTCTTCGCCAGTTCACAAACAGGCTCGCCGGCTAAATAGTCTTTATAAATCATTTGATTCCTATTTTGCAATTCACACTTGTAAGAGGTTTTTGTTCCCCATTTTTGTCTGTTTTCCTGCTTCCTCGGAATATATATGTTTGTTCCGTCAACATACCGCTGTATCAGTTCAATTATTTCAATAGGCAGAATCTCTTCTGCTTTTATATAGCCCATGTTTGCCTCCTAAATAAGTATATTTTTAGAAACAGCATTGGCTATAACAATTAATTTTACATTGCAATAGCCGATGCTATGCAAACATAACATATCTTCTCATATGTAAGCCTCCCTTCAGGTTTTATATCTGGTAAATTCCAGATTTATCAAACTTTACTATCCAGTTTACTGAAATAACTAACAATATTACTTTACCACGAATATACACACAATTTTATTATAAATTGCTTAAACCTCCTTTTCCTTAGAATTTTGAAATGTTTTCTCATGACATAAAAAAAGAGAGAATCTCTTCTCTCTTTTTTCATACTTACCTTGTCAGAGCAATTTGCCGCAATGACACATGATTCTAGGATATCCTTCCTTCCCCGCCCATCAGCCTTGTCATCTCTTCAATCCGTTCCAGCGGAAACGGGGATGATGTAAGCGGTTTCATTGCAATGGACATAAGCTTCATGGGATTATCGTCAGCCGCGATCCGATTAGAACTCATTTGACCGCACTGGCGGCAACGATGTATGATTGCCCACTCTCCGTTTTTTCTGACCCAGACTGCCACAGGCTCCATATAGCCGCCGCAGTCNGANGCGCGGTCNCCCGGCTCTATGTCCACATGTAANCTNGTCAGACAGTTCGGNCANTGNTTTCTGTGTTTNCTNCCNGCACCGTCCGGNANCACCTGCCGTCCNCANACCTTGCAGACAAAAATTTCCTCGCAGGCATGATTTTTGTAATATCCNTTTTCAAANGTTTTTCTTTTATTNTCTCTATTCAATTTTATTTCCTCCCACGCTAAAACTNTGNNNCTTTGTAGGAGGTTTCACTTGCATTTCCCTGAGAATCCTCTGTATGCTCTTTTCCGTCAGATAATATNTTTGCGCCAGTTCTTTNGTGGAAGCGCCNTTCTGATACTGCTCCAAAATCTGTTCATTTCTNATNCGAAGNTTNTCGTTCACACCTGTGGACGATCCCCATCTTTTTCTGCACTCTTTCTTCTTAGGCACATAGATTGCTTCGCCGCTCACATACGTCTGCAGGATCTCAAGAATATTTTCCGGCAGAATGTCATCCGCCCGTTTATAGCTCATAGCCGCCTCCTAATCGTTTACTTTAGGAAAGGCAATGGCTATCACAATTTTAAATTTGAAATGTCATAGCCATTGCTATGATACCGTGGTCTCCTTCTTCAACATGCATTTTCCTCCTCTTCTTCTCTGCATTTTACTTCAACATATGCTCTTATCTTACATGCNGCCAAAAGTAAATGCAACCTCATAAATAGTTTTAAAAATATTTAATCCTNCCAATACACCTGATACCACTCCCGATACCCGGAATAAATCGTACACTGCTCCCCATCCTCTCGGTCAATCACACGATAATAACAATATTCCTCATCTGTGGAGTAGCCGCCATTCACACCATACTCAATCTCGCAAAACAAAATGTAACGTTCGTCCGGTGAAAGCGTGATCTGGCTCACGGAATACTGCGTGTCATAAATTTCCTCAATCTCTCCCACGACATGTCCCAGAAATATATGTCCCTCCTGTGAATCGTACCCATACCAAAGACCACCATCACCTGCCGTCTGGACAGCCTGACAATCTCCATCTTCAGACAACCATAACGGCAGACCGCTATCCTGCGTCACGTTCTCCCGGCTTCCCACTGGACGCAGCCCCCAAAANGNCCTGCTNTAAACCTNNCCNCTCCAGTTATCCNGNAANCNNATNNTGTCCNNTCCCTCCACCTTGCGGTACTCCTGAGAAAAGTCCAGATGCAGGGTCCTCTTAGCCACAGGAAAAATCAATAGACCTGCCATTACAATAATCGCCAGTGACAGTAGGATTGAGAACAATATTTTATTCATATTAAAGTTATTCGAATTACAAATCAAGCCCTTTTGCCTCGTCACATCCCAGAATAATGTTCATACATTGAATNGCCGCGCCGGACGCACCTTTTCCTAAATTGTCAAANTGTGAAGAAATAACGATTCGTTCTTCATTTCCTGTCACATAAATCTTCAAACCATCCCAACCAGACAATCCATTTCCCGCCAGGAATCCCCCAACTGCAACCTCATCATCTACCGCACTTACCTTAATGAACTGCTGATTTTTGTAACACTCCGCATAATAATTCAACAGCGATTCAGGCGTTCCCTTTTTTGATAACATATCCGCATACAATTGTACGGAAAACACCATACCGCTGTAATAGTCATCAATGATCGGTGAAAANAATGGCGTGCGCTCAAGCCCTGTGATCTTCTTCATCTCTTTTAGGTGCTTATGCTGCTGTGTCAATGCATATTCTCTTCCTGATGATAATTCTTTTGGTCTNTCCTCGCACTCATACGCCGCAATCATTTTCTTACCGGCTCCACTATATCCTGAAATTGCAAAACTGCTTATCGGATAGTCTTTGGGAAGAATCCCTCCTGCTATCAGGGGATACACCAAGGATATGAAACCGGTAGCATAGCATCCCGGAACTGTTACCCGTTTTCCATTCTTAATAGCGNTTTTATGCGCATCCGACAATTCCGGAAATCCATATGCCCATCCCGCTTCTGTTCGATGCGCGGTGGATGCATCGATAATTACCACATCATCATTTTCTATCAGTGAAACGGATTCCCTTGCCGCCTCATCCGGCANACACAGAAAGGTAATATCTGACGCATTGATCATTTTCTTTCTCTCTTTCGGATCTTTTCGTAACTCTGGGCTAATATGTAATAATTCTATATCATCACGATTTTGAAACCGCTCGTTAATTCTCAATCCTGTCGTTCCTTCGCTTCCATCAATAAATACTTTGGTTCTCATAAGAATGCATTTCCTTTCAATGTATTTTTTATAATTATACAATTATATTACATATAAATCAATNTATTTTTATATTTATTCATTTATANTTATTTNTATGCATTTTTATTCATTGATTTGCATATATAAAAAGAGCGTAGCAACTGCTACGCCCCAATTCAACATAGTTCTATACCTGCACCTTGCCCGCCAGCACGTTCTTGTAATCCTCCAGNTTCTTCTCGAGGAGTGTCGGCGTATCNAAGCCGTAAGGACAGTGCCCCTTACACTTGTTACAGTGGAGACAGTTCTCAATCTTGCCCATCTTCTCCTGCCATACNTCCCCTAAATAATCCGCAGAGGGCGCACGGCGAAGGAGCAAGGACATCCTTGCACACATACNGATCTCTATGNCCGCCGGNCANGGCATACAGTACCCNCAGCCNCNGCAGAACTCTCCCAGAAGNTCNTCNCNNTCNTTNTNAATNAGNGNNTNCAGCTCNGCCGTCATCGCCAGGCGGATTGTCAATATANGACAGNAACTCATCNAGNTCCTTCTCTCTCTGCACGCCCCAGATCGGCAGTACATTGTCATACTGCGCCAGATACGCATAAGCCGCNGCGGAATTGGTNATCAGGCCGCCNGAGAGCGCNTTCATGGCNATAAAGCCCATNTCNGCNNCTTTACANTTCTCNACCANCTCCACATCCTTATCTGTAGCCAGATAACAGAACGGGAACTGTAATGTCTCATACAGCCCGCTTTCAATAGCCTCATGGGCTACCGCCAGCCGATGGTTCGTAATGCCTATATGTCGGATTTTTCCCTGTTCCTTTGCCTGNAATGCCGCATCGTAAAGCCCNCTCTCATCTCCCGGCTTTGGACAGAAAGCCGGATTGTGGAACTGGTAGATATCAATATAGTCTGTCTGCAGATTTTCCAGGCTGGTCTCTAAATCTTTCCAGAAGCCCTCCGCATTCTGCGCACCGGTCTTGGTGGCGATAAAGACCTTCTCCCGCATTCCCGCAAAGGCAAGTCCCACCTTGTGCTCGCTGTCTGAATACCATCGCGCCGTATCGAAAAACGTCATCCCGTTCTCGTAGGCTTTCCTGAGAAGCTTCACCGCCTCCTCATCGGAAACCCTCTGAATCGGCAGCGCCCCAAATGCATTTTTATTTGTAACGATCTCTGTTTTTCCAAGTCTCACTGTCTGCATCGTATTCTCCTCTTCCAATCATTACTCTAAATTATCAGTAAACAACAAAATCCTGATTCTGTGCCATCTATATACCGCCNCACTGATCCAAAAGTCTATACATCGCCGCCGGAACCGAACCCGGAACCGTCA
Source organism: Lachnospiraceae bacterium (assembly GCA_014804385.1). Lineage (GTDB taxonomy): Bacteria > Bacillota > Clostridia > Lachnospirales > Lachnospiraceae > UBA3282. The sequence goes on along the minus strand of JAAUZW010000020.1, from coordinate 18,923 downwards.
TATCTGCCAAGCGTCCCGGACAAACCGCACCAGTTACATGTAAAATGTTGATCCTCCCCGTTATGACAGCTCAGTTTACCGCAATTGCAGACTACGAAATCCTTTGTCCTGCAAAACGGGCACCCGGGATAATTATGATCAGGGAATATCTCTCCGATGATCTTTGTCTCATCGTAGTGTTCTCTCTTCGCAGCNGCCTCCTTCACGGGAAACGCCCATGTATACTTCCATCCGTCTCCCACTTTTTCAAAACGTACACCGTATGTATTTCTTCCCTCTTTACATTTGCACAACGCAATCCGCGCTTCCATCTTTTCCGCCAACGCCATTCTCCTTTCCGCAGTTTCCTCANATCGCATCATAGGCAAAAAGGGCGGTGATATCATCACCACAGCCTAATTCGCTGGTCTCCTGAAGCCATGTTTTCAAATTGTCGGACACTGCCTTTACGCCGTGCTCTTTAAGCAAGGTATAGTAATCCCTGCAGGTTTTCTCGAATTCCTCATCGTTTTTGTAGCTGTTTGCAAGGCCATCCGAAGANAGCATNTACATTACGGGAAGCTGCTCATTCTCTTTCTGNTTNTGNATAAANGTNACNGCCTTTTTCCAGGATTCCNCTTTGCTGANNGAATGGGTTTCCGTTCCAAGAATCTTATCTGCCTCAATGATATGGTATATCCCCGTCTCCGACACTTTTATGATATCTCCGTCGCCGAGCTGAAAGGCAAAGAGAAATTCCTGCGTGAGAACCAGNCCCAACANCGTACTTCCGTACATCCTGTANACNGCATTCTTATCCGGATCATTCTCTGCATCCCTGGGGATATCCCGCTTCTGTTTCGNGTGAAGCCGCAGTATCCTNCGTTTCCACTCTGCATCTATCTCCCGCGCTATTTTGGTATCGCTCTCCCGTTTCAAAAAAGTAAAGAGCATTTCCGGCTGTTCGGCGTAGGTATCCAGATAATCTCCCAATATTTTGCAAAAAACATTCACCGCCGCATGAGAGCCTGCCTTACTGTACGGACAGGCATCGCTCCCGTGTCCGTCCGCCACCGCCAGAATAACCGTATTGTGATCCTTTTGAATTTTTTTGAGACTGTCCTGACACTCCTTGCCGCTTCGTATATGGGATGCGCCTTGTACAGATACGCCGAATACGCTTCGTGTCATATACAACATCCTTTCTACCAGACATCACCTTCCTGAATATCATCCAGGTCCGGAATTCTGCCGCCCATATCCACAATAACCGGATTGGCACCATCCTGTTCCGACAGATCCGCCGCAACGCTTGCCGGAGCTGACACTAAAGAAGCAGCGGTGGATGCCCACTTGATCATTTTCGTGAGCGCGGCGGCATTGTTTGCCTGCAGCACCAGTTCCCTGTTGCCCGTGAACTCCAGCAAAACGTCGTCGTCTGCATCCTGCCCGATGGAAATAGCGATCTTGACCGCTTTCTTTCCCCAGGGAAGCTTCTTCAATTCCGCCAGCGACTTCTTATAATCGTCCGTAGGCTGTCCGTCAGAAAGCAGCACCAACACAGGCGGAAGCGCTCTGTCTGACATAGGGGGAATCGTAAGCTGTGCCGCCAAAAGTTCAAAGGCTTTTCCAAGATCCGTCACCCCGCCGGCCTCCAGATCATCCCATGCAAAATCCTCCACATTGACCGGATTGCTTGTCACCCAGGAAGCGCCCGTGGAAAATTTCAATGTCCGGATCATCAACTGTGCGTTCGGATTATTTTCCGCCGCCGATACCATCTCCGGTATTGTCGATTGAATGGCATGATTCACTGTGCCAATCTTTTCCCCGTACATGGAACCGGAACAATCCACGATCCAAAAAAAATGTAATGGCCTGCTTGCCAGTTCTCCTCCCGGTCTTTTCATTTCTCCCATAATCGTTCCTCCTTAATAATCTTGTGCGTCTGCGCATCTGATTTGTTGAGCCCTGGCATATTGCATTGCGTAGGAACCCGCATTGCATCGTATCGTAAAATTTGCATGCCTTTCATCAAGTTCTCCGAAGGTCTTTAAAAAACCTGTGCCCTTTCCGCCGCCGATCTCAATGACGGAGTCCGGTATATAAATACTTTCCAGGCTTTTACAGCCTGCAAAAGCGCCTTCTTCAATTCTTGTAACGCCTTCCGGAAGTTCAATCTTCCGCAGGGCGTCACACCCTTCAAAAGCGGATATTCTGATCGCTTCCAGTTCCNTGGAAAACACTACCTCCTGAAGGCTTCTGCACCAGCGGAACGTGTTTTCCTTTATTTCCTTCAGTTTGGGAAGTACGACCCTCTTTAGCTGCGCNCATCCNGCAAATGTATTGTCGCCGANGAACTTCACGCTGTCCGGTATGGTTATCTTCTCCAGACCGGTATATTCAAAAGCGCCGTCATATTTTGTCAGACTGCCCAATATCTTGGGACAACCTGTGGGATCCGTTGTGCCGATACATCGCAGCGTGCCNGGCAAAACCGCCTCCTTTAACCCCCTGCAATTTAAAAACACACCGTTTCCCAACATTTCAATGCCGTCTGAAATAATGATCTTTTCAATACCGACACAACCCTTAAACGCATGGTTTCCAATCGCAATTACCCTCTTCCCTTCAATGGTATTGGGAATCACAATAACAGGATCGTCAAAATCAATGAATTTAAGAATTTTAATGCCNCTTGACGTTTCTTCATATTCATACAGGCTGTCACTTTCACAGGGAACCCATTCTTTTTCGACCNNNATCTTCTGNCCGTCTTCNGNCGGCNGACTGTCNNCTTTTTTNTCCTCCGTCAACAGNCCAAACGCCNTTGCCCACGCACTGACGGCATTCTCGGCGCTCTTAGTTCTGATATCATATCCCTGCTCGATGGATCTGACAAACCGATGCAGGATCATTTTGTCCATCTGCACCAGTCCCTTCATTTCATGCACGATCCCATCGTCAAACGTAAGCAGCAAAAGATTCCTTTTTCGTTTGTCCTGCGGAAAAAAGTCCAAAAGCAGAGCCTGCAGCTTCTTTCTGTCAGAGAGCGCATCCGGATANTCCTGTATCAAATTTGCCAAAACCTTATCGTCTTCCATACCGGTAATTATGCTCCTTAATGAAATTCTCCCGTCAACTGCCCGAAATCAATCTTTGTATCTTTTACAATCGCCGCCGAACGGCCCTTTGACACAGGAACCTGCGTTCCGTCCGCCTTAATATATGTCCAATTATCTTCTGATAGATTCTTTATGCCCCACAGTTTCGGATTGCTCGGATTTTGAACCACCTCTCCCACTGCGGTCTCCATATCATAATTCCCGTCAATATGGTGTTTATACAGTCTGGTATTGGACATAAGCAGTATCGTATTTTTGCCGATCACAATCCTTGTCGGAACGGTTACTGCGTTCTGACATCCCCAGCAGGTATGCGCTGCCCCGCTCGCTTCTTTCTGCGCATCATAAAACACCTCACAGCCGCAATTCGGACAGAGCATAATGCCGGACATCAGATTCGAGAACGTCTCCATCCACTTGGCTTCCGTTATTCTGCGGTTCGGCTGTTTCAGCCCAACAGTAAATGACGTGGTAAACAGATCCCGCAGCTGTTGCGGATACAGATCCCAGAAAATAAGTGCATTGTCCTGATAACCGGCAAGCGGTCTGTTCTCTTTGTTATCCGGATCAAAAATAAACAGAGGATCCGTTCCATATAACTTGTTCATCGCATGAATGTCCATGCATTTGATCTGGGCCTCTCTCTTCCCCTCTAAAGGGTGATTGAGCATAAACATATAAAAGAGCAGAACTGCCAGGGAAAACAGGTCGGTATTCCTGGAAGGCTTTTCCTTCCCTGTCACGATCTCAGGCGCCATAAACCGGGGCGTCCCATAGATTCCTGTTTTCGCACCGTTATAAGAAACATTATCGTTATCACAGATCAGGACATCGCCCGTGTCCGGATCAAAAAAAACATTGCCAAAGGAAATATCCCGATAGCTATAGCCCTTTCCATGCAGCGCATTGTACCCTCTCGTCAAATGATATGCCGCCCTGCACAGGCAGTAAAAGGAAGGCTCTGCTCTCCTCTTCATCATGTCCACTATGCTTCTGTAATTCTTCGGACGAAGCGGCATGATATAACCGAAAGATTCTCCATACGCCCTGAAGATCATATCCTGCGGCCACAAGAAGGAAGCATCCGGCGGACCGCTCTGAATAAGGTTATCCAGTATTTCTTTCTGATTTTTAGTGGCAGTATTCTTATAATACCATTTTAAAGCATACGCCTTATGATCGGCCTCTACTGAATATACTTCTCCCTGGCCACCGGATCCAAGCAATTGTTTTACCGTATATCTTTCTCCGCTTTCGGATGTGAGTACCGTTCCGCTCTTCAACTGTCCGTCCATGGTCATATTCTCCTTATGTCCTACACAATTACCTTCTTCGGGCACTTCTCCTTGCAGGTGCCGCACCCGGTACACTTCTCCTGATCGATGATCGCATGGAAATCCTCTATCACAATCGCGTCTGCCGGACAATTCTTCTTACAAAGCTGACAGGCGATACAGCCCGCATCACAGGCCTTCATCGTCACAGGTCCCTTCTCCTTGGAGCTGCAGGCCACCACATGCTTCGCACTGTAGGGAATCAGCTCGATCAGTTTCTTCGGGCAGGCCTCTACGCACTTGCCGCAGGCCTTACATGCTTCCTTATCTACCACCGCCACGCCGTTTACCACATGAATAGCGTTAAAGGGACAAGCCTTCACACAGCTTCCGAAACCGAGACAGCCATCTTTGCATGTCTTGGGACCGCCGTTCGGCACAAAGGCCAGCATAGCACAGTCCTCAATCCCGGTGTAGTCATAATCCACGCGGGTGCGCTCCTTGTCGCCGCGGCACTTCACAAAGGCCACTTTCCGAACGCTCTCACCGGCTTCCACACCCATGATCCGCGCCACCTGGACGCCTACCTTCTCACCGCCTACAGGGCAGGCGCCCACCGGTGCTTCCCCTTTCACGATGGCCGCTGCCAGACCGGAGCAGCCCGCATAGCCGCAGCCGCCGCAGTTATTTCCGGGAAGGACGCCCAGAATGGCCTCCTCCCTCTCATCCACATCTACTTTAAATTTAATACCGGCCACACCGAGGAACAGTCCCACAAAAAGTCCTACCGCTCCCACGATTCCTGTAGCCATCAAAATTCCAGCTATATCCATACCGCTCTACCTCCATCAGAGTAATCCGGAAAATCCGCAGAATGCAATTGCCATCAGTCCCGCCGTCACCAGCACGATGGGCATACCCTGGAAGGATTCCGGTATATCATTGTGTGTCAGCTTCTCCCGGATTCCCGCCAAAATGACAATGGAGATTGTAAAGCCGACCGCTGTCGCGAAACCATTGACTATACCGGTCAGTATTCCATAGTTCTTCTGCACGTTGGTCAGCGCCACACCCAGAACGGCACAGTTCGTCGTGATCAGGGGCAGATACACGCCCAGAGACTGATACAGGCCCGGAATGAATTTCTTTAAGAACATCTCCACAAACTGCACCAGGGCCGCAATGACCAGAATAAACACGATGGTTTGCAAATAAGCAATATCAAAAGGTAACAGAATAAACTGATAAATCGCCCCCGCCACCGCTGAAGCAAGGGTAATGACAAAGATAACAGCCACGCCCATGCCCGTCGCCGTCTCCGTCTTCTTGGATACACCCAGAAAAGGACACAGCCCCAGGAACTGGCTTAATACCACGTTATTCACGAGGGAGGATGCGATCAGGACCACTAACAGTTCTTTAACCATTCTTCTTTGCCTCCTCTCCTGACTTATTGTCTACAAGGCGCTTCGAGCAGCCCGTATCCCCGCAATTCATACAATCGCTGTTGCAGCCGGACTGGATCTTGGACATATCTTTTCCTTTTCTCTCACCGATGATCTTCACCTTATTCTGGATCGCCGTGAGCACTGCCAGCACGAAGAATGCGCCCGGCGCCATAATAAAGATGCTCACCGGTACATAGCTTTCCGGCATCACATGAACCCCGAATACCTCTCCTGCTCCCAGAAGCTCTCTCACTGCACCGATACAGGTCAGCGCCACAGAAAAGCCCAGCCCCATGCCGATACCGTCAAAGAGGGACAAAAGCACAGGATTCTTGTAAGCATAAGCCTCCGCTCTGCCGAGAATGATACAGTTTACTACGATCAGCGGAATATAGATCCCCAGCGCGTCATAGAGGAAAGGAAGAAAGCCCTGCAGCAAAAGCTCCACCATCGTCACAAAGGAGGCGATGATCACGATAAAAGCCGGAATCCTGACCTTATCCGGAATAATGTTNCGCAGCAGNGAGATAAAAACATTGCTGAGAGCCAGCACCACCATCGTGGTCAGNCCCATTCCCAGACCGTTGATCGCAGAGGTTGTGACCGCCAGTGTGGGGCACATACCCAGCATCAGTACGAAGGTCGGATTTTCCTTCACAATACCGTTTATAAGCCGCTCTCTCATACGCCGTCACCTCCTCCCAGCTCTGTCTGGAAATAATATAATCCCGCATTGACTCCATTGGTCACTGCATTCGTGGTGATCGTCGCGCCGGAGATCGCATCGATCTGGCTTTCCGCAGCCGCACCACTCTTGGTATACTCAAATTTCTCCACNTTTTTATTCGCAAACTGAGGCTTTAATACCTCCTCGGCCCGCATACCCAGTCCCGCCGTCTCAGAGATCGACAGGATGGAAATTCCGTTCACAGTGCCGTCCATCCGCACACCNATCGCAAACTGGATGTCCCCGCCGTAACCTTCCTTCGTGGTCACCGTGATCACATAGCCAAGGGTAGCGCCGTCGCTGTCCAAAGCAGCCATCACCTCATCTACGCTCTCCTGCGCATATCCTTCGCCGCTCCAGGCCGCCGCATCCGGCGTTGCAAGCTGTACCGCCTCAAAGGAAGCCGCATCCGCAAAAACTTCCTGACATGCCTCCTGCTTCGCCTTCGCCTCCTGCTCTGCGATGGGTTCCTTGGTCACCTGGTAGACAATTCCCAAAAGCAGACCNGCGATCANAGTGATTGNCAGAAGGATCCCTGTATTTTTCATCATTTCCTTCATGCCTTCTCCCCTCCTTTACCAAATGCTTTCGGAAGAGTGTTCTTCTCGATCAGCGGCACCAAAAGATTGCCGAGGATGATCGCGTAAGATACTCCCTCCGCGGAGGGTCCGAAGATACGGAATATGCCTGTCAGAACGCCAAGCAGAACACCGTATACATACTGTCCCTTTTTTGTNATGGGTCTGGTCACATAGTCTGTCGCCATAAAGAACGCACCCAGCATCAGGCCGCCACCGGAAAGGTGGGCGGATATGTAGGGCCAATCCAGTCCCCGTCCGCCAAAGAGGCTCACGAAGATCACCAGGGTCACGATATAGGTGCCGGGGATCCGCAAGTCGATGATACCAAAGAGGATCAGAATACANGCGCCGATCACAATGGCAATCATAGATGTCTCACCGATGGTTCCTGCCGTACGGCCNATCACCATATCCANGATATTNACCGCCTCACCGTTCTTCAAAGCCGCCAGAGGCGTGGCTCCCGTGTACGCGTCACAGTCAAAATTAGTCATGATGGAGGTAAAGGAGATTAAAAGAAAACACCTTGCGCCCAGCGCCGGATTCATAAAGTTCTGGCCCAGGCCTCCAAACAGCATCTTAACNACCAGAATGGCAAACACGCCGCCCACCACGCCGATCCACCAGGGTACGGATACCGGCAGATTCAATGCCAGCAACAGTCCCGTCACCACAGCGGAATAATCTCCTATGGTCACTTTTTTCTTACAGATCTTCTCAAANGCAAACTCCGTCAACACNGTGGANGCCACNGTCACNAAGATCAACAGCAGCGCTTTCGGTCCGAAGTTATAAATACCAAATCCCGCCGTAGGAAGAAGGGCGATCACCACGGTGAGCATNATGCTTGCNGTGGTGGACTTCGATCTGANATGAGGATTGGAAGANACTTTCATTAAATCATTCATCTCTTCAGTCTATGCTCCTTTCTTCTTATTTTTTCTTCTTNGCAAGCTGTATCTTGCGCATNGATTTGATNGTCTGCGTCAAAGGCCTCTTNGCCGGNCANACNAANCTGCANCAGCCGCATTCNCAGCACTCCATACCNTNNTGGGNNAGNAATTCCTCTTCCTCGTAATGCTCTGCATAATCCGCCAGAAGTCTGGGCACGATGCGTCCCGGGCATACCTCCACACAACGGCCGCAGTTGATGCAGGCGCTGGGCTCCATGCGGGATACCTCGTCCTCAGTGAGACATAAAAGCGCCGAAGCCGTCTTGGTAGTCGGCACATCCAGCCCAAAGAGTGCAAAACCCATCATCGGCCCGCCGGAAACAACTTTCACGGGATCCTGCTTAAAACCACCCGCTTCCTCGATCAACTCATGGTAGTTGGTCCCGATACGCACAATGAAATTGCAGGGATCTGCAATGGCATCTCCAGTCACCGTAACGATACGGTGCATCAAAGGTTTTCCTTCGATCACAGCATGGTAGATGGCCACCACCGTATCCACATTATTGACCACACAGCCGGCATCCGCCGGAAGCATGGTGGAATTGATGGCTCTTCCCGTNGTNGCATATATNATCTGCCGCTCCGCNCCCTGAGGGTACTTGGTCTTAAGCGCCTTNACGCTGATACGCGGCTCGTCCTTCGTCAGATTTTTNAANATCTCGATGCAGTCCGGNTTGTTGTCCTCCACTGCCANGATGCCNCTTGCATTCTCAAACANCTGCAGAGAAACCTTAAGACCGCCNACCAGNTTCTCCGGCTCCTCNATCATTCTGCGATAGTCNGAAGTCAGATAAGGCTCACACTCCGCACAGTTTGCNATCACATAATCGATCTTCTCAGGCTCCTTGGGCGAAAGCTTGATAAAAGTGGGAAAGCCTGCGCCTCCCATACCCACAATGCCGGCCTCCTTCACACACTCGATGATCTCTTCTNTTGTCATCTCCTCCAGCGGNTTNCGCTTNGGATACTCCACTTCCTCATAGAGACCGTCATTTTCGANGATNATGCTCATCACACTGTCACCGGTGACNACACGNCTGGGTTCNATCGCCTTCACCGTNCCNGATACCGTGGCATAAATAGGTGCAGACACAAAACCACCCGCCTCAGCAATCTTCTGTCCTGTCAATACCCGGTCGCCCTTCTCCACGACGGGCTTGGCAGGCGCACCGATATGCTGGGACANCGGATAAACCAGATCCCCCTTTGGCAGCACTTTCCTGATCGGCTTATCTTTTGACAGATCCTTACCGTCGTAGGGGTGTATGCCGCCGTTAAATGTTAGTTTAGCCATACCTATAACCCTGCTCCTTTCATGTTCCACTCACACCCATTGATATGGGACAGCCGATCTCTTCTCCGCCATCCGCCGGGTGGTTGAACTGCTATAATAAATATACTATTTTTCGACGAAAAAAACTACTGCTATTTCAAAAAATATGCTAAGATGTCTTAAGGTATGTTATAGACTTTTATGCGGAGGAAACCATGCAAATCATAGAACAAACTTTGGATTCTTTTACCATAGGCTATCCGTTAGAGCGGATCGCTCCGCTGGAGCGATTCCTGTTTGTGGATATTGAGACCACCGGCTTCACTGCAAAAAACTCCTCTCTCTATCTGATCGGCACAGCCTTTTATACAGAAGGGAAATGGCATATCCGCCAGTGGTTTTGTGAAAATCCCATCGAGGAGGCCGCCCTGCTTTCCGACTTTTTCACCTTTGCCGGCTCTTTTACACACCTGATTCACTTTAACGGCAATAATTTTGACCTGCCCTATCTGCTGCAAAAATGTGCCCAGCATAAGCTGCCCCACAGTTTTGACAGCTTTGACGGTATCGATCTGTACAAGCGCATCTCCCCCTACAAAGCGTTTCTTCATATCCCCAACTGTAAACAGAAGACGCTGGAGACACTTCTTGGGATTCACAGAGAAGACCGCTATCACGGCGGCGAATTGATCGAAGTCTATCAAAAATATGTGCAGGCTCCCTCGGAGGATACACGCGCTCTCCTGCTCTTACATAACAGGGACGATATGCACGGTATGCTGCTGATTCTTCCCCTGCTCGCCTTTTATGACCTCTTCAACGGAGATATCCGGGCAAAGAAAGTGCAGGCAAACCAATATGTTGACTATAATGGGCAAGACCGTCAGGAGGTGCTGATGAAACTGGCTCTTCCCACGCCTCTGCCCATGGCAGTCNCCNACCTCTCCAACGGCTGCTATTTCAGCGGCGAAAAGAGCGAGGGTATTTTAAAGGTTCCCCTCTATGAGGAAGAAATGAAATATTACTACGCTAACTATAAAGACTATTACTATCTGCCTGCGGAGGACATTGCTCTCCACAAATCGGTATCCTCCTTCGTGGACAAAGCGCACCGTATCCAGGCCACTGCCTCCACCTGCTACACCCGCAAGTACGGCCTCTTTCTCCCCCAGTGGGATGTGATGACAGAGCCCTTTTTCAAACGGGATTACAAGAGCGGCGAGCTCTTCTTCGAACTTACTGAAGAGAGAAAGACTGACCGGGAGCTTTTTTCCCGCTATGCACAGTATTTGCTCGGTAAAATGGCGAAAACATACTAAAAACAACAAAAAAGCAACGGCATACCGTTGCTTTTTCTTTATCTTGCTCTAATATTTCTATAAAGGTTTCTGATAAAAGAAAGAATTTTTCCGATCAAATCCCACATCTTTGTGATTGATGATCTGCTCCGTACTTCCGATGAAGAGGTAGCCGCCCGGCTTAAGACTCTTCTGGAACTTGCGGAACACCTCATCCTTCGCTTCTTCCGTAAAATAAATCAACACATTACGGCAGACGATCAAATGATAATCCGTCGGGTATGTATCCTTTAACAGATTATGTTCCTTAAATTCGACTCTTGCCTTGATCTCATCGGAAATCTGGTAGGAAGGTCCAATCTGAGTGAAAAACTTCTTTTTCAGATCCGCCGGGACACCCGCGATGCTCTTTGCACCATACAGTCCCACCTTTGCCTTGGCAATGACCTGTTTATCCAGGTCAGTGGCAGTAATTCTAATCTGGTTCAGAGGCAGATGTCTTGAAAGCGCCATCACCAGAGAATAAGGCTCATCGCCTGTGGAACAGGCTGCGCTCCAGATCTTCAAATTATTGCCATACCGCTTGATCAGATCCGGAAAAACATCTTTGTCCAATAGCTGCCACTGATCTACATTCCGATAAAATTCAGACACATTGATCGTGAGATAGTTGACAAATTCTTCAAATCTCGCCTGATCAGATTTAAGCGCACTGACATAATTCTCATATCCAACAATCTTATTTTTAGAAATCAGCGTGTCGATCCGACGCTTCATCTGCTTTTCCTTGTAGGCGTTCAGATCTATTTTGGTCAGGTCATAAACCGCTTTCTTAAAGTACTCATAATCATATGCCATGAAGCCTCACCATCCTTATTCTTTTTTACAAATCTTACACAACGCAGATGTTACGGTACTTGCTTATTCTGCGCTCTCATTCTCTTCAGCGATCACGGCATCGATGTCTACAGATACCACATCCTCATCTGCGGACTTCTCTGCCTTGGGCTCCGGTGCAAACATAGCTTTGATGCTCAGGCTGATCTTTCTGTCCGCCTCGTTAAAGTCTACTACCTTCGCCGTTACCTCCTGACCACTCTTAAGTACATCAGAGGGCTTATCAATATGTTCCTTAGAAATCTGCGATACATGCAGCAGCGCATCAATACCGGGCTCCAGTTCAATAAATGCACCAAAATCTGTCATGCGGGCTACCTTACCTGTCACCTCGCTGCCTACAGCATACTTGTCCGCTGCACCCTTCCAGGGATTCGAGTCCTCAAATTTAAGGCTCAAAGCAATCTTTGTACCGGAAATATCCTTGATGAGCACCTTTACCACATCGCCCACCTTAAATACCTTTTTCGGATTCTCCACCCTGCCCCAGGACATCTCGGAGATGTGGAGCAAACCATCGCAGCCGCCCAGATCAATGAATGCACCAAAGTCCGTCACATTCTTGACTGTACCTTCCACGGTGTCTCCGATCTTGATCGTCTCAAAGAGCTTCTTTTGCAGCTCAGCTTTCTCCTCCATGATCAGCTGCTTTCTGTCGCCGATATATCTTCTTCTTTTCGGATTGTACTCACTTATTACGAACTGAATCTCCTGACCGGCATACTTGTTCAGATCCTTCTCGTAAGTGTCGGAAACGAGGCTTGCCGGAATAAAGATCCGAACCTCCTCCACCACTACACTTAAGCCGCCATCCAGAACCTGCGCCACCTTGGCGGTAAGCACTTCTCTGTTCTCATAAGCCTCCTCGATCCGCTTGTTGCCTCTGTCAGCCGCAAGTCTCTTGTAAGTAAGGAGAACCTGTCCCTCGCCATCGTTCACTTTTAACACCTTGACCTCCATGGTGTCGCCGGGCTTTGCGATGGTTGTCAGATCTACGTTGGGTTCATTTGTATATTCATTTCTCGTCAAAACGCCATCTGATTTGTATCCGATGTTGAGAATGATCTCTTCCGGTTTTACATCAATAACGGTACCTTCAACAACCTCTCCTGTGTGTATTGTCTTTAAAGACTCCTCTAACATTTGTTCAAAAGTTAATTCTGACATAATTTTGAACCTCCTCAATAATATTGTTTGGGGTGGAAGCCCCTGCTGTAATACCCACCAGTCGGACAGATTTAGGTAAATTCAAATGCAAGTCATCGAGTGTCTGTATATAGTAGGTCATTTCACACTCCTGCCTGCAAATCTCATAGAGTTTCCTTGTGTTAGAACTATGATTCCCACCTATAACTATCATTACATCGACCCGAGCCGCAAGTTCCCTGGCCTCGGCCTGTCGCACTTCCGTAGCGTTACATACAGTATTCACAACACTACCATTGTAACCTTTTTCCCCGAAAATTTCAACCACATCTTGAAATTTCTTGTAGTTAAATGTCGTTTGAGAAACAATGCACAACTCTTCACCCTCTTCAGGCGTGAATTTTTCGGCTTCTTCCAAAGATCCTATAATATAAGTTTTCGTATTGGACCATCCTCTGATTCCCTCCACTTCAGGATGCCCGGCATTGCCGACAATCACAATGCTCTTCCCTGCCTCGCTCTCCTTCTCCACAATGTTATAAATTCGCTTGACAAATGGACAGGTGGCGTCTACTAAGGTATATCCTTGCTTTTCCAGCCGCTCTCTGACCGCCCGCGCAACGCCGTGTGCGCGAATGATCACCGTGCCTCTTTCCCCGTCAGGGAGTTTCTCCGCCTCCGCAAGGTCTGAGAGCACGCGCACGCCCTTTCTCTGCAAGTCATTTACCACCTCTTCGTTATGTACGATGGGGCCGAACGTGTAGATAGGCCGCCCCACATTTTCCTCATTCTCAATCTGCTCATAGACGGTATCCACCGCCTTCTGTGCGCCAAAGCAGAAGCCCATGTGCTCCGCCAAAATCACTTCCATAAATGTCCTCCTTCAACGTGAAACCTTTCGCTTCTTGGCATCCGTCCAATGACGGAACAAGAAGTACTTCTCACATTTCACACAATGCAATAACGGCATCCGCTGCCTCCTCCACCGTCATGTGGGAAGAATCCACGAGCACGGCATCCGCTGCCTGCTTTAAGGGGGAAAGTTCTCTGGCCATGTCCTGTCTGTCCCTCTCGATGATATCCCGCTCAATAACAGCCAGATCACACTGCTCGCCCCGCTCTGTGAGTTCTCTATAACGTCGAAGCGCTCTCTCATGGCTGTCCGCCGTGAGAAACACCTTCACCTGAGCCTTCGGCAGTACACAGGTGCCGATATCCCTGCCATCCATCACTACGTCCGCACCCGCCGCAAGCTTCTGCTGCAACTCCACCAGTTTTTTGCGCACATTGGGATTGGGACTGCTGCTGGATGCCATCCTTCCCACCTCTTCCGTGCGAATATAGCCGTTTACGTTCTCGCCGTTTAAATAGACGATCTGCTCCCCGTTCTCATAACCGATGGTGATATCCGCTTCCTGACACTTTGCATCGATCGCCGCCGTGTCGGAGGGGTCCACGCCTTCCCTGAGCAAAAACAGAGCCATTGCGCGGTACATGGCCCCCGTATCCACATAAATATAACCCTTCTTTGCTGCAATCCGCTTGGCGATGGTACTCTTTCCAGCGCCCGCAGGTCCGTCTATCGCAATATTAATACTCATAGCCGCCTCCACTTTTCCGTTTTATTTGGTCTTTCATTCTATATCGGTCGAAATACGGGAACCCGCAAGATGCCCCGTAGACCAGGCAATCTGTAGATTAAAGCCGCCCGTCAGCGCGTCCAGATCCAGAATCTCTCCTGCAAAATAAAGCCCTCGGACCAGCTTGGATTCCATGGTGGACGGATTGACCTCCTTCACTGTCACGCCGCCCTGGGTGATCACAGCTTCCTCAAAACCCCGTTTCCCCCGCACCTGCATGGTAAACTGCTTCGTCAGCTCCACCAGTCTCCTGCGCTCCTGTCTGGTGATCTCATGCACCTTTTTTTCCGGATCGATCCCCGTCCTCTCTATCATAACAGGAATCAGCTTGGCGGGATAGAGACCACCCAGCGCATTTTTAAACTGCCTGTTTACATTATCCTCAAAATCCCGCAAAATTCTCTTATCCAACTGCTCCGGCTCCAGCGCCGGTTTCAGATCCACCGTCAGCCACACATCCGCCGATTCTTTGGCCTTCCCATAGTAGCTGCTGGCTGACAGGACCAGGGGCCCGCTCACACCAAAATGAGTAAAGAGCATCTCCCCAAAACCCTCATAGAGCTTCTTTTTCCCACAACTCATCACAAGGGACACATTCTTCAAGGATAACCCTTGTAATTTTTTACACCAATCCTCCCGGATCTCCAATGGCACCAGTGCGGGCACGCACTCTTTTACCTTATGCCCCAGATCCTGCGCCATACGATGTCCGTCTCCCGAGGAGCCCGTCGTCCGATAAGACAGCCCTCCTGTCGCCAAAATAACGCTTCCGGCCAAAATTTCACTGCCATCCGCAAGACGTACTCCTGCCACCCGTCCCTCCTCTGTCAGGATTGAACGCACCGCACTACCGAGCCGTATCTGCACCCCTCTTTTCCGAAGGAGCCTCTCCAGCGCCGCCGTCACATCCGAGGCGTGGTCCGAGACCGGGAAGACCCGCTCTCCCCGCTCCACTTTTAAAGAACATCCGTTTTCTTTCAAGACTTCCATAAAACAGTTGTTATCAAACTCATGGAAAGCGCTGTATAAAAATTTGGGATTACTCACGATGTTTTCAAAAAGCTTGTCCCGACTGCAGGCATTGGTCACATTGCAGCGGCCCTTCCCTGTTATATACAGTTTTTTCCCCAGTTTTTCATTTTTTTCTAATAAAATAACAGGGCGTCCGTTTTCCGCCGCCGCAGCGGCCGCTATCATACCTGCCGCGCCGCCGCCGATCACGACCGCCTGCTCTTTTGCTGCATTCATCTTCTTTTCTACTCCGATTTCCTGCGAAGCGGATAGTTCAACATCGGCTCCTCATCGATGAAATTGATCTCATCATTGAGATATACCTGATAATTGTTCCAGGCCTCCTCCAGGTTTTTCAGGTTATCCTTCACTTCCTCCGGCTGCTTCAGACACATAGCAACCACCAGCGCATTGATCATGCTAAGCGGTGCCACCAGAGAATCCACAATGGACACCATATCGCTTCTGGCAAACAGGTTGCAGGAGGAATACAGATTCATCGGGGAATGTACGGAATCCGTGACGGCAATCACCTTGGCGTTCCTGTCGTTGGCGAACTCCATTGCTTTCAAGGTTCTCATGGAATATCGCGGAAAGCTGATTCCCACAAAGGCATCTCCCTCATCAATACGGATCATCTGCTCAAAAGTTTCCGAAACACTTGTTGTTTTTAAAAGCACAACATTTCCACGGATCATATTCAAGTAAAACTGCAGGAAATCAGCCAGCGGCTCACAGCTTCTGACGCCCATGATATAGACAGTTTTCGCCTCCAGAATGATATCAACCGCCGTCTCAAAAGCCGTCGGATCCAGATTATGTATTGTATCCTGAATCTTTTCGATATCCGCCTGCAGAACAGAGTTCAATATCTCCGACTGACTGCTCTTGCCATATTTCGCACCAATCTTCTGTACGGAATTGATCTTATTTTGTACCCAGTATTCCAGATCCCTCTGAAACTCCGGATAGCCGTTATAGCCAATGAACATGGCGTAACGCACCACGGTGGACTCACTGACGCCAACCGTATCCCCCAGCTTCGCGGCAGTCATAAACACTGCCTGATCATAATGATCATAAATAAAAGCTGAGATTGCTTTCTGTCCCTTGCTCATCTTCCCATAATACTCATTGATTCTGGTTATGATGTCATAACGATTCTCTATTGCCATGGTAGAAGAAACCCTCTTTAAATATTCTGGAATGCGTTATAGGACTCTTCCAAAAGCTTAATGGTGTCCTCTTCCTGCAGATCATAGTCTCCCGTCAACGTCATACATGCAGCGCCGTGGATAAAGATCCACATCTTCATAAACATACCGCTGGGATCCTTACAGCCAAAAATCTTTGCACTGTTGATTTCCTTCACAACGGCACCGTTTTTACCGTTCAGCATATCATATAAGCTCTTGCCGTGACGGTTCTCCGATAAGAATAACAGTCGGAATAAATTCTGTTCCTCCTGGGAAAAACGAATATAGGCAAGTCCCAGATTAACAAAGGGCGTGTTATTCAATTTCGGAAATTCCTCATAGTAAGTGCCAAAGAACTCAATCGCCTTTACAAAAAGATCCTCTCCCAGTTCCTCCATGTTCTTATAAACACGAAAGATCGGCTGAGTAGAACATCCCGCCCGCGCCGCAAGAGTTCTCGCGCTCACCTGGCCGAAGCCTTCTTCCCGCGCCATTTCAAATGCCGCGTTCAATATGTCGTTTTTTGTGATCGACTCTTTTCTTGCCATAAGAATGTACCTCTCTTGTAACCTTTTTTCTGCATCTTTTGGTAACGTATGTTATTATAATATATTATGTAACCTCCGTCAACCCCTTTTTTAGAAAAAATCAAAGTTTGTCAAAAAAGTACTTTTATATGTAAACAAGGGTTGCCAAAGATGTTTAAGCACAGAGCAGAGCCACCACTCGAATTTGCTTCGCAAATCCTCGTTGTTCGCGATCGAGTGCCGGCGCACTCGATCTAGAGAATGCTCCGCATTCTCCCTAAATGGTTTATGCTATCGCATTTTTCTTAGTGGCAAAGATTCACGCCGAATAGATATTAAAAAAAGTGACCCCATGGAAGTAAACTTCCGGGATCACTTTCCTTCATATCTGCTCTGCTTTGTGCTTAAACAGGGTATGCCCCGTTCTTAGTATCAGCCTGGGTCATATCTACTTTCTCCTGCTGTGCCTGACGGTACTTGAAGAAGTCGATTGCCACCTGCGGGAACAGTGCGTAGGACAGTACATCCTCATCCTGCTGTTTCCATTCCTTCATCTCTGCTTCCAAACCTGCAAGCTCCGGCTCAACGTGACCGGTTGCCTCAGCGGAACGAGCGGTAGAACGCGGCTCTCCGGGAATAACCTTGTCGATCACTTCCTGGCTCATAGGCTTAACTGTCTGTCCATAATTACCACGAAGCAGATCCTTGAACTCTCCTGTTGCCATCTTATATCTCTCGCCCATCAGTACATTAAATACCGCCTGCGTACCAACGATCTGTGAGGAAGGCGTAACCAGAGGCGGCTCACCGCAATCCTTACGAACTCTCGGGATTTCTTCCAGCACATCCTGATATTTATCCTCTGCCTTCTGCTCCTTCAGCTGGCTTACCATGTTAGACAGCATACCGCCGGGAACCTGATAACGCAATGTATTGATGTTGACGCCGAGTACCTTGGTGCTCATCAGACCGGATTCGATACACTCCTCACGGTAAGGACGGAAGTAATCTGCGATCTCCGCCAGAATTTCCTGATCATATCCGGTATCGTACTCTGTGCCCTTAAAGGTCTCCACCATAACCTCTGTCGCCGGCTGAGAAGTGCCCAGTGCGAAAGGAGAAATTGCACAGTCGATCACATCCACGCCTGCCTCAACAGCCTTCAGATAGGTCATGCTCGCCACGCCGGAAGTATAGTGTGTATGCAGCTGGATCGGAAGCTTTGTGCTCTCCTTTAATGTCTTCACGAGCTCTGCTGCGCGGTAGGGAACAAGCAGACCCGCCATATCCTTGATACAGATAGAATCTGCACCCATTTCCTCAATCTTCTTCGCCATATCCGCCCAATACTCTAATGTATAGGCATCACCAAGCGTATAGGAAAGCGCGATTTGAGACTCTCCTCTGCCCTCCTGTTTCTTGATCTTGTTGGTTGCGTCTACAGCCGCCTGAAGGTTACGAATATCATTCAGGCAGTCAAAGATTCTAATAACATCGATACCATTTGCAATGGACTTCTCAACAAACGAGTACACCACATCATCCGCATAAGGTCTGTATCCCAGAATATTCTGACCTCTGAATAACATCTGTAACTTGGTATTCTTAAAGCCGTCTCTTAACTTTCTGAGTCTCTCCCACGGATCTTCCTTCAGGAAACGAAGAGACGCATCGAAGGTAGCGCCGCCCCAGCACTCTACTGCATGGTAGCCGACTTTATCCATTGTATCTACGATTGGAAGCATTTTCTCGGTAGGCATTCTGGTCGCGATCAGAGACTGATGTGCGTCACGAAGAACGGTTTCCATGATTCCAACCGGCTTTTTAATCTGTTCTGCCATTATA
>JAAUZW010000019.1 GCA_014804385.1 Lachnospiraceae bacterium | reverse complement strand
TTTTTAAGCACTTGCTCGATTCTGTTGGGTGTTTCACCCTCTTCGCAGGGGAAGTTCATAACCGCCTCCGCAACCGCCTCGTCAAACTTCGCGATCATCTTTTCATTGAACTGTCCTGTAGCGATATCAATAGGGAACATACCGGAAGCCTCGCCCACGCCGACGATCTTCTCACCGGTCAGCTTCCACTGGATATAGCCAGCCAGTGTGATAACAAATTTCAGATCGGGTACATGCTCTTCGCCATTCAGAATCGCTTGATAAAGATGCGCAATCGTCCATCTCTGCGGAATATGGTAATTAAAAAGCTCCGTCAGCTTATTGGAAGCCTCCTCCGTGATGGTATTTCTCCAGGTACGGAAAGGCACCATCAACTCGTCCTTTTCATTGAACGCCATGTACCCATGCATCATCGCACTGAAACCGATGGCTCCGAGTTTCTCAAGCTTCTCTCCATACTGTGCCTGCACATCCTCGGTCAGTTTCTTGTAACAATCCTGAAGACCGTTCCAGATATCATCCAGACTGTAAGTCCAGATACCGTTTTCCAGACGGTTTTCCCAATCATGCGCGCCGGACGCGATAGGCTTGTTGTTCTCATCTACCAGAACCGCCTTGATTCTGGTGGATCCAAACTCAATGCCCAGCACCGCCTTACCGCTTGCAATACATTCTTTTGCTCCCATGCGTAATCCTCCTCCTGAAATTCTTTGTATACGTTTATCTATACGCTGCCTTGTTCCATCTCAGCTCATATTTGCCGTAATATCCCCCTATTTTCTTAAAATCATTTTACTACTTGTACGTACAAATAAGCAAGTTGTGTATCACTTGTTTTTTATCTTTTTTTAAAATAATTTACTTCTATCATAGCCACAAAGGACCACCCTTTGGGGTAGTCCTCGCTTTTACAAATTTACTCTTTTTCTTCCCCGGCTTCTGCACTTTCACCCACCACATCATCCTCTATGTCCTGCGATGCATCGACGTACTCCTTCCTGATCAACTTTCTGCCCGAAAAAAACAGGATTGCTCCACCGGCCGCTATAAAAATAATAATGGCTATTGCAATAAAGATCCTGTCGTTTCCGGAGGTTTCCCCGTACCCCTGTATCAGACCATAAGCCAGATACAGAACATACAACGCCACCACGATCCGAAGGGTAAGTCCTACCTGTGTGTCCCCGCCTTTTCTGTTATTATCGCCGTCTTGTTTCGCCATTTCATTCCATTCCCGTTCTTTTTCATCTCTGCCCGTTATCCGTGAAAGCACGCCGTCTGTTCAGACAAATGATTGACCGCGGCGGAAACCTGTTCCAGAGCTTCCATGATATTCTTCATATTATTCGCAAGCGCCGCCGTGTTATCCACCACGCCGCCCACACCCTGGGCGCTCTCTCTCACGTTGTTGGCGATATTATCATTGGACTCTGCCACGGTACGCATCATAGAGCCGATATTTTCCATAGAATCCCGCATCTCACCCATGATCCGGTCCACCGTAATGGAATCATTCAGATACTGCTCACCGGTTCGCTCCAGAATCTCATAGTCCGGCATCACTCTCTCATTGATAAAGTTTACAAGCTCACCAGCATTGTCTGCCAGCGTCATGACCGCCGCCACAACGCCCTCAGAAATCTGCTGAATGTTGTTAGCCGTCTGCTTGGAGTTGTCTGCCAGCACACGGATCTCTTCAGCCACTACCGCAAAACCCTTTCCGGCCTCACCTGCTCTCGCCGCCTCAATGGAAGCATTCAGCGCCAGAAGATTCGTCTTGGAAGCAATATCCAGAATATCACCCGTCAGATTGCCTATCTTTTCAATCTGATGGCTATCCTCTATGGAAGCGTGCAGAGACGTATCAAATTCTTTTATCATAGCACCTGCGGTAGCCTTGCTGTTCTGTGCGAGTTTCTGAAGCTCCTCCGCACGGCTCCGAATCTCCTCGGCGAACTTCGTGCCATCCACCGCCTTATCCACCATCTCGCCCACGGATGCCTCCGCCTCTCTGGTGTTTTCATTGACATAGGCAGCCGTAGCGGATACCTCCTCCATGCTGGCCGCCAATTCTTCCATTGTGACCGAGGTATCATTGGCGCTCTGGTTTGTCTCCTCTACCACCTCATCTACGCTCAGCTGCTGTCTGTGAATCTCATCGCTGCAGGAGATCACGCCACCGATCATATCCTGTAAAATATCCAGAAATTCGTTAACACCCATAGCCAATGTAGCTATCTCATCCTTCGTCAGCACAGGCACTCTCTCGTTCAGATTTCCTCTATTATTATGTATATTCTCAATCATCCCATTGATCACCTGAGCAATCTTCTGAATCGGCATCACAATGACACGGTTCGCAATGATCAGGATCAAAACCGCCGTCACCAAAAGCAGAACAATGACTACCGCAGTCAACGTATAGGAATTATTCGCTTTTGTCTGCTGATCGGCTTTCGCATTTTCAAGATCCTCCTCCGAATACTCCAGCATTGTACTCATCGCCTGATCCAGGACCCGATTCAAAGATCCNANATTATTGGAGATCAGGNTACTGGCACGCTCNTTATCGTTCNCCCTGCTCAATTNNATGATATTGTCCGCATACGCATCGAAGGATTCCAGCCTGTTCCTCAGCGCATTAAAGCTCTCCTGTACCTCTTCGGAGGTGATCATCTCCTCGTAAGCCGCCATGGATTCCCACATCAGCGCACGACGCTCCAGGACATCACTNGCACGCCTGTCCATCGTTCTGACCAGCTTGGTGTCCACATGCGCATACAAATTCATATACATATCCAGATAATCTTCATATATGCTGTGAATCAGATTGATCTTTTCCACTTCATTATTCATGACATCCTGACTGCTCTCAGTGATCGTTGTCATACTGTTGGCCATAAATCCCAGCGATATGATTGAAATCAGGGCAAGCACAATGATTGCCGACGCAAATTTAAAGCCGATCTTTTTCATTACGGAAACCTCCCTTGTCTGTGACTTAGTAGTTTATTCCCTATACCCATACCACGTAATATTACTAAATCTAGTGTACCACATTTTACATCACAAGAACAGACTTTTCCGTCAAAACACCATATCATTTCCGCTAAAAAGAGATCAAAACCACCAGCGGTTAAATCCCGCAGACCACTATGTCCTCAGCCGTGATAGTGGTCGCATCAAAACTCTCCTCATCCATGACGATAACCTTCTCTGCTATAGTGCCCCCCGACTCAATGATTTTGATAACTTCATCAATATAGAAAGCCTGAAAAGGATTATGCTGTCCATCATAATTCCAGTTCTGAGCAAGCAGCTCCTCAAGAGCCCACTTATTGCATTCAAAGCTCACAATAATGACATTTCCGCCTACGCCATGAGAGATGCCCGCATTGTCAAGCGCTGCCACAGCCCCCTTAGCCATATCGTCATTCTCTGCGTAAATTACATTGAAGGCCTGGCCCGAGTCAATTACGGACTGAACAATCTCCTGGGCCTTATCCGCATTCCACTCAGCGGTCCGCCGTGCCACAAAATTCCAGTTATCTGCTTCCTCTACCTTCGCATTAAGAGCACGGGTACGACCCTTCTGCGCCGCAGACCCCATAGCCCCCCGCAAATGAATAATATTGTAGGAATCAAGGTTCTGACTCTCAAGCCATATAACAGCGTTCTCACCCTCTTTGTCCATGTCGGATACAATGGATGCCTCGTAAAGACTCTCATCAACATCTATGGTGCGGTCAAACAGAATTATTCGAACACCTGCCTCCTGTGCATCNGTCAGCACGGTCTCCCAGCCCGTTGAATCAACCGCGGACAAAAGCAGATAGTCAACGCCATCCTGAATAAACTTCTGAACTGCCGTGATCTGCTCATCGTTGTTCGCGCNGTAAACAAAGGATGCAGAATAGCCGTTCTCCTCCGTGAAAGTATCTTTCAAATCCTTGTCGATAGCACTGCGATAAGCAGATTCTTCAGGGTTGTTGTTAACGATACCGACCGTGGTCAGATTGTCAAACGCTTTAGGAATCTCAACTTCGGGCGTCTCCTCCTCTATCACAGGAATTTCCTCTACCTCATCCTCTTCTACAGAAGTTAATGTCTCAACCGCNGTAGCTGCTTCATCTTCACCACAGCCCATCAGAGTAATCATTATAGCTCCTATCAGTAAAAGCAGCTTTTTTCTCTTCATTTTAAGCTTCCTCCCTCCCAGTTTCCTACCATATCTCCATGGCCACAAACTGCTCCTATNTCAATATTCCAGGTACACTTTTAAGAANATTTTCTATCTCTGCAAAAAGGGACGTACATCATAAATGCACGTCCCCGAAATCTACTTAAACACTTACACTTACGCTTTCTTGCTCTCCTTAACTCTCGACAAAATTGCCTGTAGTACAATAAAGAAGCATAATAGAATCGCTGTTACGATATTGGCCCATGAGCTAACCAATTTACCATGGGACTTAACCAGTGTAGAAATTGTACCGTTGATCAACACGCCAACCAGAGAACCGCCCACATTACCGACACCGCCAGTAAGAAGTGTGCCACCGATAACAGCGGAAGAAATCGCATCCATTTCCAGTCCGGCAGCCTGTGTAGTGGTACCGCACATTGTATTCAAGCAATAGCAGATACCGCCGATAGAAGCCAAAAAACTTGCAAGCACATAAGTCTTCATTTTCGTCTTGCGCACATTCAATCCCATNAGGGTTGCGGACTGACTGTTACCACCCACTGCATAGATACTTCTGCCAAACTTCGTATACTTCAGCATCAAGAAAATCAGCAATACCACAAGCAGTGCAATCACTACCGTTATTCTCACATAAGGAATCTGCAGCACACCCTTCTTATTTGCATAAGCACCTATATTGAAAGGAATATTCAACTTCATGTTGGATAGTTTCACAAACAATTCATCAGATACGATGCTGACCTGATCTGTACAAATCACCGCCGTCATACCTCTGGCAAAGAACATACCTGCCATAGTCACGATAAAAGGCTGTATCTCCAGATAAGCAATGCAATATCCCTGCACCACACCGAACACAATACCGATCAGCAGCACCAGCAGCATCAGTACCGGGCTCTTCATGCCCCACTTTTCCATACCTACTGCCAAAAACATACAGTCCATNGCCACCACAGAGCCTACGGAAATATCAATACCACCTGTCAGCATAACGCAGGTCATGCCCGCCGTAATACAGATCAGACCCGCATTGTTAATCAAAATATTTAAAAACGTTTGTAAATGCGTAAATCCTTTGTTCGCATATACGATACAGCCCGCACCATACATAACTACAAACAAGGCGACGGTAATAAGCAATAAGATATTGTTTCCACTGATTTTCAATTTCTTCATTTCTTACGCCTCCTTTGCAGCCGCTTTTTTAGCCGACAGTTTCTTGAAGTACTCTCTTACGGGTTCCGCCTGAATCACGACAATCAGGATAACGACAATCGCTTTAAACACCGGTGCCTGTGCAGAGGATACCCCCAACGCATACAAGGTTGTTGTAATCGCCTGAATCGTGTATGCACCNATGATGGAACCTGCCANANTAAACTTACCGCCNCCCANGCTNTTNCCGCCCANNGCTACNGCCAGAATCGCATCCAGTTCCATNTTCAGTCCAATGTTGTTAGTATCCGCGGAGTAAATGCGGGAGGTTGCGGTGATACCCGCAATNCCGGCGCACAGACCGCAGATGGCATAGCACATCAGAATAATCTTCGCCGAATTAAATCCNGCAATTCTCGCCGCCTTCTTATTGATACCCACACTCTGTACAAAAGTGCCCAGNGCCGTNAATTTCAATANNANCGACATNATCANNATACAGANNGCNGCAATCAGAATCGGCGTAGGCAAAAATCCTACATAAGAACCGAAGACCTGGAAGGACGGCACACGCACATACACAATCGCGCTGTTACAGAGAAGCAGCCCGATCGCCCGTCCCGCCGACCATAAAATCAGTGTAGCCACCATAGGCTGAATGTTCAGATAAGCCACCAAAAAACCGTTAAACAGACCGCAGACAACTGCAACCAAGATACCTGCGCCAATACCGACCCAGAGAGGACGGGCATACTCAGAAACATTGGTCACGCCGTATCCCGCAAGCAGCATACAACACATACCGCCCGACAGACTCATAACGGATCCGACAGAAATATCTGTTCCTGCAGAAGCCGACACCACAAGGGTCATACCGATGGCCAGAATAGCCACTTCACTTCCTCGATTTAAAATATCGATCAAACGTCCGTATAAAATCGTATTGCCCGAAGAAGTAAGCTGCATGCTGATCGTAAAGAAATTAAACGGAGCATTCCCGTTTGCCACATCATAAATAACATTAATCAACATCACAAGCAGCATACTGAATATCGGCAGGAACAACTGCATTTTCGTTATTTTCTTTATATTATTCATGTGACGCACCTCCTGCAATAGCGTGCATTACGCCTTCCTGTGTCATCTCTTCGCCGCTGATCTCGCCAACCTTAGCGCCGTCACGAAGGACAGCCATACGGTTACAGGTACGAAGCATCTCCTCGATCTCGGAAGAGATAAAGATCAGGCTCTTCCCCTCCTGTGCAAGCTTGATGACAAGCTTCTGAATCTCTGTTTTGGTACCAATATCAATACCGCGCGTGGGCTCATCCAGAATCAGGAAATCCGGATTCGTGGCAAGCCATCTCGCCAGAATAGCCTTCTGCTGATTACCACCTGAAAGT
Source organism: Lachnospiraceae bacterium (assembly GCA_014804385.1). GTDB lineage: Bacteria > Bacillota > Clostridia > Lachnospirales > Lachnospiraceae > UBA3282. The sequence continues at coordinate 27,303 of JAAUZW010000019.1, read as the reverse complement.
CTCTTAATCAATGTCTCTTTGCTTGCTGTCTTAATCTGAAGCATATCTATGTACTGGTCAGCGATTTCTATCTGTTTCTGCATCGGGATTTTCTTAAAAATTCCCGCCTTCGCCTGCATGGCGAGAATGATATTCTCACGCACCGACAGGTCGCCGATGATACCTTCTTCTTTTCTATCATCAGGCAAAAGCCCCATGCCCAGATTCATAGCATCAATCGGGCTCTTAATCTTTTCTTCCTTACCGTTCACCTTCAAAGTACCTGTCTGGTTCCTGTCCGCACCATAAATAACACGCGCCAGCTCGCTTCGGCCGCTTCCCAAAAGTCCTGTGAGGCCTACCACTTCACCTTTGTGGATTTCCAGATCAAAAGGTTTAATGGTGCCCGCATGGCTCAAACCCTTCGCGTCAATTTCCAGAGGCGCATTTTTAAAGTCCATGGTGCCTTCCGGCTTAATGGAAGCCAGATCGTCAAAATCCTTACCCATCATCGCCGCCACCAATTTAACTCTTGGCAGCTCTTCCACCGTGTACTCACCTACCAGTGTACCATTACGAAGTACCGTAATACCATCGCACACCGCATACACCTGCTCTAAGAAATGGGTTACAAACACAATACCAACGCCCTGATCCCGCAATCTCTTCATCATGCCGAAAAGCTTCTCCACCTCACTGTCATCCAATGAGGATGTAGGCTCGTCGAGGATCAGCACCTTACAATCCATATCTACAGCACGGGCAATCGCAATCATCTGCTGCAACGCCAGTGAATATTCTTCCAAATTTTTTGTCACTTCAATATCTAAATCCAAATCCTTCATAAGCTGTGCCGCCATCTGATTCATCTTGCGGCGGTTGACCGTCCCGATCTTCGTAAGCGGCTCGCGTCCTATGTAAAGATTCTCCGCCACCGAAAGGTTCGGGCACAGGTTAACTTCCTGATACACTGTGGAGATTCCCTTTTTCTGGGCATCCATTGTATCTTTGTTGACAATCGGGCCTTCAATGCCGTCTACATGAATCTCACCGGCTTCAAATTTGTTGACACCCGTCAGACACTTGATCAGGGTAGACTTTCCCGCTCCGTTCTCACCCATCAGCGCACGGATCTCACCTTTCTTCAAGGTGAAATCTACATTGTCCAGCGCTTTAACCCCCGGGAATGTCATACAGATGCCTCGCATTGTTAAAGCAATATTGCTATCCATACCATACCTCCTCCTGCCACACACTTCACTGCATAAACATCAATTTTCCGACAATATCCACTTTATTTTTTTATTATACACCAATTTCAGAAAAAGAAAAAGGAGAGAAACAAAATTTCTCTCCTCTATTCTTTTCTATTCATTTGCTTCGCAGTTAACTCTTAGTATGCGCGTCCGTCAAGAACTTCCTGAGTCATAGTTACTGCGTACTGAGAAGTGATACCAGGCGCTACGAAAGCTTCATCTGTAACGATCGTCTGAGCGTCGATTGCGTCGCCTGCCTGCAGCTTCTGGATAACGTCTGCTGCAAAACCAGCCTGCAGAGGGTTACACTCTACGTTACAGTTGATCTTGCCATCCAGTGTATACTGCAGACCATCATGTGTAGCATCGAAAGAGATGATGATCACATCGCCGTCAACACCATATGTGATACCTGCTGCATCCATAGCGTCCATTGCGCCATATGCTTCGTTATCGTTCTGGCAGACCACTACGTTGAAATCGCTGTAAGATTTGATGAAGGACTCCATAACTTCCTGTCCGCCTGCCTGTGTGAAGTCACCGGACTGAGAATCAAGAACTTCCCACTCGCTGTGCTGTGCTACAATGTTGTTGAAGCCTTCTGTACGTCCAAGTGTTGCAGATGCACCAACTGTACCCTCGATCACAAGAATCTTAGCGTCGCCGCCGTCCAAGTACTCTGCTAACCAGTTACCTGCGGTCTCACCCTCTGCAACCATGTCACAGCCGATCTGTGTCTCGTATAAAGAAGCATCCGCGTCTACAGAACGGTCAACGATCAGTACCGGAATACCTGCATCCTGTGCCTCCTGAAGAACGGTGTCCCAACCAGCTGTCTCGATCGGAGCGATACAGATGTAATCCACCTCCTGCTGAATAAAGCCACGAACCGCCTCTAACTGTACTGCATTGTCATTGTCCGCGTCCACGAAGGATAACTCATATCCGTTTGCTGCGGAGAAAGTATCCTGATAGTTCTGTGTGTTAGCTGCACGCCAGTCAGACTCATGTCCTACCTGTGCAAAGCCAACGCTGATCGTATCGCCGCTTGCCGCGGGTGCTGCTGCCTCTTCCTCTGCTGCAGGAGCTTCCTCCTCTGCTGCAGGAGCCTCCTCCTCTGCTGCAGGAGCTTCCTCCTCTGTTGCTGCGGGTGCTGCTGCCGGAGCTGCGTCACTTCCGCTGCCGCAACCTGCCAGAGTAGCCATTACCATGGCACCTGTCATTAACACTGCTAATTTTTTCTTCATACTTAATTTCCTCCCTTTCCTTTCGCCTTCTGGCGAAGAATCGAAATTATGTGTTCGAGAACGCATATCATGTTTTCGCGTCTCTGAGAACACTGTAGCAAAATAAACAAAACTCTTCAACACCCAAAATCTGACTTTTGTTTATTTTGGATGGGTTCAACAATACAAATTTATGATATAATAAAGAAAAATAGTACAAATTTGATTTTTTAGGGTATTTTTTTCTGATTTTGGTTTTCTTTTGTGGATTTTCACAAGGAAAACCGAAAAGAAACAGCAATCAGTTTTATGGTAAACATAATGAAAAACACGCTTTGGCGGTGATTTTTTCCGATTCTGACGTTTTTTGTGAATAAATATGTTATAATTTGTAAACAAATCATGAACAAAAAGAGGGATTTTTTACTATGAGCAAGTACGAAACACTTTCGGAGCGACTTACGGAACAGATTGCACAGAATCTCCAAAGGGGAATCACGGCTCTTCCCACCGAGGCAGCGCTTGCCGAGCAGTACCAGGTCAGCCGTCAGACTGTGCGGGCCGCCCTCGCGCTCCTGCGAGACAGGGGCCTGATCGAAAGCCGACAGGGCAGCGGCTCCTATGCCACAGGTCTCTCACCGAATACATGGCAAAACAACATACCAATCCTGATCGCCAGCAGTCAGGAGTACATATATCCCCATCTGCTTTCTGACATTCGTTCCGCCCTTACCTCTCAGGGCTATCAGCTGCGGGTCTACGCTACGGACAATGATACTTCTATAGAAAGGGAGCATTTGCTCACCCTGCTCGCCGATCCGCCCAGNGGNTTGATCGTGGAGGGNTCCAAGAGCACNCTTCCCACGCCGAANGCAGATCTCTANGAAAANCTGAAAGCCGCCGGTACACGNCTCNTNTTTCTGCACAACCNATACGANGCCNTGTCCGATGANNTCTGCATCAANGANGANAANTACTATGGCGGNTATCTTTTGGCCANNCATNTGGCNGATCTNGGNCANACGCGCATCGCCGGACTTTTCAGGATGGATGACAGACANGGNCCCGANCGCTATCTGGGNGCCGTTTCCTGCCTGCGGGATCTGGGNTNNGAGNTGGAAGANCGACATGTGGGATGGTTTCAGACACAGGATGTGGNGGCTNTNGAAAAAAAGCAGGATACCCGNTTCCTTGCCGCTTANATNAAAGAACGTCTNGGTGANTGNACNGCTGTTATCTGCTATAANGACGAAATCGCCTACTGGCTGNTNAAAGAGCTTTCNTANGCCCACNTCCAGGTTCCCCGNGATGTCTCCGTGGTNTGTTTCGACAACAGTTANNTNAGNGATCTGAGCAANGTACGGATCACNACTCTGACCCATCGCCCCCACGAAATGGGCTCCCGGGNNGCCGAGACCATGATCCGGCNGCTAAAGGGAATTCCNGCCGTTTCCCAGGAAATNCCCTGGGAGCTGGTACGCAAGGAAAGCGACGGCCCCTCACACATTTAAGACAGATTCCCCGCCCGATATTCCCTCGGCGTACAGCCCTGGGTCTTCTTAAAGACAAAGCTGAAATAATGGGAATCTTTGTATCCCACCTCCGAGGCGACCTCACTGGTGTGCATCTGCGTCTGTCTGAGAAGCCGCTTCGCCTTCTCCATCCGTTTGCCCGTCACATACTCCACAAAAGTCACCTGCATCGCCTGACTGAAGATCGCACTGAAATAGTTGGCGCTGACGTTGACTTCGCCCGCCACGGAATTGAGAGAGAGCGTCTCCTGCGAAAAGTTTTCTTCTATATACAACAGCGCTTTCTTTAAGATTCGTTTGCTCTGGTTATCTGATTCTTTATCCCGCAGTTCCATGGCCCTTTCTATTAGACTATAAAAATAGTTCTTTATCATCTCTACATCATACTGCCCTTCCGGTACCAGTTCACTTTCCATAAGCCGGGCAAGCTCCTCTCTGTCTCCGCCCTGCGCTTCCACATAGGAGAGCGTCACAAAATAAATATGCAGCGTCAGGTAATTCCGAAACGCTCCGGACTGCAGCGCNTCTTTGACGGCGAGGAGATAATTGTCCACAAAATCCGCGATCTCATCCTTAGTTCCACGCATCAGGAAATCCCGGATCAGTTCCGGCTCCATTCTGGCAGGATCAATGTCNGCGATCCTGCTGCCGCCGTCCTCCCCGGGCATATTACGACTGATGACCTCCCCCGTGAAAATATGTACATGAGGCATCAGAAATCGATACGAGAACAGATGATTCACCTTACTGTAGCACTCCGCCAGAAGACTTAAACGCTCCACCGGTTCTCCCGCCGCCACATACCAATCCAGATTCTCCTGCGCCGGCTGACAGATCCGCTCCACGTTCTCCAGAGATTTGGCAGTCAGCTCCTGCATTTGCTCTGCGCTTCCCTTGATCAATACGCCGTAAGTATTTACGTTCCACCGAAACACCAGATTCTCCGGATAGCGAATAAAGTAATGCAGCAATTCCTCCCGCTTTCTGGCGAAATCCTCTGACTCCATTCCCATATTNTCCCCGGTGCGCTTCTCCTTCAGATTAAACATCAGAAGATTATAGCAAGGCGCATTGATCTTCATGGAAAGCTTGGCCGCCTCCTCATAGATCTCCTGCACCGGCATACGTCCCTCAAACACCTTCACAAAAAAATCCGTTCTGGAAAACTGCTCGTANTCTCTGGCCTCACTNTGAAACTTTTCCTGATANGTNTTCTGCTCCNGCTCCGCNTCGATNTTNNTCTTNAGCTCCGCCANNACCTTTTGCAGCGCAGCTCTGGTAATNGGCTTNAGCAGNTACTGCTCCGCNCCCACCAGNATCGCNCCTCTGGCATACTCAAAATCATCATAGCCGCTCATAATGATGATCTTCATATCCGGAAACTCCTGATGCACGAGCCGGCTCAAAGAAAGGCCGTCCATAAAGGGCATCTTGATATCCGTAAGCAGCACGTCCGGCTTCGTCTTCTGGATCTGCGGCAGCGCCATCTCTCCATCACTGGCCTCCCCCACAAACTGATAGCCGTACTGCTGCCAGGGGATATTATCCCGCAGCCCCTCTCTGACAATACTTTCATCTTCCACCAAAAACACTTTCAGCATTTGCTTCTCCCCTCTAGTAGCTTCTCTCGTCCAAAACTTCCTTTGTCACATTCTCTATGGTGAAAACATCCTCTTCCACATAATATCGTTTCTCTACTTCCTGTCCGGCTTCCAGTAGACTGATCACATCGGAAATATATTCGCCCTGATTGGGATTACACTCTATATCCACATTTATCGTTCCCTCTGCCACCATTTCAAGAGCATCATGCACCGCATCAAAGGAAATAATCGTAATCTCACCGTTTATTCCAACAGTCCTGCCGTCTTCCTTGATCGCCTCAATCGCTCCAATCGTCATATCATCATTTTGAGAGATCACTACATCAATGTCATCATATCGTTTTAAAAGCTCCTCCATAACTTCTTTTCCTTTATATATGGTAAAATCTCCGTACTGTTGCTCTAAAATATGCCAATTTTCATGTTCACCGGCCACTGACGCAAAGCCCATCGTTCTTCCAATCTGTGCCGAAGCTCCTTCCGTCCCTTTTAGCACCACGATATTGATATCTTCATTATATTTTCTTTGTTTAGCCAAATCTTTTTCAAGCCATCTTCCGGCCTTTCTGCCTTCCTCCACAGAATCACTTCCCACATGCGTGGTATATAAACTTTGATCCGCCACATTCACACTTCTGTCCATTATAATAACGGGAATGCCGGCCTCCTTCGCCTCCTGCAGCACCGTCTCCCATCCGCTCTCCACCACCGGAGAAAAAATGATATAATCCACCCGCTGGGAGATAAAGCTTCTGATCGCTTTAATCTGATTTTCCTGTTTCTGTCTGGCATTGTTAAAGATCATAAAGTAGCCGTTTTCCTTCGTAAATGTTTTCTGGAGGGATTCCGTATTAGCGCTTCTCCATCCGGATTCACTGCCAATCTGTGACACACCCACCACAATCAGGTTTCCGACACCGACTCCTTCATCCACGTTTGCCTCCTCCTCAATATCTGCGAAAAGTCTGCTGCCAAACATCATAAACAGTAAAGTCATGGCAAGAAGTATGCCGATCAATGTAACAAAATATGACCTCCTCCGAAACACCTTAGCCCTCCTTTTCTACCGCATAGGGAACCGCCGGGATCACGATCTCCACTCGGGTACCCTTGCCTTTGACAGAATCAATACTCATACCGTACTCCGTCCCGAAATTCATGCGGATGCGCTCATTGACATTGGCAAGTCCGAAACCCTTCTCCGTATCCTTGCAGGGTTTCACAATCTCTCCCTGAAGCTTATGAAGCTCCTCTTCCTCCATACCGACGCCGTTATCCTCCACGGTGAAGTGTACTTCATCGCCGCATAGTCTGCCGGTCACAATGATATCGCCCTTGGCGCGCTTATACTTGATGCCATGGTAAAGTGAATTCTCTACCAGCGGCTGAAGCGTCAGCTTTAATATCTTATACTGGTAAAGCGCAGGATCGATCCGGATCTCATATTCCAGAATATCCCGATAGCGTACCTGCTGAATCTCCAGATAACTTCGAATATGAAGCTCCTCCTCCTGGATCGTGATGTACTCCCGTCCTTTGGAGAGCACCAGCCGGAAAAACTCAGACAGCGACATCACCATGCTCACCGCCTTGTCGGAAGCATTTCCCTCGATTAACCAAACGATGGTATCCAGCGTATTATAGAGAAAATGAGGGTTGATCTGTTCCTGCAGGAGCCGCAGATCCGCTCTGCGCATCTTCTGCTGATCTTCTCTGATCTTGGTCACCAGCTCTTCCAGACTCTCTGTCATGCTGTTGACGCTGGCCGCCAAAACCGCAAGCTCATCCGTCGTCTCCACCTGTGCACGAGCTGTGAAATCCCCCTCCGCCACCTTCTCCGTCACCCCGGAAAGCTCCCGGATCGGGCGAATCATGTCAGTCACCACCATAATAATCAAAATCACCATTGAGAGAAGCAGCAGCATAAGCAGCAGACTGCAGAACACGGTAAAAGAGTGTACCTTTGCATTCAGCCGATTCGTCAGATGTTCCATGCTCTTCGTCTGATAATATATGTAAGACTGGATATTATCCTGGATCAGCTCGGTCAGAATATAGATGTTATTGTCAAGCATATCGATATTCGTATCATAGCTGACATCTGTTTCCAGATTCGTCCGTATGTCATCCACCCGGTCCTGCAGCGTATCAATATTGCGCAGAAGGATCTGCAGTCGGGCACGACTCTCATCGTCCGTGGTAATACGCATCAGATTATAGAACTCACTTCTCAACTCGTCCAAAAGCACATAGGGGTCCACCAGCGTTTCGTCATCTCCCACCGTGTCGAAGGTGACAAAACCCACCACCAGCTTATAAAGACTCTCATCCATCTCCTCTTTAAAATTCAGATTATAATTATTTGCCACCGTCATATTATCTACGATCGCGTCATAAGCGTTGCTNTAGCTGCGCAGCGCATAAATCAGATAGAGAACCATTATAATAAGAGGAACCGCCACTACCACCGAAAGCAAAATCAACTTATATTTAATGGAATATTTCACTTTTTCCGACTGCATACTGTTTCTCCTTTGTCTTCTATCTTACCAATTTTTCGTGAAAAATAAAATANAATGTTTATTTGCAATAATTTATCCAAAGGTGTATGATAAACGTGTATATGCTCTATTCATACATAAGATAGTATCATATGACTTGATGAAAGAACTCTTATGAAAGAAAATTCATTTTTGACTAATGTATACAAGAATATATGCCGGGATACCGGAAACCAGAATGAGTCCGCCAGGTTGATCGCCGTGGTCAGATTTTTGACGCTCTCCCTGATGACTCATTCTTTTGTATATTGTATTATGGTTTCCTTTACCGGATATACAAGGGGACAGATTTTCTCTGTCCTGTCTTTGATTTTATTTCTGACGATTTTTGTTTTCTCCTATAATTGCACTACATTCGTGTCGTACTGCGCCCTGAATGCCAGTGTTTTGCTGTGGACAGTATTCACCGTATATTACTATGGCTGGAATATCGGCATTCAACATTTTTTATTGGTGCTTTTGGTTTTCGTTTTCTTTTGTAAATACAAGCATGAAAAGGCTAAGATCGCCTATGCGCTGTCCCTGTTTTTACTGCGTATGCTCCTGTATTTCTACTGTCAGACACACACTCCGGTCATCTCTCTCGACGTCCGTTTGGGTAATGCCATGCAAACCGTAAACTCCTTCTTTATCTTCTGGTGTCTGGCGTTGATCGCCTATCTCTTCAGCAGCAACACNCAGGAGCTGGAGGGCAAGCTGATCGAATATAACAGGAAGCTGATGAAGCAGGCCAACACAGATACTTTGACCGGTCTGTATAACCGTCGCCGCACCATAGAATATCTGGAGACGCTTCTCAAAAAACCGGAATCGCAAATCAGCGTCTGCCTGTGCGATATCGACTTCTTTAAACGGGTCAACGATACCTACGGCCACGATGTGGGCGACGAGGTACTAAAAACGGTTGCCGATACCTTTCGAAAAAAGCTGCCTCCCGATACCTTTATTTCCCGCTGGGGTGGGGAGGAGTTTCTTCTGATCTTCCCCCGCATGAATGGCGATGAGGCAGGTACGGCGTTGGAGTTTCTACGGCAAAATATCAAGACGATCGTTTTCAACGGCGGCACGGAAACCTTTTCCNTCACACTGACCTACGGGTTGGTAGAGTACGACTTCCACAGCGACATTACAACGATTCTGAAAGAAGCNGATGAAAAATTATATCTCGGCAAAGAAAGCGGACGTGACCGGATCGTTTTTTGATCCGGTCATTATTTATGCGTTCCCTTCATATAGTAATATAAATCTTTTCTATTGCAGGTGTTTCCTTGAAACGATCTCTCTCCCCCAGACAATGGGCGATCGCCCTTAGTCTGTTTACCCTGGTAAGCCTCCTTACCCTATTCTTTTACAACCGCACTCATCAGGATGNGCGGTTTAATGCCTTTGCCGATCAGCTTTTCTTAAGCGAAGTACAGGCGAATCCCATCCATTTTCACTATACGATAGATAACCCTGCCGCCTATGGCATCGACGAGTCCGNTCTCACTCTCCCGGTGTATCAGGCCGGAGAAGCTGTCAACGANATCTATGAGGTCACACAGGCAAGAGAAGCTCTGACTGCCATAGACCCCTCGACTCTGAACGAGAAGAACCGCCGGCTCTACGAACTTTTGGACAGTTATCTGGCCGCCACAGCCGCCACAGCCGCCCATCCCTATTTTGCAGAGCCCCTCTCTCCTTCCTCCGGCATTCCCTCGGAGCTGCCGCTCCTGTTTGCAGAATACCGCCTGGATGACAGATCGGACATCGAAAACTATCTGAATATCCTCACACAGATTCCCGCCTATTTTGACGGTCTCATTCTCTACGAACAGGAGAAAGCCGCTGCCGGACTGTTTATGTCCGACCGGACCGCCGACAAGGTGATCGAACAGTGCACGGCCCTCATGGATCCCGCCGCCCTTGCGGATGGCAGCCATTTTCTGCTTACCACCTTCCGGGAACGTCTGCAAAACCTGATAGACCAAAATCTCCTCACCGAAAAGGAGGCCGCCGCCTACGAATCCGAGCACAACCGTATATTGACCACGTTAGTTACGCCGGNCTATGACCGCCTCGCAGACGCGCTGACTCTGCTCAAAGGGCAGGAAACGGAGACCCTGGGGCTGGCTCATCTGGAAAACGGTCGGGAATACTATCTGGCTCTGCTTCGGCTGCGCACCGGCTCCTACCGAGATATCTCAGAGATCAAACATCTTCTTGCAGAGGACCTGCGGTTTCAGTATGAGTCGCTGGTGACGCTTCTTACCCGCAATCCGACCTTGCAGGAAACGATCCTGGAGTCTCCCGCGTTCTTACCGGAAATGACTCCCGATGAGATTCTGAGCGACCTGCAGAAGATGATCGGCGTAGAGTACCCTCCCATTCCTGTCGATAAAAATGATGCTCCCATTCACTCCACTATAAAATACGTGGATGCCAGTCTGGAAGCCTACAGTGCGCCGGCCTTTTATATGACGCCGCCTATCGACAACATATGTGAAAATCTGATCTGCATAAACGCCCGGGATACACAGGATGATCTTGGACTCTTCACCACACTGGCACATGAGGGCTATCCCGGTCATCTCTACCAAACGGTATACAGCAAACGCTATCAGGAACAGACCAACGCATCTCCCCTCAGGAATGTTCTCTACTATGGCGGTTATGTAGAGGGCTGGGCGATGTATGTTGAGCTTGCTTCCTACGACAAAGCCATCGAACTGGCGAGTTCGTCTCATCCCGAAGCTGCCCTCTACTATCAGGTCTGTCGCCTGGACCGGCAGTTTCGGCTCGGTCTNTACTCTCTTTTAGATATCGCCATCCACTATGACGGCGCCACTCTGGAAGAGGTGCAAAGCCTCTGTCATGCACTGGGGATCACCAATGATGCCAATCTGTCTGTCCTCTATGAATATATCGCAGAGGAGCCCTGCAATTACCTGAAATACTATCTGGGCTATCTGGAAATTCTGGAGCTAAAAAAACAGGCGGCCATCCTCTGGTCTNATACCGACCAAGTGGGCGCCACCTATGATACTACAGACTTTTTATACCGTTTTCACTCTTTTCTGCTGCAGAACGGCCCGGCCGATTACAGAACCTTAGCCAGATACCTTACCACCACAATGCCTTAAGAAACCTCTCTGAAAAAACGAGTGAGTTTGAAGAGTGCCTGCTCCAACACCCGCTGTTCCTCCTCGGACAGCTCCCTCAAGATGGCATTTATCATCTCCTCGTGGAATCTGCGGTGATGGAAATAGGCCTTTCTCCCTTTCCCGGAAAGGGAGATCAACACCACACGCCTGTCCTCCTCACTGCGGGTTCTGTCCACATAACCCTTTTTCACCAGACTGTTGACCGATATAGTCAGTGTTCCCGTTGTGACCTCCAGTTCTTTCGCCACACGGGTCATATTCTTAGCCTCGTCCGGGCCGATCGCTTCCATGACGTGCATATCGTTCGTCGTCACATCCCGATACTCCTCAGTGCGTATCGCGCGCTCCTCCAACGTGTTGATATCCCGGAACAGTTTCACTAATACCTCATTTAAAGTATGGCTGATATCCATCGTAATTCTCCAGATTTTTTCTGTAATTCTCTTTATACCGCATACAGTGTATCAGAAAGTATTTTGAAAGTCAAACCTTTTGNATNGTTTCCAAAAAACTGCAGAACCNCTCCCGAAAGTACCAATTATAAAATTTAATTTATACTTTCTTTCGTTTTTCTTTTGAATTTTGACACATCACATTCACAATTTCCAGATATAGTAATAAATGTAGTTAAGACAGAGCGAGCTCACAAAATGAAGTCGCCGGTGCTGGATCGGTGCCGACCGGCTTCGACAAACCATAACAGTACGCTCCTACAAGCGTCTGTTGACATAGATTCGAGACCAACATTTCTATCCTTCTCACACAAAAGGAACGGCATTCCACAAGGGATGCCGTTTCTTTTATGCGCAGACCCGTGCAGAGGAAATATGCCACTAAAGNGGCGCACGGGTCGCACGAACGAGCAGGGAAAACTTTCCCTGCTCGATTACACTATCTTCCCCGCCAGTACGATGCTTGCTATAATTCCCGCCAGCGTGGCGAGCATTGCGCCCTTTAAAGTGTAGCGCGTCCTGGTGACCTTTGCCGCCAGAAAATAGACACTCATGGTATAAAAGATCGTCTCCGTGCAACTCATCATAATCGAGGTGGTCAGACCGATCAGGGAATCCGGTCCGTGGTTTTTAAAAATATCGAGCACCAGCCCCGTGGCCGCCGAGGAGGAAAACATCTTAACAAGCATCAGAGGTACCAGCTCCGAAGAAAATCCGAGCCGGGAAGCTGCGCCACCGAATAATCCTCCGATAAATTCCAGAAAACCCGACGCCCGCAAAACGCCCACAGCTACCATAAGCCCGATCAGGGTGGGCATGATCTGGATGACCGTGTGAAAGCCGTCCTTCGCGCCCTTGATAAAATCCTCGTACACATTACAGCGGTTGGAAATGCCGTAAGCCACGATATAAAAAATAATGACCGGAATGACAATGTTGGAAATATTGGATAAGACGGATGCCATAGATCAGCCTGCTAAAAGCTTTTATAAAAATTTATGCTGATTATCCGTCATAAATGCCACTGACAGCCCTCTCTTCGTCTATGCATGTTTTCGTGGCGGCCACTTCACATCGTAAATATCTACGCCATATGGAATATCTAACTTTTTATCCTCACTCAGGACATATTCCTTACCGCCAACCTGGAATACAGCACCAGGCTTGTAGTCCCGGAACAAAATTTCGGTTTGTGTCATAAACATCTGATAAGTATTATCGTATCTCTCCTTTAGAACTGCTGCTCCCGCATGCCCATTGGAATAAAAATATTCCTGCTTGTTATCCCCCACCTGTACGGAAAAGAACCCCTCTGTGATGCCCGCATCATTCAAACGCTTTCTCTCCGTTTCTTCAGAACAATGCAATCCAATAAAGGTGCCATTTTTTGATAGCAAATTCCAAAATTGTCCGATTTGGAAACTTTTATCATCTACAACTCCTCTGTTTATGTCGGAATAAGGCTGTGTCAACCCTCCATATCCACAGGTAAGAATATGTGTCTTTCCCGCCTCATCCGTAAACTGATAGTATTTTCCTTTCTGAAAAACGATAACATTGTTTTGTGCAACAACCTTTTCGCATCTATCCAAACTGATACTCGGAATATCCTTATTAAGATATTTAACGCCATCAAAAATGAAACCATCTGGCGTCTCTGTTCCATCAAGATACGCAAAATTTATCTTATCCAGAATCTCATCGGAGATCTTTCCTGCAGTTTTATATACAGAAGCTGTGTATAACCCTATATCATCGGTGCGATTATCGCTTCTTATAAATACATCTCTCTGTCCCCTGTTGATTGTGTTTCTCTTTCCGCACAAAACATCGAGAAGGCGTTGGTTTCTGTCAAGCGTTGTCATCGGATTCGAATTTATGTTTTTCCAATTAACCATACCGTTCATTGCTTGGATCTCCTTTTCATATAAACAGATATATTTTTGTTATCGGACAGTTTTGTCGCCATAATAACAATATCATTCTTGTTTTTTTAATATGTTCTTATATGAAAAATAATAAACAGGAGTTTATTTATAATGTGACCCAAAATCGATATGGGCGATCACGCTTTGCAATCACCCATATCATACCCCTACGATCTAATTTGCAAGTAAATACAACTAAATTAGCTTCGCCGCTTTCTCAGCATCAATGCGGGCATACATCATATGTAACCGTTCTAATCCTTTCCCCTCTGATCACATAGCCACATATGTCGCATCTCTGCGCGCGATATTCTATTACCTTACAGCTCCCATCTGAATATTTTGTATGATCATTTGCAGTTCCAGATACGTAATTATGGTTGCAGCTTCTATAAGTTGTCACTGTTTCTTCATCCGAATATGGATAGATATTCCCTTCAGTATCTACGAATTGCTTTTCATATATAATTTTCATCTCATCTGATGGTTCGAGATACCTCATCTCCTGCCCATCCACCCCGTCAGGTGTAAAAGAAAAATCATCAGTTTGGAGATACTCCATTACTTCTTCCTGAGAAATATTCACTGGCACTTCCTGATGATACGTATCTCTATACGCAAATACAGTCATAGAGTTAGCAAAAGCCAACATAGCCGCCAACATCCCTGCCACATAACGGTTCCATTTTTTCGTTTTCATTAAATTCCTTATCCTTTCTTTCATATTCTCCATATCATCTGCAAAGCCACTCTGCCACAGCATAGAAGTTGTCCCAGTTTCTGACTCAATGCAGGCTTCATCAATCAGCAGACGCAGATACTCCTTTACCTCCTCTCTCGTTCTTCCCTGCATCACTGTCTCATCGCAAGAATACTCACAGACCCGCTCAAATTCACGCCGCATCTTCCACGCAATCGGATTCCACCAATGCAGGATAACAACAAGCCGCGTAAGTATTTTCCACAGGGCATCCAGCCGTTTGATATGTACCATTTCATGGCGGACATGAATCTCCGCCTCCCTACCGTCTATATCCTTGTCACATATAATGACAGGTCTACAGACACCAAATGTCATCGTGTGATCTCCGTCCCGCCCCTGACATAAAATCACAGGACGCTTCACCTCATACTGTCTTTTCAATTCAGCCAAAAATGACCTCTGTTTCTCTGTCATCTCTGTTCCTTTATATTCTAAAATCGCTTGTCGTATCCGGAAATATTTAAAAAACATTCTCACCATCAAAGTACAGGCTATGAGAAGCCATATCACCACCACTATCGTCTGAACGATTGCGTAGGTATTGAAATACGTCTCTTCTCCCGCATGCACTACATACTTCGTCCATGCAACAGGTATCTCCACTCCTTTCACCTGTACCTCAGGCATAATCATCCGAATCATCTTCCTGTACCAATCCTTCAAAAATGGCAACGGAATCAGGAAAAACAGTACAACCTCCTTTATGATCAGATAGTACAATCTTGAACAAACATTATCTTTCAACAGATGCTTTAGCAATAAATAAAGACCCATCATCGTGCTTCCTGAAAGCGACATTATCAATAAGTATTCCATTCCCTATTCCTCTAGCAGTTCTCTATAATACGAATCAATTCTTTCGCATTCTTCTCAGTAATTTCATTATTTTGAGCAAAGGCAAGCATAAAATCACTCAACTGCCCATCATACAGACAGTCAATCGCCGCTTTCACCTGTATATAGCTATACTCATCCCGACTATATATAGTTTCCACTGTTCTGTTAGCCCGTTTCACCAGACCCTTACTCTCAAGCCTGGACAGAAAAGTATTCAGGGTCTGTCTTTTCCAATTCTTTCCACTCGCCACAGACACTGCAAGAAGTTCAGTCTGTTTAATTCGGCTCCCTTGTTTCCACAGCATCTCCATCACTTCTAATTCTGAATCCGAGATATCCAAAAAGCCTCTCACTCTTTTACATCCCTCCTNTCTCCGACTAATGATTATATTATGTAGTCCTTTTTTACTATATCTTGTTTTCTACCTAATGTCAATAAAACATTAAGCATATTTCATTTTTTCGTCTCTGTCTGTCAAACAAACCAATATCTTCCAGTTAGCATTCCTGCTCTGTGAAAAACTGTACCACATATTCATATATCTCTGAGTAATCCTCAGAAGCAAATACATCATCTTTAGAATTCAACTTCATTGCTCCACGCATTTTGGAAATATGAATATCTATCATATCCAATATCGTATCCACNTGGAATCTCTGTCTGTCCAGGNAAAAAATAATTATATCCGGTTCATAAATATGCTCTACCGTATATATGACATCCTTATCTAAAGGATTGTTCCTACTCATATAATATCTNCAGGGAATCTCNGNCTTGTNCNNNCNATATTCGCTTACCGNAGTNACATAATANCCGTCNNCCNGNAGTCTTTTCTTCANANAATNTTTCAANCGCCTGCACCTACAGTCTATTCCCANAACCGGNGTNNTAATNTCNTTCCCCTGACNGGATAAATATTTCTTCGGATNCCGTCCTTGNNATCCTTCCTTCACNCCGCGCAANATCAGTNGTTTTANGACCTGCCGAAAAGAGCATCCAGGGTCATTTTTNAGGATTCTGACAATTTCGCCCGTAATGACCGGCGCCGCATANCTGTTTGCCGANACATCCAATTTACTGCCATTTATTTCNACAGNACCTATATGNGCNACAATACTGTTTTCCAGTCTACCGCCTTNAAATTCCTGAAATCCGTACTCTCCCCCTTTTAANCNCTTTCCAAAATCTTCNCGNACGCCAAACACACCCCTGCAGCTCGCCGGAAAAGACATGATNCCNTGNTTGNTAAACGCAGACACAACCAAAACATTTCNTCTCAAGAGCTTATACAGAGTATGCTTCACNTTTTTATANTCTAAATAATTTAANGTCCCNCAACTTANATTGATCACCTGTACNCCGCACGATATACAATATTCCAANGCNGTGANCANNTCNTCCATCTCNGCGCTGCCATCNTCAAAGATGCGGATATCATACAGTTCCATATCTGTTTCCTTTGANGCNATCACAGCCGCACAGATTGACCCATGNGACAACGGCTGAACCGGAGCGGCGGTTCCTTGGTATAGTCTGCCTTTTTCAACATAACTTCTGTTTATCTTTGCAAAGACAGAATCCATGCTCTCATGTATGCCATCGTCAATCANCGCGACTCTTATCGGTCTTTTTGATTCCTGCATANCTCCTACTCCCGCACCACTGAGAGNGNTCCGTCCNNCATNCCGTAGACCACATCCGCNGCCGCAGCCACNGCCTCGTTNTGNGTGACCACGATCACCGCATAGTTGTCCTCNTGNGCCAGCTTGCACAAAAGCTCCACGATCACCTTCTCATTCTGGCTGTCCAGNTTNCCCGTAGGCTCGTCTGCCAGAAGNATCTCCCCGCCGGANGCGANNGCNCTGGCNATNGCNACCCNCTGCTGCTCCCCGCCGCTGATCATNCTNGGCATNTTCTTATAAAGNGNCTCCGGNANATCCACCTTNTTCAGATATTCCTGCGCTCTCGCCTTCGCNTCTTTCTNCAGGNACNTGCTGNAACTNCATNGGGAACATCACNTTNTCCAACACCGTCAGNAGCGGGAACAGNTGAAANGCCTGATAGATCACAGAAGCCCGGTTCAGCCGGTAAGCNTCCCGGTTCATCTTCNGCATNTCNTCTCCNTCNATNTNGAGNGTCCCCTCCGTAGGCACATCCAGCCCNGCAAGGANGGAGAGAAANGTNCTNTTNCCNCTGCCNGACTTGCCAGTGATGGCGTACACCTTTCNTCTCTCAAAGGAACAGCTCACCTCNGANAGNGCCNTGGTCTTCTGGTACTTCGTCTGATAGATATAACTCACATTTACTGCCTCGATCATCTTTCCCTTTTCCATTTCTNCATCCTTTCTCATTCTGATNNCAGAAGTTCCAGCGGCTTCTCNTTCGCNAGCAGTGCAAGAGCCACCGTNGTCCCCAGCATATAGCCGCCAAAGGCAGCCCCGCACACCGTCAGGATCTCCCAGATCCCCTGCTTATTCACAAGCAGGGACGCCAGACACCCGATCACATTTCCGATAAATACAAGGACAAACTGTTCACACCAGANCGCCCACACTGCGAGGGGCGCTCCCACTCCCAGCGACCTAAACAGGGCAAACTCCTTCACCCTGCCGTTTGCCANCAGATGGCTGATCACATAGCCCACGATAAAGACCAGNATCCCCATAGGCAGTAAAAANGCCGTCAGAATACGGATCGCCGTNTTCANCCGGTCCGCCATNGTGATAAAGNTNCCNTCCTGCACATANANGGCGGTTCCCTTGTAGGAAAANNNGANGNTGTCCCCCTTATAGATCTCCATAAGNCCAAGCTCTCCAATCTGCCCCATCTCTTCCTTAAATTCGTTGAGGGCAAGAGGATCTNTNACNTANAANGAGACCGCGTCAGCCGTAAAATCCACCTGATTCTCCTCCACCAGATCCCATGCCGTCNGAAAGGGCAGCAGAACATCGGGATATTCGTAAGATGCCGCCGGATCAGAATCATCGATCTGCCCCACAATTTTAACCGTTACAGGNGGCAGTTCACCACACCAGAGCTCATCTTTCTCATTATAATAAAANTAGTACACAGTGAGCAGAANCTCNTCTCCGCAGACATATCCCTGCTTATCCATCTCAGTTTTTCTCANGACACACACGCGCTCACTCCCGGTAAATACGGTTTCATCCCATCCATCCAGATACTGTATCCCCATGTCCTCAGGCAGGACGCTGCTGTCGCTCTTATTGACCGCGNTTACNACCAGATTCAGATGCTCCTTCCAATCTTCGATNGCAAACTCNCCATAGCCCGCCTTCATCTGTACGGAACAGTCCAGATCCCTTACCTGCTCTGCCGCCTGCAGTCCGCGCAGGATATCACTGCTCACAGCAATGCCTAACTCCCGTGTCCCGTCCGGATTCGTGATCGTACACTTGATGGGCGTGTTCGCCGCCAGATCGTGAAGCTGNNCCTGATAGCTGCCGATNAGCCCNAAATACANATTTAACAGAACAGCCAGCACGCAGTTTACAAGGATCACCAGTATGCTTCTGCTCTTTTGACGCTGAATACTCTTTTGAATATAGTAGTACATTGTCTCCTCCTTTTCGCAGACACATTTACGGCATTTATACTTTTTCCTGGGATTCCAGCAGATAAAGGGGCTCTCCCTTCAAAAGGCTGTGTACCGTAACACTTGAAATACTCATACACAGCACAAGCACCAGAACGCCCATCCCGCAGGAAACCGCAAGATCCCCTTGGACCTGTCCGGATAAGTCGATCTCTGTCTGCGCCGANAGTCCGAGATTACTGTATTTTCGGTTAAAACCATCCTGTCCTATATCCTCGACTTTTACCTGCTCCGAAACCGCCATACCCACCGCCACGCCGGGAACCGTTCCCAGGATCAAAAGGATCAGGATACCTGCCAGACAGATATTGCGGCACCGCTTCCCCGACATGCCCAGCAGCCGCTCGATGGAAAGCCGCCTCTTTTGCTTCGTGATATAAATATGAGAGATCTGCAAGGTCAATATCACCGCTGCGATNGATCCCATGATCAGCAAAGCGGCCGACATATTTTTCAGATTTTGTATCCCCTCCATCAACGCAGAATACCCTCTGTCGTAAAAAGTATAGATCAGGTTATCCACACCGTTCTTTGCACTGGCTTCTATGAAATCTGCGATGGTTCCATTTTCGATCTGAAACGAGGTGTTTTCATCCGACATGGCTCCGAAATCCGCAATATTCTCCAATCTATTCTGCACGGAAGCAAGCGGTACGATCAACTCCTCTCTCCCGATCCCTTTTACAGATGGCGTATAATCATAGAGACCGACTATGGTGTACGCCTTCTCCTCAAAGGGCGAGAGCAGTTTCCCGTCAGGTCCCAATAACGAGATGCTAAAGCCTCCTCCTCCTGTAATCTGAAAGTTATAATCCACCCAATCCGCCCTACCTGTATAATAGAGNCGTGTCATGACCTGGTCTCCCACNGACAGNCCGTTGTTCTCCGCAAATTCTTTGGGNGCCAGACACACAGGGCTTCCCTGTGCGTACTCTTCCGCTGTGGGATACCGCCCCTCATATACCCATGCGTTCTCCTCATAGAAGGGCATCAAAAGATCCGTGCTGTTCGTTCCCACCACAGGCTGGGTATCGTTGTATACTGCCCCAATGTTCGAGATTGCCAGCAGGCGTTTCCCTTCATCCGTCTCATAAAATCCTTCCGTCACTTCATAGATACTCTGCATCTTAAGCGTATCTTCTATTCTCTTTCCCTCCGGCGTATACAATATGGGCATGACACTATCCGGAACATATTCCGAGTCTATAATCAGATCTCCGCTCTCTTCCAATCGACTTCCGTGCGGCCAAAGCAACTGGCGAATCTTTGCCACATAAGTTTTGTCGGCCNTTAACTCGTCCGGATACCGGTTATTATGATCGCAGAACCACACCACAGAACCTTCCAACATTTTGGCATCACCCAAAATCTTCGTGATCTTGATCTTTACGGACTCATTCGGGATACAGTCTTCCAAAGGGGAAAACTCCGCCACGATTATAAAATCGTCATTAGAATCCATCCGCAGATCACTATCATGTACATACTCAGGAGTATAGGAGCCCCAATAGACCCTTTTCTCCGGTTCCATAAGATACGTTATTTCCGGGAACGCCAGATCCTCCTCCGTGGCATACCGATTATAGACAGANCTTTTGTATATCTGGTAATCCCCTTTCTCCGCATCCCACTCTGTACGTTCCCGTATGGTGTCAGGCTTCTGACTGACCGTTCCGATCGTAATAAAATCATCCTCATAAGCCTTCGACAGCCTGTCGCTGGTTACCCGGAGATTGCCGCCCACTACAAGCATAATTGTTACAATCATAATAAGGANAATAATAAACATAGTTTGCATCGGAGTACGAAGTATTTGTTTCACATAGTTTTTCATAGAAAACTTCCTTTTTTAATTATGGCATTTACTTTCTTTAACCAATCACATCATTATATATACTATCATCAATGCTTTACTCTTGATTTGATTTTACACCAAACTCTTCATTACTTCCAAATTTTTTATTATTCAGACATAGCAACATCTGGCACGGAATAAATGAAATTATCCGTGCCAGACTTGTGTTCCCTTTTTCAAAAAGCAGGAGACATATCAGCTATGCTTTTTGATGTCCGAGTTAGTAACGGAATTGTGATGATTAGAGGTCACATTCAGACTGTCATATGACGGCGTACCGCTACATCCACTACATCCCGTGCAATTACACGAACAGCCGTATACCTGCAGATTCTTCTGTCCCCGCGTTTCCCGTTTTTTCAGTGTTTTCATCATCGTCTTTTCCTCCTTTCCCGTAAATTCTCATATTTATGATAAAGCATTGCATATGAGTTCCACGATGTGATCAAACGTATCAAAATTACCGTTGATAATACTTCCCTTATCGAGTTGAATATTCATTCTCGCCTCAATTTCGTACAACAATACCAACAAATCTCTTGCCGCCATGTTGATCCGGCTCCCAAACAATTTTTCTCTCCGCAGCCCTATATCATTCCGCATATCTATATGCCACATATCAAACAGAATATCTCCCAAAACTGCTTCTGCCCTTTCTCTCATACACACAACACCCCTATCTCTTAATCTGACAAAATATCAATAATCCGCAGTACCGCCTTTTCTGCGTCCTGCTCATTGCATATGTCCCATACTGTGTCATCATGTATCTCAGACACCTTTTTGTCTACTACCTCTTGATCTATCGATACATAGGACAGCTTTCTGTCCTCAAAAAATTGCTGTGTATCTGCTACAACCGCCGCTATATGAATCCCTGNCACAAAAAAGCCGAACCGATTTTCCATATCCTTTGCAAGATTTTTATAATCACCTTCAAACTGTGGATGGTATGTCATGCACAACACTGCTGCGTCACAAGGTACTGCGAAAGACATTTCATATGCTAAGATACCAAATTCATTGTGATCGATATTATCTAAAGGTAAAATTGCGCCCGGAACACCCACAATAAACACATCCGGCCTCTCACTCAGTTCAATCTGTTTCACGTAATGATTTAATTTGATAATCTTCCCCGACTCACTGACAGAGTGATTAAAGACAAATTCCGGCATCTCATATACTCCATCCCAGTCACCCTCGCGCCGAGATGAGATTACCCTTACTTTATATCCTTTCTCCATCAATTTCCGTCTTAATGTAAGCTGCACTGCCAGCTTATCTGTATCCTGCCCCATCCCAGCAACAACGACAACTGGCGTTTCTATTTCATATGTCCTATCTGGAGATAAAGTATATTTTTCTGTATGATTTACCCTCATCTCCACGCATTGCTCTGCCGGAATAAGTCTCCTCATTTCTTCATAATATTTATCACCATACCTCGTATAAATGATTTTTTTGCCATGCTTCACTGCCTCGGACACTTTTTCGCTTAACAGCTCTTTCGGCATTTTCAATCTGCCATCTGCTACAAACCACACACAGGTACAGTCGTTTAACTTTTCCGAAAACTCAGCAGAAACCACATATTCCTGTCCCTGCCTATCAGTAATGACATCCCCTTCATATCCCCATCCCCTCGGACTGACTAAAGCTGTCACTGAATAGTTTCCCATTATTTCCTGACTCTTTACATATGGTTCATATCCCTTGCTGTATGGGTAAATCAATATTTTTTCCATAATCCTCTCCTATGTATCTAACTCTCTTCTGTATCCCAGTTCATGCATTACCAGATAGTCTTTGATAGACTCCTCTTTCTGTGCCCTGTTTTCCGGACATCTCGTCAACTGCATCTCTTTTGACAATCCCATCCCATCATCCGCATGTGTGAAGCAGTTATCACACAGGTTTCGTGCCCAGCAATCTCTACAGTTTTCTGATGTGATCCATTCTATATTTAGTAGTTGTAGAGCTTTTTTCTCATCAATCCCCTGATCGATATGACCGATACAGGCCGCCTTCGAAGTCTCACTCACCCGTTCGCAGGGAAAAAGCTTTCCATTCACATCAACAAACAGTTTTCGCACACCCACTAAACAGGGTCCACCCCGATGGCCTTTTTCCGGAACTTCATTTTGTTGAATTCTCTCCAAACTTACAGCAATCTGTTTGATGTCATTAAAGTGTTTTCGTATCAACGGTGACAGATCGTCAATCTTAAGCCAACCGAGCTTACATAAAAGCGCTTTGAATTTTTCGTACTCGTACTCTTCAAGAAAATCTTCAGAATAATGATTTTTCTCTTTCGCATGAATATCATTGATAACCGAAGATGTAACGCCGTTCGGATTTATCCACTCATTTTCCATCATAAACTCGCAAATCTCTTTTATCGGATACGATGGATCCATCACAGTATTAAAGGAGACNTTTTTCTCATAATATTCCGGATATTTCGCCTTTAGCGCTTTCACATTTCTGGCCATCTGCTCAAAGGACCCGATCGTCGTCCCAGCAAACACTCTGTGCCGGTCATGTACATGCTGCGGGCCATCCAGACTCACAAGTAATGAAAAATCATGTTCCACAAGAAACTCATATTTTTCTTCCGTAAGCAGCGTTCCATTTGTAGTGAAATTATAAGTTAGCTTTCTGCCTTCCGACCTGCTGTCCGCATATTCAACACATTTTTTTATCAGATCAAACTCCAATAACGGCTCGCCACCGTAAAAGGAAATCGCGAAAATGCTTGAATCTCTGGAATGTGAGATAAAATAATCGATCGCCTTTTTCGCTGTCTCAAAAGACATAGATATATTGGTATGTTCCCTGTTCATATAATTTCCAGAGTATGTGCAGTATTCACATTTCAGATTGCATGTCTGCGTCACCTGTAAGGTCAACTGACTGAGATTATTTTTGATGAAAGAATGATAATACTCTGTCACCGAATGCTCACTTACTTTGACACGTTTCTCTTTCAGATAACCCCGAGCCTTCAAATCCTCCAGATATGCTCCGACCTCTGTATCCGGCTCACCCGTCATATCCTTCAGGTAAGCATATACAGCATCAGGTACTTTGATCACAGAGCTTTTGTTGAGATCATAAACATACTTCCCGTAAGGTATTTCCAGCAAATGAATAAACGGCCGAAATTTAGCTCCCATCGTTTTTTCCTCCTCCTTTTTCTTCAGTCACATACTTATCCGCCTGATAGTGATACAATCTTTCATATGTCTGGCAGTTTTTAATCAATTCTTCGTGGGTTCCCATCCCACATATCTGCCCCCCAACCATCACCATGATCTCATCTGCCAGATCCACATTTGCCAGACGGTGGGACACATAAAACACGGATTGCCCCTTGCAATTTCCCTGAATTGCCTGAAATAATTCATACTCCGCTTTTGGATCCAAGTCCGCCGACGGCTCATCCAATATCAGTACGGACGCTTCTTTGTAAAACATTCTCGCCAAGGCGATTTTTTGATTCTGTCCGCCAGACAGTTCCACCCCGTCATCACTGAAAGCCCTCGTCAGAAAAGTATTCTTGCCGTAAGGCATCGAATCGAGCATAGAGGAAACTCCTGTCATCTCCTCTGCCCGTTCCTCGCTCTCGGCTGCTTCCTGCCCCACTTTATCAGTCTGTGAAAACCGGATATTTTCCTGTATTGTAAAAGCATAATTGGCAGCCTTCTGGAAAAAGCAGCTAAACCTTTTTCTTAAGCTGTCAAGGTCATACTCTTCAATCGGCATATCATTTAAAAGGATCTGTCCTTCACAGGGTTCGTAAAAACGCAGCAACAATTTAAACAGTGTGGATTTTCCTGCTCCATTCTCCCCCACAATGCATATCTTTTTCCCCGCAGGTAAACAAAAACTAACATCTTTTATTACATAGCGATCCGTTCCCGGATATTGGAAACTGACATTCCGAAACTCAATATCCACCTTCTTACATAGTTTTTTCCCACCAGTTACACTCTCTTCTCCCACCAGCTTTTCAAACTCAGAAACATGCTCTATCTGTAATTTTTTCTCAACCAGCCCCATGGATGACACAACCATGCCGCGCAGATTATCTATCAACTGTACAAGCAATCCGTTATATAATGTAAAATCACCGATCGTGGCTGTTCCGGCAAACACCCTGCTTCCCGTTATGAAAAGTGCTGCCGCCACGATCAACTCAGGGAATATAGACAACACGCAATTCAACACAGCTCTTTTTTTTGATAATTCCGATTTATTAGAAAAATACCTGTCCCAGACATTACGATACTTTTCAATTATATAATTCTGCGTCCCAAAAACACGTATCTCCTGCGCAAACCTCCGATCTGTAGCTACCCAATACAGATAAGACATTTCCCGCTCTTCTCTCATGTGCTTCAGTCCCCATGAGTATAATTCCCTTGTATATTTAAATTCAGACACTGCCATGGGTACGGTGGAAACCACGATCAACATCGTGTAAACGGGCCCCAGTCCTGCCAGAAAATAAATACAGCTGCAAAGCGAAAACGCATAGCTGACTGCAGATATACCGTCATACATGGCACTTGAAAGAGAGTAAATGTCCATTTTCACCTTTTCAAACATGTCATAGTATTTCGGGTCATCAAAATATTCCAACTTCATCCGCATCGCAGTTAACGAAAGCTCCTGCTCTACAAAACGGAGAACCCTGTCACTCTGCATCCCGCTCACATAAGTATGTACCTGTGTTGTCAAAAACTGTAACAAGAAAAGCAAAAGCATAATGCCTATTCTGATCAACAATAAATCCCTTTGCTGCCATGACTCCGCTCCTGCACCAACGCTGAGAAGATCTATAATCTCTTTTGTATTCCAAGTAATCAAAACAGGTAAAAAACCCGATACTATCCGCGCCAGAAATTGCAGAACTGTATATACCTTTGAGACATTCCAAGACAACTTGATACAATAGGCAAACGCTTTAATTGCTCGGTTATTCTCTAAAATACTTTTTTTCAATTTTTTTATATTTAAATTTCGCATATCACTTCTTTTCGTTGCTGAACTCTGCTCATAAATTCAAGCACTTTAGGCGTCTTTATAATATCCTCTCTCTTCATTCCCCCTTCACTTTATATAATTTTTATTCGCCTATAAAGCGTCTGAATCCACCTAAATACAAAATTACAAACTGCTTAATTAATTAAAAAGCCACTAGTACTACATGTGTGTAGTTCTAGTGGTAATATATTACATTTATATACAACTGTCAAGTTACTTCATTTTTTCAATTTCTTCATTGCAAATTTGTGAAGTTGGCAAAATGGCAAGGAATAATACTATTCCACCCAAAACCATTCCCGGAACATACACTATATATCCTTTAGGAACTTTCGCAGCTCCTCCGCCTCACCACTGCTAATCTTCTCACCTCCATTTAAAGCTACCATAAACTGATTCAAAGAACCGTTAAAGTAGGAATCCAGCAGATGCCTCGCCCTTTTCCTTTCATACTGCTGTCTGTTTAACGCTACGGTAAAATATCGTCTTTTTTCAAAGCGTTTTTCCCCTTCATACCGCACAGATATGACACCCTTCTGTTCCATCCGGGATAGAAAGGTAGATAGTGTCTGTTTTTTCCATCCTTTATCCGAATTTTCACCAAATTGTAATGAAATGTCCTTGTAAGAATATTCTTTCTCTTCCTTCCACATCCATTCCAATATCTCTTTCTCAGAGTCTGAAAGTATTATTTCATCCATAGTTTAATCCTCCTTACGTTTTATGTTATAGTACTACGCATGTGTAGATCAGTCAATAAGAAAAGCCTCAATCTTCAATCAAATGTCAACAGAAAACATTGCTTAACAGGCTGATAACTGTTACCATAAAAGAGGCTTTAAATATAATAAATAACGCCAAAGAAAGCGAATCTATCACATGACACAATCAAATTTACTACTCCTGACCGTATTGGGCGCCATGATCGGCTGCATGGGGTTGCTCATCTTTTTCATAGATTATTTCCTGCGCCGCCGCAAGCGCCGTCTAACCGGTCATATGGACGAACTGGAAGGCCATGATTTTGAATTGTTCTGCGCCGAACTTTTAGAGAAGCAGGGGTTTCTCGATGTAGAGGTGACCCGCGGCAGCGGAGACTTTGGGATCGATATTCTGGCAGAGAAGGACGGCATCACCTATGCCATTCAGTGCAAACGTTATAACAGCCCCGTTGGCGTGGAGACTATCTTGCAGACCTACGGCGGACAAGCCTACTATGAACGTATGGTGGGCGTTGTCATGACCAATCAGTATTTCACCGCGCCCGCCACACAGGCCGCGAACAAGCTGCGGATCCTGCTGTGGGACAGGGGTTACCTGGATGCGATGATGGAAGAGAATGTCTGAGAAGGATGGCAAAAATATTACATTGAGAAAGAGAAAGGCAGGATAATTACATGAGCGACTTAAAAAAGTATACTTTAAAGGAAACCCCTCACTACAAGGTACACGGACGCACGCAGCCCGGCGTCTGCCCGGTGCCGCTCTTCTTTAACGG
>JAAUZW010000018.1 GCA_014804385.1 Lachnospiraceae bacterium | reverse complement strand
TCCAAGGTTGGAATCCTCCACATCCTTCAGATCAGCTCTGCCCCATACGGTGATCTCAGCCTTGCAGGCATCGAAAATTCCGCCGGGAGTCATATAACGAGGCTCATTTAACTCAGCAAGCGCTGTGATCAGGCAGGGCATTTTAGCCTTTAATACGTGATATCTGTCATCGTACTGACGCTCAACGATCACGCTGTCGCCATCGATCTTGATATTCTGTGCATAAGAAATTACCGGAATCCCAAGATGCTCGGAAATCTGAGGTCCAACCTGTGCGGTATCACCATCGATTGCCTGACGGCCGGTGATGATCAGATCATACTCCAGATTTCTGATCGCGCCTGCAAGTGTGGTGGAAGTTGCCCATGTATCAGCGCCGCCCAGCACTCTGTCTGTCACAAGCACACCTTTGTCTGCGCCCATAGCCATCGCCTCGCGCAGAACCTCTTCAGCCTTGGGAAGACCCATCGTTACAACCGTTACCTCTGCACCATACTGATCTTTTAATCTGAGTGCCGCTTCCAGACCTGCTTTATCATCAGGGTTCATGATGGTCAGCATAGCGCCTCTGTCAAGAGTTCCGTCCGGATTAAACTTAACGCCGCCTGCGGTATCAGGAACCTGTTTCACACAAACCACAATTTTCATTGTATTTTTCTCCTTATTTTTTTATTTAATCTGTATGAAGAATGCCTCCTTTTGGCATTCTTCAGTGTGAAGTATAGAAGTTCTTGGCGAAACGCCCTCTGGCGTGAGTCTTAGAACTTCTCTTCACACGCTTATTTAAGCAGCGCGCCGGAGATGACCATTCTCTGCACTTCGCTGGTGCCCTCGTAGATCTCCGTGATCTTCGCATCACGCATCATACGCTCAACATCGTACTCTCTGATATAACCGTAACCGCCGTGCAGCTGTACTGCCTTCGTGGTCACTTCCATAGCTACCTCTGCAGCGTAAAGCTTTGCCTTGGCAGCCTCCACAGAGTATACCTTCTGGGTAGCCTTCGCCATAGCAGCCTTGTACACTAACAGCTGTGCAGCCTCAACCTTGGTAGCCATGTCTGCAAGCTGGAACTGTGTGTTCTGGAATGCGCCGATCGCTCTGCCGAACTGTTTTCTCTCCTTCACATAAGCGATGGTGTTCTCCAACGCTCCCTCAGCAAGACCCAGTGCCTGGGAAGCGATACCGATACGGCCGCCGTCCAGTGTGTGCATTGCAATGTTGAAGCCCTTGCCCTGCTGCCCTAAAAGATTTTCCTTCGGAATTCGGCAATCTGTGAAGATCAGCTCGTAGGTGGAAGAACCGCGGATACCCATCTTCTTCTCNTTCGTACCGAAGNTNAAGCCGGGTGTNCCNTTNTCNACNATGAATGCNGANATNTCNTTCTGNNTNCGNCCNCGNTTCTCAACNGTNCCGGTAATTGCAATAACAATNTANACGTCNGCNTCTTTACCNTTNGTNATNAAGCACTTNGANCCGTTNANNACCCACTCNTCGCCNTCAAGCACNGCCTTGGTCTGCTGNCCCTGTGCGTCNGTACCTGCGCCGGGCTCNGTCANACCGAATGCACCCAGCTTCTCNCCNTTTGCAAGGGGNACCAGATATTTCTGNTTCTGCTCNTCNGTNCCGTAAGTCNNGATCGGATCNCAGCACAGAGANGTATGTGCGGANACNATAACGCCNGTNGTNCCNCATACCTTGGAGAGNTCCTCNACGCACATNGCNTATGTAAGAGGATCACAGCCCTGTCCGCCNTACTCCTTGGGNACAGGAATNCCGAGNAAGCCTAANTTNGCCATCTTCTCGACNGTNNCTCTCGGGAAAACCTCTGTCTCNTCCACTTCCTGAGCGAGAGGTTTTACTTCTTTTTCAGCGAACTCTTTGAACAGAGCTCTCGCCATTTCATGTTCTTTGCTTAAAGTAAAATCCATGATCTTTTATTCCTCCATGTTTTATTTTTTTTACTTAGAGTAGTCGAAGAAACCAACGCCTGTCTTTCTGCCGAGCTTCTTCTCCTCTACCATCTTCTTAAGAAGCGGCTGAGGTGCATACTTCTCATCCTTCGTCTCATTGTAGAGCACTTCCATGATAGCCAGGCAGATATCCAGGCCGATCAGATCGCCAAGGTGCAGCGGTCCCATGGGATGAGATGCACCGAGCTGCATAGCTACGTCGATATCCTCTGCGGAAGCGGTGCCTGCATCCAGCACGCCGATCGCCTCGTTGATCATCGGAATCAGAATTCTATTTACCACGAAACCGGGAGCTTCCTTCACCTGTACAGGTGTCTTACCGATCTCTTCAGCAATCTTGGTGATCTTATCCACCATATCCTGAGGGGTATTCTCGCCCCTGATCACCTCTACCAGCTTCATTCTGTCAGCCGGGTTAAAGAAATGCATACCGATCATCGGTCTGTCCAGGCCCTCGCCNATCTTGGTGATGGAGAGAGAAGAGGTGTTGCTTGCAAACATGCAGTCCTTCTTCACAATNCCCATCAACTCTTTGAAGATTGCCTGCTTAATATCCATCTTCTCAAGCGCTACTTCCACGATCAGATCACAGTCCGTGCAGATGCCGTTAAGACCTGTGGTAATCTTACCCATGATCTCGTCAGCCTTCTCCTGGGTGATCTTCTCCTTGCTTACCAGAAAGTTCATGTTTTTCTGAATTTTTGCCTTTCCGCCCTCGGCATACTCTTCCTTGATGTCGCAGAGGCATACCTCNTAACCNTCTGTCATGGCAAATGCCTGTGCAATACCGGAACCCATAGTTCCTGCACCGATAATACCTACTTTCATCGTCAGTCCTCCTTATATTTTATAAATTATTTTTTACCACTCGAAAATCTTTTTGCTTCGCAAAACCGNGCTTCCGCACTTCTGATTTTCTCGTTGTACGTCAGTAAAAAAGCAAATGCCGCTTCGCGCCGCTTGCTTCTTTACTGACGACTACATGTTTTTGAACGGCTCCTTCACCTTCTCCTTGTTCTTGTCAAGGAAGAAAGCCATGCCGTATTTCTGATCCTCTGTCTCGAAGCAGTCGCCNAAGAGCTTCTCCTCGATCACGATNGCCTCGTCCATGCCGACCTCAAGGCCGTCATTGATTGCCTTCTTGCAGTTGCGCACAGCAATGGGTGCATTCTTGGCGATGCCTGCTGCCATCTTCTCAGCCGCTGCCATCAACTCTTCCTGCGGATATACCGCATTTACAAGACCGATTCTTAAAGCCTCATCNGCTTTGATATTTCTCGCNGTGTAGATCATCTGTTTTGCCATGCCCGGTCCCACGATCCTGGCAAGTCTCTGGGTGCCGCCNAATCCCGGTGTGATACCAAGACCCACTTCCGGCTGACCGAACACTGCGTTATCGGAACAGATTCTGATATCNCAGCTCATGGAAATCTCACAGCCGCCGCCCAGAGCGAAGCCGTTCACTGCCGCGATCACAGGGATCGGGAATGTCTCCAGCTTGCGGAATACGTCGTTGCCCTTCTTGCCGAAAGCCTCGCCCTCCGCCTTGGTCAGGGTGCTCATCTCGCCGATATCCGCGCCTGCCACAAAGGATTTCTCGCCTGCACCTGTCAGGATCAGACATCTCACCTCATTCAGATCCACGCCGTCCAGAGTCGCATTCAGTTCGTCCAGCACTGTNGAATTTAAAGCGTTGAGCGCCTTCTCCCGGTTGATCGTGATCACGCCGACCTGTCCTTTTACCTCATATAATACAAATTCCATTGTATGTTTCTCCTTTTTATAAAAAATATTATAAGATATCTGTTTGTGCAGATTGATATTTCTACAAGCAAGGTCCGGTAGCAAATTCTTTCAGAATNAGCTGCTGAAGCCGCCGGTACTTATATGCCGTACTTTGGCATATTATGTACCGCTGCGGGCGGAAGGCCGCGAAAGCGTGCCTGCGGTAGAAATGTCAATTCTGCGCTATCTCATTCTTACATCTCTACAATGGTCGCACATCCCATACCGCCGCCGATACACAGTGTGGCAAGACCCTTTTTCGCGCCCTTCGCCTCCATCTCGTGAAGCAGGGTTACCAGAATACGTGCTCCGGAAGCGCCTACCGGGTGNCCCAGTGCGATTGCACCGCCGTTNGGGTTAAGCTGCTTATCTACATCGATGCCAAGCTCCTTACCCACTGCNACGGACTGTGCCGCAAACGCCTCGTTTGCCTCGATGATGTCGAAGTCCTCGATCTTGTAACCGGCCTTCGCCATAACCTTCTTCG
Organism: Lachnospiraceae bacterium; assembly: GCA_014804385.1. Lineage (GTDB taxonomy): Bacteria > Bacillota > Clostridia > Lachnospirales > Lachnospiraceae > UBA3282. Next base: position 85,290 of record JAAUZW010000018.1, on the reverse strand, counting down.
TAGCGGGAACGGGTCCGATACCCATAACCTCGGGTCTGCATCCNGCAAGTCCGCCTGCCACAAAGGTTGCCATAGGCTTCACGCCCAGTTCCTGCGCCTTCTCCTCGCTCATCACAACGATCGCCGCCGCGCCGTCGTTGATACCGGAAGCATTCCCGGCTGTCACAAAGCCGTCNGGATTGATNGGGCGCAGCTTCTGCAGTCCCTCGATGGTAGATCCCGGTCTCGGGCCCTCATCCACCTTGAACTCAACCATCTCTTTTTTCTTCTTAACCATAACGGGAACGATCTCTTTGTCAAAAGCGCCGCTCTTCTGTGCAGCCTCTGCCTTTAACTGACTCTTTAATGCGAACTCGTCCAGTTCCTCGCGGGTAAGTCCCCACTCTCTGCAGATGTTGTCCGCAGTCATGATCATATGGTAATTGTTGAAAGCATCCCAGAGGGCATCATTTACCATCGTATCAACCAGAGTGCCGTTGTTCATTCTGTAACCGTAACGACCCTGCATCACAGCGTAAGGAGCCATGGACATATTCTCCATACCGCCTGCAACCACGATATCCGCATCCCCTGCCTGAATCATCTGTGCAGCCATGTTCACGCAGTTTAATCCGGAACCGCAGACAACGTTGATGGTAACTGCCGGAACCTCATTGGGAAGACCGGCTTTGATGGAAGCCTGGCGAGCCACGTTCTGGCCCTGTCCTGCCTGAATAACACAACCCATGTATACCTGATCAACCTTATCGGGCGCTACCCCCGCTCTGTTAAGCGCCTCCTTGATAACGATTGCTCCCAGCTCTGCTGCCGGTGTGGTGCTCAAGCCCCCGCCCATAGTGCCGATTGCTGTACGGCAGGCACCTGCCAAAACAACTTTTTTTGCCATCTTCTTCTCCTCCATATTTGTATTTTTTACTAAAAAGCCCTTGTAATAAAGGCCTGTAACCGATTGTTATTTTTTTGTCATTCTACACCTTTTCTATTGTATCATAGCGGTACTTTTTTTGCAATCGAACATATGCCGCTTTTATATCTCAAACTTGTCCATCAATTCCACCATTGTCTCCACCTGAGATTTCTGTTCCGTACTGACAGCGGCTGTCTCCTCCGATGTAGCAGAATTGTTATCGACAGCAGCAGAAACCTGTGATACATTTTCATTCAGCTCCTGCATGCGCTGTGTATCATTCTTCAGAATCTGCTCGATCTGTCCCATTTTGCCCGTGGCCTCTCTGGTGTCGATCAACACCTCATTCATGTTGGCCTCTGTTTCTTCCGCGATCAAAATGCTCTTATTCATTACCGAAACCGTCGTCTCAATCAGCTCGGTTGTTCTGCCGGCCGCCTTCGCCGATTCACCCGCCAGGTTTTTCACCTGCTCCGCCACAACAGCAAACCCTTTTCCGGCCTCACCCGCTCTTGCCGCTTCGATCGCCGCGTTCAGCGCCAAAAGATTTGTCTGGGATGCGATATCCTCTATCGCCCCAATGATCGTCCCGATCTGCTCCGAACATTTGCCGATCTCCTGAATCGAAGCNTTTAATTCCTGCAGCTTCTCATTTCCTTTTTCCATTGTCATGCCTGCTGCCGAGGCTATTCTTGCCGACTCTTCCGCCTCACGCGCGTTTTCTTCCATGCTCTTTGTCATGGCATCAAATGCCGTCATCAGTTCCGATACTTTCATCGCCTGCAGTGTGCAGTTTTCTGCCAGATCCTGTGCGGCATACGCCAACTGCTCCGAACCGCTGTCGATCTGTCCCGAGACAGTGCGGATCGTTCCGATCGTTTCCCGCATCTTCTCCCCGATCTGCTCAAAAGATTCTTTNATCGTTACGAATTCGCCCACATACTCCTGCTTTATCTCGATCTGGTAATTCCCATTTCCCATCTTCTCCAGCGTCTGGGTGATCTCTTCTATCATGCCAAGCAGATTTCTTTTCATAAAAGCGATGGCGGAAACCATCTTTCCGACTTCGCTCTCATCCTCCTCCATGTCAAGATCCACATGAAATTCACCGCCCGCAAGCACAGCCATCTGATCCGACACCTTCAGGATCGGCCCTAAAAGCTCCTTCTCTGAAAATTTGATCGTTTTGATAAGTTCCCTCACAACATACAGAAAAGACAGTGCAAACAGTACCTCGAAAATATACTGCATGACTTTCAGGCCCGTCTGCCGTTTATCCTTCCTGTTTAAGATAGCAAGGATCGTCTCATCCGTCTGTTGACTAATCTGGTCTACCGAAGTTCCGTACTCCGCACTGAACACACATGCCTGTGCGGCTTCCAGATCACCCGCCTGCACATATGCGATCGCCTCCTCCTCGAGAGGAACAAGCTGATCCGACATGGATGCAATCTGGTTCAGGCTTGTCCATTCACTCTCCTTGAGGTCACAGCCCTCTAACGTCTCAAGCGCCTGCTCCCGATTTTTGTCCGTATTCAATTCCTTCATATAGCTGTCATAATATTTTTGTTCCCCCGTGACAGCGTAAGACTGTATATCATAGGTCAGTGTCTTGGACGCGATACGATACTGATTCAGCGCCACAGTCGTGTTGATCTGTGCAGTTCGTATGCTCGAAAGTCCCATGTTAAATACAATGAACCCAACCAGCAGTACGACTCCTATCGCCACTGACACCAGCGCCTGCCGCACCAGCTTTTTTAACTGGACGGCCTGACTCTTGTTTTCTGATATTCCATTCTTTTTTTCCGGTACCTCGTTCTCTTTTTTCCCCATGATCCCTCTCCCAATTAAATCATAACTTAACAACTTGTTATGCAAAACAAATAGCACTATAAAAAGTATATCTAAATCATTGGCTATTTTCAACAACTTCTTTTTGTGTATCGTAGGACTCCGCCGCCGGGTCCGTCATGGGCACAACTCTCCTCCACTCTCTGCTGTCTCCCACTTTTTCCACCTCACTGCGATTGCGGTAGAGAAACTTGGAAAGTTCATAGCAGTCCACCCAGATCTCATTGTTTCCCTCTTTCTGGGACTCGTCGAAAATCAACTGCAGTCCCCAGTGCAAATGCACGGTCTTAATGTTGTTCACATTCTCCTTCGTGCTGTAGCCGGTGTGCCCCATATAGCCGATCACATCCCCTGCAGTCACCACACTGCCCTCCTCAAGTCCCTCCGCATAGGGATAATTCTGTCTGAGATGAGCGTAATAATAATACCGTTTGCCGTCAAAGCTGCGGATGCCGATGCGCCAGCCCCCGTACTGGTTCCAGCCCAGAGCCTCCACGTAGCCGGACTCCACTGCGATGATGGGTGTGCCGATCTGCCCCATCATATCGTGACCCAGGTGTGGTCTCGCATAGCCATAGCTGCGGGAAGACCCAAAATCATCGTAATGGCTGTAGTCAAACCCTTTTGCGATGGGTGAAAAAGCTTTCAGGCCATAAACCTTCTTACCGTCCAGCGTAAACTCTCCCACCATACCGCCCAGCACAGCCCCATAGGCCTCCAGATAATAATCGTAATACTCCATATCCTCCGTCATCTGCGCCATTGTGGCATCCCCGCTTCGCAGCTTCTCTGCCGTTTCCTGTATCTTTCGAACGCTGTTTTTGTCAAATTTGCCACCGGTTCTGGCGCCCTCATAGGCCAGAAGCTCAATCCAGCTTACATGNATCTCGTCCAGATAAGTCTCCACATCCAGATCATAGGCCGCAGCCAGCGCCTCACANGGAGCATGGAACTCCACCCACTTGATGTAGCTGCCATCCGCCGTCACCTCCACCGCCTGCTCCCCGGTGAAAAACCTTCCGCTTTCCTGCCATCCGGTCAGCTTCCATTTCCCCAGAAGTTCTCCTGCGATACATACACAGCCAAAAGCAAGCAAAAAAAGCACTCCCAGTTTCTTTCCCACACGCCCCATTACGCGCACCTGTCTTTCTTTCGCAGCTTATACCGTAAATATATGTGCAGCAAAAAGGGGTTATGTCAAAAANGGGAGAATGCATTGCATTCTCCCGCCGTCTGTTCTCCGAATATCCGTCTTTTAATTCTCAGGCTCGATCAGCCCGTAGGTATTTCCCTTTCTCTTGTAAACTACATTGACCTGATCCGTCTCCGCATTGTAGAATACAAAGAAGTTATGTCCCAGAAGCTCCATCTGCACACAGGCGTCCTCCGGGTACATGGGTTTGATGTCAAACTTTTTCGTGCGGATGATCTTCACTTCTTCCTCATCCATGAAATCCTTCTCGATAAACTCCGGTCGGAAGTAATCCGTCCCTTGTTTCTTGTCCACCAGCTTATTTTTATATTTCTTAAGCTGTCTCTCGATGATCTCCTCCACCAGATCGATGGACACATACATATCACTGCTGACCTGCTCGGAACGAATGATGTTTCCCTTCACAGGAATCGTCACCTCTATCTTCTGACGATCCTTCTCCACACTGAGCGTAACATGTACTTCCGTCTCCTCGGTAAAGAACTTCTCCAGCTTACCGATCTTATCTTCCACTGCTGCGCGTAACCCTGGTGTTACCTCGATATTTTTCCCAACAATGACAAATTTCATCTCACTCATCCCTTTCATTGGAGTATAGTGTTGCCTTAATGTTAGTATAGCATATCTGNCGCTTTGTTTGCAACAATTGGCTGTTTNCCCGAACCATATAACCGACTCGGTCAAAAAACTGTGGAAACTGTGGATAAATCGGTGTATAAAAAATCGAGTGCCTGCGCGCTCGATTAAGAGAATGCTTCGCATTCTCCTTAAATAATTTACACTGTCGCGATTATCTATATAACACAAAGGAGACGGTCCCAAACAGACCGTCTCCCGTTTCTATTTTTGTATGCTGTTTTTACAAGATTCTCCGGATAGAGAGAATGGAACGGTAGGTCGCACTGGATACGATGATACCCGTTCTGGATGTGGACGCNTGCACGATCTGTCCGTTGCCGGCGTAGATGCCCACATGACCCGAGTAGCAGATGATATCTCCGGGCTGTGCNTTNTCCAGNCCNTTTACNGCTGCACCCACATTCCTGTCTGCTGCCGANGAATGNGGCAGGCTCACGCCAAAGTTCTTATATACGCTCATGACAAACCCGGAACANTCCGCACCGTTCGTCAGNCTGGTGCCGCCGTACACATAGGGATTGCCCACAAACTGCTTTGCAAACTGTACCACATCGGCNCCGGAACTGCCTGTGGGATTCGCATAGGTCTTGCCGCCCGACGACTCGCTCTTGCTGCCGGAAGACTTATTCTCTTCCGCCTTTTTCTTCGCCGCGGCCTGAGCTGCTTTTCTGGCCTCTTCTTCCTTAGCCAGTCTCGCCTTCTCCTCCGCGATGGACTCTGCTTTTACAAACTCTGTAGAAAGNGTGACGTAATCCGTAGATACATAGCCGTCACCTTCCTCGATATTTACCTTAACCCAGCCGTCCAGCTCCTCCGTGACGATCAGTTCGTCCTCGATGGGCACCAGACCCAGCACTGTCTCTTCCAGACCGGGCTGCTCACGCACCTTCAACGTCGTGGTCGTAACGGTTGCAATACGAGTTCCCACTTCTTTCGCATAATCTACGGCATCGTCACCGGTCACACAGAACTCGCCCTTGACATAGCCTTCCACGGAGCCGGAACTGATCTTATACCAGCCGTCCTCCTCCTCGATAAAGCTGCCCACAGACTTATTATAGAGCTTACCTACGATCTCTCCCTCTTCGCTGGGGATGCTTCGTACATTCACATAGTCATTCACCTTGGCGATAACCAGATTCTTAAAGCCTTCTTCCTCCTCAGACAGGCCGCTGCCTGCAGCTTCTCTTAAGTCCCTGGTATAACCCTCACTGACTACCACCGTATCTTCAATCTTCATAGATGATTTACTAAGCGTACCGGAAGTGCTGGCGAGATCAGAGTATCCGCCAAGCTGAGCGCTGCCCACGCTGATACCGTCCGCTGTCTCTTCCGTATCCTCTCCCTGCTCCGCCGCTTCTTTATCCGACTCCTCTTTTAAAGAAGACAGGGACGTGGACTTCTCTTCATCCTGCAGAGAAAATTCTATGCCGGCTGACGGCAGAACGCTTCCCACGTTACCTGTGGCATTCGCCTCTATACCTGTACCGGTAAATCCCATGATTGCTGCCAGTGCACAAGCTGTCCATTTAAGATTGTTTTTCTTCATAAAAACACCTCATTTGTTACAGAATTGTTACATTTTGTTACATCTGGCTATAATATAGCATCGCATTTACGTTTTGTCAACCACAGCATCTACCATCAAAACTCACACTTAAACGCAAGTTATTGTGTCTTTTCCACAAAAAGTCGGATTCTTCGTCACTTAGGGCAAAAAAAGTTATGTCAAGTCATGCGAAATTTTGAGAAGAATCCGTTTGTAACATTTTCGTAATGATTCTATTTTGTACCCAAATACCGCTCCACGGAGGCCACCGCACAGGCGCCGTCAGACACCGCCGTCACGATCTGGCGCAANGCCTTCGTCCGGATATCTCCCGCCGCAAAAATCCCCGGCACATCGGTGGCACAATCCTCACCGGCGATCAGATATCCACTCTCNTCACAGNCCACTATATCACGGAANGCCTCTGTGTTAGGGCGCATCCCCACGGCAATAAAGACGCCATCCACAACAAGCTCCTGTTCCCTGTCTTCTTTTATATGATGAATCGTCACTGTCTCCACCAGATCGGATCCCTTGATTTCTTTTAACGTACTGTCCCAGATTACCTCCACGTTCTCACAGGAAAAGAGCTTCTCCTGCAGGCTTTTGGCAGCCCGCAGACTGTCCCGCCTGTGAATCAGATAGACCTTGCGGCAAAGCCGCGCCAGATAAACGGCGTCCTCCACAGCCACATCGCCGCCGCCCACCACCGCCACGTCTCTCTTCTTATAGAAGGCGCCGTCACAGGTAGCACAGTAGGATACGCCCTGGCCTCTGTAGGTCTCCTCTCCCGGCACACCAAGCTTCGCATGCTCCGCGCCACTGGCAAGGATCAGCGCCCGAGCTTCCAGAACACTGCCATCCGCCGTCTCCACGATCTTTTTTTCCCCCTCGTCGCGGACAGCCGTGACTCTGCCCTTCTGAAATACCGTTCCCAGTTCTTTGGCATGATCGCGGAATTTCTCCCCCAGCTCGAAGCCGTCGATCCCGGGCATCCCCAGATAATTATCTACTTCATAGGTATTGAGAACCTGACCGCCTCCCATGGCGGCTTTCTCCAACACGATCAAGTTAAGCCCCGCACGTCTGCCATAGACTGCGGCCGATAATCCCGCCGGCCCTGCGCCGACAATGATCAGATCATACATAAACTACACTCCTTTCCGCTGATCCCAAGGTGACTTTCCCCGTGGTCTGTAGTATAAACGTCGCAGGATCAGCATCCTGCGACTAAAGAATTACTTCGTAATTCTTTCTGAAATGTTTTAGTACATTGGCATCTGAGATATGGTACAATTGTTTGCAAAAGAAATAAAAGTATAAATATATTGTAATCAAAAATATTATATTTATAAAACACGAAAGGAAAAGAACGTATGNATAACAAAACTGCCCTCGTCACAGGAGCCTCCAGGGGCATCGGCCGCGCCATCGCCGANACTCTGGCCGGGGCGGGCTATCGCCTGTATCTTACCTGCAAGCACTCCGCGAAAGAACTGACACAGTTGTCACATCACCTGTCAGAAATCTATCATGTCGCAACCACGCCTATTTTAGCGGATATGGGTGACATAGAGGCGGTAAATCATGTCTTTTCCCAGATTGATGATTTGACTCTATTAGTCAACAACGCCGGCATCTCCCATATCGGGCTTTTGCACGAGATGTCCCCCGAGGAATGGCAGTCTGTCATGGATATCAATTTAAATGCCCTGTTCTATACCTGTCGTCTGGCCATCCCTTTGATGTTAAAGCGGCATACCGGCCGGATCATCAATATCTCCTCCGTCTGGGGCAATGTGGGCGCCTCCATGGAAGTGGCCTACTCCGCCTCCAAAGGCGGCGTGAATGCCTTCACCAAAGCGCTGGCAAAGGAGCTGGCGCCCAGCGGCATCCAGGTCAACGCCATCGCCTGCGGCATCATCGACACGGAGATGAACAGTGCCCTCTCCGAAGAGGATCTGGAAAATCTGCGGGCGGAAATACCCGCTGACCGAATTGGTCAACCCCATGAAGTTGCTAAACTTCTGTTATCACTGGCAGAGGCTCCCGACTATCTGACCGGACAGATCATCACACTGGATGGGGGTTGGATGTAAGCTTCTTTGCCACAGCGAAATAGCTGATCACCAGCACCACATCCGCGCCCACCCAGGCAGCCGACTCCGCAAAGAAAATCCCCACTTCCCCTAGCAGCATCGGCAGAAAAATCACCGACAGGGTACGCATCACAAACTCCGCTACCCCCGACAACATAGGCAGCACCGTATTGCCCATTCCCTGCAGGGCAGATCGTGTCACATGCAAGATATAGAGTACGGGCAGACAGATACTCATGACCGCCAGATAAAAATAAGCGATCTGCATGGTCTGCTCCACTACCTCCGGCGTCCCCGAGATGAATAGCCCCAGAAGATATTTACCGAATACAAGCATGCACACCGCTATGCAGGCGGAAGTGACCATGGCGATCCCCATCGCCGCCCGCATCCCGGCGCGGATCCGGTCCATCCGGCCAGCGCCCAGATTCTGACCCACATAAGTTACCATCGCATAGCCGTAAGAAGTTCCAGCAATCTCCAAAAGTCCATAGAGCTTATTGGTCGCGGTGAAGCCTGCAATAAAGATCACGCCGTAGCTGTTTACCACAAACTGGACGATCATACCGCCAACAGCGATGATGGCATTCTGAAAAGCCATGGGCAGCCCCAGAAAGAAAAGTCGTGTCGTGAGATCTCTGTTGAGATGAAAATCCGTCCGTTCCATCTTTAAAAAGGTGATCCTTTTAATATAGAAGAAACAGAATCCGCCAGACACCGCCTGAGCGATCAGCGTAGCCGATGCCGCGCCCACGATGCCCCATCCAAATCCCAGAACAAACAGATAATCCAGAACGATATTGGTGACGGATGCAACGATCATGGCATTTAACGGCGTCCTGCTGTCTCCCAGAGAACGCAGGATACAGGCCAGAAGATTGTAGAGCATCACGATCGGCACTCCCGCGAACAAAATCCGCAGATAGAGCAGAGAAAACTCTATGATCTCCGGCGGCGTCTGCAAAAGCACTAGCATCGGTCTGGCCCCAAGCTGTCCTATCGCCAGCAGAACAGCAGCACTGAACATAGAGAGCACCGCCGCGCTCCCCACACTTTTTTTCAAATCTTCCATCCTGTCGGCACCAAAGTCCTGCGCTATCCGGATGCCAAAGCCCTGTGTCAATCCCTGGGTCACACCCAGCATCAGCCAGTTAAGCCAATCCGCTGCTCCCAGCGCAGCCAGAGCGGTCACACCCAGATATTTTCCCACCACCATGGTGTCCACAACCACATAGAGCTGCTGAAAGACATTGCCGGCCATCAGGGAAAACGAAAACGCAATCAGCAGCTTCGCAGGCTTTCCCGTCGTCATATTTTTCACATGCATCGCCATCGTCAGATATCCCTCTTAAATCCGTTTCCCATNATCTCACTGCTCTTTGTCACCATCAGAAAGGCGTCCGGCTCCACAGACTGGATATAGCGCTCCAGAAGCACCGCCTGCTTGGGTCCCATCACAGTGAGGATCACTACCTTTCCCTTGTGCGTGTACGCGCCCTCCGCCTTGTAGACCGTAGCGCTCCGTTTTAATACATTCATAATATAATCACAGATCGGTTCCGGGTCACTGCATATGATGGTAAAATATTTGTTCAGCTTCATGCGCTCGATGGCCTTATCGATCACAAGCGTTTTGGCCATCAGACCACAGAGAGAGTAAAGTCCCGTCTTTATGTCAAAGGTAAAACAGGCAAGCACCACGATGCCGGCATCCACCAACATGATCGCCGATGAGATGTCCATCGTCGAATATTTTTTCAGGATCATGGCNATGATATCCGTTCCGCCGCCGGAGGCATTTTCATAGAAAAGCAGTGCGGAAGCAAGCGCAGGCAGGGAGATCGCATACANTAATTCCAGCGTCGTCTCGTTCGTAAGGGGCGCTTCCATCGGAATAAGCACCTCCATAAGATTCAGCAATAAAGATGACACAATTGTCACATATGCCGTTTTCACNCCAAAGCCTTTTCCCAGGAACAAAAAACCCAGTACCAGAAGGATCATATTGACAATCAGGTTGATCTGGGACGCCGTAAAAGGCAGAAACTGTGTCGCCACCACCGCCAGACCGGAAACGCCTCCAAAAGAAAAGTTATTCGGGAATTTAAAGACATAGACCCCGATGTCCATAAGGATCACAGCAAGTGTGATCAGAAAATACTCNTTTATCATTTGTCTATGCTTCGACATTATACTCTCTCCCTTTTGCAATTTNCTATATAATGAANCAATCGAGTGCCNGCGCACTCGATTCAGAGAATGCNTCGCATTCTCCTTAAATGATTCACNCTATTNCANTTTTCTATATAATGAAAGAAAAAGTCGGAATGATGGTTACATTCCGGCTTCTCTTCCTNAANAAATGGAAGCAATGGGGCTCGAACCCATGACCTCTCGCGTGTGAGGCGAACGCTCATCCCAGCTGAGCTATGCTTCCAAAGTGGAGATAGCGAGACTCGAACTCGTGACCTATACGTTGCGAACGTATCGCTCTCCCAACTGAGCTATATCCCCCTAGAAAAGATTATAGCATGGGGAAAATAAAAATCAAGGGNAAAAATACTGCGGTGCAGAATCATTTAAAAACATCTGTCTATGTATTCAATATATCCTTTTCGATTCACTTCGTTTTTATGCTCCCTATACCAAAGATACGCTTCTTTCAGTCCGTCTTCTAATAAAATGGTTTCTTCTATCAACTCTCTTTGTCTGGATACATCAAGCTGATACTCATAATCATAAAAACTAAAATATTCCCTCTGATNAACATCCTGATACACTTCCACATACCNNGCTGTNCGTCCTGCNGCATGATAACATTGTTCCACCCACTCCCGGATGGAGATACATTTCTCGTTTCCCACNTTAAAAATATGGTTTGACGGATGNCTGNNCAANATGGAATCGATACATCTNCACAAATCCCGNANATGAAAAAACTGTAATNTCATATCACCCTTTTTCGGCAGNTAAAATTTACGGTTCNTNTCTGCGCATTCAAACACNAANGCCTCTCTGTANACATTGTTCATCGGCCCATACAGNTATGGCGGGCGNAGNATATAGGCATCNGGCACNCTTTTNANCAATTCTNTTTCNGCNTCAATTTTGTTNGNGCCATAANCNCNCCANTATTTATTTTCTCCTNTCTGNTGATTTTCCGAGAATGGCCGCGGCAGTGTTTCCGGATATACTGCACCGGAGCTGATCAGCACATAGTCAGTATGTGCTGATTCCAAATTTCCTAACGCGTCAAGCAGATGAGATACATCATCTCCTGTATATGCAGTGACATCAAGAACGGCATCAAATGTATACTGTTTTAACACAGTCCCCAGATTATGCCTGTCGGCCTCTATCAATATGGTTTTATCCGGCTGTGGGTGATGATTCCTGTTTAAAACATAAACCTCATCGCCTTGATCTGCATAATACGCTGCAATGTATTTACTGACAAATACAGTTCCGCCTGTAACCAATATCTTTCTCATGGCAAACATGCTCCTCCAACCACTTTGTCTTAAGAAGTATTATAGACCAAATTTCCTAATATTTTAAGAAATAATAATAATGTTTTTATTGTAAAAATAAAATATAGCTGCAGCCTACCACTCTCCATCTCNCTTGCGAAATCCCCACCTGCAATATATAATGATGGCATATCCACACCAGAAAGAGAATGACCGAAAATGACGATCCCGAAATCTAAAAAGAACGGAAATNTTATAAAATACATATTTTNTCTNNNCNTCNTTCTTCTNGGANTCTGTATAGGACTGCTTGCCACTNGAGGACTTCCNTCGNGNAAACANCNGGCAAGAGCCTGATTCCGCTNGGACAAATGACTATACCTCNGAGGCAGATGCNNNNACNGCCGAANCAGATGCCCAAGAGNCAGCAGGTANTGACCAGATNGTGGACTATCCCTTCTNCTNNAAGCAGGAGGGNTGGCANCTTATCTTACACGAGGANACTGTCNAAAATGAATCGAACCAGCCACACANNGNAAGNGAGTTTCGTTTATACAACGAAAAAANCCAGTTGGTTCAGGCATTTCCCTGCNGCCTGAATGCCGAAGATCTTATTTTTCAATTTGACCAGTTGTTCCATTATTATGGGTACGATGAAGATTTAATCGTCTTTCCGGCTGANGCCGATGAAACCGGTGCAAAAGGATTATGCTATCCCTGGGACGATGANACTGAAAAATTTTNTGAAGAGGCTGTGGTGATTCCCTGGTATCAAGAACTNGNTCCCGGAATGCATAGTATCTTTTTAACCTCAGAAACAAAGGGGGACACTTTGACAAAGACCATCTGCCTGATCGACGAGGAAAGCAGGAAGGTAGTTGAGCTGCGTAAATGGTCACTGGCAAGGGACGAACGGGATGGCAGAGAAATCCTTCGGATTCAGGATTGCCTGACAGGACAGGATCTCTACTGGGATGAGGTAAATCGCGATGCCCTAGGGAATCTGGTAAATGAAAAATATTATCAGTACCTATTTGAAAAAGATCTGCCACACTTATGGAGCTGGAAGAATGANACTGAAATAGANGTCANCAAAGTGACACCGNACCACTACGAAANGGTAACTTACCCAAGCAGGGAAAAGTTTCTTGNGGANTATGGATTTCAGGANAAAGATCCTTTTTATGAATATTNTGATGACTTTCACCGTCTCGAACTGGAGCTGTTTTTTGANGANCAGACCGGACAGAGCTGNGCNATNGNNTATNGNTACNNTTACAATTATGCTCTGGAACNGATNACCNNGTGCTGGGGATTTNCNTTTGATCAGGTGACCAGGGAGAAATGGGANTCGGAGGATNTTTTCTCCACNTTGTCTGTCTATGGTACTGATGCCCGNAAAGNCAATGTGTCCGGCTACAGGGAAATNTATGAGTACACAGATGACGGAAANNTATCTTCCTTTGAGGCAAGGGGCACTGTTGTAGATTATGGGGAAGGCGGAGAAAGAGGTGAAGATTCACTGCTCTCCATGGATTACATATATCGTAACGATGGCACCTTATACCATAAGCAGTACTATCATCACCACATTCTGTTTGGAAGCACCCACCAGGGTCAATCCTCTGGTTTTGATGAACAGGGGCGGATCATTTATAAATATAGCTATATAACCCACGGCTCCCTCATCTACTACTATATTTACAAAGGCGACAGTCAAAAACCCGCCTACTGCCTGATGCTCGACTTAAACGGAACATGCGGCTTGATTGCTTATGGTAAATAAAAAACCTGGAGATTTCCGCTAAAAAAAGAGTACAGTTGCAAATAAATTTGCTCTGTACTCTTTGCATATCCACACTTCACAGTAATCCTTATCTCTTGGAGAACTGAGGTGCACGTCTCGCTGCTTTGAGACCGTATTTCTTTCTCTCCTTCATACGAGGATCTCTGGTCAGGTAACCTGCCTTCTTTAAGGTCGGTCTGTAATCGGGATCAGCCTGAAGCAATGCTCTTGCGATACCGTGTCTCACAGCACCCGCCTGTCCTGTATAGCCGCCGCCTTTTACGGTGATGACTGCATCGAACTTATCTACCGTGTCAGTCGCTGCCAGAGGCTGACGCACGATAACCTTCAGGGTCTCCAACCCAAAGTAATCATCGATGTTTCTCTTATTGATGGTGATCTCACCCTTGCCGGGCATTAAATATACTCTGGCGATAGATTTCTTTCTTCTACCGGTTCCATAATACTTTGCTGATTTATCTGCTTTAGCCATGATTCTTTATCCCTTTCTTAAAATGTCAACACTTCTGGTTTCTGTGCCGCCTGCTTGTGATCAGGTCCTGCATATACAAAAAGCTTTTTGTACATCTGTCTGCCGAGAGGTCCCTTGGGAAGCATACCCTTCACCGCATACTCAACGACTCTCTCAGGATGCTTCTGCAGCATNTCCTTCAGGGTGGTCTCTTTCATGCCGCCCACATAGTCNGAATGATGGTAGTAGATCTTCTGATCCAGCTTCTTACCTGTCACCTTCACCTTCTCTGCATTGACAACGATCACATAATCGCCTGTGTCAATATGGGGAGTAAAGATCGGCTTGTTCTTACCTCTTAACACTTTAGCAATCTCAGATGCCAAGCGTCCCAGTGTCATATCTGTCGCATCAACTACATACCACTTTCTCTCGATCGTAGCTGGACTCGCCATAAATGTTTTCATGATATTACCTCCATAGTAACTGCTGTCTGTACCGCTTCCTAAGACCCTCATGCAGATGTCCGGCCACACTCGGCATCTCTCCACGGTAATTTGTACTTCGCTTTCAATCGAGCAAAAAACTTTTCTGCTCGTCGCGCGACCCGTGCGCCACTTCAGTGGCATATACCTATGCGCGGGTCTGCGCATATATAGAGTGTCTCACCGGGGCTTTGGTCAGACACTTATAAACAATTCGCCACAGTTATTTATTATATTATACGCCTCCGCGCGTGTCAACTGATTTTTTATTTGAATTTGACTGATTATTTGACCTCATCACAGATCAGATCTTTCAGGTAAATACATAGACTCAGCAGCGCAAAGCTTGATATTGCAAATTCTTTATATGTATACCAGTAATTNTCACATGCATGCCCTGCTGTTATAAATATCCAAACAAACGGCATTACNGCTGCCGCAGTCAAAAAGACAATTATTGGCGCATTTTTGAACACTATATCGCGCGTGAGTTTCCGCAGTCCCAAAGCAAGAAACACATACCCCCCCCCCAATAAATGCAAGCAAAAACGGCCACTTCATAAATANACTTATATTATTAACAACCGCATCCAGACGACTGTATTCCGCTTCTGTCATACTGCCTAGCGATGCACGAAATGCTACCTGATTCAATGCACCCGCAAACATATTTCTTTTCATAAGAATGCTGCCCGCCAGCCATTTGCCGCTCCACATTCCGCCATAACCCAAACCCCAGAGCAGTGCTTTCTGCAAAAGCGCTTTCACACTGGTCATTCTGATATTATCCTTGTTTATAATAATGTATAGAACCATCAAAATCCCACAGGGTACAAACGGATAGGTAAGGAAATCCAAATACGCAGTCAGAACACCTGTTATAAAAAACAGAAAATTTATTCTCTTTTCTTCTGCCTTTCCTTTCCAGACAAGCCATAACAAATAAATTACCGAAAGCAGCATCATATAATAGACCGAAGAAAACTGTAAAGACACCGCTGCCGTCATAGGATTTATGACAAATATCGTTATCAGGAAAGCCGGTATGTACTGCTCCAACTGAATATTGTGGAGCAGTTTCAGCACAGCAAATAGCAATAGATTCTGCATAAAGAAATTCAGAACTCTGATNTCTGCATAATCAAAAACCAAAAGAAAAAGCTTCAAAGGCACNAGATACCCATGCCAGTAACGCTCGTAAGAAACCTGAAAATATTCATATGCGGGAACTTCATTTGCATAATTTGTCAGGGCAAGCTCCGGTGAAAGCTGTGCAGAATCAGGGTGGTAGTTATATACTGCTTTATTAATCGTTCCTTCCACTCCGTCATAAATGGCTGCGCCCAGCATAATACTGTCGGTAAAATTATCCAACTGCATATACTTATACCCGTTTACCAGCTGTGGATAAATTCCTTCGTAATTAAAAATCTCACTGGAACGGGCTACATTTGCCTTCATGTTTTTAACTGGCAGCGTATAAACAGCAATGAGTATCAATATGCCAATGATAATGCTAACACACAATGCAGCAACATATTTTATTAAAGAATATATTCTCATTTCCCATAGTTTAAACTGTTTCATCGAATTCATACCCCACAAGTGTCAATCCACAGGCCGGTGCCGTGGGCCCCGCCGCCTGTCTGTCCCGGGCCTCTAAAATATCCTTCACCTTTTCGGGANGCANATGCCCTCTGCCCACCTCTATCAGAGTGCCCGCAATAATTCTTACCATATTATAAAGGAAGCCTCTGCCGGTAACNAGAATNCAGATNTCCTCTCCCTGTCTTACTGCTTCTATGGCATCNATCTGCCGCACCGTGGTCTGNGCCTGGGTATCTACACTGCAAAAGCTCTTAAAATCATGCTCTCCCACCAGATACGCCGCCCCCTGATTCATCAGGTCAACATTNAGCGGNACNTAGGTAAAATGCGCGTACAGCCTTTTGGTCGGCAAAGGGAATGGCGCATTGAGTATCCGATANTCNTAAGTCTTGCGGCTGNCACAATGNCTGGGATGAAAATCCGACGCCACTTCCTTAGCATCCTGGANCCGGATATCCTCCGGCAGACGCTGGTTTAAGGCATAAGAAAATTTATCGGCAGGAATCGGGCTCTCCGTGTCAAATACAGCGATGTTGCCCAGAGCATGTACCCCGGAATCGGTGCGGCTTGCGCCGATCACCTCAATCAGCTCCCCGGTGAGCTCGCCGAGACACCGGTTTAAAACTCCCTCTATGGTCTCTTTTCCCGGCTGCAGCTGCCAGCCGCAGTATGCCGTCCCGTCATAAGCAACGGTTAACATAACTCTTTTCACAATTTCTATCCTCAGCTATCCATTTCTCGCCACCTATGACAACAGCAGCATTTTTCTCACAGCCATATCCGAATCGCCACACATCCTGCAAAATACAAAAGCAATACACAGTAGGCCACTCTATCCGCGGCATGGTAGCGCAGGGGTTTCATCTTGGTCCGGTGCTCTCCGCCCCGATAGCACCTGGCTTCCATCGCCATGGCCAGATCATTGGCACGGCGGAAAGCCGAAATAAACAAAGGCACGAGAAGAGGCACCATAGCTTTGGCCTTCTTGATCAGGTTACCGCTCTCAAAATCGGCTCCTCTGGCAATCTGCGCTTTCATGATCTTATCCGTCTCTTCCAGCAAGATCGGGATAAACCGAAGGGCGATGGACATCATCATTGCCACCTCGTGCACCGGCACCTTCACATATTTTAAAGGTCCCATTAGCTTTTCCATCGCATCCGTCAGACTATTCGGTGTGGTTGTCAATGTCATCAGGGAAGATCCCACAATAAGAAAGGACAATCTGACCGCCATCATCACTGCGATCCGCAACCCTTCCTTCGTGATCGTAAGCTTCCAGACCGTAACAAGCGGCTCTCCCGGCGTCAAGAAAAGATTGAACACCACCGTGATCAGCAGGATAAAGACGATTGCTTTCATTCCCTTTACCATAAATCGAAAGGGAACCTTGGACAGTCGGATCATCACTGCAAGAAAGACCGCCGCCGCCACATATCCTACCCAGCTGTCCACCACAAAAAGTGAAATGATAAAACAGAGAGTAGCTACCAGTTTTACCCGCGGGTCCAGTTTATGAATGACGGAATCCGCCTGATAATACTGGCCCAATGTAATATCTCGTATCATTTAAAAACCTACGCCTTTCCCAAATCGTCGCTCNGCCGCGTACAATAAGAGTATGCCTGCGGCAAACTCTGAGAATGCTACGCATTCTCCTTCAATATTTTTTACTTTGGCATTTTTGATAATATTTCCTGCACCGCTTCTTCCACGGTCGTAGCTGAGGTATCCACAGGCATCCCTTTTTTTGCAAGGGCCTGCATGATATAAGTCACCTGAGGCGCCGCAAGTCCTACCTGTTCCAGTTCCCTGTAATGTCTAAAAACCTCTTTCGGCGTATCATCATAAAGAACACTTCCGTGATTCATAACAATGATCCGCTCCACGTATTTCGCTACATCCTCCATACTGTGGGATACCAGGATCACCGTGATCCCCGTCTCCTCCTTCAGCTTTGCGATCTGATCTAATATCTCGTCACGCCCTTTCGGATCCAGCCCCGCCGTAGGCTCGTCCAGAACCAGAATTTCCGGTTTCATGGCAAGCACGCCCGCGATCGCCACTCTCCGCTTCTGTCCCCCGGACAGATCAAAGGGCGACTGATAAAAATATTCATCCTTGATCCCAACCTGCTTCAGCGCAGCATAGGCGCGAAGCTCCGTCTCCTTCTGAGAAAGGCCCAGATTTTTCGGCCCGAAGCACACATCCTTAAACACGTCGATCTCAAAAAGCTGATGCTCCGGATACTGGAACACCAGTCCTACTTTACTGCGCAGCTTCTTTTTATCGTAATCTTTCTCGTGAATATCCTCACCGTTATAATAAATTGCTCCGGATGTGGGCTTGATCAGCCCGTTGAGGTGCTGTACCAGCGTAGATTTCCCCGAACCGGTATGCCCGATCAAGCCGATAAACTGCCCGTCCGGGATCACCAGATTCACATCCTTCAGCGCGTGTACCGCCAGAGCCGTATCCTCTCCATATACATAATTTACATGATCTAAAATAAGAGACATTGTTCCACGAACTCCTCTATCGTCAAAATGCCTTCCGGCAGATTCACACCCTTTTTTCTCAGCTCATGAGCCAGAAGTGTCACCTGAGGAACATCCAGCCTCAGCTCTTTTAATTCGTCCACTCTGGAAAAGATTTCTCTGGGCGTCCCTTCCATGGCAATATGCCCCTGATCCATGACATAAACCATATCCGCATGAATGATCTCTTCCATATAATGAGTGATCAGTACCACCGTGATCCCCTCCACATCGTTCAGCGCCCGCACTGCCCGGATCACTTCTTTTCGCCCGTTCGGGTCAAGCATTGCCGTAGGCTCATCCAGAATGATACACTTCGGATGCATGGCTATAACGCCCGCAATAGACACCCGCTGCTTCTGTCCTCCCGACAGCTTATTGGGTGAATGCTTGCGATACTCATACATTCCTACCGCTTTCAGGCTCTCCTCCACACGCTCCCAGATCTCCTTGGTGGGAACGCCCATATTTTCAGGTCCAAATCCCACATCCTCCTCCACCACCTGTCCGATGATCTGATTGTCCGGATTCTGGAATACCATTCCCGCCTCCTGCCGGATATCCCACAGGTATTTCTCCTCCTGCGTATCCATGCCGTCCACCCACACAGTTCCTTCCGTGGGATAGAGAATGGCGTTGATGTGCTTGGCAAGCGTGGATTTCCCCGACCCGTTATGTCCCAGAATCGCAATAAAATCTCCCTGCCTGATGTCCAGATCTACCTCATCCACCGCGCAGGTGATACCTTCCACATTTCCTTCCTCATCCCGCCTGATATATTCAAATGTCAGTTTTTCCGTCTTGATGATTCCCATGCGCTTTTCCTTTATTCGTCTTTCGACGGCACTTTCCCTGCCCCTCTCCAAAAAAGAATTGGCAGTCTTCACCATTGCTATTGTACTAAATTGAAAGATAAAAAACAAGAGAAAGCATCCTGCATCCCCTATTTGCAGAAAATATGGTATAATCGTCGCAGGACCAGCATCCTGAGACAAATATTTTCACTATAATGGCATCTGAGATATGATATACTGACAAATGCGGAGGTAACAACTCACATGGAAAATATAAAGCCTTTAATACGGCAGCTAGCAAAGCCATTCCTCTTCCTTCTCCTCTTTATCATGATATGTGCCTTTTTAGCACGTTACCTGACCGGCGAAGAGACGCTTCTGGAATATGCCCAAAATAATCCGGAGCTGGCCTACGGCACACAGGAAGCCGCAGATTCCGAGGAAAGTTCCACCAAAGAACTGCCGACTAATTCAGTCAATATTCCTGTTTCAGAAGCGACATCTCCGTCATCTTCCGATAAAACTGATGTAGATCCGGGAATTATCGAAAACGATCCAACTGTCACCCGGGACAAGTCACCCGCATATGATGATGATAACAGCAGTGAGTCTGTAGAGGAGAACCAAACCATGTCCGAGCATCCGGAGCGTACCATCTACAAAGAAGGCTTCTATTATGAGCCTTTGACCAATGAAGTCAAAGATAGAATCACCGGTATTTCTTACCCTGAAAGCGGCTGTACTGTCCCCTACGAGGATTTGGCTTATGTGGGCCTTTTATATTTCGACTTTGACGGCAAAGAGCAGTCCGGCGAACTGATCTGCAATCGGGCTGTCGCCCAGGATATGGTGGAGATCTTCTATGAGCTTTACCGAAATGATTATCGTATCGAACGTATCTGTCTTATCGATGAGTACGATGGCGATGACACCGCCTCCATGGCGGATAATAACACCTCATGCTTTAATTACCGGGTGGTGGACGGCACCACAAGCCTGTCCAAACACGCCTACGGGCTTGCGATTGACGTAAATCCTTACTATAACCCCTATGTGGTCTATAACAAGAACGGCGACGGCAGCACCTATATCTCTCCGCCCGGCAGTGAGGTGTACGCTGACCGCAGCCAAAATTTCGCCTACAAGATTGACGAGAACGATCTCTGCTACCGCCTCTTTACCGAACACGGCTTCACCTGGGGCGGCAACTGGAATTCAACGAAAGATTATCAGCATTTTCAAAAAACGCTTAACTAAATAAGATAAACAAAAGGGAGCATCTCTGCTCCCTTACATTTTTTATACTAACTCTAAAACAACTTCCATCGCTGCATCGCCCTTACGGGGACCAATCTTGATGATTCTGGTATAGCCACCGTGGCGGTTCGCATACTTGGGACCGTACTCGTCGAAGAGCTTATCCACAAGGTTGACCTCCTTGGTGTTCTTTTTACGGCCTGCCGGTGTATCAGGTACTTCCTTGACAGGATAAAGTACCTTCATCATCTGGCTTCTGGCATGCAGTCTGGAGGGCAGATCCTTCTTGATCTCCTTCTCAACCTCATCATATACCGTCACTGTCATACCGTTCTCGATCCGAAGAATCTTACCATCCTTATCACGGTGTGTCTCAGAGAGTACTGCTTTCGTGTTCTTATCCACGATCTGCTTCACTCTCTTGCCGTCCTTATCCTTGCGTGCTACCTTAGCAGTCACCTTAACGGTCTCGAAGTTATCCTTCTCCTTAACAGCAAGAGTGATCAGGTGCTCTGCAAGCTTACGCACTTCCTTTGCTCTCGCCTCTGTGGTCACGATCTTTCCATTGTATAAAAGAGCGGTAACCTGATTTCTGAGTAATGCTTTTCTCTGGTCAGATTTTCTTCCCAGCTTCCTGTATTTTGCCATGATTGGCTCCTTTCTGAGTGCACTTCGGGCTTACCTCTATATCACGCCTCATCACTTGGATTCAGCTGTAATCCTAATTCTTTTAACTTCGCCAGCACTTCCTCTAAAGACTTGCGGCCAAGATTTCTGACCTTCATCATATCCTCGGAAGTCTTGTTCGTCAACTCTTCCACCGTGTTGATACCGGCTCTCTTCAGGCAGTTATAGGAGCGTACCGAGAGCTCCAGCTCATCGATACTCATCTCCAGCACTTTCTCCTTCTCATCGTCCTCTTTCTCCACCATAACCTCTGCGGTCTTAGCGTTCTCGGACAGATCAATGAAGAGACTTAAGTGTTCACTGAGCACCTTCGCCGCCAGGCTGACAGCCTCATCCGGCACTAACGTTCCGTTGGTATATACATCCAATGTCAGCTTATCATAGTCTGTGATCTGACCCACACGGGTATTTTCCACAGTGACATTGACTCTCTCTACAGGGGTGTAGATGGAATCAATCGCGATCACACCGATCGGCAGATCCTCTGTCTTATTCTTATCAGCGCCTACATAACCCCTGCCTCTTGTGATAGTCAGTTCCATGTAAAGCTTTGTATCCTTGCCGCTCAGGGTAGCGATCACCAGATCAGGATTTAAGATCTCGATATCCTGATCCACCTGAATATCGGAAGCACGCACAACCCCTTCGCCCTCATACTCAATATAGGCCGTCTTTACCTCATTGGAATCACTGTTATTCTTGATGGCAAGGCTCTTGATGTTCATGACGATCTCCGTCACATCCTCCTTCACACCGGGAATAGAGCTGAACTCATGAAGAACGCCTTCAATCTTAACCTGACTCACCGCCACACCGGGCAGAGAAGACAACATGATCCTTCTGAGTGAATTGCCGAGGGTAATGCCGTAACCTCTTTCCAAAGGCTCCACTACAAATCTGCCGTATTTTTTATCTTCGGAGATCTCTACTACTTCTATATTCGGTCTTTCAAATTCAAACACCCAAATACCCTCCTTTTTACATGCAATTATTTGGAGTACAACTCGACGATAAGCATCTCATTCACCGGAACGTCGATCATTTCTCTTGTGGGAAGGTATTTCACAGTCCCCTTCATTGCCTCCTGATCCACATCAAGCCATTCGGGAACAAGTCTGCCGCCTGTCACCTCCAGGATATCCTTATATCTCTGCAGGGATCTTGCCTTTTCCCTCACCTCGATCACATCGCCTGCCTTGATCTGGTAGGACGGAGTCTGTACGGGCTTGCCGTTTACCAGAAAATGCTTATGACCCACTACCTGTCTGGCCTCTCTTCTTGTACGAGCAAAACCAAGTCTGAATACAACGCTGTCAAGTCTGCTCTCCAGCATAACCATCAGGTTCTCACCTGTCTGGCCCTTCATTCTGTCGGCTTTCTTATAGTAATTTCTGAACGGCTTCTCTAACACACCGTAAATAAATTTTGCTTTCTGTTTCTCTCTCATCTGCAGGCCATACTCNCTGACNTTCTTACCTGCCCTTGCNGAGGTCCTGTTNGACTTCTTGTCATATCCTAAAAAGGTAGGATCAAGATCNANGGATCTGCATCTCTTTAATACCGGAACTCTGTTTACTGCCATTTCAATTGGCTCCTTTCTGTTTTTGTTTACAGTGCTGCCATCTTAAGCGGCACCTTCTTCCAAATGATTAACACTTCATGCGAAGAATCGTGCTTTTTACGATTCTTCAGATNAAAACATAGAAAATCTTCGCGAAACAGCCTTTGCCGTGAGTGATTAGATTTTCTTTTTGATCGCTAGACACGACGTCTCTTAGGCGGACGGCATCCATTGTGAGGTACGGGGGTAACGTCGCGGATACTGGTCACTTCCAGACCACACGCCTGCAACGCACGAATCGCAGCCTCACGGCCCGAACCGGGTCCCTTTACCATAACGTCCACAGTCTTTAAACCATGAATCAGAGCAGCCTTTGTAGCTGTCTCAGCGGCCATCTGTGCCGCATAGGGAGTAGATTTCCTTGAACCTCTAAAACCAAGACCGCCGGCACTTGCCCAACTCAACGCATTACCCTCGTTATCCGTCAGAGTAACAATGGTATTGTTAAAAGAAGACTGGATATGTGCCTGTCCATGTTCAACGTTTTTCTTGACACGCTTCTTTGTCACTTTTTTGGTAACTTTCTTTGCCATAATAAACTAACCTACTTTCTCATACTATTTACGTTACTGTATCTGTTTTTCTTGTACTATGTTTACTTCTTCTTATTCGCCACGGTTCTCTTCGGACCTTTTCTTGTCCTGGCGTTTGTCTTAGTCTTCTGACCACGAACCGGAAGACCCTTCCTGTGACGGATTCCTCTGTAGCAGCCNATCTCCTGAAGACGCTTGATATTGAGAGCNACCTCTCTTCTCANGTCACCTTCCACCATGTAATCCCTCTCAATGACCTCTGCCAGTCTTTTCACCTCGTCATCGGTCAATTCTCTGACACGAGTGTCAGGATTTACATTTGCCGCCTCCAGAATCTTGTTGGAGCTTGCTCTGCCAATCCCATAGATATAGGTTAAGCCGATCTCCACACGTTTGTCTCTCGGTAAGTCAACACCTGCAATACGAGCCATTTACATTTCCTCCATTTCCTTTGCATTTTCATGCGCTTCGCGTACNTANAGCACGCGTGACACTAATTGATTGGGGNAGNTTNTCCACCCAACCGGATCAGGTATCCGATCTTTCCAAACATATAGATTGGTATCAAAAAGTGGGCTCTCTATCTATTAACCCTGTACCTGCTTATGTTTCGGATTTTCACAAATAACTCTGATCTTTCCCTTTCTCTTGATGATCTTGCACTTTTCGCAAATCGGTTTTACTGATGATCTAACCTTCATCTCAAACCCTCCTTTCAAAAAAGACCGTTTTACATTATAACACCAAATCCTGCCATTGGCAAGAGTTTTTCCTAAATTTTCGTGGACGTTCGATCATGCCCATTCATAACCCACATTTTCGTAATCCTGCCGAGGCTGCGAAGCAGTTCTCGTGATCGAGCTTGCTCGATCGGTTCATGTCGGGCGTTCGCCCTATAGAAATGGTTGTATAAACTGCCCTTAGCGAGCAAGCTCTCACGGTCATTTTATACAACCATTTCTGCATGATCTCACTTGTCACGCCATATGATCCTTCCCTTGGACAGGTCATAGGGAGATAATTCCAGAGTCACCTTGTCGCCGGGCAGGATGCGGATAAAGTTCTGACGCAGCTTACCACTGATATGCGCCAACACCACATGCCCATTTTCCAACTCCACCTGAAACATGGTATTGGGCAGCTTTTCAATTACAGTTCCCTCAATCTCGATTACATCAGCCTTTGACATTTCTTTCCTCTCTTTCTCTCAGATACGATTTAATCATCTTCTTAATCTCTAAATCATCGAATCCACTGTCCGATTCCGGAAGCTTCACTTTCTTTATGATCTGTATATGCTTTTTATTTTTTCGCTTTGGCCTTTCTGTTGTTCTGCTTTGGCCGTCAGCTACATATATATACTCGCCGTCCTCCTGTATTATGACATACACGGAGTTCTTGTCATGCCCTGCCTTCGATGTGGCAAGCATTCCCACGATATTTTCTTCCATACCCGATTCCGTTTCTTCTATTATAATATGATAACTCAGCAGAAAATCAAGCGCGAGTGAAACGAGCATTTGATTTCCGCGTGCAACGAGCCAAGCGGACATGCTTGCATGCACATTTGGCGACCGGATTCTTGAGTCTATAGTAGAGTTAATATTTCAGGTTCCCCATCCGTGATCAGCACCGTATTCTCATAATGTGCTGAGAGCGAACGATCCTCCGTGACTACCGTCCAGCCATCCTCCATCCACTCTACCTCGCCGGTGCCCTGATTGATCATCGGCTCGATTGCCAGAGTCATACCCGGTTTTAGGCGTATCCCTCTTCTTCTCTGGGGATAATTGGGAATATACGGCGGTTCATGGAGACTGGTGCCGATGCCGTGCCCCACCAGATCATGCACAATGCCGAAGCCATAGGGGATCACATATCCCGCAATGGCATTGGAGATATCATGCAGATGCTTCCCTGTCCGGGCCATCTCTATGCCCCGGAAAAAGCTTTCCCGCGTCACATCAATCAACTTCCGGGCTTCCGCGCTGATCTGTCCCACACCATAGGTTCTGGCCGCATCTGAGTGATATCCCCGGTAGATAAGGCCGGTATCCAGACTCACGATATCACCCTCCTGTAGAATTCGATCCTCACTGGGAATGCCGTGCACGACTTCCTCATTCACGGAGACGCATACGCTGGCAGGATATCCCTCATAATGCAGAAAATTAGGGGTACACCCGCACTCCCTGATAAGGCTCTCGCAGACAGTGTCAATTTCCTTCGTGGAAATACCAGGTCGAATACTCTGAGCAAGCTTCTCGTGCACCTGGGCCAAAAGTCTGCCGGCCTTCCGCATCAGTTCAATTTCCTGCTCTGATTTGATCGTAACCGCCGCCATATTTACTCCTATTTTAAGATCTCTACGATCGCGTCAAACACATCCTGCATATCCTGTGTGCCGTCCACGGTTCTCAGCACACCTTTTTCGGAATAGAAGTCGATAAGGGGCTGGGTCTGCTCATGATATACCTGCAAACGATTTTTCACAGTCTCCGGCTTGTCATCGTCGCGCAGCACAAGTTCCTGTCCGCACTGATCGCAGATTCCTTCCTTTTTCGGAGGCACATGCTCGATATGGAAGGTCGCGCCACAGGAAAGGCAAGCCCTTCTGCCACCCATTCTTCTGATGATATTCTCATCCGGTACCTCCACGTCGATGGCGTAATCAATCTGATCTCCGAGCTTAGAGAGTGCATCCTCCAACACCTCTGCCTGAGGAATATTCCTCGGAAAGCCATCCAACACATAACCGTTTTTGCAGTCGTCCTGCGCCACCCTGTCAAGCAGGATCCGCACCGTCAGTTCATCCGGAACCAAAAGTCCCTGATCCATATATTTTTTGGCTTCCATGCCAAGCTCTGTCCCATTTTTAATGTTCATACGAAAAATATCGCCTGTAGAAACATGCGGAATACCATATGTCTCAGCAATCTTCATCGCCTGCGTCCCTTTTCCCGCACCGGGCGCACCAAGCATTATAATCTTCATCTTTACCTCCACTCCATCTCGAAGTACGCTGTTCTCTCATAATACGTAATACAGACGCAAGGCGAGGGACGTGCTGATCTTTCTGCCGTCCCTACACCCATTTTGTCATTCATTAGTCATTTAAAAATCCCCTGTAATTACGGACAAGCATCTGTGATTCAATCTGCTTCACCGTCTCCAGAACCACACTGACAATAATGATCAGGCTGGTTCCGCCAAAGGACACCGATGCGCCAAACACACCGTTAAAGAAATACGGTACTACACATACGATCGTAAGCCCGATGGCTCCGATAAACACAATGTAGTTCAAAACATTTGTCAAATAATCGCTGGTAGGCTTACCCGGCCTGATACCCGGAATAAAGCCGCCCTGTCTCTTCATGTTATCCGCGATCTCCATCGGATTAAAGGTAATGGATGTATAGAAGTAAGCAAAAAATACTACCAGCAAAACATATACCACCAAACCGATCGAATATACCAGATGATCCGGATTACACCANTAATTGGAGTTGAGTCCTTTCAGGATTTCTCCCCAAACACCGGTTCCGCTGATATTAAACAGGGAACAGATCACCACCGGAAGCTGCATCAGAGAGGAAGCAAAGATGACCGGAATAACACCCGAGGTATTGACCTTCAGGGGAATATTGGTCGTCTGTCCTCCCACCATCTTTCTGCCCTGCATCTTTTTCGCATACTGTACCGGAATCTTACGCACACCATCGTTCAGAATAATAACAAGCACTACCATCAACACAATGATCGCAATGATGATGATCGCTGCCACCGCTCCCTTTGCAATGGATTTGCCGATCACAAACTGTTCAAAGAGCTGTGCAATATCCTGCGGTATCCGTGAAAGGATATTGATCGTCAGCACGATAGAAATACCGTTGCCGACACCATTCTCCGTGATTCGCTCACCGATCCACATCAGAAAAGCACTACCCGCCGTGAGTGCCGCAATAACTGTGATAACATTCATCACATTGTAGGTCGCAAGAAGCCCCTGACGACCAAATCCGATCGCCATAACGCTCGATTCGATCAAGGCAAGCGCCACCGTCACATATCTCGTAATAGACGCGATCTTCTTACGTCCGTCCGCTCCATCCCTCTGCATCTCCTCCAGCTTAGGAATCGCAATTGTCATAAGCTGCATGATGATAGAGGATGTAATATATGGCGTAATATTTAACGCCAGAACAGACATATTTATAAAAGATCCGCCCGTAAAAGCATCAAAGAAATTAAATGCATCGCCGGTTTGCTGCTCAAACCATCTTGCAAAATAGGTTCTGTCCACACCCGGCACCGGAAGCTGCGCTCCGAAGCGGATCACTACCAGC
Organism: Lachnospiraceae bacterium; assembly: GCA_014804385.1. Classification (GTDB taxonomy): domain Bacteria; phylum Bacillota; class Clostridia; order Lachnospirales; family Lachnospiraceae; genus UBA3282. Next base: position 57,430 of record JAAUZW010000018.1, on the reverse strand, counting down.
ATGAGAAATGTGAAGAAAATTTTATTTCTGATCTCTTTGATCTTAAAAGCATTTTTTAGGGTTGTAAACATTAAATCACCTCTGCAGTTCCACCAAGCGCCTCGATTTTCTCCTTTGCGGATGCACTGAAGGCATTTACCTTCACGTCGAGCTTCTTAGTAAGTTCTCCGTTTCCAAGGATCTTCACCCCATCGCGAGGATTCTTGATGATTCCTTTTGCAATCAATGTCTCTACATCAACCGTTGTACCATTGTCAAAAACCTCAAGGGTGCCCACATTGATCGACACGATCTCCTTTGTGTTCCTATTGGTGAACCCTCTCTTGGGGAGACGTCTGTACAAGGGCATCTGTCCACCCTCAAAACCCACTCTGGGTGCACCGGAACGCGCTTTCTGGCCCTTATGACCCTTGCCGGCAGTCTTACCGTTACCGGAGCCATGTCCACGGCCTCTTCTAAAATTATCGCTGTGCACAGAACCCTCTGCAGGTCTTAAATTCGATAATTCCATCTATCACACCTCCTTCTTATGCTTCTTCTACCTTAACCATATGTCTTACTCTCTGGATCTGGCCTCTGGTTGCTGCATTGTCAGGCAGCTCCACTGTCTGATGCATTTTCTTGAGTCCCATAGCCGCCACCGTCGCGCGTGCCTTGGGAACCTGGCCGATCGTAGATCTGACTAAAGTGATCTTTAATTTTTTAGCTGCTTCTTTCTTCGCTGCCATTTTATTTCCTCCTAATCCTCTGAACGTTCTGACCCGCTGTCACAGATAAACTCTGTCTATGCACGGATCTCCTCTACGGATTTGCCGCGGTTTTTAGCCACTTCCTCAGGAGTCTTTAAACTGCTTAAGCCTGCGATCGTAGCTAACACCACGTTCTGCTTATTGTTCGATCCCAAGGATTTGGTACGGATATTCTTAATACCTGCAAGCTCGCACACAACACGGGCCGGGCCGCCGGCGATGATACCGGTACCTTCCGGAGCTCTCTTTAAGAGAACGGAAGCGGAACCGAATTTTCCGACAAAATCATGTGTGATACTGTTCTTCTCATCCAGTGCAACAGTGACTAAATTTTTGATCGCGTCTTCTTTACCTTTGCGGATCGCTTCAGGGATCTCAGTCGCTTTACCCAGGCCTGCACCGACATGGCCGTTGCTGTCGCCAACTACGACAAGCGCCGTAAAACGCATGTTACGACCACCCTTGACAACCTTGGTTACACGCTTGATTGTCACAACTTTTTCAGTGAGTTCTAACTGACTTACGTCAATGATTGTACGTCTCATGTGATCTTTTCTCCCTTCCTAGAATTCCAGGCCAGCTTCTCTGGCCGCGTCAGCTAATGCCGCAATCTTACCCTGATATATGAAGCCGCCTCTGTCAAAGACTACGGTTTTGATGCCCTTTTCGATTGCGCGTTTCGCAATCACAGTTCCCACATATGCTGCTGCTTCAACGTCATTGGTCTTCTTGATCTCGCTTCCAACGCTCTTTTCGAGAGTAGACGCAGAGACTAAGGTATTTCCAACGGTATCGTCAATAATTTGAGCATACATATGATTATTGCTTCTAAACACAGCTAAGCGGGGCCTCTCAGCAGTACCGCTGAAACGGTTACGCATTCTGTTGTGTTTCTTTACACGAACTTTTTGTCTTGATTCTTTCTTAACCATTTCCATACTCTCCTTATCTATTATTTCTTACCGGTCTTACCAACTTTACGTCTAATTGTCTCATCAGCATACTTGATACCCTTGCCCTTATAAGGCTCAGGCCGTCTCTTGTCTCTGATCTCAGCCGCAAATTGACCTACTTTTTCTTTATCAATACCCTTGACGATGATCAGGTTCTGGCCCTCTACCACCGTCTCAACACCCTCGGGATCCTCCATCTCCACGGGATGNGAATATCCCAGATTCAGTGTCAGCTTCTTACCAGCCTTCGCCGCTCTGTAACCCACACCGTTAACTTCCAGCTTCTTCTCAAAGCCTTCTGTAACGCCGACCACCATATTGTGGATCAGGGTTCTTGTCAAACCGTGGAAGGACTTCATCTTCTTTAAGTCATTGGGTCTGGAAACCAGAACCTGATCNCCCTCCACCTTGATCTCCATTTCTGCGGGGAGCGTTCTCTCAAGCGTTCCCTTAGGACCTTTTACAGTCACTTTATTATTTTCTGCAACCTCCACAGTCACACCTGCGGGGATCGCGATTGGCATTCTTCCTATACGTGACATGCCCGTACCTCCTATTTTATTGTTATATCACAACTTCTTTATTACCTACACATTGTATAACATCCAGCGGGAAGAATGACGCCAGTCATTCTTCAGACCGAGCTTGCTCGGTCACTTACCAGACAAATGCAAGAACTTCTCCGCCTACCTGCAGCTCTCTCGCTTTCTTATCGGTCACCACACCCTGATTGGTGGAGATGATCGCTACNCCAAGTCCGCCAAGCACTTTGGGGAGATCTTCTCTGCCGGCATATACACGTAAGCCGGGCTTGGAAATTCTCTTGATTCCGGAAATGATCTTGTCGTTCTTGTCCTCACCATACTTCAATGTGATATGGATTGTCTTGAAATTGCCGTTCTCGATCACATCAAACTTTCTAATATAACCTTCATCCAAAAGAATCTGCGCGATAGCTAATTTCATCTTGGATGAGGGTACATCTACTGTATCATGCTTTGCAGTGTTTGCATTACGGATTCTTGTAAGCATATCTGCAATCGGATCGCTCATTGTCATGATTTCGTTTCCTCCTTGATAATATTTAACATTCTGTCCGAGGTTGCGAAGCAATCCTCGTGGACAAAGCTATAGTTTTTCTTAGGCGATGTTCTTTATCGCCTTAGCAAAACTCTTTGTCCGGTTACCAGCTTGCTTTTCTAACGCCGGGAATCTGTCCCTTATATGCTAACTCACGGAAGCAGATTCTGCAGATTCCGTATTTTCTCAAATAAGCATGTGGACGACCACAGATTTTGCAGCGATTGTATTCTCTGCTCGAGAATTTCGGTTTGCGCTGCTGTTTGATCTTCATTGCTGTCTTAGCCATGAACTTACCTCCTTTTATTTGGCGAATGGCATATTAAATAATCTCAACAATTCACGAGCTTCCTCATCTGTCTTGGCAGTGGTGACGAAAATGACATCCATACCTCTCACCTTGTCTACCTTATCGTACTCAATCTCAGGGAAGATGATCTGCTCCTTGATACCAAGTGCATAGTTACCTCTGCCGTCAAAGGAATTAGCGCTCACACCTCTGAAGTCACGCACACGGGGAAGTGCAAGATTCACGAGTCTGTCTAAGAACTCATACATCTTATCGCCGCGCAGTGTGGTCTTACAGCCAATCGACTGTCCCTCTCTGATCTTGAAGTTCGCGATGGAGTGCTTTGCCTTTGTGATGATAGCCTTCTGACCGGTGATGATCTCCATATCACTTACAGCTGCCTCAAGCACCTTAGCGTTCTCCTTCGCTTCACCGACGCCCATATTAACCACGATCTTGTCAAGCTTCGGAACTTCCATGACATTTTTATATCCAAACTTTTTGATCATAGCATCTACGATCTCGTTTTTATACATATCTTTAAGTCTACTACTCAACGCTCTGGATCTCCTTTCTAAAAAAATATTTCTCTCCTTAAATCAGGACTGCGCATTTACTGCGCTGTCCGTACACGCGCCATGCAGCTTGCTGCATGTGTGCATCTCAAACGCCTTTGCAGGGCGTTTAGTCTACGACTTCGCCCGTGGACTTAGCGTAACGTACCTTCTTATCCTTCTCGATNNTGAAACCGATTCTGGTAGGCTTACCCTTGTGTACGTACATCACGTTGGAAGCNTCGATGGGCGCCTCTTTCTGGANGATACCACCGTTCTGGTTTGCCACAGAGGGCTTCTCATGCTTTGTGATCTTGTTGATCCCCTCTACGACTACCTTGTTATTCTTTCTGTCTACGGAAATGACTTTGCCTTCTTTGTCTTTATCCTTGCCGGCGATCACCTTGACNGTATCGCCCTTCTTAATCTTAAACATTGACATACCGGCACCTCCTATAATACTTCCGGAGCCAGTGAAACAATTTTCATAAACTGTTTATCACGAAGCTCTCTTGCTACTGGTCCAAAAATACGGGTTCCTCTCGGAGTCTTATCATCCTTGATGATAACAGCAGCATTTTCGTCAAATCTGATGTAAGATCCGTCTTTACGTCTTGCGCCNTTNACGGTACGCACAACGACAGCNTTCACNACATCGCCTTTTTTTACAACGCCGCCTGGTGTTGCATCTTTAACCGTAGCGACGATCGTATCACCTATACGCGCATATCTTCTTGTAGATCCGCCCATAACCCTGATGCACAGAAGTTCTTTTGCACCGGTGTTATCAGCAACCTTCAATCTGCTTTCCTGTTGAATCATGCTATCTTCTCCTTTTTCTAATTATCCGAGTTTGCGAAGCAAATCTCGCGACTGAAGTTGTAGTTTTTCTTAGGCGGCGTTCTCTGACGCCTTAGAAAATCTCTTCAGTCTGTTACTTAACCTTCTCAACGATCTCGACAAGTCTCCATCTCTTATCCTTGGATAAAGGTCTGGTCTCCATCACCTTGACGGTATCGCCGATGCTGCACTCGTTATTCTCNTCGTGTGCCTTNAACTTATATGTCTTNTTCACGATCTTNTTGTAAAGCGGATGCTTCACGTGATCCTCGATTGCCACNACGATGGTCTTATCCATCTTATTGCTGGTCACTTTACCTGTACGGGTTTTTCTCAGATTTCTTTCCACGATTACTTCTCCTTTCCACTGATTTCGCTATCGCGAAATCTGTAAGAATCGCTTCGCAATTCTTACCTTATCGCGTTATATTATACAGTTTTTGCTTTCTGCGTGATCACCGTCTGGATTCTGGCGATATTTCTTCTCACTTCTTTGATCCGGGCTGTATTATCTAACTGATTTGTCGCGTTCTGGAATCTCAAATTGAAAAGTTCTTTCTTAGCATCTACAAGCTCCTGTGCTAATTCTGCATCTGATTTTTTATTTAAATCTTCCACATATTTATTAGTTTTCATTTGATACACCGCCTTCCAAGTCTGCTTTAGAAACGATTTTACATTTGCAAGGAAGTTTATGGGTTGCAAGACGCAGCGCCTCTTTTGCCACATCCTCAGCCACACCGGCGATCTCAAACATCACGCGGCCGGGCTTAACTACTGCCACCCAGTATTCCAAAGTTCCCTTACCGGAACCCATACGTGTCTCTGCAGGCTTTGCAGTTACGGGCTTATCCGGGAAAATTTTGATCCAAACCTTACCGCCACGCTTAATGTGTCTTGTCATAGCGATACGGGCTGCCTCTATCTGGTTGGACTTGATCCAACAGGGCTCCATAGCCACGATACCATACTCACCGTAGGTGATCTTGTTGCCGCGGGTCGCTTTACCCGCCATGGAACCACGGAACTGTTTACGACGTTTTACTCTTTTTGGCATTAACATTATTTATCGCTCCCTTCCTTGTTAGATTTAGTCGGAAGTACCTCGCCTTTGTAAATCCATACTTTTACGCCGAGCTTGCCATAGGTAGTGTCTGCCTCAGCGAAACCATAATCAATATCTGCTCTCAGNGTCTGCAGCGGAATGGTNCCCTCGCTGTAGAACTCGGTCCGGGCGATATCCGCACCGCCAAGACGACCGGATACAGCTGCTTTGATACCCTCTGCGCCTGCCTTCATGGTACGACCCATGCAGGACTTCATGGCACGTCTGAAGGACACACGGTTCTCAAGCTGCTGTGCAATGTTCTCCGCTACCAGCTGCGCATCCTTGTCGGGTCTCTTGATCTCCTTGATATCCACAAGAACCTTCTTGCCTGTCATCTTGGAAAGTTCCTTCTTCGTTACCTCGATCTCTGCACCGCCCTTACCGATCACGACACCGGGCTTTGCAGTATAGATAACAACTTTCACTCTGTCGGACGCTCTCTCGATCTCGATCTTAGCGATACCGGCACTGTATAACTTCTTCTTTAAATACTCTCTGATATTGTAATCTTCTACTAAAAAGTCAGCAAATTCCCCGTCNGCATACCATTTGGAATCCCAATCTTTAATGATACCGACTCTCAATCCGTGTGGATTAACTTTCTGTCCCATGTTGTTCTCCTTCCTATCTGATCCTATCTTGCATCGAGAACGATCGTGATATGGCTCATTCTCTTCTCAATCCTGTATGCTCTACCCTGTGCTCTCGGCTGAATCCTCTTCATGGTAGGNCCCTTGTTAGCATAGCACTCTGCCACNTAAAGGTTCTCCGGATTCGGNTACTTCGTGGGATCCTGACTGTATTTGTACTCGGCATTTGCGATCGCCGACTCCAGCAGCTTCTTGATGATGCTGGACGCATATCTGGGATTATATGCAAGGATTCCGAGTGCTGTCTCGACATCCTTCCCCCTGATAGCATCTAACACGAAACAAGCTTTCTGTACAGACACCCGCGCATAAGATAACTTTGCTGAGGGTCTTACATCCTTGTTCGCATTTCTCTCTCTCTTTATCTGGGATCTATGTCCTTTAGCCATAGATTGAAGCCTCCTTTCAAATTAGCGAACTTTGGACTTTCTCTCGTCCTTATCATGTCCTCTATAAGTTCTGGTTGCCACGAACTCACCGAGCTTGTGTCCAACCATATCCTCTGTAACATATACCGGCACGTGCTTTCTTCCGTCATGCACCGCAAAGGTGTGTCCCACGAAGGAAGGGAAAATCGTAGACCGGCGGGACCAGGTCTTGATAACCTGCTTCTGTCCCGATGCGTTCATTGCATCTACTTTTTTCAATAAGCTCGCATCTGCAAATGGTCCCTTTTTCAGTGATCTAGCCATGATATCTCATCTCCTCCTATTTAATCGCTCTACCGTCTCTTCTTCTCACAATCAGCTTGTTGGACGCTTTCTTCTTCTTACGCGTCTTTAAGCCGAGCGCGGGCTTACCCCAAGGTGTACACGGGCCCGGGCGTCCAATCGGAGCGCGGCCCTCACCACCGCCGTGCGGGTGATCGTTCGGGTTCATAACAGAACCGCGGACTGTCGGGCGGATGCCCATGTGACGCTTACGGCCTGCCTTACCGATCTTGATCAGGTTGTGGTCTGTGTTGCCCACCGTACCNATCGTCGCTCTGCACACGATCGGAACCATTCTCATCTCGCCGGAGGGAAGTCTCAAAGTCGCATACTTGCCTTCCTTAGCCATCAGCTGTGCGCTGTTACCCGCGGAGCGAACCATCTGGCCGCCCTTGCCGGGATATAATTCAATGTTGTGTACCAGTGTACCTACCGGGATCTCAGACAGAGGTAAGCAGTTACCCACTCTGACCTCCGCCTCAGGACCGTTCATGACCTTCATGCCGTCTGTCAGTCCCTCCGGTGCAAGGATATATGCCTTCTCACCATCCTCATAGCAGATCAGCGCGATGTTNGCTGTTCTGTTGGGATCGTACTCGATACCGAGCACCTTAGCGCTGATACCGTCTTTATTTCTCTTGAAATCAATGTTTCTGTATAATCTTCTGCTTCCGCCGCCATGATGTCTCACAGTGATCTTACCCTGATTGTTACGGCCCGCATTCTTCTTTAACGAGGTACACAGTGCCTTCTCCGGCGTCTTCTTGGTGATCTCGCTGAAATCGGAACCAGTCATGTTACGTCTGGAAGGTGTATATGGGTTATATGTCTTAATTCCCATGATCTTATCTCCTTTTCCTAAATTTTATTCGCAGTCCGGAAGAATCTCGGGAGATTCTTCTGACCGAAGCTGTAGAATTAGAGTCCTGCAAAGATCTCGATATCCTTNCTGTCCTCTGTCAACTGTACGATCGCTTTCTTAGTCTTAGCGGTCTTNCCGTACACCATGCCGCGTCTCTTGGTCTTNCCNACCTGGTTCATGGTGTTGACCTTTGCAACCTTGGTGCCCTCGAACATTTTCTCCACAGCCTCTTTGATCTGTGACTTGTTCGCTTCCGGGTGTACTAAGAAGGTGTACTTCTTCTCACTCATGCCCGCCATACTCTTTTCAGTGATCACCGGCTTGAGGATCACATCATAATACTGAATCGCTGCCATTATGCAAACACCTCCTCGATCTTAGCTACGGCATCCTTGGTGAGTACCAGNGTATCNCCCTTCAGNACGTCATATACATTGATGTTCTCAGCNACTGCCGTGTTGACTTTGGGAAGATTTCTTGCGGAGAGGATCACGTTCTGATCCTGCTCGCCGATCACTACCATCGCCTTCTCTACCTTTAAGTTGTCCATAACNTTCTTGAAATCTTTTGTCTTAATGCTGTCAAGCTTCAGCTCTTCCAGCACGATCAGCTTGTTGTCCTGCACTCTGCTGGTCANAACCGACTTCAGCGCTGCTCTCTTCTCTTTCTTATTTAACTTGAAAGAATAATCTCTCGGTACGGGAGCAAATACAACACCGCCGCCCTTCCACTGAGGCGCTCTGGTGGAACCCTGTCTTGCNTGACCCGTTCCTTTCTGTCTCCAGGGCTTTCTGCCGCCGCCCGATACCTCGGAGCGGGTCTTTGCTTTCTGCGTGCCCTGACGCTTATTGGCAAGGTTCTGGACTACTGCCATGTGTACCAGGTGCTCATTGATCTCGACACCAAACACCGCATCATTCAAGTCCATCTTGCCGACTTCTTTACCTTCCATATTATAAACAGATACGTTTGCCATCTGAATGGTCCTCCTTTCGTCCGTGACCTATGCCACTATTTCGCATCTACCTTAGTGGTCTCTTTAAGGGTTACTAAGGCTTTTCTGGGTCCGGGTACAGCGCCCTTTACCAAAATGAGATTCTTCTCTGCATCCACTCTCACGATNGTAAGGTTCTGTACTGTAACCCTGACACAACCCATGTGTCCCGGCATGCCCTTACCCTTGAANACCTTACTGGGTGAGGAGCAGGCACCGTTGGAACCCTGATGGCGATGGAACTTGGAACCATGTGTCATAGGCCCTCTGTGCTGGCCNTGTCTCTTGATNGCGCCCTGGAATCCCTTACCTTTAGANATCGCCGTCGCGTCCACTCTGTCGCCAGCCTCGAAGATATCCGCCTTGATCTCGCTGCCAAGTGTGTACTCTTCTGCATTTTCAAACTTGAACTCTCTGATAAATCTCTTGCAGGAAACGCCTGCCTTATCGAAATGTCCCTTCTGCGCCTTATTCACGCCGTGACGGTGGATCACTTCCTTGTTACCGCCCTTATCCTTGTTGATGATTCTTTCCTTCTTGTCCACNNAGCCTACCTGNACCGCACTGTAACCATCATTATCAACGGTCTTGATCTGCGTCACTGCGCAAGGGCCTGCCTGAAGTACGGTAACCGGTGTCAGTGTGCCGTCTTCGTTGAAGATTTGAGTCATTCCGACTTTTGTTGCCAAGATTGCCTTTTTCATTCTCTTTCTTACCTCCTGTTGTTCTACAGCGGACCCTGTTTCGTAAATCCACTCTACGCGAAGAACCGCTTGCGGTTCTTCAGGAGTTAATCCCGCAGGGATTTACTCCGGGTCATCCTAGTAGGGGTTTTATTTGTTCTTCATCTTAATGTCGATATAAACGCCCGCGGGCATCTCCAGTCTCTGGAGCGCATCCACCGTCTTGGGGGTGGGGGTGATGATATCGATGAGTCTCTTATGAGTCCTCTGCTCGAACTGCTCTCTGGAATCCTTATACTTATGAACGGCACGAAGGATCGTGACTACTTCCTTTTTCGTAGGAAGGGGCACGGGACCGCTCACCTGGGATCCGTTTTTCTTAACAGTTTCGATGATTTTCTTCGCCGATGCATCCACCAACTGATGGTCATAGGCTTTCAGGGTGATTCTCATTACTTGACTTGCCATAAAAAAAGTCGCCTCCTTTTCGCACTTTTAAAGCTTAAGTACGACAAGCGGTGACTGTACACTCTCCCGTGTGTGTCCTATGCATTTACGCATCTGACTACCTACACGTCGTTTCCGGCTTAGCCGGACTATTATGTCTGTACAGTGACTTGTCGTCAGTTTCCTAACTTGACATTCGCTCCACGGAAAACCTGCCACGTGGGCAGCAACCTCACGCTTCACAGCTATCATGCCACAGCAAAAACTAGTATATATGAAGTTTTTGGTAAATGCAAGAAAAAAAGAGGAAAAGAAATTGTTTTTTTTTCGATACAATGTTATACTAATCGCAGATTTTACAAGCTGCCTTCGTCCCTGCGCAAACTCACGCCCACCTCGCTTCGCGAGCTCGGCACTCAGACAGTGCTTCGGGACATACAGGCATTCTTGCAAAATCTGCTCCATAAACAATATCACAAGGACAGGTAAAAACAATATGTGGCTGGCAGATAAATGGACCGATTATGAAGTACTGGACTGCTCAAAAGGNGAAAAGCTGGAACGCTGGGGCGAATATCTCTTAGTGCGTCCGGATCCTCAAGTCATCTGGGACACCCCCAGAACAGACGGACGCTGGAAGAAGAAAAACGGNCACTACCACCGCAGNTCCAANGGCGGCGGCGAGTGGGAATTTTTTCATCTGCCCCAGGAATGGAGCATCGAATACCGCTCTCTCACCTTCCGNTTAAAGCCTTTCAGCTTCAAGCATACCGGACTTTTCCCCGAACAGGCCGTGAACTGGGACTGGTTTTCTTCTATTATAAAGGATGCNCGGACAAANNCACCGGACAANCCGTTCAAAGTNTTAAACCTCTTCGCCTACACNGGCGGNGCNNCNCTTGCNGCNGCNNCCGCNGGNGCNNCNGTNACCCANGTGGACGCCTCCAAGGGNATGGTNTCCTGGGCNAANGAAAACGCCGTCGCCTCCGNNCTCTCGGATGCTCCCATNCGCTGGCTGGTAGACGACTGCGTAAAATTCGTGGANCGNGAGATCCGTCGGGGAAACACCTACNACGGCATCATCATGGATCCACCTTCCTACGGCCGCGGCCCGAAAGGCGAGATCTGGAAGATCGAGGAGAGCATTTTCCCTTTTATCTGTCAGGCCGCAAAGCTGCTGTCTAAGGACGCACGATTTTTCCTGGTAAACTCCTACACCACCGGGTTACAGCCCGCTGTGCTCACCTACATGATCCACACGGCCCTTGTGCCNCAGTTTGGCGGTCATGTAGAGTCNTCGGAGATTGGACTCCCCGTCNCCACAAACGGTCTGGTGCTGCCCTGCGGCGCCTCCGGCAGATGGTTTACATAATTCCAGTCAGCCGTGCGATCCCATACAGAAGAAGCAGATGCACAGGATAAAAACCATAATAAAAGAATTTCGGAAGCTGCTTTCCCCTCTCCCCGCTGTAACAACCGATCAGGAGAAAGGCGAAGAGTCCATACATCTCCCGGAGAGAAAAGTAAAACAGATAAGCAACCGTAAATCTACCGGCATAACGGATACAGTTAGCGCTCCACGTGCCAAGCAGCATAATGAGGCCCGCCGCCAGGATCTGCACAGGCAGTTCCTTGTCCCGTGTCTGATAAAGGAAAAAGATAAGCAGAACGCCCATATACCGATAGTCGGTAGAAAAAAGGAAGGCTGCACTACAGCCTGCAAGCAGCACCATAATGCGGGCAATCTGAAAAGGAATTCCGCGGTATTGCCCCAGCTGCTCCCACAGGGTCAATACCAGCACTCCAAGAAACAACGTCCAGTAGATNTTCTGCCCCGTCCAATCCACGAGTTCCCCCGAGAAAGCCAGGTCAAAGGGAATTTCCGATAGCACCGCAAACAAACCCAACCGCAATAAATACCGCGCTCTGCTTCTGGTATGGAGAAATCCCTCCACGATGAGGAAGGCAAAGAGCACAAACGAAACTCTTCCCACGGCCCGTCCCACGCGATAGATCAATTCCAGCCGAGGATCTCTGCCCCCGTTTACCGGATGGAGATTCATATACCCCAAAAATAATACCGCGAAAAAATGGTCTATGAACATGGATACATAAGCGGTGTTCTTTAACACCGCCCCTGTCAATATCCCGTCTCTTTCTCCGTTCCTNTGTAAATCCGTCATCTGCTTTTCCCAAATTTGAAGGGCCCCTGCTATCTTCTCATAGCAAAGGCCCGTTCTACTGCCTCATTTACGCCATCGCATCCACGTTGGCACCTGCAACGAGCTCTGCCGCCGACTGTCCGACTTCTGCGGGAACCGGAATATCTACCCCGTCAAGCTCCAGAGAAACCGCCGGATTCACAGCCTGCTGTGCAATCTGCTGTGCCGCCTGNTGTACACCTGCCTTCTCCCTCTCCAGCTTATTGAACAGGGCTTTCAGGTACTTCATATCCGCTTCCACGATATCTTTCATCTCNTCAGAGCGGTGTTTCTTGCGGAGATTATCCACCTCCTCTGGCGACATCTCCTGCTCCGTGGCTCCCATATACTCCTTCATCAGATCATTGGCGCCGCCGGTTTCTTCCATCTCCTGCATGAGTTTCTCGTATTCTTCCATGAGTTCCTCAAGCTTTTCCATCTCTTCTTCGGTGGCATTTTCCATGGATTCCTCGAGCTTCTTTACCTGCTCATCCTCATCCGAGCCGGCGCCGTTCTCGACCAGACCCTTTCCTGTCGCAGCCGCCTTCTCCTCTTCCTCCAGATGTTTCTTTTTCCTGCGGGCGATCCGCTCCATCTTTCTGGCATGAATAATAGCGTGACGAAGATCCGTCTCGTCATATTTGCCGCTCATCTGCTTGCGCAGAAGAGAAACCACCTCTTCCCGCGCCTTGGTTATCACTCTGCGCGCCCCGGTGGAGGTGTTATTCATTGTAATCTGTCTTGAAATCTTCTTATAATTATAATTTAACTTCTTTTTCTTAGTAGATTTATTCTTTTGAATCCTGATGGCGCTCATCGTTTTGTTCGCCGCCANGCTGCCGCACTCATTCTTGATATCCTGCTTCGTCCTCTTTTTGTAGGGATCCGCCGACGCAGCCGTAGGCGTAGCAGCTACTTCCATGCCCATACCCAATCCTCCTTGATTGCTGTCAAGCCGGTAACTCCGTTTACCATTTATATTATATATAACTACAGAGCCATTCGCAAAATCGCATCTTCGATGCTTTCCTTTTGCTCATAATGGCTTCTNGCCATATAGATTTATACAAAGAAGCTTTATCAAGCAAGCTTGAACAGCCTCTTTCGCATAAATCTGCATGGCTCTGTAGTTATATAATATATCGACTCGCCCGTCCCTATTGTTTAGGCATTTTTACAGCTTCCGCATCCAATTTCTCCTCCGAAAAATTATAATGGATAAAAGCAGTCTGACCNCCTCCTCCAGCGACAGGATAAAATATACCTGCGGAATCGGNAGNCGCCATACAAAGGCCGCCAAAAGCCCCAAGGGTACNCCGAACAGCCATGTACCGATCAAATCGATCCACATCACATAGCGAGTCATCCCCCCGCTCCTGATGATGCCGCCGCCCAGAATCATATTCTGTACCTTAATAGGAGAGACTATTGCGAAAACAGCTAAAATCTGATATGCCGTACTCTGAACAGACAATTCCACATTATAGATTGAAACATAAGGCCNCCCCAAAACAAGCAATAAAAGAGAAAGAATCAATGATCCTGCGGCTCCGCATCCCATAAGTCGTTTGCCATCCCGATAAGCCGCCGTATAGTCCTCTTTTCCCAAATGCCTGCCGATCATGATGCCTGCGGCCTGAGAAACTCCGCTGAGCAGCCCGATCATCAATCCCTGCACCGGCCCCGTCATTGTCATCGCTGCGCAGGGCTGTGTCCCCAAATGTCCATAAATACTTCCATACACATTTTCACCCAGGCTCCACATAAACTCACAGATCAGAATCGGTGAGAGAATACTCAGATACTGCCGCCAGGTTTCCACAGGCANCGAAAGACCGGGCCAGTGGATCATGCCTTTGCAGGAAAAACAAAAACATACGGCTGTCAGGCCAAAAGCCACCATCTGTGCGATCACGCTGGCAAGAGCCGCTCCCCGCACACCCATAGCCGAAAAGCCACCATGTCCGAAGATAAAGAGATAATTCAAACCTGTATTCAGAAGTACCGAGAAAAAACTTGCCACCAAAGGCAATATTGCTTTCCCAATGCAGCGCAAAAACACTGCTATTATGGTAGATATTGCGACAGGAAGGAAAGAAAATGCGTATATCTGCAGATAAACCGCTGCCTGTGCTCTCACCGCCACATCCTGTGTATACAATGCCATCACTCTGTGAGGAAAGGCGCAGCACACCGCCATGAAAACTGCCGCCAGAACAACTCCCAGAAGCAGATTCAAGCAAAAACTTCTCTCCATCCCCCTCTCATCCTTTGCTCCTGCATATTGAGCAATCATAATACCTGCTGCCGCCGCCACCGCTCCCAGTACTACCGTGTAGAGGGATACAAATTTCCCTCCCAACCCAATACCTGCAATGCTCTCGCTGCCAAGCTGCCCGATCATAATCTGATCCACCACCCCGAAGGAAGACTGCAAAAGTGCCTGCAGGGTCACCGGCAACGCTATTCCCATTAAGTCTTTGCGAAATTGCTTTACTTCGTCTTTCATCTCTCCNCCTATGTCAAAGTTTTTTCACACTATCTCGAAGCACCAGCTGAACAGGAAGTACCTCACGCACTTCTCCCGGCCGGCCCGCTCTAAGTCTTTCCAAGGCGCACACCGCCATATCCGCCCGTTTTGCCGCGTCCTGCTTTACCGTAGTAAGGCGGGGAAAACAGGTCTCACAGAGAGCATTATCATCGAAACCCACCACCGACATCTCCCCCGGCACAGAGATTCCCTGCTCCTGCAGAAAATGGATCAGCTCCGCCGCATAGACATCCGACACGGCAAAGGCCGCCGTACAGTTTTGGATCCTCTGCAGATTTTCTTTATAAAAGTTATAACGTTCTGTCCTTCGCATAGGCACCCGCAAAAGCTCGGTCTTTCCATTCAAAAAACCCGCCCGAAATCCTTCCATTCTCTCCCGGTCCATACAGATGTCATTGTCCGAGACGAGAATGGCACTNCTGTGCCCCATTCTTCGCAGATACGCTCCCACCTGACGGCCGCCGTCATAGTTATCAATTGTCAGGTTNCAGATTTTTTCATCTTCNTCAAAAAAGCCGTCATACACTACAAAAGGNATGTGCATTCTTTCCCGCAGCTTCCGATAATCNCTCTCACAAAAACCCAAAAGCACCAGCCCCTCCATATTCCACATAGAAGCAAAGCGCTCCACCTCACTCCAACTCTGCGCCGTCTTTACCATCATAAAATAGTCCGCCTGTTCCAATGCAGATAATAAAGCATTCAGCGAAGACGCGACAAAGGCGTCCTCCAGCNCCTTTCCCTCATACTTCTCATGATCGTTCACCACCACACCGANAATATGGGAAGAGTTCTGCGCCAACAGTATTCCCGCCATGCTTGGAATATAGTGCCGCTTTTCCAGGAGTTCCTGTACCCGCTTCACTGTCTCATCCGATATTTTTTTCGTTTTACCGTGGATCACATTAGAGACTGTAGCGGTACTCACTCCCAGTTCCTCCGCAATGTCCACAATTCGCACCCGCTCTGTCATATGCCCTCTCTTTCTCCTTCAAATAAATTGTAATCACATCACTCCGTAAATTCAATAGGTTAAACGCGTAACCCCATCCAAAAAAGGAGGCGCATACGCGGACAATTTTTGGACAAATTGCCACGATGCGCCTCCCTTTACTGTTCTTTCTGTCTCTTCAGGCTCTTGCTTCCAAAAAGCGGATAAACTCCGGCTTCGGCAAGGGCTTGGAGAAGAAATATCCCTGGATAAAGTCGCATTGCAGTTCGGTGAAGAAATCCAGCATTTCCTGTGTCTCTATGCCTTCTACCACGATCTCCATATTGATATCCTTGAGCATCGCCACCGTATTCTTGAGCACTACCCGCATCTTGGGATTGTGCTGCTCATCCACAAAGGACTTATCCAGTTTAATGATCTTAACAGGCATCTGGATCACGCGTTTAATATTGGAATAGCCTGTCCCATAATCATCCAATGAGAAAGAAACACCCGCCTGCTCCAGCTTCCTCAGATTTTCCTCCAGAATCTCCTGCGTATGGCTTGCGCTTGCCGCCGTCTCCGTGATCTCCAGATTGACGGTCTCAGTCGGAATCTGATATCTGGACATGATCTCCAGCACATTATCCGCCAGATTTCCACGCATACACTGCGCTACCGACAGATTCACTTCTATGTATTCCAATCCCAACTCGCGGAACTCACTGCCGGCGATAAAACGGCACACTTCCTCCAGTACGTAATCTCCAATCCTGTGTATCGCGCCGCTTTTCTCCGCTGCCGTGACTATAATTTCAGGCGAGACAAATCCATAGGTGGGATCAAACAGTCTAAGTAACGCCTCCGCAGAGACAAAGCGCCCCTTTTCCACCGAATAAATCGGCTGATAATACACTTGGAACCGTTTAAATTCCAACGCCTCCTCGATTATTCTATCAATGTTGCTCTGAATTTCAACCATATCCTCGCGGAAGATATCCTCCACGTGCATGACCCGGCGCTCATACTTAAGCTTCTCATGGAAATCCGTCCCAAAGCTCATGAGCATTTTAAAATCTTTGATCTCCTCAGGACAGCGCGCCAGTACCACGAAAGGCTTCAGACTGATATCCAGATCTTTGAAATCCGTTTTTTCCCTCAGACTCTCCACAAGCATATCCGCCGCCTTGACCGCCGTATCATGGTATAACCCATTAAACACAACGCGAAACCGTCCCCGATCCAGATGATACATCTCTCCCTTATTACCCAGAAGCTTATTGATCCTGCGGATCCGTGCCACCACATCATCCACGACAAGCATCGCAAAATCATATCCCATTATGGCCTGAATCGAAGAAAGATTCGCGACATTTATCATGACCACATCCACGTTTTTCCCATTCCAAAAGTTTCGCTTCATGACGTTCGCATAAGCGCTGTATTTCATAAGCTGCGTGTCGGAGTCTACGATCTCCTCAGGCCGCTGAACCCCGAGGCTTATCAAAAGCATGCTGATCGCACCACCGTACATCTCCACAAGTACAGTGGGATACACCATCTGAATCATCACCGTGGTCAGTCCGATCGGGATATACGACAGAAAGATAAGTGTTTTAGAAAACTCCAGCAGCTCCCGGTAATAAATCACATAGCCAAGCAAAAAAATCATATAAATCACAGCGACTATATAAATCAGGAAAAACCACTCGCCGCGCTGATACCCCGCTTCCACCGTAAACATCTTCTTCGTGAGCGGATTCGTGACCAGAGCAGCAAACAAAACCAGATACGGCCCCCACAACACAGCCTGGATCCAAAAGCTCTTGCGAACCTTATGCCAGGTATCCGTGAGCCCGATCACAAAGAGGGCATACAGAGGAACCGTAAAATTGTGTATGATCATATAGCAGCCATGCGCCGCATAAAGCGCCGGCAGATTCGTAGAATTTGCATTGTCAAGAGTCACTGCCCAGATATCAAACACCGTAGCCAGCCAAGTAAACGAAATGAATACCAAAAACAGCCGGTTCGGCGTCCCGCTCGTCATCTTGCGCATAATGCAGGATACGATGAGTATGGTTAATATCAATAATGCTGCAATATCAAAACTAAGACTTTTTCCCATAACTTTTCCCTAATGTAAATCCGTAAAACAGACTTTTCAACTCCATTTTCAATATAATCAACCAAAATCATTATAATTATACCAAAATAAGGAAAAAAAGGAAAGTCTTCCTCGAAGAATCTACCGCCGCCTCAATATTTGATCTTCATTGCCATAAACAGACCGCTCAATAAAGCCAGTATGGAAATGCCAAGCAAAATCAGAGTACTCCCCTGTCCCTGCGCTCCGCCAGGCTCAAACGGCATTTCCCCGTTTCCCGGCATCTCCTGCCTGTTCGGACGATTTTCATCATTTCCCCACATATCCGACTTGTCAGGCAGACTTCTCTCATCAAACATTGCCGGTCTCTCGGGCTGGCTCTCTCCATCAAACATTTTCGGTTTCTCAAGCTGCCCTTCCCCATCTGACCTTTCCGGTCTCCCAGGCTTCTTTTCCACTTCAGACGTTTCCGCTTTATCAAACGATTTCATGCCATTCGGCCTGCTGCCACCCCGCATACCGCCTCCCCGCATGCCCATTGCCATAAAGCTTTCCTGAGAAGAATTATCAATCGTAACCTGTTCCTGCGCCCCACCGATCTCGATCGTACAGATGTCTCCTATTTTCAATGCAGGCGTACTGATCACGGCAGAAGAGAAGCTGCAGGGAATCTCCTCGGAAAGGAGCTCTCTTCCCTGGGAATCCGAAAGTCTTATCGTTGTCCCTGCCGCCCCTTTGGCACTATGCATCAGGAAACCTTGCGGCGAATCCGCATCAAATCCCTCCGCCATGGCACTGCCGCCACAGGCGATCACCGTGCCGCCGCTGACGATACACTCGCCGCCGTTTTCGCTGCCACAATCAAGCGCACAGTTACCCCCGCCATCCGTAACACTGATAAAGGTTCTGCCGCCCTCAATATAGATATCACCGTTGGAATCCAATCCGTCGGCGTCCCTGCCCGAAGGATTGATGATCGTGATATCCCCTCCTGTAATACGGATGACAGAATTCTCGCCATACCCGTTGGCATTGATCCCGTCGTCTGTCGGCGCAAGGTCGATGGTTCCGCCTGCAATTGTGATATCTACGGCCTCCAGTCCTTCATAGCATTCCGAAATGGAAATGCTTCCGGAGGCAACATAGATAAAGCTTGTCTCCTCATCGTTCGACACGGTAATCCCATCGTCCCCCGCTGCAATCGAAATGGCGGCATCCCGGATGCGCACGCTGTCATTTGCGTGAATCCCATCCTCCGCAGCATTGATCGTGATATCGCCTCCGGCAATCACACAATCGTCGTTGCATACGATTCCGTGCCGATACGCAGCATCTATCACAAGCTCTCCGGTTCCGTTGATCGTCAGATCATCCCGGGAATAAATCACGCCGTCTGTGCCCGATGCAATGCTCTCCTCGTTATACTGTGCACCGGAAGATATGGTGTTTTTCGTTCCCTCTGCCAGCGTCAGAAACACTTTATCCGCCTGCTCGACCCGGAATGCGGCATCATCGTCACAGTGAAGCGTCACATCATCCAGAAGAATCCATATATCATCGCTTTTGTCTGCATCAATCACAACGCTTCCATCTGTGAGTTCACCGGTGAGAACATAAGTACCCGCATAGGCGATACAGACATTTCCTTCATAAACATAGGCTCCGTTTCCGTCGATCGCAGTTCCCTGGTCAGACAGCATGATCCTGGTGGCAGAGGAAGGATTCCAATCCGCATCCAGATCCTTTGCCGTAAACATACCGTCGCTGACTTCCGCACTCATGACGGACACAATGCCGAGAGCCCTGCCGTTAATCAGCAGGACAGTAAGCACTATAGCAAGGAGAACCGCCGCAATACAAACGCTGTCAATTCTTTTATGTGTTGACACAAAGTAACCTCCTTACCCTATGTAATCCCCGTTGTAGCTGACGAGAACCGCACTGTTTACTCCCTGCATTTCGGACAGCGTATTGATGAAATCGGTATTGTCATCTTTCAGGCGGATTTCCACGGTCAATTCCAGACTACCCTTCTGGGCGCTTTTGCTTTTGACAGTACACCGATTCGTCATTTCCTCAAGATAAGCCCTTGCCGCAGTCTCACTGTCATGCCCATCGCATTGGATGACAACAATGTAGGGATTACAATGAGGTTTCTTATTGACAAAAATTAGAAGCACCACGCCGACGAAAATGCTGCCGACTACAGCTAGCGGAATCATTCCTGCTGCCAGTACGATACCGGCTGCAATCGCCCAGAACAGAAACGCAATGTCAAGCGGCTCCTTGATCGCCGTACGAAAACGAACGATGGACAGAGCGCCTACCATTCCCAGAGACAATACTACATTGCTTGTCACCGCAAGAATCACCAGCGTGGTTATCATGGTCAGCGCGATCAGTGTCACGCCAAAGCTGGAGGAATACATAACGCCCTGATAAGTCTTTTTGTAGACCAGAAAGATAAACATTCCCAGGCAAAAAGCAAGAACGAGCGCCAGCAGCATATCAAAAAGACTGACTGCAGCTACATTTTCAAGAAAACTGGATTTAAAAATATCATTGAAGGTCATAATTTCTTCTCCTTTTTATTGATCTATTTAACCGTAAATACGGCATTGTGCATATTTTGAAAAAGCAGTTACCCGCCGTCCCGGAAGCCGTACCGCATCACGAATAATGTCCGGCAAATAGCTATCCCACTTCACTTCCAGAATGATGGGCGCCTCCCCTGCCGGAATCGTGGGACAGTCCGGATTGAGAAAGTCACCACAGCAGGAACCCGTCCGGATATGATAGTCCAGTGTGACCCGCACATTACCGGGTCCAAAGACAAACGGCTCCCGCGTGTAATCCACGATGGTCTTCGGCCGCAGCCCCTGCGTCCGCATTTTGACATACAACTCATAAATTAACTCCTCTGAGCTGTCCGCCATCCAGTCCAGACTGCCCTCCACGATATCCTGCGCTTGCACCGCAGTGAGGCCGGCGCTCTGTTTTTTGCCAAGACCGCCTATTTTACTTTTCTTTTCCAGATGCATCAGCGAAGTATCCTCATTATAATAGCGGATACGGAATTTCTCCCTGCGGCTGACACCGTCCAGTTTTTCCCGCAGCGCTTTATCAACGGCATTGTCAAAATACAGGCTTCGTATCAAATATTTACCGTCAACCGCATGAGGATCAGGTGTAGTGACTGCCCGCAGCCGCTGTCGCAGGACAAGCAGATCCGCCTGATTGATCTCGTGTTTCCACTCATGTCGATAATCCATAGTCCCTCCTTTATCTTTTACTCAACGGCGGCAGCCGCCGAATCATTCTACTTTGCCAAGTTTACATTCCGAACATGGAAAAATCGTGAAAGAATTGTGAAAATTCTGTGATATTCTACTGATTATCTTGAATCTACTAACGCTTTTGCTTCTACCGGGAACACAATAAGCAATGTGCCGGCCTTCACTGAAATACTGCTTTCTTTTCCAATAAACTCGTTACTTACCCCGAGCGGATAGCTGTTTGACAAAACCGCATCCTGCAGTTCATACTTTAAACCTTTCAACCATACGCCCTCCGCCCGATCCGAATGCGCAAACACGGACACATAGCCGGAAACATGATCAGGAAATATAAAGGTTCCGTTTGTCAGTGCAGTTATAATATAGTCTCTCCCGAATAAAAATCCCCGTTTCCCACCTGAAGATAATTCTGCCAGAAGCTGCATATTGGCAATCGTGTGCTCGATGCGTCCGCCTGTTCCGCCGTAAATATGAAAAGTTTCATAGCCTGCTTTAAGCCCCTCAAGGACAGCCGCCCGCATATCCGTATCGTCCTTTTCCCGGTTCAATGCTCTCACCTTTGCATGCTCCGGGACATATGGAAGAGAATCAAAGTCTCCGATTACCAGATCCATGTCTATTCCGTTCTGCTCCAGAACCTGAAATCCCGCATCTGCGGCGATCACAAGATCATCTGCGCGAGGAGAAAAATGGATGCCATAGTTTTCACCTGCTCCGACAATATAACAAATACCCGTTTTCTCATTCATTCTTTTCTCCCCCTATTGATAAATTCCTAAAAAAGATGTGATCTTTCCGTGTGTATACTCGCCCTCGATCAGTCCGAATTCAGGGTCATAATATTTGTTGTCATAGAGCAGCGTCCAGTGCGTATACCCTGCATCTGTGTGCACGGTTAAAATAGAATACTCATAGGGTACAGGATTCTTTTTTGAGATGCGTGTATTTCTTTCCGCATGCTTCACCCCATAAAAGTCCAGCATTTCAATCAACTGTCCTATGCTCGTAGGACCGCTTGTTTTCATATCTTTCATTACTTCCTCGATCTTTTTTCCTGTGATCATTGCAATACATGCCTGGCCACAAGTCTCAAAAGTTGGCTGCATAACCAATTCCATTTTATTTTTCCCTAAACTCACAGCGTTTTCCTCCTACGCTTATATGTAAATGAAGCGTAGATTTATTTTACCATAAGAATTTGTAATACGAAAAGGCTAAAAATTTTGCGTCATAATCGCCTTTCCTTCATATTTATATTGTATAGCGAATTGTAAGGGGGAACCTATCACTTATGGCTACCGGTTATTTGATCATACAGGCGCGAACGGCGCACGACGCGCTTCCGCTCAGCGGGGTGCAGGTCTGGATCATGGATCAGCAGGAGACGCGTACTTACCATGTGACAACGGATGAAAGCGGAGAAACGGAGAAGATTGCTTTAGAAACTCTGGACAAAGCCCTGTCTTTGGATCCGAATTATTCCGGAACACCTTATATCAGTTATAATGTTCTTGCATTTGCGGAGGGTTTTAATTCCATTCATGTTGTTGGCATTCCGATCCTGGAGGGGGAGACGGCTATTCAGCCGCTTGAATTTATCCCGATGCAGGATAGGCAGCGCACTCCGACCGTGACAGAGATTACGATCGGCAGACCCGCCGTTTCTCTGCCGGGCGATCGTGATCAAGTGGGATCCGATGCAGAATCCCGGGTACTCCGCCAAGTAGTCATTCCCAATCCGATCACAGTACACCTGGGCAGTCCCAGCGCGTCCGCCTCCAATGTGCAGGTGTCTTTTCCCGATTATGTGAAGAATGTTGCCAGCAGTGAAATATACCCTACCTGGCCGGATGCGTCCCTGCGGGCAAATATTTATGCCATTATCACGTTTGCGCTGAACCGGATCTATACAGAGTGGTACAGGAGCCGCGGCTACAACTTTGACATCACAAACAACACTGCCTATGATCAATATTTTGTATATGGGCGAAACACCTATGAATCCATCAGTCGGATCGTAGATGAGATTTTTAATGAATATGTCCGCAGGCCGGGGCAGACTGTGCCCTATTTTACATCGTTCTGCAACGGCACCACCGCAACCTGCGCAGGTATGTCCCAATGGGGAACGGTTACACTGGCAAATCAGGGACTCAGCCCCTTACAGATTCTGCGTTCCTATTATCCGAGGGATGTTGAGATTGCGGAGACAAAGATTATTACCGGAATAGTGTCCTCCTATCCCGGCACTGCTCTTCGAACCGGAAGCACGGGGCTTGATGTACAGACGATTCAGACATATCTGGGAAGGATCCGGCGCAATTACCCGGCAATTCCTGCGATCACAGATGAAGCGGGCGTATTCGGAGAAAGCACGCGGGCGGCGGTTGCCAAATTCCAGAGTATTTTCAATCTCTCCCCCGACGGTATAGTTGGAAAATCCACCTGGAATAAGCTTTCCTATCTGTATGCCTCCGTGACCAGACTTGCCGAACTGGATAGTGAAGGGACTTCCCTGGGAATCGGAACCGTTCCACCGAGTTCCGTTCTGCGTCAGGGTTCCTCGGGGCAGGATGTCATTACCCTGCAGTATCTTTTGAATGTGGCAGCCGAATTTAATCCTACGATTCCGGCTCCTGCGCAAGATGGCAATTTCGGAAGCGGAACCCAACAGTCCGTCATGGCATTCCAAAGGGCGGCGGGACTTACCCCCGACGGCATCGTAGGTCCCCGCACATGGCAGGCTCTGTATAATACTTATCTGGGAGCCAATAATGTGATTCCGCCCGGCACCGATCCCGGCGTTATACAATACGTCGTCCGTTCCGGAGATACGCTCTGGCTGTTAGCGCAAAGATATGGCACAACGGCTGACGCAATCAAACGCCTGAACGGACTGACCAGCGATAATCTGAGTATCGGGCAGGTGCTCAAAATTCCTTCTGCGACAGGAACACCCGCCCCCTATTTTGAGTATACCGTCCGCTCCGGGGATACACTATGGCTGTTGGCGCAGAGGTTTGGTACAACGGTTGATGCGATCAAAAGTTTAAATGGGCTGAGCAGTAATATTCTGAATATTGGGCAGGTGCTGCGGATTCCGAATGGGTGAGGGGGAGTATAAAAGCCACCTTTTGAGGTAGTTTTTGGGGTAGCTTTTCTGATTAGTACCCCAAAATTTACCCCAAAAGGTCATTTTACTCTCCAATAACCTCCGCGCGAAGTCCCTATATCCTCAATCACTCCTTTGTTCTTCAGCTTTTTGAAATAGTATTTTGTAAGAGTCAAATCCTACGTGTTTTCTAGCAATCATTATATAAGTTTATTATGGCGGGAAAAAATCCACCCAATTATTCAGCGCTTACAAAAAAACACCTCTACTCTATCTCTCAAAAATTTCTATTCTATTCGTTCATATGGATATACATTTTTTATGTTACGATGTAAATAGGAGCCAATTGACGGTGCATCACGCAAGCCCTCAAATTCATACATATTTACACCTTTGTATATATATAATGAACCATTTAAAAATCGTACATACAGCACCTGTTGTTGTTCATCATAACCTATACTCTCCACATTAGACGAACTTACTTGAATCATTTCCACACCATACTCATTCATAATTATTCCTCCCTAAATTTTTGATTCTGCCACAAAGAGACTAATTTCCCATAAGAAAACAAATCTATATCCGGTTCTGATTTCCAACACTCTGTTACATTTGGATCTGAGCCTTTGGGTGCATTCCCTAATTTGTAAAATTGCACTCTTGAGGGAATCTTAACCGCTTCTCCTGATATTATTGCCTCGCCTGTACGCAAGTTGGGTAATAAATCTATCATAGTCTGTAACTCGTCTTGTATTGCCCCTCGCACATGTCCTCTATCCTTATTATTATTCATTCGCAACGCGACTATAGTTCCACATTGACTCATAACTGTTTCATCCAGTTCTGACGGTCTTTGTGTTACCAACATCAATCCAACACCATACTTCCTACCTTCTTTGGCCACCTTTTGAACTGTACGAGATGCTATTGAATTTTCACCTGCCTTTAAATAATTATGCGCTTCCTCTAAAACAACAAGTATTGGCTGATTCTTACCACCAATATTTAGGTTTTGCCCCCAAAACAAAGCATCATAAATAATATTTAATAACGTTCCCGCTGTTGATACCATAATTTCACTCGGAATATCAGAAAAATCTAATATAGTAATCTTCCCAGGGTTTCCCAACCATTGAAATAATAATTCCTCTAAAGATTTTTCAGTAATTCCTTCTGCATTAGGAGTATATCCCCCTGGTGAAAACAAAAAACTATATCTCGAATCTTTTATTTTTAGTCGCATATTATCCAAAAAACCAAGTATTCCTTTTGCCTGATTATTTAAAAATGGTGCGCCTCCTCCTGCACTTGCAGGCTCGTATTCATTTGAAATCAGTTCCTCTGCATTTCCTACAACTTTTAAATTTGTCTTTGTTTCCGGCTTTGCTCTTTCACGAAAAGTTTGTCTTTCAAAATCATCTAACTCAAACCATAATTGTTTAATATTAAATGGAATCGGAGAATCTGCTGTTATAAATTCCTTCTCAATATCCAATCTCATTTTATGAACTACAGAAGTTTTAGCCTCTACAATTTTATTTCGTAAATATTCCCTATTGGCATCATTCAATGTTCCGCCAAATATTGACAATAGCTCATTGTATGGTAATGCCCAAAATGGTATATATAGTTCCTTTTGTTCAATTTTATTATCTGCATGTATTTTAAATACTATCGAATCTTCTCTAAAAACACTGTTATATTCTCCATGTGGATCAATTAGCAATATTCGAGAACTCGGAAATTTCTTTTTTTCAATTGCCCCTAATAATATTCCCACCGCATTAGATTTTCCACTTCCAGTTGATCCTAATACACGTGAATGACGGGTAATCAATTTATTCAAATCAATTTTTGCCCTTAGGCTTTCAGAAATACTTATATTCCCTACATCTATAGAACTATACTCATCATAGTTATCATATATTATATCTAAATCCTTAATTGTCACTAAATGAACAGAATCCCCTGTTGTTGGAGATTGGGATACTCCCCTTGAAAATTTTTTCCCTTGCTGCTCCCCAACAAGAACCATACTTAACCACTGTTGATTTTGGATTGCACCAGGATCATTTTCAAATATTTCACGATAGCTCTCTGGTATTGCCGATGCACCTGTTTGTGTAACAATACCAAATAAATTAGAATATCCTAATGGTATCTTTAAAAAAGAACCTATCTGACCAATCCTGTAAACAACACCGTCAATTATCAGCATATTTGATTTTACTGTATTAAGTAACTGAACACTAATAAGATTTCCATTAACACTGACAATTTCACCAATTAATGTTTGCTTTGACCTCATCTCTGTTTGCTCCCTAATAATAAATCATAGATTGCAAAAAACTCACAAATTTTGCAAAATCTGGAAGAATAAATTCACCTTTTCCACTCCACTCCTCATTTCCTTTTTGTTCCTTTTTTAATGGAATATTGTCCTTTTGTGGTGCATCTTCATCAAAATAAAAATTAACATTTATAGTATCTTCTGCATCTGGTTCCCTTTTCAATCTCCATTCACCATACCGCCCACCAATTACAGCATTTCTACATGCCAAAACAGAGATTTTATTATTCGCCATTGCCATTTGTGCTAATTCGTGTTCTTCCGTAAATGAATATTTTTTCTGTTTTCCTTCCCAGTAGATATCGTAAAATAAAACATATATATGTGATGTATTCTCTCCTCTTATTCCGGATAAAATTCTTTCATTAATATGTTCATCACTAAAGGAATATCCGCAAACAAATAGAACAGAATCCGACTGCTTTAGATAGTTGCAAAGCCTATCCATTAAAGCTGTATAAGGTAATTTTTTTGAATTTTCATATTTAGAAATAGAAGGATAAATCAGTATATCTTTCTCATCAGCATAAGCACGCACCACTCTATTATTCTCATCAACCTTCCATCCTAAAGAACCATGTATTTTCCATAATTTAGTTTGTTTGGGTAAATAATGAAATCCATCCACTAATTCTGACAGGAAAAACGGTCTATAGCTTCCAGTAAATCCATCAAAATATGCAACATCATTATTTTCCAATCCCATTTCAAATAAATAGTCATAATTCGTAGTAAAAATTTCTACTGGATATTGTCTCTCAGCTTTTACAATCCATTTTGCGAAGTCATTATGAACCATATTAGCGTAATCTGGTTTTGTTATGGTTTCATGAATACTTACTTCTTTATGTATTAGTTTTTGTATTTCTTTTGCAAGTTCAACAAATTGTTCTTTATTAAGTCCATTGAGTTTTCCCTTGCCAATAATATTTTTCTTTTCCTCCACATTTGACAAGAACGATTCTATATTAAACCTTGATTCTGTTATTTCTTCTCTAATTTCCTCTATTGCAGCTGCATAAATAGAATTATTCTTCAATTCATTTACAACATTTTCTGTCATTATTTTTACTGCTGGTACATTCTTTGTAAATTGATTTTTCTTTGCAAGAGATGTCCCAGCACCACATAAAAAGCCAATACGCTTTTTATCAGAAACCAGTAACTGTTGTATCCCTTTCATGTATTCCATTGGATCAAATATCATTTTTACCCACCGCCTCAAAATCGTATCTTACTTAACGCTTTCCTCTGTATCTTCATAAAGCCATCTTTTCTATTTCCATCTTGGTCCTAAAAACTTATCCCCATTTAAATGTATCATATGATCCGGCATCTCTGAGATCCAGACTTCCGTTTCCCATGCCAGCATTTCCGAAAATCTCTTGTACGTCCTAAAATCAAGAAATGCTGTCACAAAGATTTTTCCTGCTGTCACTCCTTGCGTCATTTCTGCTATTTCCAATATCCGTTTCGGATCCATCGGACCTACAGAAGTCACAGACTCCACAAAATAAATCCAATTCTTATCTTCCCGATACAGCACTACATCTGGCATCTTATCATGAAGCGTTATTTCAAATCCCAACTCTGTTAATTTGTCTATATTCTTTACTAAATCCTTTTCTGTTGTATCTCCTACATATAAGCACTCAGAATTTGGTGCAAACCTCGGAGCAAATTCTTCAATTATTGCTTTCTGCAATTCATTATGTTTGCCTGCAGAAAATTTAAAATCCGTTCCATTTATTTTTACCGGCATCATAGTCATTTTCTTCTTTGACGCATAAATGTCCACCAATGTTTCATGATACTGCAAAAAACGTTGCAGAGTTGCTTCCCATTCCGAAGTTTTCATTGTTTTTAACATTTGTAAAGTTTCTTCTGTCAAACGATAACAATAATTAGGACTATTTGTTGCCATACCATTATCCTCTACCAACGCAGCAGTACGAAATCTGTGCAAAGCCTGTTTTCTAAAAGTTTCCCTGCTATTCTCAGCATATGTAGTTCCATAATAGCTATTAGAAAACTGAATAATATCATGAATACGAATCCAATCATTTGTTGCCTCGCTCCATGCCATATCTGGTTTGATTCCTGACATTGCCAAGATTACATAACAGCAAATATCAGACTGCTGTGCTTTTGGCATCCCAACCAATTGCAAAAACTCTCTTGCTTGATCAATTTTACCCACAGTATCCCTCCAAAATTACGTTACAGTTGTTCACTGAATAATCCTGACTTTTCATTAGTATTTTTCCCATTTCCTGAATACATTCCAAATCAGGAACCGGCATTGCATTTATCTCTGTCGAATTAACCTGTGTAGAACCATTCAATATGCGATAATATTCATCATACAATGTAGAATTAAATAAAACATATAATCCATACACTAAGCACTCTGACATTTCCGTCAAAAGCCCGTCTATGAAATTGATTTTATTTTGTGTACTGATTTTTCTGTATTGTGGAAAATCTTTTGCTAAATACACTCCACACTGCAGTCTTCGTGGTTCCTCTTTTGCTGTAAAACGCTTCACGAACAGATAATTTTTATTGTCCTGCATTAACCCTTGTTGCTCAGTAAGCACATACTCATGTTCTTTTTGTATCGGAAACTGTACTTTCCCCTGCTTGATATGCTGCGAATAAAACAACGGGATTGCCCCCTCTTCCTCTTCATCACGCAGTATATCCCGATTACGAAAATCAACTGTCAGTCCCGTTTTCATTTTAACACCAATATCTGGTAATGTTTTATCAAATTTATGCAACCTTTCTAATACTTTAACTTCGTTTTCATCCGTTACCAGATAGACATAATAATCTGTACCAGACACCACTAAACCATATGGCACTGTCAAAGAAGTCAAATCATCAAAGTCACAATTGGACTTTGATGATGTAACTGTAACTTCTTTTGGAATATCACAGGTCTTCTTAACCTTTACAATAATAGTTTCCTGCAACACGTCTTCTTTATCAAATACCTTATTACGGCTTACAAACAAATGGATATGCTCTATCTTTCCTTCAGTAAGAAAATATTCACGAAAACGCTTAAAATAAGCCCCAGAAGTCCATGACCGGGGGATAATATACACCATTTCCCCTTCTTCTTGTAAATTAAAAAGGCTCATAGAAGCAAAAATAAAATACATATTAGGTGCGCCATAACAAACCGTAGGCATAGCCGTTGCTTCTGGCGCATTCTTAGGAATCTTCATATATGGTGGATTTCCTATAACAAAATCATATTTTACAGGATTCATGTTACCACCAATCATGTAATTAAAATCCAGATATTGACTCAAAATGTAATTATCTGACAAAATATTAACTGTTATATTTTTAGATGAATGTTCTTTACAAAATGCAAGATTATTTTTCAATAATGGCAAGACATTGCTATCATTTTCATAGCAAGTTAATTCTACATTCTTGACAAAATCTAATGTTTCCAACCGTTCAACAAAGGCACATATCAAGATTCCCGAACCTGCTCCAGCGTCTAAAACCTTAACCTCATCCATGCTCTCTGAAATATTATATAATCCGGCCATAAAACGCGCTGTTTCTATACTTGTAAAGAACTGACCATATTTTTTTCGCTCTTTTTTAGGCATATTATCAATATAATGATTTGTTAAGTCAATAATTTTCTCTAACATATTTTCCCATCCATAACGTCTCTATCAAAAAAATTATACTATATACTTCATATATTTTCAACGCATTTCAAGAACAAACGTTCTTACGAAATAAAATCTTGATTTTTGTTGCCACAAATATATTATTCATATAATCATTTTTTAGTTTCTTCAACAATTTTACAAACATTTGAGACAAATTTTATCGGTTCTGTGTTAATCTTGTTTTGCATTATCTGGTTTTTTCTTATCAACAAAATCTGATAAATTTTCTCAAGTTCCTTTCTTAACTCTTCATCACTATTTCTCATTATGGTTTGAATATACCATACTTTTAAAGGCATACCCATTTGGCTTGCACATCCTAAAAAGTAATATCTAATTTGTTTCGGATCATTGCTAATACTATCTAAATAATACATCTCTTGATTTATTTTCCCTATTTCATAATCCAAAAACAAAAAATTATATAATTCTGCACAGTCATCTACTTTATCCAAAACATCTGAAATAAATCCCATATCTATCCCCCTTTTCTATTATAATGTAACTCGTGTTTACCTACAAAATTTATACTTTTCTCTTCACTAATTTATCCAATCCCTCACTCAAACTCAATTTCCTCTTCCGCCTTCGCATAGACATCCAGCTGATTCTCAACATCAAGCCTATTAACAATCCAACCTTTTGCCATGCACATTTTGATAAAATCATCTATTCGGTTTTTCCCATACATTTCCCGAAGAGTAACCACTACACCGAATTGCATCGCTTCCCTTCTTTGAGAAGATACACGATCTTTTGTATAGATGCTGATNCCCCACATTCCCGCATCATAAGATTTTCTCGGAACGGCCCGATCCTTTATTTCCTCGCAAATNCGTTTGACATTATCCCACTTACGNTAAATGCTTCTGGCTTCCTCNTCATAGATGATTTGTCCATCTTCCGNCTGTTTGTTNTCATCAATNGGATATACTTTTGCTTTTTCTCCNATCGTCTTTACTCTNCCGAAATGAATATCCATTTCCGTACTGGTATAATCAACTCCCTGATTACGGTCACAATTAGGAAAGTAAATCAACATCGCTCTGGCATAAAACGGATGCTTTCCATTGACTACCGGAACNGGNAGATTATATGTATATGTCTCATAATCTTCCGCCGTTCCCATTACAACAAACTTGATCTCATCTTCTCTTGTATGAACGATGTCTTCAATACGCCTGGGTACGATACCATATCCTATTGTGTCTGATATCCCCCTATTCCCTCTCCAATCGGCAGCCGAATCAATGATCAAAGCTTTAGCCACTTCCCTGCTAAGCCCCATTTTATGAATNAGNTANGCNANTTTTCTGGATATCCACGGTGCGGCAAATGATGTGCCGACNCTATATACNGCNCCCAAATCGTTCATGCANACGGCAATCTGTTCCTCTTGTCTTGTGCCATCTCCACCATAATAGCTGATATCCGGTTTATGGAANAAGGAAAGCACAGGGCCTCTTCTTGTATAAGAGGCAGNTTTCCCTTCAAAGTCCACCGCATTTACAACCAGTGAATTCAGCGAGTCCGCCGGTGATCCCACTTTCATATCCGGATGCCGCTTCCCATCCGGCGTATTGGTTCCTGCAACCACAAAAATGACATCGTACTCACTTTGAATACGATCTAACTCCGCCGCCTCAGGTGAAATGAAATTATCNTTAATCGGTTCNGGTGAACCTAATGACAAATTCCAAACCTTTATATCTCTATTGCTTGCAACAATATTTCTTATGTTTCTTAANACCGTAAAGGAACTAAACCCNGATTGCCTGGAAACNCCAAAATGTCTCACTTTGAATCTTCCGCACCCGTCATCNANCNTGGGATTCCCNTTAGGGCCATCTACTATGATAGATGTTACTGCCGTTCCATGATAAAAATCTTTCTTTTCCAGNCNNATTTCAGGCGGTAACATATTCCGATACTCTACCCACTCATGGAAATATACATTCTCATCAAAATGAGTGTCTATCACACCGATTGTAGGCTCATTTGTGGGATTCGGTATGATTCTCTCATTATCTTTTTCTATATCTTCATCAGGAATATCTTCCAGTCTTATCCGTGCAAAATCAGTAACACTCATAGCAATTAAATAGGGCGCTTTACTGTATAANAATTCTGCNTCGTCAGGGGATAAAAGAATCGTTGTNCCATCCATAATTCTCGTTTCCAGAATATGAATGCCAAACTTNGCCAGNAGTTTTTTTGTCTCNACATTNGTTCTNTATATCGTNATAATNCTATTCTCGGTAACAGTTTCNTNNCTCATATCTATATCAAAATACTCGACAAAAAAGGCGTCTAAAACAGTGTATAAAAAATTCGTTTTTTTCATATCCTGACGGGTATACGGATGCTCTTTNCCTAATTTTTCNGTATGCTCCGAAGTGATTTCCCCACTATAATCTTCNTCTATGATTTNGGAGGCAAGAANTAAATTGTTTATGGCCTTGTCAATTGCTTCTAACTGAACATAATGGGTAAAAACATGTTTGTGAATTTCACCCCCATCCTCAGACGGCTCTNTCACAAACTTTGCCCCNCGNATGGAATCTACCGGNGTTTTCCCTTTATCAGAAAGCAAAATNCTCAGTCGATTACTTTTGGCAACGACACGAGTNTAATGCACGCTGACAATTGCACCTGCAATATCCTGATTCTCAATCCAGAATTCTTTGATTCTTATAAGCTGTGCTGCAAGATCATTCAAATGTAACGACGTTACACTTTGCTTTGCGGGNAGTTTTGCCGGACCAAATCCGGCATCATTTTTTCTTTTTTCAAATCTTCCCTTTAACTGCAGAATGTTATTCATCTTCTGCACCACCCTTCAACTCTCTGGAAACACTGCTTTTTGACTTTTTTGTCAATATCTCTATTTCCCTGACTGTAAATCCCTGCTCCTGTAAAAGNTTTAAATTTTCCGGTTTTTCTCCACAAACGGCATAATAAAGTCTTCTGAAATAGTCCATGCCGTCCTTCATATCACTAAACGCTACGGATGTCTTGATNAGATTTTTCATGTCACCGGGATAAGGCATCTGATCCAATAACCTCATTATTTTTCTAAATAATCTGATATCTCTGTTCCCTAATTTCAGCTTATCTAAATATCTGTCAAGCATTTTTTCGGATATATTCATCAGATCATCTTCCGAATATCTGTTAAAATCAATGACACTATCAAACCTCCTGATCATCGCCTTATCAAAATACTCAAACAGATTCGTTGTCGCTACAAGCACTACATTCTCATTCAAACGGTCAATCGCTTTTAGCAGGGCTGATGTTGCACGCCCCATCTCTCTAAGGTCGTTTGAATTGGTACGGTCAAGCGCTAACGCATCTATTTCATCAAAAAGAACAATCACCTTATCAGGCTGAACAAATCCATTGATCTCTTTAAATAATTCAGATAAATTTTTCTGTGTCTGTCCCATTTTACTGTCAATAACAGAAGAAAAATCTACCATATAAATCTCTCTGTTTAATATTCGCGCTAACTGCTTTACTGCTTCTGTCTTTCCCGTACCCGGTGCCCCTTGAAAAAGGAATTTATTAATGCCTATATGCCTTTCAATCGCATTAACAACTCCCAAAAGATCCTGTGTAATTTCATCCGGAAGCAGCAGCATATCCTCCTTGGCTTCTATCTTTTCAAAAAACGCAGATTCATTTTCTGACATCTGCGGAACAAAAGTATTCACATTTGATATTAAGGACATGATATATTCTGCCAGTTGATCATCACCAATCTCATCAAACCCTCTTGCTATTTCGTACACTTCACTGCGAAAACCGGTATCATTCTTTTCCGCATAGTATTTTATAAGATTGATTACATTTTTCTTCTTCATACCACATCATCTCCTTTTTCCCTACTCTATTATAGTTATAATCNTNTGGGACAATTTTGTCAATACCGGGACAAATTTTAAAATATATAATTTGCATAATAGCTTAGATTAGCACAANAGGAAACTTGAGTTTCTGAGGGCTTCAAAAAATCCTCGAAAANTGTTGACAATCCTGTAAATCATTATTAGAATAATGTCGTATCAGTTTTTAAAGACGATGACGGAGCGAGTACATATTTTTGAAAAGTTACAGAGAGCCGCGCAAGCTGAGAAGCGGTACGAGTAGAACTTATGGAAAATCCCTCCNGAGTTGCAGCACNAAAGTAAATTTGTGTCTGGAAAGATGTGGGCACAAGTTTGCAAGTAGATGCTGACGGGTTCCTTCCGTAAAAGAGGACGCATATGGTGGTATGTCGTAGATGGAATAAGAAGAGAGNGCAGGCTTCTACCGTTTACGGTGNAAGCCTTTTTNGATGCACAGATGCACATAAAATTTGTACGCGTGCAATGCACGCAGATGGGAGTAAACATGGAAAACACAGTAGAGATCAGATGGCACGGAAGAGGCGGCCAGGGTGCAAANACCGCCGCGCTTCTGCTGGCGGACGTAGCGTTCAAAGGCGGAAAATATGTACAGGGCTTTCCGGAATACGGGCCGGAGCGCATGGGTGCGCCGATCACGGCCTACAATCGAATCAGTGAAGAGCCTGTGACGGTTCATTCCAACATTTATGACCCCGATTATGTTGTGGTAGTGGATGACGGACTGTTAGAAACCACTGACGTGACCCAGGGNTTAAAGGAAAATGGNGCTGTCATTATCAATACGGAAAAGGAAAAGGAGGAGCTGCTTCCCCTTTTACACGGCTATCAGGGTGCGGTTTATACCCTGGATGCAAAAGCCATTTCCATGCANGCGCTGGGCAAAAACTATCCGAATTCCCCTATGCTGGCATCTGTGGTGGCAGTATCCGGCGTCATGGAACAGGAAGAATTTCTGAATGAGATGCATGACTCGTTCCAACATAAATTTGCAAAGAAGCCGGAAGTGATTGACGGAAATATGGAGGCTTTGGAGCTTACATTTGCAGAGATTGCAAAGGCACAGGAAGGCGGTATCAATTCATGATCAGTGATAGAATCAACGAAAACAGTCCCTGGCAGGACATAACGGAGGGGAATAAAATTTTCGAGGCCGCTACCTCCAGAGATTTTTGTACAGGTGAATGGCGCACTTCCACCCCNGTTTGGGATCCGGAAAAATGCAAGCAGTGCCTTCTGTGCACGCCGGTCTGTCCGGATTCNTCCATTCCGGTCTGTGACCAGAATCGTGAGGCTTTTGATTATGACCATTGCAAGGGGTGCGGCATTTGCGCCAAAGTATGCCCNTTTGGNGCNATTACGATGAAGGAGGGAAAATAAATGGCTGTCAGAGAACGTTTATCCGGCAATGAAGCCGTAGCTTATGCCATAAAACAGATCAANCCGGATGTCATGCCGGCNTTTCCGATCACTCCCTCCACGGAGATCCCCCAGTATGTGGCNAATTATATTGCNAACGGGGAGATNGACACAGAATTTATTCCGGTGGAGAGCGAGCACAGNGCCATGAGNGCCACCGTCGGNGCNTCNGCGGCAGGGGCNAGAGCGCTTACGGCTACCTCTTCCTGCGGTCTGGCTNTGATGTGGGAGGANNTGTATGTGGCGGCATCCAACAGNCTGCCCATTGTGCTGGCGCTTGTAAACCGCGCCNTGTCCGGNCCTATNAACATCAATGCGGACCATTCCGACAGCATGGGTGCAAGGGACAGCGGATGGATCCAGATTTATGCGGAGTCCAATCAGGAAGTCTATGACAACTTTCTGCAGGCGTTCCTGATCGCGGAGCATAAAGACGTGATGCTTCCGGTCATGATCTGNCAGGANGGNTTTATNACCAGCCACGGAGTAGAAAACATNCTGCTGGNGGAAGANGATNAGGTCAAAGAATTTGTCGGCGAACGGGANCCGGNGCATTATCTTTTAAATCCNNNCGAGACNNTGGCTGTGGGNCCTTANGCGGTATCNTCCTATTATATGGAGACCAAACGCGGNCAGCGGGAAGCCATGATCAATGCCCGCAANGTGATTCTGGAAGTNGCNGATCGCTTTCANGCTATGACGGGACGGCANTACGGTTTCTTTGAAGCNTACCGTTTAGANGATGCGGAATATGCCGTTGTCATTATCGGTTCNGCNGCAGGCACCTGCAAGGCTGCCATNGAGCAGATNAGAAACACCACGGGAAAGAANGTCGGTCTGCTGAANATCAGAGTGTTCCGTCCTTTNCCGGAGGANGAAATTGCNNCGGCNCTGGCCCATGTAAAAGCAGTNGCNATNNTGGATCGGTCGGANATGTTCTCCGCCACCAGCGGTCCTCTGGGCGCAGAGGTAAGNGCNGCNCTCTATCAGGCAAAGGGAACANCNGAAACCGTNNATTATTTNTACGGACTTGGCGGCAGNGATATCACNGTGGAAGATTTCTGNCAGGTTTATGACAATCTGGAGAAAATNGCAACAGAGCACAAAGTAACGGATATGTACGANTATATNGGACTTCGCACAAAATAGAAAAAGGAGNTGACATATGGAGGCATATAATTTTAANGANATNATGAGCAAACCGGAACGGCTGGCTCCGGGACACAGAATGTGTGCNGGCTGTGGCGGCACCATCGCNGTTCGCGGCGTANTGCGTGCGCTGCNCGAGGGNGACAAGGCCGTNGTNGGCAATGCAACGGGATGCCTGGANGTNTCTTCTTTCATGTATCCGTACACNGCNTATGAGGACAGCTATATNCATAACGCCTTTGAGAATGCGGGCGCAACNCTNTCCGGCGTCGAGACTGCNTACNGGGTNTTNAAGAAACGTGGAAAAATTAAGGAAGACTATAANTTCATTACCTTTGGCGGCGACGGCGGAACCTATGACATCGGCTTCCAGTCCCTGTCCGGCGCTATGGANCGCGGNCATGACATGGTATATGTNTGTTATGACAATGGCGCTTATATGAACACCGGAACCCAGCGTTCTTCCGCAACCCCTCAGTTTGCGGATACCACCACCACGCCGGCCGGTAAAGTGTCCAACGGTAAGGTCCAGATTAGGAAAGATCTGGCTGCGATCATGGCGGAACACCATATCCCCTATGTTGGACAGACCACGTTTACATCTAACTTTAAGGATTTGCACACAAAGGCGGAAAAAGCCATTTATACACCGGGCGGCGCTTTCCTGAATGTCCTTGCTCCCTGTCCGAGAGGCTGGGGCTATGAGCCTGCAGACCTGATGGACATTTGCAAAGCGGCAGTTGACACCTGTTACTGGCCGCTGTATGAGGTGGTAGACGGAAAGTGGATCTTAACCTATGAGCCCAAGGAAAAATTGCCCATTGAGGACTTCCTGCGCTCCCAGCGCCGCTTCCGCCACCTGTTCAAGCCCGGAAACGAAGATCTGATCGCAGCGTTTCAGCAAGAAGTGGACAGACGGTGGGAAGAGCTGCAGGTAAGGTGTGGCAGGTAAAAGAAATTAGCGAAAAAGGACTTTCCGAGATGGTTCGGGAAGTCCTTTTAACTTATATCTGCTTCAGTAGCCGCTCCATGTTTTCCCTATGCGGCGTGATAATTTCTATATCTACTTCGGGATGAACACTCACATATTCCGTAAGCATATCCATTAAATTGTCTTTAGACTTCATATAATCATCAATGATTACTTCATCGCTGAATCCAAGCCGTTTTAAAATAATCGCTGATACTACACCCGTACGATCTTTACCTGCCGTACAAAAATACATCACATTGGATTCTGCATTCATGATTATATCAATAATCTTCTCCATTTTTTCATCTACCATCTGCCGATATACAATATGCAAATGTTCAAGCGACTTTGGTGTATCACCGCCGCCCGTAACCGGAAGATGAAAATATTGAAATTCATCTTGTTCTTTAAGGCAACATGGCTTTTGGACACTCTCGTCATCTGATCGCAAATCTATAATCGTAGTTATATTGTTATCCAACAACCACTGAACTTCCTTATCGGTCATATTTAACGGAGCATCACTTCTAATATATCGCATTGTACCTGTTGGTAGTGCACGCGTGTTTCTTGTAGATTGTAATAAGGAACTCATTCAAATAATTCTCCTACAATTTTTACTTCCTGAATATCGGGAATCGATGGTGCCGCTCCCATCCTTGTTACCGCAATTCCTGCTGCTTTTCACGAAACGCCTTTGCCATAGCCTCTCCATATAAAAGAATACAATTATCTCCGTCCCTTTCCTCCACTAAATACCTGCAATGAATCGGAAGACAGAGTTTCCCCCTTCTGTA
The DNA here is from genome assembly GCA_014804385.1 of Lachnospiraceae bacterium. Lineage (GTDB taxonomy): Bacteria > Bacillota > Clostridia > Lachnospirales > Lachnospiraceae > UBA3282. The sequence continues at coordinate 19,010 of JAAUZW010000018.1, read as the reverse complement.
CAAAATGATCTACTTTGTATGTGTAATCAATATTTAGTGATCCAAAACACAATATCTTCATTGCTTTCTCCTCATTATGCCGGAAACGCAACAGTATGAAAACTTACATCCGCTGAGCTCACCATACTACAAAAGAGATACCTGTTACCCGGCATCTCTTTAAGAGGCTTACAAATAATACTCCTGATTAAGTGTCAAATATACTTCTCAAGATTTTCTTTGAGACTAGCGAATGTGAAATCATAAGGATAAAACCCGTTTCGAGGAAAAATGTCCTTCAGATCCTTTTCAGCACTCGTGTTGATTTTCACAACTTCATCAATCGCTAATGGACCAATAAACTGCACTCGTTTTTCCACAATATCTTTTTGGGCGTTCAAAGACATTTCAAAGCAACTATCATAGCATTTCACTCCACAGACAATCTGAATATCTTCAAACCGGGTTTTGCTTATAAAATAAGCACTATAGGTATTTAACGTTACACAATCATTAAGAAGATTTTCTGTATCATCTTTTGTTGGAACATAACCCACTATAACTGTAAAAATATAGGTTCGATATTGCTGTAGTCGATGCCTATAAATAGAGGAATATCCTGCATCTTCAACAAAAATGCTATCCGTTCCAAATAACTCAATTAAAAATTTTTCATATCTTACAAGAAGTTGATTGGATTCATTGGAAGTCTCGACTTTGATTTTGACATACCCAGCAAAAACCTTACCACTACTAAACTTGCATTGTTTCCAGCACTCAAGACCCTGAGCTACGTCCAAGAAATTTACAGTTTTATCCTCTTCATCCACTTGATCTTGATCAGAATCCCTTAAAACGATCTCATAGTGATTCTGCCGCTTTTGAATCTCAAATTCTTTTGCATTGGCCTTGAAACATGGAAATTTGTCTGCCTTCTCATCGTTAGTCAAAATGTGACAACAGATTAAGTTATAGTCTGCCGTTTTGCCACCTCTTGATATCGGCAAAATATGATCAACATTCCAGCCAAAATTACTGTTCCTGTCATTGTAGGCTGCTTTTGCAATCTCTCGCCCTGCAAAATCCATTGCCTTCTGCTTTTTGCCAAACTGTTGTACCCACAATCTAAGAGCGGTTTCTTTGTTTAGATTCATAAAATTTTTCATGCCTCATACTTCCCTTTCCCATAAAGTGAGAAGTATAATTTGTATTTGACCTCCTTATAAAATCTGGCAAATACTCTGATTGGCACATAGGGCAACCTACTGCTGAAACCTCAAAGGGTAATCCTTATAACAGCTTGACTAAGGATTTGCCAATCATCTTTTTGCGTTTGCAAAAAGGATTAAGATTTGCTTTTTCTAAGTATAATATATTTGTGGAGTTATGGCAATAAAATCCATTATTGCAACATTTTCCTTTCTCTTGATTCTAAAACCATTTTCAAATATAATCTTCAGAAATTAAAACAAACCCTCGCTCAATTTTAGAGCGAAGGTTTTTGATTTTATCGCTTCTCCCACCAAGTCCACTTCTCTGCGGGTTTATATCCAATTGCTTTATAAAAGTCATGCCATCCGCCTGTCATATGCGTTGCCCCCAATGCTTTAGTTCTTCGATACAATTCGGACAAAGCCGCAGCGGCAAGGCCTCTGCGCCGATATTCCGGAATGGTGCAAAGCGGTTCCATATAAGCCAGTTTATTTTGTGGAGTCCACCACATTCCAGCATAACAGGCATACTCTTCTTTCTCATCGGCAATGATAACTGCCAGTTTCGCCGTTACATGTGGTGCCAGCGCATATAAATAATTACTCTGCTCGTATTGGTGATCCCATACCCCCTCATTTTGCTCATGATCGAAACCATTCCAACAACATTTAGCTACCTTTTCTATGTCATATTCGTCCGGATCCACAAAATGAAATCCCTCCGGCAAAGGATAATCCAATACATCATCAAAATCAAACTGCATATCCCAACTTTCTGATTTTTGATAATACCCTGCCTGTTTTGCGGCGTTCATCAACGCCTCCTGCCCTCCAAAAAGAATCAGTTGTATTTTTCCGCCTTTTATTGGCATATGGGCATCGGCATATGCGATCATTTCTGATGCCAATTCTTCATATCCTGGCTTCAAACTGAAATAAATATCTGTCACCGGCGATTCGTTAAAGCAAAATGCCACAATCTCACCGTTATCCTCCCAAATGCGATTTTTATAAGAATATGTGATATCCATCCAATATGCAAATGAAGCATAAGCATGTTCAAAAAACGGGGCCGGTACACCGTTTCTCCAGTCGCGTTCATAAATATCCAGCATAAACTGATAGATTTTTCCACAGTCCGCCAATACGCTGAATTGTCTTGTTGTTATCTGTTTCATCTTCTTATTCTCCTATCCTATGAACTTTACTATTTGAGATTATTGTAAAAAGGATGGAACCGCCACACAAGTAGCGAGAACAGTTATAACTAATATCGCGCCAGAAAAGACGCCTGCATTTTATGCAAGCGTCTTAAAATCAACCATATACTATTTTTTTAATCGTACTATATGCCAGACCATATCGCTCAGTTAATTCATCGATGGAATAGCCTTCTTGAAACAGTTTTTGTATTTCTTTATTCCGCTCCTGATAAAAAGTACGAGCGCCACTGCTTGCTCCCCATTCTTTCTTAACCGAAACTTTGGGGATGTAAAGCACTCCTCCATCAATATAAGTCTGAAGCTCTTTCAATAATTGCTCAGGCAATATTTCTGCTGCGTTGGTATATTTCATATCTGCCACTCCTTATTTATCTACTCATAAATAAAGTGCAGAAACAGCAGAACATATAGCGTTATTCGCCCATACAGAATTCTATATGCCTGCTATTCTGCATGGGCAAAGGTGTTCTTGGCCCCATTTTGGTATAGCGCCTGCATTTTTCGTCTCATAGCCATTCCTCCTATCTGTTGATCCTTTATTGTATATCTTACTTTTACTATAACACATTTTTTTATTTTTGAATCTATCGAACCCTTTCCTTTTTCTTGATACGAAATCCATTTTTCAAATACAGCTTCGCTGCATTCTGATTCCATTCAGCCACATGTAAAATGATTTCTTCACAGCCTTGTTCCTTTATACGATTCATCCCCCATAATAACAGCTTTTGTCCTATCCCCTGTCTTTGAAACGATTTCGCAACAATTAAATCGTCTATCTCATTTCCATAACAAGAAACTGCACCTGCTATTACGCCATTTTGCAAATACAGGAAAATATCATTTACTTTATCTTTGATCTGAGAATAGTCTGAATAAAAGTTTACTGGTTCAACCTCTAATGCTTTTCTCATTTCATAAAAACATTCATTATATATCTTCCTATACGCATTCCAGTATCGCTCTTGAAAAGGAACGCAGCTTATATCATTTTGATACTCTAATGCTCGATCAAATGACATCTCATAAGCAATTATTTCTTTCATCAACATTTCTCCTCAAAACCCTATTACTCATAATATCAAGGAAAACCGATTTATTATTCCACACTCATCAACACATTTTTCGCAAGCCACTCGGCTACTCCATTCTCGTCATTTGATAATGTAACGCAATCTGCAATAGCTTTAACATCTGAAATAGCATTATCTACTGCAACACCTATTCCACACATTTTAAGCATTTCCATATCATTTTTATCATCGCCAAAAGCCACTATTTCATTTAATGAAATATTTAATATCTTTGCTAATTCTCGAATTGCCCGTACTTTGCCAGCCGTTTCCGGTAAAAAAGCATACCAATTTTCTCCACGATAGCTCTGCAATCGGCAACGATTTTTATTTGCAATTTTTAAGGCTGTTTCATAATCAGGAAGTTCTGCCACAATTTTGTTTGCTTGACAAGATAGCGGTTTCTGATAATCACAGTAAACTGCCTTATGTAATTTTTCAGACTCGGATATGTGCTTACTATTCCAAAACACCTGACGTCCTGCCGCCACAGTAATTTCCGTCTTATCATCTCGTGCAAGTATATCCTGTATAATTTGGTTCGTATCTTCTATTTCAAGATTACAGCTATAAATTTGTTTGTCGTGCCGATGAATAAGCGTTCCGTCTGTTGTAATTTCATAATCTGGCTGAATTTCTTCTATATAACGCTCTGCCCCTATCCAATACCGAGCAGTAGCTATTACAATATAAATGCCCTTGTTCTGACAGCTTTTCAAAATTAACTTTGTGCGTTCTGATATGCTGCCATCAGACCGAATCAAAGTTCCGTCCAGATCAGTTAAAATCATTTTGGGCTTCACAATCCAAACCTCCTATAAATATATAGATTTGATTATACCACCTTCATTCTCCGTTTCCCACTATAAAACATAGGGCATAGCAACCGCCGCGCCCCACATTTCTTATCGTTCCAACCAGTAACCTATAAAAAAGCCACCAAACTATGGAGTTCTATTTTATGGCACTGGGGATGCCTCCCTTAAGCAAGCTGAATTTTGCACTATTCTACTCCTAATATCTCTTCAACCAATTTAGATGCCGCTTCCGGCTCTTCAAATATAGGACTATGTGCCGAATTATGAAACACATAAAATTCTTTTATTGGTGCATCAATCTGTTCATAATACTCATATTGCAAGTCAAAACTGCATGTATAATCGTATTTTCCTGCCAAAAAGTAAACAGGAATTTGTAAAAAAGGTACTTCACTAAAAGCATTGAAATGCGTAGAATCCTTTACAACAGGAAATTGTGTAGACACCCCCTTCCCTCTCCATATATTTATTCTTTCCTGCCAGGTATAAGCCTTACATCTCAAACTTGGGAAGAAAATTCCGGTAATTACAGAGTCCATATCTCTTGTTGTACCAACACCTAACTCATGCATTGCTGTATCACGCAAAGAAGATGAAAAATACTTTGCATACATTTCATCGGATTCTCGAATCGGACAATTCTCAAATTTCTCAACCATTTTGGTATTACCTAGTTGCTCATATTGAGCCTTCATATAATCATATGCCATATATTCAGACTCTGTCTGATTGCAAATCTGCGCCATTGCTATATATGCATGATAATAATCCGGATATCGCTGTACTGCTTTGATGGCAATATATGTACCAAACGAATGTCCCATAATATATATTTTTTCTTCTCCAAATCTTTCGGACAAATATTTGCTTACTGCAACAACATCTGATATATACTTTTCTGTAGTCATTTCTTCTGCTTTGATATCAGAACTGTATGATAATCCGGTTCCCCTATATTCCAAATAGCAAACCACAAATTTATCTGCAAGAACGGATGGATACATATATTCCATTAAATATTCCGGAATTCCCGGTCCACCTCCGCAAACCAATAAGACTGGATTACTAATATCCTTTGCCATGATAATCATTCCGAGATTACCATCTTCAACTTCCAAATAACACTTTTCAGCTATGCTATTCTCAATATTCTCTCCATTTTCATTACAAAATTGCGGTATTATGCCCTTGCCTGGTGGAAAAACAATTAGAATTAACAGCAGTAAAACTGCAGCAAACACCGAAAAACCTATTATCATTTTAGGCGCTCTCTTTCTTTTCATTACGTATCACCTATTCAACCAATATTTTATCTAAAACAGCTTCCCATTCAAAGTCTCTATTTACACCTTGCATCGAAGCAATAGCTGCGATACCATGGACTTTTGCCCACATAGCGATAATACCATACTTAATACGTTCCTCACTGAAACCTTCGTTCTTATAGATTGTATATGCTTTCTCCTTATAGTATTGAAAAGGCTCAAATGCATTTGGTTCATCACCCATAGATAAATCTATCTTCAAATAAGGCTGCGCAAATAAAAATGAATAGTATTCGGGATACTTGATAAAAAATTGGACGTAAGCTTTTCCCATGTTTAATATTGCTATCGGGGATTTACTATACTCTGTTCTCTCATAAGCATTTTCCAGACATTTTTGCAATTGCTCGGTTATATATTCTTGCATTGCAATCAATAATTCGCCCTTATTTTTAAAATGACTATAAGGCGCAGCTTCGCTGACATTACACACCTGCGCCAATTTTCTTAAAGATAACTTATTCATTCCGTCTTCTTGTATCATATGCAAACCAGTCTTTATCAATTGAATTTTTAAATCTCCATGATGATATTTTTTATCCATTTAAACCTCCGAACTTAACAGTGTTAAGTTTATCATATAATCAACTTTTGTCAAGCCTCTCCACCTATTTCAGGACGTAAAAAGGACTTCCCGATTTCTCGGAAAGCCCCATAAAATCTAGCTTTTACTGATTACCCAATGCTAACAGCCACACGACCTGAACCAACTGTTCTACCACCCTCATGCTATATGAATAGCGTTTTTTTATGTATTTTCTATACTTTTTATTGCGTAAACGGTATAAAATCGTTGTTTTTATATGGCTTATTTTTTTGCATAATTTCTTGTCACCGTTTTGCACCAAGCGATTAACTGGGATTCTACTAACAAAGCTACAATATTCCTTCCAGTATACTCTTTTGAGACTCTTTTATATATTGAATATCATCCAAATACAAATTCAAATGTCCATCTTCTATATTTTTCTGAACATCTTCATTTCCAGAATCTGCCTCATTTCTCATATATGCAACAAGACTACCGATCCGTTCAATTATCATATTGGGCAACTGTTCTCTTTCATTATTTTTTAAATCATAGGTGTCCACAAATAACTTTAATCTACGAATCTGTTCATTTAAACTATAACAATAATCAGGATTTTTCGGTGAAACAAACGGAATCCATCGATATACTGCATATGCAACATCCCAAATTCTTGATCCTGGATGTAATGTATCAAAATCGATTATCCCATGCACACACCCGTCAACAAAAGTTATGTTATAAGGTGCAAAATCCCCATGGCACATAACCTCTACCGGTAATTGTTCGGGCAACATCCAAACTTCTTCTCCCGTTAATCGATGAACATATTTTTCTCCAATATCATGATATCGACGAAGTAATTTTGCCACTTCAGCTAAAATCTCATCTGTTAGAATCTCATTCGGTACGATGTCATTATAAACAGTTCCATCCACAAAAGAAACCATTTCCATTCCGGATTCGTTAATTCCATATGGTTTAGGAATATTATTAAATCCGTTTTCATGCATAAACGATAAAAATGACTGTACATGCGGAGTCCATTTATTTCCCGGACGAATTACTTTATCTTCTTCTTTTGATATTTTGCCTTTTCTTCCGCCATGTAAAACTTCTTTTTGAATCATATTTATTTCCTCATGCAACTAGGATTTACAGAATATTCAAAATAACAAATACACATCCCCATTAGTTTTTCCATCAAAATATTTTTTCAATTCAAATATTGCTTTCCACTTACTTATCGTGGTATCTTTAAAACCAAATTTAAGTACACTATTCACCATCTTCTTTTCAGCATAGCAATATCCATTTGCTAATGATAAATCATCACACAATTGAATTAACTTATCATAATCACTATATGTAACATTTTTCAAATATTCTGTAATAAAATGTTTTTCGTCATCATTGCAATCACATGTATCATATATTGCCTCAATATCTTTATATTGAAATGTATGCGTAAGACAAATTCTTGCGCCTTCATCAAATCCTATATTGGTTAAGAATTGAAACCCTTGCTCTTGGCTATACACTTCCCGCTACTAGGGCGTGTTACGGACTTTCAGCGATTAGATTGCGCCCATACTGAACGCACTTCAAAAAATATGGGCGATATTCATTAAATTATCGCTCACAAAAAAATATATCAATCTGTCTTTATTCTATTACATACGCATATAACATTTTTTCCTGATAAGCCGCCTTTTTATAGGTCAGCAGGCAGTTTTTGATTTCTTCCAACTCTGCTTCTTCAATTTTATCAAGTTTTTTTAATCTTGTCTCATCCAACATCACTCCGGATACCGCCTGTTCATAATGCTTCTTGCTATAATTCCAGAAAACAAGACGTTTCGCATACCGATTTTTTAATCCCTGCGCGATTTGTAATCCCTCCGGGTCAAAGTCTCCGGCATAACAAAAAGTGTATTCTTTTGGAAACAGGTCCATCGCCACATAACTGGCCAGCCTGAACTGTCCGGCAGTACATAAAAATGTATTTTGTGGATACTTTTTTGTTAAATATGAAAAAACAGCCGGATTTTCAATAATATATACAATATGCCTGCTATTTTCCGCCACCTCTAAACGAGCCAAACCACCCAATGTATTTAGTGTCATCTGTACAGCCTGTTTTTCTTTGCAAAATCCCTGTAATCCCTCATGTACATCGCCATCTGTCTTGATACCAATCACGCCGTAGGCAAGGCAAAGATTTGACAGATCATCTTTTAAAATACCTAAATGATACAATATAGACTCTCTTTGTTCAATTCCCGATGCTTTCCCCTCTGTCTGTCCGAAACGCAGTTCTCCATAATTCAGCAATAATCTGCACGCTACAGTTCCCTCATCAAAATAATGCGGATTTCCGGTCACTTCAGCTGCATAGACAGGCATAGGCTGTTTTTTCCCTTCATCAACAGGTAAATGCTCCAGCGCATATACCACATTTTTGAGCAGCTGTTTGGTTTCTTTCCTGTCAGTTTCCATCTGTTTTCCTATGATACGAGAGCCGCTTTTTTTCTCATATAAAAGACCTGAGAGCCAATCTTTCACATCTTCTTTCGTACAAAGAGCCAGACAATCCTCCTTGAAAATATCCTGTACTTCTTTTTTGCGCAGCTGCTCTTCTTTATTTGATACAAGTAATTTCCCTGTACAACTTTCCAGTATCTCTTCCCAGTGCGAGTCGCAAAACCGACTCTTTTGTAGCGCCTTGCACAAGGCCGAAAAGGTAATTTTCACTGTCTGTTCTTTTCCGAAATCTGTTCCCATAAAACCAGAAAGTGTATTTCTTTCTTCCATTGTCAGATTTTCCAAAGTAAATGTGCCGCACAGTTGTCCCTTTATGGCATATTTTTTCCTCATGGCCGTAAACAGTTTGTCATACACCGTATATCTCTTAAAATATGAACTTGCCTGCTCTAAGTTTTCCCTTGTCATACCAGTGTCTTTACTTTTCCATTCCATATATATTTCATGACCGTTACACACTTAGCATTAAGCGGACGGATCAAATGATAAATTGCCAGGCTGGGCACTGTATCATAATCTCCCCATAACACCTGAGAATTGATGATAAAGTTCAGTTCCAAATGGATCATCAGCCGGAACATGTCCTTGATATTCATTTCATCCACGCCGGCAAATGCTTCATCTAACGAAATAAGCTTCGGCGCATCCTCATTGGCCCCTTTGTATTTGGCCACCACTGCTGAAAAAAGCGGCACATACATAGACATGGCCTTTTCTCCGCCGCTAAAGGTAAAGAACATTCTGTCTGTCATCTCTTTCTTCTTTTCTCCGGTCTTTTGGAAAAAGAGCTGAAATTCAAACCATTTTCTATAATCCAATATGTCTTTCATAATCACATGAAAAGACTGCATATTGTACTCCTCTTTCGACAGCTTTCGTGCTTCCTGAATGCAGGAGCGGAAATGTTCGGAAAGCCTGTCAATATCTTCCTGTCTCATAATTTCCGCATCCGTCTTCAGCAAATCTACGAGTTCTTTCGTGTCAAGCTGCCCTTCCTTTTCCGCCTTCTTCGGCTGCCATTTCAGACTCAGAGTCAGACCGCTCGAAGTTTCCATAGATTCCATCATACGGTTCATATCAATGACCCATCTGTTGCTTTCCTGAATTTTGACACGAATCTTTTTACTGATTGTGTTAGACAATATATCCTCAAATAATTCTCTGTCTTTTTCACTTAGAATATTTCCCAGTTCTTCGGCATCTTCTTGAAGTTTGGAAACCAGTTTCAGAAAGGCAATTTCCACGCCCCGGTATTTTGCTTTAACATCAATGCGCGTGACCGACTCCGACGATAACGTTACCAACTCCGAGTGCGTTAAATCTCCGAATATGTCATTTTGTATCATGAGCTGATATTCGCTTAAAATACCCCTTTTCTCATGATAAATGTTCTGCAGGTCCATTAAAAGAGTATGTTTGGTCTTAGTGCCGAGCTGCCCATGCAGCATTTCGGAAACTCTACGAGCCATATCATACATATCTTCAGTTCTGCTAAAATCATATGGCACATACTCTAACTTATATTCTTGTGCAAAAACAATTTCCCATTGCTTTTGTTCTGCATCCGCCCGCAGCATTTTCTCTGCGGATTCTGTCAATTCATCGGCCTTATGGCGAATTTCTTCTTCCAGTTCCCCCTGACGCTTTACGGAAGATTCTTTTTCCTTCGGGATACCGGTCTGTGAGTCCAGACGTTTCACGCAGTATTCCAGCCGTTCTTTGATATCCTCATAATCTGTCAACTGCAGCTGCTCTCTGACCGAACTTAAACTGGCCTGAAATAGATTCAACTGTACCTTTATCCTGTTCTGTTCCCTTAAAACATCATCCAAATCCAGTTCCAGGGACTCAACCTGCTCTTTTCTTGCCTCTATCAATTCTAAAACATTCAAATATTGTCCGTGTTTTTCTTTAACAGTATGAAACTCTTCCTGATATGCCTCTATATTATCCTCTTCCTGTTTATATACATCTAAACGGCCCAGCAGTCCGGTCTTTGTACAAATTTCCTGTACCTGAATCTGAATTTCTTTTAGTGCAAGCTCCCATTCCTGTAAAACCAAAAGCTGGCGCTTCACATCATCTTCTGCCATCTCCAATAAATACTTTGCCCCATCCGCACTCTTTAACGCCGTTTTCAAATCTTCGGCTCCCGGAAAAGCCGCAAACTCCTGCTGTATCTCCTCTAAATGGAGTCTTTCCGTCTGCAATGCGCTTTCCAGTTCACTCAGCCCTTCCTCTATTTCCCGGACCCTGCTCTGCAGTTTTGCAATACAGGCTAAGCGATGTTTCTCTCTGGCTGCAGAGCCGATATATTTTGACTCATAATCGGAAGAAACGGTTCCTTCCAAAACGCCGATTGCATAATGACCATCTTGGTCAATCCATGTAGTATTTTCTTTTTGTAAACCATATCCAATGCCGGATAAAATGTTTTGCAGCTGCATGGAAAGCACAATATCATTTTCTCCGTTTTCCACAATAAACAGTTCTGACAGATTTGTCTGCAGCTTTACCACATCCGTAAAAAGATACTTATCACATACGGTTTCATCCATGTCAATAATCTGCTTTCTATAGTCCGGACTGACAACAAGTGCGTCTAATATTCCCATCTGAAAAAAAGCCGCTTCTATGCGGCTGCGCTGCTCTTTCGTAAGCGTATGGTCAAAGTCTATCGCTTTATAAAAAGGCAGGATCGGAATTCCCATCCTCTGTAAACATTCTCTGCTTTTTATAACTGCTTCTGTCCGTTCCGGCTCCACTTCTTCTGCCTGCTGCAATTCTTCAATCTCATTAAGAAGTTTTTCTTTTTCTTCCTCTTGCTGCCTGATATCTCTTATAATTCGGCTTTCTTTGTCCGAAATCTCGTTTTTCATTTCCTGACGTTTCAAATCCGCAGGTTCTCTGATTTCGGAATAATCATCTTCATATTGAAAAGCATCCAATCGTCTGTCCGTCTGTTGCAGTGACAACTCGTCCAGTTTTATCCATTGATTATTTTTAGACCAGACATGAATAGCCTCTGTAAGCTCTCCCTTCTGCTCCCGCACCATTTTTTCATACTGCTGCCATTCTCTTTCTTTCGCGTCTCTGCTTTCTTTTTTCTGATCCAGCTCCTGCATGGCATCACCGTATTTTTTCTTCGTATCTGCTTCCTGTCCCAATACTTTGATGCCCGCCTGAACCTGTTTATGATATTCCTTTAGCAATTTTTCCTGATATGCAAAATCATAGGGTTTATCCTGATTTTCTTTCAGTTCCTGTATCATGAACTGCCACTCCGAAAAAGAACTTGTTTCCATACAATCCGCCATATTCACAAAACTTTTCTGTATTTCGTCCTGAATCATTTCCGCTTTGGCAGTATCATTCTTTAATTTTGTTTCGTTTTCCCTCAAAGCTATCCGCTTATTTTCTGTTTTGTCTTTATTCTGTTGCAATAACTGCTCCTGCTCCTTTTCCTCCTGCTGCAGTTTCTTCTCCTGCTCCTTTAATTTTGCCGCATCGGAATCACACAGTCTTGCATACTCCTCCTCACATACTCTGTGTTCGGTTACCAGTTCCTGATAGTGCTGTGTCTCAGTTTCCAGTTCCTGTCTGGCACTACTCTGCTCTTTTTCTAAGTTCTCCACATTACGTTTGCATTTATTATATTTTTTTCTTGCCTCTGTATAGTTTTCTGCTTTTTCTAAAAGAACGGCTTTATTATACTTATCATATACTGTCCGGATATCTGCGGCCGCTTTGGCTGATTCTTTTAAAGTACGCAGATTCGTTTCAATACTATCCATATTTTCAATCGCCTCAGACATCGGACGTAAATCTTCCTCCGATAATGTCTGTAACGATCTGCTCAAAATCTCATTAATGACAGAAGGTTTAAAATCCTTGGAAAGTTTCGGCGTTCTCAGCTGAATCAACAGCGATAACAGCTCCCGATACTCTTCTACCGTTTCAAAGCCGAACAAAAGTTCATTCACGCGGCGTTCGTAATCCCCCTGACTTTCAATCAGTTCTCCGCCATCTCCTATACGGTTTCTCAGTTCCGTTTTGGTCAGTACCAGCTTCTGCGCTCCTTCTTTATATAAAAGGAGATCCCTTCCGATTCTCCTGTTATCCTGAATATAAAAATACCATGTTTCCAGTTTCTTGCCTTTTCTGGCGCGGATACCCATGCCGAAAGTCAGATATTTATCGGACTCTTTTCTCTTAAACTCCATATAGAGATATCCCGTCCGTTCATCCCTTGTATCATCTTCTTCCAAAAGATAATTTTCCATTTTACGCGCCTTTGACCCAAACGGATCCAATCTTTCCGGACGCATATTCCCATCTAATAACAAAGGTACAAAGCTCTGCATGGTAACAGATTTTCCGGAACCGTTTGCTCCCCGAAGCAACATTCGGCCATCCAGAAACTCGTATTCCTGATCCCCGTAATACCAGAAATCTACCAGACCAATTCTATTTCCAATCCAACAACTGTTTTTCATCTCTATCAATATACCTTTCTCTACAGCCTGAGCATTGGTGTACCAAAACACTATCAACGTCGGCCCAGCCTTCCTTGCCGGCTATGCTTCAAAATTTTCCGGATATACCCCCACTATCCTGCAAAATGCTGCCCGGATCCTGATTCTGCCTTCTTCTTTCCCGATCAATTCCATCTGTGTGAGATATTCCATGACAACTCGGCAAAATTCCTTTGCCGTCATTTCCCTATAGAGTTTGGCAAATCCACTCTGATAAGTCTTTTTACAAGTCTCTATGATATCCAGAAATTGATTTTCATCAATATAAATCCTATCCTGCCGGTCCGGTTCCAGTTTCCCACTCCCCACCATATCCCGTATCATATGGGCAATAAGCAGCGCAATATCGGAAAGAGTGTTTGTTTCCGGGAAACATCTTCCCATATTCGAGTCTTCCGACAGTACCAAAAAGGCCTGATTCCTGTATACCTGCAGCTCACAATCCAGCAGCTCCGAAAAATCTTTTTCTATATTTTTCTTTCCGTAGGTACGGATATAGGCAAAATCTTCTTCCGTTTCTTCCGTCCGTTCCATCCCCATAGACATCAACAGCCTGCGGTATACTCTCTGCCTCCTTATGATACCACGGTCTTCATCCAAGCCAAACCAATCTTCTCCGATAAAGTCTTCCGCCGAAGTAAACCCTGTGATATCTTTTGTAAAATTTCTCATAAAATATCTGGAAACACCCGTGTTCAAGTATAACACGTCAGCCTGACTATCGTTCTTAAAACTATCTTCACTACCATCATAGACCTGTAAAATACCGCACTTTACACAATACTTTAACACTTTCACCAGACATCTGCGATTCTGATAAATTTTCCAGTCAATATCACTCTGTTTCCATGTACTCTGCATAAATTCCGTAAGCTGAGATAAAATAAACTGCCCCTCTATTTCCTTATCTTCCAAAAACATCAACGTCAGACAAAAAAACACATAATCCATCGGTTCGTTAAATTCTGCGATGCCCATCCAGTTTTCCGGAACAGCAGGAATCTTTTCCAGCTTAATAACATAAGGATTCACAATAATGTGATATCCCAGCTTCTCGCTCAACAGACTCTGATATTTACCAATTTCATCTTTTACCTGATAGTATTCCTCTTTATTCACTGCTTTTACAAACCATCGCGCAGAAAGCAGTTTTTCCAATACGCTCATCCGATAAATCCTCTCTCATACGTATTTAATCCTGAAAACAAATCGTAAAAGCGGGCATAACAAAGCTTCCGTCTGTACATTCTACAACGCAGGTTTTCCTTCTGTCGCCTTCCAGATGATATGTTCTACCGTCTTCTGTCTTAGCAGTTTCGTCTTCCCGTTCCAAAGCCTTTGAAAGCCACATTAAAAAGGTATCCCTAATCTGCGGTTCTATTATCGGTAAATCGGCAAAATCCAGACGGTCATCTTTAATATAACTGTTTAATAAAATCCTTTCCCTTTCCAGTTTTTCCAACATTTCCTTTCTAATACGTTCCTGCTCTTCCGTTCTGTCTATCATGCCGGAACGCTTTGCTTTTTCTCTGTAATTTCTTACTCTCGGTACCAGGTTTACCACATAAGGCTCCTCATCATATATGCTGCTGTACATGCTATCCGTATCCCTTCGCATATCCCCTCTAAAGTGCAGCGTTGTCTCTATTCCAAATACACAAGCAGCCAAACGATGAGCTTCATTCACATCCTGACACTTTCCAAACATCTGCGCAACTTTAAAATATTCTTCCCGCCTGTTTGCCCCCATATTACTCATTTCACTGAGCCGTGTCGCATATCTGGTAATCTTTCTTATAATTTCATTGGTCGCATCTAAAACCCTGACTGCCTCGGCCTCTTTATTTCCCCTGCTTACAAACCATTCTTCAATACTTGTCCATCTACCCTGCATCCGCGCTCTGATAGCCTCCTCATCTATCTGAACTTCAATCCGCGGAATATTCATTTCATATTCTACGACTTTCTCCAAAATCTCATTAATCTGCCCCGCCATAACATTCTTAAGATAACTTTCAATCAAAGCTACATTCTGCTGCAAGGCTTTCACAAAAGTCCTAAGATATTCTATCAAATGATCCTTAAATACCAAAAAGGCCTGAGTACGCATCAATTCCTCAGCCCTTGCACTGTTTAACGTCCGCATATAATCTTGATAATTCTGGTTCAGGCGCATGAAATCATTTTCCAGATTCTGCCACCAACCATAAGTTTTGTTTACAGATGCCCCCTGCATCTTCGGAAGTTCTGCCAGTTCTTCCTTAATACGCTCCAACAACGTAGGTTCTAATGATGCACCTTCTACAAACAGGTTTTCAAGATGAATCACCATACGTTCAATTTCAACTGCATATTCCGATAATTGGTATTGATATCTTCTGTTTTTAAATTCTTCCAATGTTTTTACATTCTTGGAGTCCTGAATCGTCAAAAGATTGCCCCACTCGGTAAGCGTTGTCAGATCCTGCTGACACTGTTCTAATGTATAACCGGCAAAATAAGAATCTTTTTTTAACTCCTCATACACATCTTCCTGATACAACCAGTACTTCATTCTCTCATATTTTAAATAAAACAACCTAAGTATCGGACGATATCTGTCAGTATTTTCTACATTCAGATAATTTACTTCTTTCAGTGGTTTTTTAAGCTGTTCTGTGATGTGCATTGAGAATCTCCGTTCTTGCTTGTGGGTATCACTTAGATATGGCTTGTGTTCAAATTATTTAGAATATTTTACCATATTGGCGATGGTTTGGCAAATTTTATATATACTGGGTTTTCTTTATACAAGCACTTCTTCCAACGCATTATATGGATAATTGAAAAAACGGTCTGCTTCCGCTCTCCCATCAACCTTTACAACCTTTTCCTCAATCACAGTTGTTTTAATGTAGTCTAACGCATCCCATACCTGTTTCCATATCGGACCATAAAATGCCTTCTCTGTAAAATCAGATGCCTCCGCTTCCTTATCATGAAAACGCACCAGCTCAATCTTGCTCTTTCCCTGCTTCCTTTTTAGAATAAACATCCACAGGTGCTTGATATGATCCCGCATCACCCGCCGCACACTTCAAATATACCAAATTTACCCCTTGATATTCCACAATCTCAATCTTCGGAATATAGCGAGGCTCAATTTTGTTACAGTATTGAAATATTTTCAGTTGAATGCCGTCAAGTAATTCGTCCGGTACATCTACCGGCGGCAAAATCGGAATCCCATTTTCTGTCTTTACACCAATCACAAGATATCCACCGTCCACCCCTGCGATATCATTCGCATAGCCACATATTGTATGGACAATTTCTGATGGATTAAAGCCTTCCTTGTATTCTATCCGGTTTCGTTCTACTTTGCGCCCTTCTAGCAGAGTTTCTATTTTTATTGGAATCATATAATCATCTCCATTATTGATATGTATCCAATTGAATTAAAGAAACAACATTTACCCGATTCAAGCACCGTGGTGTGACTCAATTACACGCCATTGCAATCGAATATTTTTTTGCCTTTGTTATAAAACTACATCTATTCAAAGTCAAGGAAACAAACTTCCCTTACTTTACTCTACTCGTTCTCCACCTCAAAAAGCTTTCGGGGAAATCACCGAAAGCCTTTCATTTACTATAATTCTATTACTATGAGCGTGTTTCTTATTTTTCACAACTTTTCACACGCTTTCATCTTATTATAAATTGCCAATCCACTATCTTTACCAAAAAAATGAAGGCAATTCAGGTACAAGATTTTAGGTGTCTTCTCTTTTTCCTCCATTAGCTTTTGAATTTTTTCTGTCATTCCTTCATACTCCGTTCCTTCAAACAGGCTCTTTATCACCGCTTTTATACGCATTTTCTCTGTATAATCAGCGAAAAACCCTCCAATAGTCAGATTTTCACGAAGCTTCCTGAGTTCTCGTATTCTGTCACTGTTTTCATTGCTGCTCACAATGCCATCCTCCACACAATTTGACAGCAAAATCCTTCTCTTATGTACTGCCCGCTTTTCCCAGTAATCCCGCACAGCCTCAAATCCGGTGTCACGGCTGACGATCACAGCTGCTCCATCATAGCCAACTCCAAACATTTCCCCAAGTTTAGAGGCAATATAAAAGTCCAGTGCATTCTTTCCATTTTTGCATAATTTACATATCTCGAAAGCACATTCTGAATTTGTAATGTCTTCCAAAAACCTACGTTCCATATTCTTTCGAGTTTCACTATAAAAAATAATAATATGATCTGACGCATTCAGGTAATGACACCCCTTCATTCCCGCATTTCCAACGTTCTCGTAATCAATCAAAAACAACATTTCCCTAATCCCCATCCCAGATACAATCAGGTCGCATTTTAGCCAATGCAATCAATTGATATAATGGCTTTATTGCATTGGCGGCTGTATCCATCCAATAATCACTTGTGTCCCCTTCGCTTACTTTATATTCTATTTCCTCTTTTCTGACTGGCTTAATTCTATTTGTTAAAGCATCTATCTCATCTATCTCATTTCCATTCTCGTCATAAAAGATTGTTTTCTGTCTTTTCGTTCTAATCCATTCTTCATTTTTCTTATACTTTTCATTCAGAAAAGCTATCATCTTTTTCAGCATCAAAATACTATCAAAACCCGACACTCCATAAATCGCTCGGATTCCTTCTTCCTCGTAAATTTCATGGTAATAATGTCCGTAATTATATGTAATATTCAAATTCGCCTCTGTATTTAATGCCGGTGTAAATGTTCCACTTTCCGGATGATAATCTGCCTTATATGTTCCTCCACACATTAGGTGTCCTGGAACCTCCGCTGTCTTTCCTGTCACTGGATCTTTTAAATAGATATCGTAACTCATAAATCATCCTCCTGTTCTTCATACATCTCTTTGTAAAACATAACATAATCCGCTATAATCTCCGGATACTGATTGTAAAACTTTCTACAAACCTGCTTAAATAAACCCAGCATTTCATCACTTAGACACGCAGATACCAATCCGTCTAAAACATTTTCAAGTTCTTTTTCTTTTACAGTTCTTCCAGAACAAATTTCTTCCACAATAGGTTTGTATACTAAAAGTGCCTGTCTATTTATGCTTTTTATGCTCTCTACTATAAAATCTATTGTTTCATCCATATTTTCTTGCACAAAAAATCCTCCTACTTTCAGCATGTAGTATCAAAACCACCTGCTTTTAATAAGAGGATAATATAAGACATTCTCTTTGTCATTGGACGGATAGTCCAATCGCTTTAAGCAGCCTCCTGTAGACACTTCATGTATGACAGGAGCCTTCTAATCCCAGCATCGTCAGTTACTTCATCAATATTATCTTCTATAGACTGTCCTTGCAATACCAGCAAATCTTCCATGTGAACATTCAACAATTTACTTAATGCACATAAATGATCTACCGATGGTAAAATCTTACCTTTAAACCATCTATATATTGATTGTGGACATGACAAATGGAGATATTCCTGAATATCTCTCACTTCATAACCTGCCACTTTTAACATCTTTTTTATTTTAGTGCCCGTTTTAATTGAATCTATTGGTTGATACATATGATTCTCTCCTATCTGCAAATTTCGCCCCATCGGTGTGAGTATTTCGCTTGAACCGGTGTGAGCATGTTAATTCATTCGTGTGCCGGTACGGAACATAGGTTTGAAATTGATTGTGGTATAGTTTTCCCGTAGTAAAAACAAACGGGAAAGGAGCATACGATTATGCAAAACTGTACTACAATTCTTGGAATCATAG
>JAAUZW010000017.1:55609-70865 GCA_014804385.1 Lachnospiraceae bacterium | reverse complement strand
TTGCATGTGTTAAGCACGCCGCCAGCGTTCATCCTGAGCCAGGATCAAACTCTCTAAATATAATATTTGATCCGGACCAGAATAAGCTTGGCTTACTCTAATCCAGAAGTCAATTCCGTCAGGAATTTACTTCAGAGGTTAATCTCGTAGAGATTTACCTCGATTGATTACTGTTTGTTAGTTTGTATCGTTCTGATACTCTTTCTGAAAAATCTTTGGAATCTTTCAGGGTTGCATTACTGTTTATTTGTCAAGGTACATCGGAGTATGTTCCTTCGGAACTAACTCCTGTCGCAAGCGACTTTCATATAATATCAGAAGTTTAACCGGCTGTCAACGGGATTTTTTAATTTATTACAACTTTTTCCTTCTTATGACAGCCAGTCAGATTATTTGCGTTTTTTAATTATATGTTCTGCATTTACTGCAGTCTGAGCGTAGCATCCTGCTCACCGCCACGGAGAATCATGTCAATACTTCCCACGTTGGTACCTTGAGGTATTTCCACAATGCTGACAAGCTCCAAAGCGGAATTCGCCGGAATCACATCATTGTAGGTCTGCATATCATTCACCAGCATCGTCGCCAGTGCCCCCTTGCTGGATTCTCCATTGACGGAAACGCGGAATCTCGCACCGTATCCCAGCATATTTAAATTCTGATCTTCTCCGCTCAGATTCTGCGCATTGAACTTTAACACCAAAAGCTGTGTACCCGGCGAAGCATCCATGGAGAAAACCAAATCGTCGCCTTCCGATGCCGGCGGGTAGGAATCTACCACCTCGTACCCCGTGTAGGTGATCATCACATTCGGTACTCCGTAATACTGCTCCACGGAAGATACTGCAGGCTCTGTCTCTTCATCCTGACTCACATCCACTACTGCGGTACTCTCTTCATCTTCAGGTTCAGTCTGCTCCTCCGCTTCTTCCGGCTGGAGTTCCTCTTCCTCCGCTTCCTCATCATATTCCGGAATATCCACCAGTCTGTTTATCTGGTCTTTGTCATATTTCAGCAATATCCCTGCTGCATATTCTGCTATCAGATCCGTTTCTTCCTGCGTCAGGTCGGGCATTTCGCCGCATCCTGCTGTCAGAAGCGCCACCATCAGACCACCCAAAAGCACACTTACCTTTTTCACGTTTGTATCTCCTCTGTGATATTCTATACTCTACATTATACCCCACTCTTTTCATTCTTACAAGTCAAAATCCCCGCCGCCTGCACGACGCCTGCACGGCATCCNTTAANTTNCTCACGCNATATCCANTTCAAACCAGAATTNCACACCATTATCNTAATTGATCACNCCNTACTCNTGATTCATGGATTCCATNATCGCCTTGACAATAGAAAGCCCGACTCCACTGCCGCCGTANTCTCTGGTTCTNGCCTTATCTACNTTATAAAATTTCTCCCACAGATGNNNCACACTCTCCTGAGGNATNGGCTCTCCCGTATTAAAGACCGAGATCCGCACCCGCTCCTGCGTCTTAGTCACCTTGACATCAATGACCTTTTCCTTTTGTGCATAGTTAATGGCGTTTGTGAAATAATTCATAAACACCTCCTCTACACGAAACTCATCTCCCCAGACGTAGATCGATCCATANTCCGCCATGCGGACGGAGATCTCCTTTTGTCTGAGAAGAATCTCGGAGGAGGCAATATAATTTTTAATCAAAGCAGTCACGTCAAACCGTTCCATATTTACGACATCATTTCCGGCCTCCAACTGATTGAGCGTGAGCAGATTTTTGACCATCGAATTCATCTTGGCTGCCTCGTCCATGATCACATCGCAATAAAATTCTCTGCTCTCAGCATCCTCATTGATTCCCTCTTTCAAGCCTTCTGCATAGCCCTGTATCAACGCGATCGGCGTTTTCAGTTCGTGCGACACATTGGAAAGNAATTCTCTGCGTCTCTCATCCACCTTATCTTTTCTCTCGATATCCTTCAGCANTTCATTATTGGCTGTTTTCAATTCGGAAATTGTCTCCTCTAACGCCTCTGACAATTCGTTGATATTATTTCCCAATATCGCGATCTCTGTCTTGTCCTTCCCTGTGTACTTAGCCTCAAAATCCAGATGCTTCATCCGCTCAGAGATATCCGCCAGTTCCAGAATCGGCTTGGTAACACGGTTAGAAAGCCAAATGACTAAAAAAATGCCGACAAGGATAGCCACCCCTCCCACATACGTAAGGAACTGATTAGAAAGCGATACGCTCTCCCGAATACCTTCCAAGGCACTTCGCAGCATAAAAAGATAACCGTTATCCAAAATTCCCCACATCTCGATATACTCTGTCTGCGTTTTATTATCCCGAACCAGCTGCATTTTATAGGTGTCGGCATTCAACAAAAGCCCCTCCTCGTCCACCCCAAGAAAAATATTGTCAAGAAGTCGTTTGAGTACGGTTTGGGGATCGTTCATGGAGTATTTCAGAGCCTCCGATTCTCTATCTGCTACCAGCACCTGGATATTATACTTTTCACAGATTTTTATCAATTCGATATCATATTCCTCAGAAGTGATATCTCCTGCATTGGAGGCCGCGTTGATACTATAATAAGCGCTCACTAACGCATTTTTCTTCTTATTGAGATAATAAGTGCCCAGAAGGGTCGAATTTAAGATCAGGCACAACAGGATCGTACCNGTNATCAGTGTTATAAATAAGAAAGCAAACTGCCTTTTCATGGAATATTTCATCACTTTATAATTCCGCCCTTTGTTCCGTCCTGTTCCTGTCCTGTTTTGCCATCACGTTAGCACTTCACCCGGCATTTGTCAATAGAGTGACAGCCTTGACTTTCCCTATGTATATGATAAAATTATTGTTATTCATGTATNAAAAAAACTGACTGCTTTTGTACAGCTTTAGGAGGCTAAATCCGTTGAAAAATAAACACCGCTATATTTGGACCAATATGAAATTNGTCTTCACCATAGTTCCTATCGTATTATTGATGATCTCCATCTACTTTGTGCTTGTCAGACGCGAAATTTTAGTTCTTTCAAAAGAGAAGCTGGCATTGGAATCCGACTACTACGCGGAAAAGATCAACACCTGGACTGATTCTGTCCTGAACGAGGTGACCATCTACAAAACCATGATCGAACANTTNGGGCTTGACGANGANGCNACCTTTGAATCTCTTACCACCAGCGTNNNCACCCATGANGCTTATCCCAACGGTCTGTATCTGGGAGACGATCATGGNCATTACTACTTTGCNTCNGGCTGGGATCCGGGNGANNATTACNTTGTGACAGAGCGCTNCTGGTANNNAGAGGGNCTNGCTCACGATCAGTTTGCCTTCGGNGANCCNTANNTGGATGNCATNACAGGNNNNACCTGNGTGAGTGCGACCAGCCGTTTAAACANNCCNTCTGCCGTGACAGTNCTCTCTGCAGANNTNTATCTGGACTATGCCTCCCAGTTGACCTCCGAGGTCACTTCCGGAGAACTCACGCACGCTTTCTTTGTCACCCAAAACAGCAGACTCATTATAGCGGACAATGACACTGCCATGATCGGCATGACCTTAACTGCCGAACACGATTCCCTGTTGTATCAGAATGTAAGCCATCTGTTAGATGTCGGTCAAACTGGATCCTATGAGATTCTTGGCGATGACAGCGTCTATTTTGTAAACATACATATTATTCAGAATACTGACTGGTACTTTGTCACCTGCATGAACCGCAATGAGGTGTTACAGGGTCTGTGGCGAATTGAGTTCCCCATGCTGCTCATCGCTGTGGTCGCCTGCGCTCTGCTCTTCCTTCTGACCTCCATATATTCCAGGGAGATGAACACGATCCGGACCAAATCCAAACTAGATCCTCTGACCAAACTGCCAAACCGGGAGACCTTTCAGGAATATGTGCAGTCTTATCTGAAGGAAAGACCCGGCCAGGGCATCCTGATCATCATTGATATGGATAATTTTAAACTGATCAACGACCAGCTCGGGCATCCCGTAGGCGATCAGGTATTATGTGAATTTGCCACTGTGTTAGAGAAGTTTTTCAATCGAAACATGGATATCGTCTCCCGTCTCGGAGGCGACGAATTTGCCGTATTCGTAGGCCGCGATATCAGTCCCACAGAGGCTGATGGCATGCTTCGCCGGTTTATGACTGTCTTCCACCAGAACTTTGACGACAAATATCCGGACCAAAAGCTCGGCGCCAGCATCGGTGCCAGTGGCGTAGCACTGAGTGATACCTATGAACTGCTCTATAACAACGCCGACAAGGCGCTGTACGAGGCAAAATGGAACGGAAAAGATCAGTTCCGTATTCGGAACTGATCCTGCATCCTTTATCCTCTTTATTCTGTTTATTCCTTCTCTGTCTTTTTCTGTTCTTTTCTGGCGCGTCTGGCTTCTTTTTTCTCCAGTCTCTTCTCTCTTCTGCTGCGCTTATCTATAATCAGATAGAAGGTGGGCATTAACAACAGAATCAATATGGTGGAAGCGATCAATCCGCCAATGATGACCATGGCCATACCTTCCATCATAACAGAACCCTCTCCGATTCCCAATGACATCGGCACCATGGAAAGGATCGTCGTCAGGGTGGTCATCAGGATAGGACGCAGCCTAAGCTGTCCGCTCTGGATCAGTGCCTCCTCCAAATCCATCTCCTCCCGCAGTCTGTTCGCTGTATCCACATACAAAATACCATTATTCACCACGATACCCACCAGCATCAGCACACCCATCAGGGATACCATACTGAGCGTAGAACCTGTCACATACAAGAGACCGAAAGAGCCGATCAATGCAAAGGGGATACTCATCATGACCATGGCAGAAAACCTGGGCGACTCAAACTGCATCGCCATCACCAGAAAGATCAAAAATACCGCCACAAAGATTGCCGTGATGATCGCCTTAAACTCATCAATTATCATATCGTCCATCATACTCGTTGCACGGGAAACACCTCTTGGAAGCACCATCTGGTCCATCGCCTCATCCGCCGCATCCTGAGCCGTAAATCTGGCATCCTCCGTGGTGCTTGCCGTTACCGCTACCTGGTAGATGCCATCCACTCGGGTAAGCGTCACCGGCGCATCCTGATACTCCACCGCTGCAATCTCTGCCAGCGGAACCTGTGTACCGTAAGGCGTACTGAGCGTCATATTCATCAGGTCATTCATCCCCTCATACTCTCCCTCGGGATACTCCACCCGCACCGAATATTCCTCACCACTTTTTGTCAGTTTCGCCGCCTCTATACCGCTCAGCGTATTATACATTTCTCCCGCCACCTGTACCGGGGGCAAGCCTGCCGCCATGCTCTTTAAGGGATCAATGACGATCTTCGCCTGTGTGGATGCNTCCGCCAGATCAGAAGAGGTCTGCANAACNCCNGGTATCTTCTGCAGCATATCCTGTACCTGCTTGGCCGTCTCNCGCAGATCGTCCAGATCNCGCCCCTGCAGATCGATCTCAATNCCGGTACTCATCATGCTGGTCATGCTGGCNCCGCTGGCNCTNATNCTGATATCCATATTGGTCAGNTCAGANAATTNTCTGGTATACTGCTCAATCNCCTCATTCGTGGANANNTCGCNGTCATCCGCAAGATAAGCNGTGAGAGTNGCCGTATCNCCGGAAANACTGTAGGAGTAATGATCCACATTGGNATCCGCCTCCGCCATTTCCTCCAANAANCGNGTCTNNTCCTCNATCNNCTCCANNTTCGTNCCTGANCGGAAGCTGGCTGTGACAGCNAACGCNCCCTCATCCATNCTGGGCATCAGTTCCGTATGNATATGNCTGACCANCATAAAAGCCGCAACCAGAAGNANNACCGCGATCACAAGCACCAGCCCNTTCNTGGGCAATAATTTGCGCAGGACCTTATCATATCCCTTGTTGATTTTGTTCAAAAGCTTATTGATGGGCAGTTCCTTTTTCTCTATCGGCTTAAACTTTACAAAAAGCAGAGGGATGATGGTCATTGCCATGATCAGGGAAGCCAGCATAGCCATGATGATCGTCAAACCCAACTCGGAAAACAGCTGTCCGGACAATCCGTTCATCGTACTTAAGGGTGCATATACAACCACTGTGGTTATCGTAGAAGCGATGATCGAGGCAGTCACTACACCGGTTCCCTTAAGAGCCGACTCCTGATATTCCCCCGTCTCATCCTTTAACCGGAAACAGCTCTCCAGCACCACGATAGAACTGTCTACCATCATACCGATGGCGATCACCAGTGCACCCATGGTCACCACGTTAAAGGAAAAGCCCAGCATATTCATGCCGATCATCGTTGCAAACAGGGAGATGGGCATAGCGCTTCCCACGATCAGGCTGGCTCTGATATCCCCAAAAAAGAGGAATAACACCAGCATGGAGAAAGCCACACCCAATGCCAACGTGCTTCCCACAGAGGAGAGCGATGAAATAATCATATCGCTGGCATTGTAGATGGTGTCGATCACCACNACTTCATTGTCCGCCTGCAAAAGCTCCAGCATTCTATCCACATCTCTGGTAACGTCCACCGTACCATAACTCTTCTTTTTGGTAATGGCAATGGTAACATTATCCTGCCCGTTATAACGGCTTAAACTGGAAGCATCCTGCTGGCTCTCGCCCACCTGCGCCAGTTCTGAGAGCGGAATGACCTGCCCTCTCGCCGTGGTGATTGGAATATTCTGAATCTGCACAACGCCTGAAATATCCGCGCTGCTGGACACCGCAATATCCTGAGAGCCCTGACTGACAGCTCCCACAGGCACCGTAAAGTCCATGGCGCCGATGGTCTGCGCAATGCCGCTCATGGTCACGCCATACTCTTTCATCGCCTGGGAATCGAGCAGCACCCTTATGTAATTTTCCCGGCCGCCGTACACGGTCACATCCGCCACNCCGGAAATGGTTTCCAGCTCCGGTACCATAGTGTCATTCACATAGCTCAGCACATCGCTGTCGCCCACAGCGGTAACGGAGATATCCATGGTTTCCATCTGATCCATGGACATCTCTATGACCATCGGCTCCTGCACATCGTCCGGCATAGTGGCTCTGGCCGTCTCCAGGGCCGTCTTCAGATCCATATAGGCATCATCCAGATCTGTTCCGTAATCATATTGGAACATGACCATGGACATATTCTCCGCCGACTGTGAAGTATAAGTGTTCACACCGCTCTGTTCAGAACCGGCGGCCTCGATTTCCTTCGTCACCAGCTCCTCCACGCTCTCCGGATCCGCTCCCGGATAGATGGTATAGACTAAAAGCATGGGAAGTTCCATATCCGGTGTCAACTCCAGCTGAAAGCTGGGTATAGAAGAAAGACCAAACACTACCAAAGCCAGAATGACCAACGCCATGGATACAGGACGCTTTAAGGCTAATTTTGTTAAGCTCATACCGTCCTCCTACTCCGTATCCGTCGTCTGGGAGCCGTCCGCATCCCCGGAAACCATCCGTACCGACACCTCTGCACCCTCTCTCAAGTTGGCAGACCAGCTGGTGATCAGCTGTTCCTCCGTGGTAAGGCCGGAGAGCACCGTGATGGTGTCCATATCAAAAATTCCGGTTTCCACATCCTTCCTCTGCGCTACACCATTTACCGCCACATAGACATAGGGCTGGCTGTCGTCGTAGTACACCGCGTCATAGGGAATCAAAATGGCATCCGTCTGGCTGTAAGTTTCCGCCGTCACCTTCACACTGCTGCCCGTGAGCAGACTATCGTCCGGCGTGTTCACGCAGGATTTGATCAAAAACAGACCGGTAGTCTGATCGACCATGCTGCCGATCTCCGTAATGACCGCATCGTACAGCTTGCCGTTTCTGTCCACCTCTATCTTTTGTCCCACCTGCAGGGTATTACGGATGCCCTCGCTCACGCCGAAGGTGACGGTCATGGTATTTTTATTGGAAATCACGAAAGCCGGAGCCTGCGGAGACGCAAAATCATGCTCCTTCACATTCACCGCCTCGATCACGCCCCCGATAGGCGCTGTCAGAGTATACATATCCAGCTGATACTCCGCGCTGTCGATACCGATCTTCGCACCTGCCGCNCCAACCTTTGCACTGTTTACCTGAGCCGCCGCAGAATCCACGCCCAGCGCAGCCGTTCTCTTTCCGATATCCTGCACCGTCTGGGTGTCAATATTCAACTGTGCCTCCGTCATGTTTTTAATAGCCTCTGTCTGTTCCTTACTCGTGTAGGTGTCGGAGAGCGCATCTCTAAGCTGCTCCTCCCCATCTTCGATAGANGCGATGCCCGCNTTCACCTGCTCGTAGGCAGCACTGGTCTGGGAAGCTGCCGCCTGTGCCGCCGTCAGAGCTTCTTTAAGCGGTTTGAGCGCTTCCTCAATTATTTGCAACGCTTCCTCAGCTTCTTTCAATTCCTCCTTTGCCCTCTTCAATGCTTCATCATGATCGGAAACCGGAGGGGCATCAGGGTCCGGTGTCTCCAAGGCTGTAACTGCGGCTACAGCCGCATAATATCTTCTTTTAGCCTCCTCGTATTTATACATAGCCGCCGCGTCATTGTAGGCTTTCTGCGCCTGCTTCACATAGTCATTCGCCTTTTTCTTTGCACTGTTCAGGTTATCCCTCTGATCCTCGGCATCTTCCTTATCCTCCTCCAGATCAGCGAGCTGCTCATTGATATCATCAATTCCGCTGTTAATGCCGTCGATCTGCATCTGCATCTGATACATGGTCAGATCCTTCTGTCTCTGGGTCTGCTCGTTCTGTACATCCAGCTGAGCTACCGTGCTGTCGTACTGTGCCTGGGCAATCTCATAGCCCACCTCGGCCGCCTGTACCCCTGCCGCNGCACTGTTATATTGGGCCTGGGCGCTGGCCAATTGCAGTTCCGCCGCTTCGGTATCAAGTTTACATAACTCCTGCCCTTCCACAACGGTATCGCCCACACTGATCTCCGTGCTCACCACTTCCGCCGTTACCATGGGAATCACATACACCGATTCCTCCGGACTGACCGTGCCAACGAACTCATTTTTCAGAGTAAGCGTTCCTTCCACAGGCATCTGCGCCTCCACCGGAATCACCTCGCTTAAGGTTTCCTCNTCCTGCGNNNCATCGCCGCANCCCNCAATCNATNCAGCCNNGCAGGACCACCGCCAGCAGAACTGCCGTCTTTCTATATACAGATATTATGTATGGCCTTTTCATATTACTTCCTCCCAATTACTTCTCCTGCAAATCCATTCTCTATTATATATCCATTATTTTAAATATCAAATATTTTGTCCCCGATTTAAGACTTTTTTTATTTTTATAAAAACCATCCTCGGTAAATGGAAAAGAGATCGAGTGCCGCAACAC
Source organism: Lachnospiraceae bacterium (assembly GCA_014804385.1). GTDB lineage: Bacteria > Bacillota > Clostridia > Lachnospirales > Lachnospiraceae > UBA3282. The sequence continues at coordinate 61,517 of JAAUZW010000017.1, read as the reverse complement.
CCGATCTCTTATTATTTTTCCTCTTAATTTTCTTTCTTTTTCTTCCCCAGCCATCGCGTCAGCATCTGCTGCAGCTGGTCGATATCCAGAGGCTTCGACATATGCTCATTCATGCCGCAGGCCTTTGACCTCTGCACATCCTCCAAAAAAGCATTCGCTGTCATCGCCACAATCGGAATATTTCTGATATCTTCCCTGTTCATATCCCTAATCGCGCTGGTGGCTTCATAGCCGTTCATGATCGGCATCTGCAGATCCATGAGAATCAGATCATAATACCCTTTAGATGAGGCCTTCACCATTTCCACAGCCTCCTGACCGTTTTCCGCTGTTTCCACCTGGGCTCCCGACATGGAGAGAATTTCCATCGCGATTTCTCTGTTCAGATCGTTATCCTCCACCACAAGGATCCGCTTGTGGGAATAATCCGCCGCTTCGATCTGATCCAGCGTCTGTTCCAGAGAAGGCTCTTTTTTCCTGTATATAAACCTTTTGAATACATTCACCAGTCTGACCTCATCCAGAGGTTTCATGATAAAAGCATCAATGCCCGCCACCTGGGCTTCCGTTTCAATATCCGCCCAGTCATAGGCAGAAAACATCACAATGGGCACATTCGACCTTGCATGACTGCGAATTGCTTTCGCCGTTTCCATGCCGGTCAACCCGCCCGGCATCTTACAATCTAAAAGAATGGCAAAAAGTTCTTCCTGCTTCTCCTGCTTTTTCAGCACATATTCCAACGCTTCCTGCCCCGACAGAACCCATTCACCCCGCATACCCAATTTTTCTAACAACATACAGGTTGTCTCGCAGATAAAAGGCTCATCGTCCACTACCAGAACCGTGCGCCCTGTCAGATCGATATCCTCTGTTTCTCCCGGCTCCTGATACTTCAAGGGCAGTGTGATCGTCACAATGGTCCCTACGCCCAGTTCACTCTCTATCTCGATATCGCCGTTCATCATATGAATGATATTACGGCTGATGGTAAGCCCCAGACCGGTGCCCTGCACCTTACTGACCCGCACATCCTCCGCCCGTTCAAAAGGTTTAAAAATACGCTTTAAAAATTCCGGCGACATACCGATGCCATTGTCCTTAAATACAAACACGTAGCATCCGATCTGATACTGCGTGGAAGGTTTCTCCGTGACTTCTATGCTGATCTCCCCCTCTTCCGGGGTGTATGTGATCGCGTTCTGTGCCACATTCATAAAGGCCTGCTGTATCCGCAAAATATCTCCCATCACATTGGAATTCTGGATGTCATGGGTGCGCACCGTTATATTCTGCCTCTTGTCTCTCGCCGAAGCGGAGAGCACCTTCTCCAAATTATTGATCATTTCGATCAGATCAAAATTCTCCTCTTGAAGGGCCATGGTCCCCGACTCGATCCTGCTCATATCCAACACTTCATTGATAAGAGAAAGCAGATATCTGCTGGCGCCGGAGATCTTGTTCAGGCACTCCGCCACGCCCTCCGGATCGTGCAGTTTGGTGCCTGCAATGGCTGTCATACCGATGATCGCATTCATCGGCGTTCTGATATCATGAGACATCTTGGAAAGGAAATCCGTCTTGGCACAGCTGGCTCTGTCCGCCGCCTCATAGGCGTCTAAGAGAGCTTTCCGTGCCTCCTTGTCCTTACGGCGAACCTCCGTGATATCCTTGGCATTGATCAGCGCCAGAACATCCCCGTTGCTTTCATCCTTCGTAAGAAGAATCGTACGGCGCAGAACCATGGGCTGCTCGTTTGGTCCTTCTACCTCATACTCAATCACCAGCTCATTCTCTCCACGCTCATAGGCCTCCAACATCTGCCTTGTATTGGTCGCCTGCACATAGATTTCTCTGTCCTCCGGGAAAATCTTTGTCTTGCTCCAGTTTAGGAAAAAATCATCTGCTTTGCAAGGCGCCTGCAATCCTACCTGGGCTAAGACCGGCCCTGCCTGCCCATCCGTCTGGTCATAAAAATCTTCCTCAATCAGATTCTTCGTCACATTTATATTATAGACATAGACCGCCTCCGAGATGATCGCCTGTCTGTATTGTTCTTCCGCTCTCAGAGCATGGCGCAGCATCTCATTCGATTCCTGAATATGTACATTTGCCTGCTCAAGCTCCTCCTTGGCCTGGATCAACTCTGCATTCGACCGCAGCATCTGATCCATCATTTCCCTTTCCTTCGCCTTCTCCTCCGTGATATTCTTTACATACCATATGACTCTGGCGTTATCCTCACCGAAATTCTCCACGGGTACCAGCTCCGACCGCACCCATTTCCATTCACCCTCAACCAAACGACGATAACTGAAATGAATGGGCGCACCGCCATTCATGAATACGACCTTCAGATTTTCCGCCGACATGATATTCTGAAAATTCTCCCTGTCGTTCTCTTCCACATGATTTTTCGCACAAGAAGCTATGGTCATCTTATAATCACCATTCAGCCGCTCCACTTCCGAAGCTTCGCTCTCCACGATCTTCAGATCCACAATATTATTTTCGTTCAGGTTAATAGCGCTGATCCGAAAATAGGCGTCCTGCAGCATATGGATCGCTTCCTGTGACAACTGTATGTCCCGTTGTTCCTCTTCCTTTGAAAAAAACAATTCTTCCTGATATAGTCTACTCTTCTTCAAACTTATAGCCCATTCCCCATATTGTTTTTATTAATTCACCCTTCTCTCCCATCTTACTGCGCAGCTTTTTCACATGCGTGTCGATGGTCCGGGCATCTCCGAAATAGTCATAGTTCCAGACGCTGTTCAAAATCTTTTCCCTGGACAGGGCAATCCCTTTATTCTCCATAAAATACGCCAGCAGTTCAAATTCCTTATAGCTCAGATCCACCGGTTCTCCTGATACAGTTACGCTGTGCGCCTGCTTATCAAGGCGGATCCCGCCGGCTTCCACTACAGACTCTGCCGCCGCCTGTCCGGTTCTGCGAAAGATAGCTTCCACTCTTGCCACCAGAATCTTCGGACTGAAGGGCTTGGAAATATATTCATCCACTCCCAGTTCGAATCCCAAAAGCTCGTCCCGCTCGTCAGTCTTGGCAGTCAACATGATGATGGGCGTCTTAGAGTAGGCACGAATCTCCCTGCACACCTGCCAGCCGTCCATTTTCGGCATCATCACATCCAAAATCACCAGATCGATATCATTCTGTTCAAAAAAAAGATCCAGCGCCTCTGCCCCATCTGCCGCCTCCACGACCTCATAATGGTTCTTTACTAAAAAGTCTCTGACCAGCTTGCGCATACGGGCTTCGTCGTCCACTACCAGGATTTTCAATCTCTCCATACACTCCCACGCCTTTCTTCACATTTCACTGAATGCTCTCGGCTTCCAACTGCCTTTTGGCATCCCGCAATTCCTGCTCCCTCTGCGTAAGTTCCTGTTCCCACTCCGAATACTCGTTTACCACAGCCTGTCTGTAATTGATGATGTTCGGCACGTTGCTGTTCCAAGCGATCGCAACCATCCCTGCCACAAGAAGCACCAGCACTATATTGATTAACACCGAAGCAACAAATCTTCCCTGATATTCCGGATGTCTCTTTGCCACACTCTGCCGGATAGATTTGCTGTTCTCCGTCTTATTGCTGAATGTCGCATAGAGCGGCACAGGCCGTATCTTATCCTCCGGCACGCCCCACTTGAGCATATCCTTCTGCATCCTCTGCAGGCAGCTTAAGCCAATGGGAGTCAGAAAAACCCGATTATCCAGCGCACGGTTATAGACCAGGAGCATATTCTGTGGTTTACGGGGATCGAGCCCCCGCTCCAGATTTTCCACCTTCTTCAGTTCCATTCTGGCGGTCTCTGCATCAGCTATTGTTGCGAACCGATAACCTCCTACCACCAGATCGTCCTCTCGCTTCTCCATACCCTCTCTCCAAAAGCGTATTCGTTAAATCTTAAAGATGCTCATATTCTTCTCCAAACGGTCAGCCACATCTCTGAGTTTGTGCGCATTTTCGGAAATATTGTACACGATACTGCTGACCTCTGTGACAGAAGCAGAGGTTTCCTCCGTACTGGCCGCATTTTCCTCTGCGATGGCCGTCAGGTTCTGCACCACATCCACCACATTAACTCTGGCCTCATCCAGCTTCTTTGTCTTATCCGCAATTCTGCTCACGCCGCTTAAGGATTCCGTAATGCCGTCTCTGACCTGCATAAAGCTCTCGTTGGTTCGCTCCACGCTCTCATTCTGGCTTTCCATGATCTTCTTCACATCTTCCATCGTAGCCACGGATTTCCGGGAATCCTCGATCAACATATCTATGATATCCTCAATCCTGCGGGCCGAATCGTTGGACTGTTCCGCCAGCTTCTGGATCTGCCCTGCCACTACCGCAAAGCCTCTGCCCTGCTCGCCGGCACGCGCCGCTTCTATGCTGGCATTTAAGGAAAGAAGGTTCGTCTCCTCCGCAATGGAAGTAATGAGCGATGTGGCCTCCCTGATCTTCATAGCAGACTCGTTTGTGGTATTCGTCTGTTCATAGATCACATCGATAGCCTCTCTCGCCTGATCGTTGATCTTTGCCAGATTCTGCAAGGTATCAAAGGCCGACTGACTGGAAGCACGCATGGCATTCGCATTATCCGTCAGCTCCGCCACCTCCTGTGTGGTCTCCTCCACCATGCTTCCCATCAGGATCACATTTTCTGTAGCCTTCTGTGTCTCATCCGCCTGAGAAGCCGCTCCATCAGAGATCTCCGACACCGCCTTCTCCACCTGCTCTACGGTATTCGCCGTCTCAGAGGCATTGGTATTCAACACATCCGATGCCTCAAAGAGCTGTTCGCTCTGGTCACGAAGCTCAGTCACCATATCTACCAGCTGACNGCGAAGCTGCNCNACNGCACGGCTCATCTGTCCCGTCTCGTCAGCGCGTGCCGTAAGCNTGTCCTGNCCCTCTATTTCCGTAAAATCCATGTTTGCCAGCCGNCTCACCACATTCGTCACCTCAAGAATCGGTTTTACAATTCTGCCCACAAACANATAGNCGATAATNCTGGCAATAATCACCATAATAACTGTACTCACCGTCCCGGTGACCGTCACCCGGCGTACGNNACTCATCAGNTCGTCTTCATCCGCCGACACCACCAGAATACAGTGNCCCCGTTCAGTAATAGCATAGGCTGCATATTTCACCGCGCCATTATATTCATACTCCACAACNGCAGGTTCCGGCANAGTTCCCGTCGCAATCTNTGCAACGANACCCTGCACCACTTCATTTTCCACGGGCTNCCCNACNTTCTCCNTTNTGGGATGATAGAGCATCGTACCATCCCCAGACACCAGATAGGCATAGCTGGANTCCANGCCNTCCAAGCCCACATCGCCAANGGTTTCCTCCAAGTTATAAAAGTATGTCGCCGTATTGTANCCNTGATTCTCGATGGAAGTTTCTACTCTATCGCNATTGGCAACAGCAAGATCATAGAGATAATTCAAATTTAACTCCATCATGGGAATTCTCAGATTCCTGATCAGNACNANCGACAANCATGTNNNCATNATNGCCATNGCTANCACCATCGCNCCCACAAGCTTNGTCTTTACAGAACGTAAAACAGNATTNTCATTTTTCNTTTTTGTTGCGACCGCGCCTTTAGCCATAATTTTGCCATCCTCCTGATCACATTATATGTNTTTTTATTTTACCGCTAAACAGAAANGATGTCCAGTGAATTGTGAACGNGTCCCATGTGAGTATTTNGAACNGACAAAAAAGAAAAGTTCTCAANCCCCGGNCAAGCCGGTATTTTGAGAACTCTTANGCGTGGACCAGACGGGAGTCGAACCCGTGTCCAAAAGCCCATTCCCTGTCCTTCTACTATCATAGTCTGTCATTTCGGATTGCTCCNCATTCCCTTATGC
>JAAUZW010000017.1:0-55604 GCA_014804385.1 Lachnospiraceae bacterium | reverse complement strand
GAGGCAGACACCNCNGCNCACTCAGTAGCCTCTGATACGCCCGCGGGNNAGAGGCNTCCCCCGCGTCGTTTCCTACATAGTCGATGCCCGNNTCTTANTGTGTAGGTGCACTAAGTCGGACAGCTGCCNTTAGGCAGCGTATGCTAAATTATCTTCAGCGTTTGTGTTTAATTTGCGATTTAACGCATCAGCCTGCGGATAGCTTCTCCAGCTGCAAGACCCCTGTCGAAACCTTGACTGGCCCATATATTCTTTNATAGAAAATATAGCATATTTTCCTGTCTGATGCAATCCTAGAGGTTCTTNATCTTAAACTCTCTCTCATGCTCTCTGCGCAGATCTTTTTTGGCGATATCCTGCCTTTTATCGTANAGNTTCTTACCTCTGGCAAGCCCGATNTCTATCTTCGCNCTGCCGTCCTTAAAATACACCTGAAGAGGAACGATGGTACTGCCCTGTTTGTCCGCCGCGCCGGCAAGCTTACGGATCTGCTCCTTATGCAGCAAAAGCTTTCGCACCCGCAGCGGATCTTTATTAAAGATATTTCCCTTCTCATAAGGACTCACGTTCATGCCGTAGATAAAGGCCTCACCGTTTTCAATCCGCACAAAAGCCTCCTTGATACTGCACTTCCCGAGGCGCAGGGACTTCACCTCCGTCCCCGCCAGNGACAGCCCCGCTTCGTATTTCTCATCAATAAAAAAATCNTGATAGGCCTTTTTATTATTGGCTACCAGTTTCATTCCTTCCTTTGCCATTATTCCTCCTCCATGGGAATCTCAAAATCCACTGTTCCCGTGAAACGATCCGCATATTTTACCCGAACCCTAAGCCGCTGTCCCAACTTATAAACAATGCCGCTTTCTCTGCCCACCATCTCATAGGTGCTCTCATCGTAGTAGAAGTAGTCCCCGGGCAGCATAGACACGTGAATCAAACCCTCCACGGTGTTTGGCAGCTCCACATAGACGCCCCACTGGGTGATCCCGGAGATCACACCCTCGTAGATTTCCCCGATACACGTTTCCATATACTCTGCCTTCTTGCGCTTCTCCGTCTCCCGCTCCGCCTCCGCGGCACGCCGCTCCAGTCTGGAAGTCTGCTTCGCCACCTCCGGCAGCCGCTCCTCATAGTGTCTGATACGCTCCTCTGAAAGCTTTCCCCNNNGCTGTTCCTTGATAATACGGTGAATCTGCAGATCCGGATACCGCCTGATAGGGGAAGTAAAATGACAGTACTGCTGACACGCCAAGCCAAAATGCCCCGTACACTCCACCGTGTACTTTGCCTGCTTCATACTGCGCAAAGTCAATCTGCCGATCAGTGTCTCCTCCTCCGTATCCCGCACCTTCTCCAAAAGCTTTTGCAGCTCCATAGGATAAATTTCATCCCCCGAAACTTTCATGCGATAGCCGAAGTTTCGGATAAAAGAAGCAAGCTTCGCAATCTTCTCCGGATCCGGCTTTTCATGGGTACGGTAGAGAAAAGGCAGCTCCATCCAGAAGAAATGCTGCGCAATTGTCTCGTTAGCGGCAAGCATAAAATCCTCAATCAGCTTAGTTGCCGCATTTCGTTCCCGTGAGCCGATCTCCACAGGCCTTCCCATATCATCTAAAATAATTTTACTCTCCGCAAAATCAAAGTCAATAGCCCCTCTTTTATGCCTTCTCCTGCGCAAAAGCGCTGACAGCTCTCCCATCTGCTCCAGCATGGGCACAAATGCCGAAAGCCTTTCTCTCTCTGCCTCATCACCATCCTCCAGCACCTTGTTCACAGCCGTGTAGGTAAGTCTGCCGTCCACGCAGATCACAGTCTCCGCAATCTGGTAGTCGCACACCTCTCCTTTTGCGTCTATGGTCATCAAACAGCTCAGAGCCAGCCTATCCACCCCTTGATTAAGGGAGCAGATGCCGTTAGAAAGCCTATGGGGCAGCATAGGAATCACCCGATCCACCAGATATACGCTGGTGCCCCGCTCCAGTGCTTCCCAATCAAGGGCTGAGTTCTCCTGCACATAATTGGTCACATCCGCGATGTGCACCCCAAGATGATATTTCCCCGTTTCGTCCATATGAAGACTGACTGCATCGTCCAGATCCTTAGCGTCCTCCCCATCTATAGTTACCATCTGCAATTTCCGCAGATCCATCCTGCCCGCCCGATCGGCCTCCTGCACATGATCCGGAATCCGATTTGCCTGATTCAATACCTTCTCGCCAAACTCCGAAGGCAGGTCGTACCCGCGCACGATGGAGAGGATATCTATCCCCGGATCATTTCTGTGACCAAGAATCTCCACCACCCGTCCCTCAGGCTTATGGGTTTCATCTCCGTAAGTGATCAGCTCCACCACCACTTTATGCCCATCGACAGCTCCCTTAGAACATTCCTTCGAGATAAAGATGTCCTTGCCCACCTTGGGGTTATCAGGAATCACAAAGCCAAAATTTGCAGATTCTTCATAGACACCCACAAGCTGCTTCATGCCTCGCTCCAAAATGCGAATCACCGCGGCCTCCTGCCGTCTGCCGTGAGTTCCGGGCAAGAGTGTAACCTGCACTCTGTCTTGGTGAAATGCGCCGCCGGTCTTATCCTCCGGGATATAGAGGTCTGTCTCGTACCCCTCGATCTCCACAAACCCAAAGCCTTTTGCATGTCCGATAAAAGTACCCACCGGCTGGTTCGCATCCGGCTTCACATACCGCCCCTGCTTCGTGACCTGAATTTTGCCCTCCGCAGCAAGCGCCTGCAATACCTTTCGAAAATCTTCTCTGTCCTCTCTGGACACCTGCATAAGAGCCGCCAGTTCTTTCTCCTTCATGGGCACATACATAGCATCCTCAATAAGCTCACATATTAAGATTTTCCGTTTTTCAAACTGTGTCTCATCCATAAATAACAANNTCTNNACANCGCACGGANCTGCATATAATAAAAGAAAGCACCCTTACCTATGCAAGAGTGCTTCTCATCTTCTAATCTTAGAACAAAGCCAGATTTAAAACAACCGCCAGCACCATAAATCCAACGGCAAGTCCCGTCGTAATCTTGACGAGCTTCCCTTCCATGGAACGGCCTTTGTTCTTGCCCCAGTAGCTTTCAGCCGCGCCGCTGATCGCGCCGAGTCCGGCTGACTTTCCTTCCTGCATCAACACTAATATGACCAAAGCGATACATATCAGAATATATATTACTGTAAGTATGATCCTCAATGCGCCCATGTTATCCTGTTTCCTCCTGAATATCCATCTGAAAAATTCTGAACAAACCAAATGATACCACATTATTTTTTAATATGCAATACCCAAAATCCGCATAGTTCTCAATCATGCCATCCTGTGATGGCATCTCTTTGATAATATCTTGCCATGCTCTTATTCTTCCAGTCCTCTGGATCCTCTTCAATATCGCTGCAAAACAACAAATACGGCTGCGTGCGCAGCCTCGGAAGTATAATTTCATCTGTCTTTGCTTCCTGCACCAGCCTTTCCCGCTCTTTCGACTCCTCCCCATAAGCAGCAGCTTCCCCGCTCACAAGGGAGTAGATAGCAGACGTGCTTGTAAAATAATCAGGATTTACCTTGGTATACATAGCTCCGATCACAACGCCAAAAAGGAGAATCCCAACCAGATACTGCAAGGTTTCTTTTCTTTCCAGACAGCTTACGCCGTTTTCTTTCCCCTCTGCCGCGCCTCCGTACCATGCACCTTGCCACTTTCTGAACATCCATCCCATGCAGTAAAACAGATTTCCTGCCAAAAGGAGCAGCGAATCTAAAAAAATGATATTAAAGATCCTGCCGCCGCCCGGTATCCCTGTCGCAAAAAGACTGGGCGTAAACATAGCCGATAAGATGCCATAAGAATAAAAGGCGACAAGCAGCGGAGTCGGGTAAGAAAAGCGGTTCCCGACCGCTTTGACAGCCTCCCACAAAAAGGGCACGAGTGCCAGCGCAAAAAGCAGATGAGTCCATTGAAACCAAGTGTGCAGAAGATATTCCGTACAATAATAAAATGATAAGAGAATGGATTTTACAGTGCCGGGGCGCATCAGCATCTCCTCCTGTCTGACAGCATTCCCCGGGGCGAGTGTATTCACAAGAAAGGCCGCCGAAAAAAAACAGAAAAGGAACAAGAAGGCGCACAACTTTTCTTTTCTGCCCTGCCACTGCCAACAGCACAAGCGCCGTCACAAATAAAACTGCCGCGATCAACGCCGTGATATAGCTGNTGCCGCCTGTAAAAACTGCGAGCAGGCAGGATAACACCATCCTTCTTTTCCTCTTTTCCTCCTCTTTTAAAAGCAAGACGAGCAGACCGCTGTAATACTCCATCAGATACGCCTTCATCTCCGCGTGCCGCTCTCCCATATCCTCCATCATGCACTGTAAATTTAATACATTATTCATCAAGCATTATCGACCCATTCTTTGCTTTCGCTTTCAGTCTCGCCATCTGCTCTCTCTCAATTTCTTGAATACTTTTCTCCGGTTTTGGTAAATCTTCCGGCATCGTTCCGCCGATTTTCTCAATTGCCGTGCGTACCTCTTTTCCGACATTATAATGAACACTTGTCGCTGCATCAGCACCCTGTATGCTGTCCTTTCGCAGTTTCTCCTCTGTCTGGGAAATCCGGAAAAGGTTGGCAATAAGCTCTGTACTTCCCATATAATCAAGAATCTTCTGTCCAACCTGAAGTTCTTTCCTTGCATGAATATCTTCTACATCCAGTCCGCCATAAAGTCCCATATATCCGGCATTTTGAAATATAGCAAACTCCTCATTGGTAATAACCCCGGCATCATGAGCCGTTTCCGCCAAAAGCTGGTTCCACTGCTTAATGTCCCCACGAACAACAAGACGCCTTCTATCCTCATCCAACTGATTAAAATGATCCGCAACTTCCTGCCGATACGTCTGTATGGCAAAATAGGTCTGCCCTAAAGCAATTACTTCTTTTCTCGGATCTCCGTTTTGAACAATCAAATAGCAGGCATACCTTGATAATTCATAATCTTTTATCGGCTTGTTCGTTGCACCGGCTTCTACGATTTTCCTGAGCTCAGGAAAATCGTCAGATACAATATGTCCACTGTTCTCACAAGCAATCATAGCACGCCCGATTACTTTGGAAAAATTTTCCCATTTGGAAATTTCTTATATTCTTTTGCTTTCAATTCTGTCATACAATCAACACCTCATACCATTTCAATATGATAAGCAGCCTTACAGTTTCTCTTTGCTACAAGGCAAACTCCGCGAAAGCGTCCTCCGTCCTCCGCTGACCGTCATGATACCGCATCAGATACGCCTTCATCTCCGCGTGCCGCTCTCCCATATCCTCCATCATGCCCTGAAAATTTTCTTCCGTGACNCCTCCCAACTGCGTCAGCAACTCATAAAACTGCCGNTCATCNCCGTGNTCCTCCANNATNACACGCCANGTCTCCTCACTCTCACACCCCTTCACATGNGATAACAGATAGGCNNCAAGCTCCNCNCGAAANTCCTCCTTNAGNCCNTNATCNTGGAANAGCCGCAGCATCGCCAGCCGCACCTTCTCCCGTCTCTTCTGCTCCATNTANTAGCCNATGTCNGTGTCCCTGCTGCCGCAGTCCTCCTCCCCGCACAGGAGCATTTTGGAAAANCCGTCGTTGTCCGCCANCGCCATCCGNNTCTTCANCCTNNCGTCAAANGCAGNCAGCCAGTTTTCGCTNCCNGCNTTCTCCAGATCAAACAGATAGACGGCATCCAGAAGCCCCACGGTNGCCGCCAGCAGAAAAGAAACNTCCTCCTGTGCNCCNTCCCTGTCTGCAATCTGTGANAGNGCNGGACATTCCCGNAACACCCCCNGTCCGATCTCCAGCCTCCTGTAAGGCAGCGTCACTTTCTCCAGCCTTCCACAGTAAGCAAAGGCCCAGTCCCCGATTCCCGCAAGAGTTTCCGGCAGCACAATCTTTCTCAGGGTCTTATTGCTCAAAAAAGCTTTCTTGCCGATCCAGACCACCGGAAAATCCTCTACCTGCTCCGGGATTACAAGCTCGGCGTCCCGGCCGCTGTAGGCACCCACCACTGCGGTTCCTTCCAAGATATCATACCGTATGCTGCCCTGCGCTGTATCCCGCTCTCTTATCTCCATAACAGTCTCCGTTTCCAAGCTTTTTCGTCACAAGTGTTATTTCATTTCAGACATGATGTCCCTGTTTCAAAACCGATGTCTGTCACAGGGCAAGCTCCTTAATTTCTTCCAAAAGCACGTCGCCCCGTTCCGTCAGCATCAGTTCCTCGTTGTGACGGGCATAATCCTCGCACCCGTAGGCATTGATAAAGGCGGCGCAGTCCGTCTGTACCGTGCACTCCGTCATCAGGATCAGCATCTCATTGCCCGCCCCGAAGGTATCTTCCACAAAGGCAAACAGATGGTGCAGCCGCTCCTGTTCCCTGCCTGTCTCCTCTTTATAGGCCTCCACCAGCCCATCGTAGCGCTCCTTGATCAGTGCAAATGCCGTCTGGCCATCCTGCACACCTGCTGTCAGTATCTCCCGCACGCAGTCCCGCAAAAATCTGACGACCGCTCTGCCCGTCTGTTTCTCCTGTGCCGACAAAGCGCCCGCACTGGACAAAGAAGCCATCGCCTGTTCCCTGCCATCCGCCTGTTTTTTCATGACATCCGTTATTTCATCTATGCTGCATCCCGACCCGGCACGTTCTTTTAAGGCCCGCAAAGGGTTCAGCATATCTTTTAGCCGCCGGGCGGTCTGTCCATTCTCCTTAAGTTCCTGCCGCAGTTTATCAAGCAGCATCCCCATCAGCGACAGCCGCTCGTCAAAGCCCGCTTTTCTGGCCCTGTCCTTCACCTGCTCGCTGACCTTTCCGGCGAAGATATCCTCCACCCGGTAATCGTTCTGATACTTCCTGTACAGATCATAGTATGCCGTAAACTCTCTCGCCACCCGGTCATTTTTCAGGTACTGTCCCACCAGAGATTCCTCCACGGACAATCCCTCCTCCTCATAGAGGGCGAGCATCTGGGACAGATCCTCCCATCCTCTGGCGGTGACATAGCTCTTGCCCCGCACGGTATTCTCCACCAGATAAAAATCTTCTTTTTTCATATCCAGATAATTCAACACTGCCGTGTGAAGGCTCTGCTCTCTGGCATACTCCCGCCAGCTGTCATAATCGGCCTCCACCTCCAGGATCTTCATACGATCCAGCGTCACCACATCAAACTCCCGCACGGATTTATTGTACTCCGGTGGATTGCCCGCCGTGACGATGATCCATCCNTCCGGNACCTGATGCCTGCCNAACACCTTATACTGNAAAAATTGCAGCATNGANGGNGCNANNGTCTCGGAGACACAGTTGATCTCATCCAGAAACANGATNCCNTCCCGAATACCGCTNGNCTCCATCACCTCNTAGACCGAAGCGATNATCTCACTCATGGTNTANTCNGACACGTCATAGGACACNCCCCCGTACTCCNTGTGCACNATAAANGGNAGTCCCANAGCCGACTGCCTNGTGTGGTGNGTCATGGAATAGGACACCAGCGCGATCCCCANCTCCTGCGCGATCTGCTCCATGATGGCGGTCTTTCCGATCCCCGGCGCACCGAGCAAAAAAACAGGGCGCTGTCTGACCAGAGGGATCCGGTATTCCCCTTCCTCATCCTTTTTCAGATAAAGCCTGACTGAATCCTTGATATATTCTTTTGCTTCCTTGATATTCATGCCTCGATCTCCTCCTCGCTAAGCACCAGCCGTATCGCCCAGGGCGGCGGCTTCGGTCTGTTGTCATCCTCCTGCAAAAAGATAAAAGCCACCTCGTACTCCGGCATTCTCTCCGGATAGATCCCATAACCGTCCGTGAAATAAAGTACCCCTTTCAGATCCTCAAATTCCCCCGCCTCCCGCAGCGTATCCACATACTCGAATACCGGCCTGAAATCGGTGGAACCAAAGCCCGTAAGCTTCCCGTTTTTCAAAAAGGCGTCAAACTCCGCCCGCTCTGTNATCTTCACATCCTGCTGCACTTCACTGTCACACTGGATGATGTGCACATTGATCTTGGAAAAAAAGTTCTCGCTCTCCTGCATGATATTGTAAGTCTTACGCAAAAACGCCTGCACTGTCGCTCCTCTGCAGGAAGCCGAGGTGTCTATGGCAATGACAAAATCCCGGATCTTGTGGTTTTCGCGGTACTCCAAAGGCTCCACCAGNGGCATATTCCCGTAGGTCTGCAAGCCGTAGGTATAAAAAATATGGTCAAACTCCTCGTCGTTCACCTGCATNGACTCCCCCAGCGCCATAAACCGTCTTAAAAACGCCGTGTAATCGTAGCGCTCCCTGACCGCCTCCTGCAGATTCTCCGCCATGCTCTCNGTGTTGTTTTTATCCTTGCTGAAGCTCTTTAAGTCCGCCCGGATCCTCTCACTGATCTTACGCCACTCCGCCTGGGAAAGTTCCAGTTCTTCCTTCCTGTCCCAATAGATATGCTCATCCCGTCTGCAAAGCCTGCGCCACTGCTCCGCTGCCTTTTCAGAGGGCTCCTCAATCCGGAAATGCCGGTAGAGCTTCTCCGCGCTCAATCCACCCGCCCGTTTTCTTAACAGCGCCAGACGGCTTGACAGCTCCTCGTCATCAGCTAATCTGGTCAGATGCAGATCCAGCTCCAGGATTGTCGCCTCCACTGCAATATCCGTAGCCAGATCCCAGTAAGCGGCATACTGCTTATCGCTCTGGAAACCATGATAGAACACGGTGTGCAGTAGGGTATGCAGATAAAGCCTCGCNGCGGCGGCCGGTTCTCTCTCATACTGCCTGATCAGAAGGACCGGATCACAAAAAAGACGCGCACCGTCAAAAAGATGCGCCCCCATTCCCATCCTGCACGCCACCGGCAGTCTGGAGAGCGCCACATCCAGAAACCTCATGTTGACTAAAAGCCCGTCATGGGAAAGGNGCAGGATCTTATTTGCCAAATCCANAATCTTCTGTTGTCTGTCAGTGTTTTGCGCTGTCTCCATCCCGACGCTTCACTCCTTTCTCCATGCTGTATCTACATCCGAATCCAAANCATAACTTCTGCTATTTTAAATGTTATGTAAACNNNCTTTGATCAGATACAATATAAGCAAGTGCCCAGGATAAAATACATAGAAAAACCATTTGGAGAAATTTTTGCCNCGCTTTGCCCTCTCACCGTTATACAACACAAGCGTCGCCACTGCCGCCGCCAGAATNCCCAGCCCCGAAAGCAGCGCATGCGCGACCGCATACAGNGTCCAGTTCCCCGATTCTCCATTCAAATAGGATTGTACATTGAGTACGGCAAACAACAGATATGTCAGGCCAAAGTCTCTTGCCATCNTTCTTCTGTCTCCCCAGTCATTCGCCAGTAAAATCGTCAGAATCGGCGCAATCACCGGCCAGTCTCCCAGCACTGTGGCAAACACCAGCAGCATACATGAACCCATCTTAAGCAACGGACTGTCCACCCGCTCCACGACCACCAGAAGCAGGAAACAGCAAAACAGCGTGTACATCATATTAAACTGCCGATATCCGAAAGCAAGATAAAAGGGAAGCTGAGACACNATCGCAAACAGCAGGAGGCGCAGACCATATCCCTTCTTAGAGCGTGTGTAAGTATATCCCTCCACCAAAAAGTAACACATCACCGGCGCCGTAAAGAAACCGATATCCTCAAAAATCTCATAGAGGGGTGTNCCTCTTTCCAAAAAAATGTGGGCAATGTGATTGAGAAGCATAGTGAACATTGCGATATATTTGATTACGTCCCGGTTGAGTATCTGCCAGTTCGTGCCAGCCATTTTTTCTGCTTCCATTTCCCCATACTTCCTTTACAATATGACAGCGAGATAGGCGATCAACAGTCCCTGCAATCGCCCATCCCCATAGTCTTATCCCTTATTCTATCTTCACATTCTCTGTTCTATCCTGTTTTCCCCTTCTCTAAAACCTCTCTACAGGAAGGGATTGTACGCTTTCTCGTGTCCGATGGTGGTGGATTCCCCGTGTCCCGGATATACCTTGGTTTCATCCGGCAGCACAAACAGTTTATCCTTGATGGATCTGATCAGTGCACTCATACTGCCTGTTGCCAAATCTGTGCGCCCCACCGATTCCTGAAAGATCGTATCTCCCGCAAGCANGATNCCCGCCTCCTCAAAATAATAACAGCAGCTCCCCACNGTATGNCCCGGTGTGGCNATCAGCTTACAGGTCATNCCCGCTATNGTGATNTCNTCCCCNTCCTGCAGATAGCGATCGGGAATCACCGTATAAGGGCGTCCCACCTGATCCGACACATTGGTGACTGCGTCCTCACAAAGTGTTTTTTCCGCCTCGTAGGCATAGAGTGGCGCGCCGGACAACTCCCGCAGTCTGTTACTGCCCCAGATATGGTCAAAATGAGCATGGGTTAGAAGGATTCCCTTCACCTGAAATCCTTTGTCCTTCAAAGTTTCATAAATGTAGTCGCCCTTGTCTGCCGGATCAAAAAAGATCACCTCATTCGATCCCTCTCTGTACACAAAATAGCAATTTGTCTGGCAGATGCCTAACATCAACCTTCCAATCTTTAAATCTGACATAATGATCACCCCGTTGTTCTCTCGATATCTATAATACTCTCAATGGTTCTGATCTTATCCATGATCCGCTGCAGCTCTTCTCTGCTGCGTATCTCGAAGCTGACCATAAAAGTCGCCGTTCCCTGTTTGCTCACCCGGGTGGTCAGGGCGAGAATATCAATATCCTTCTCTGTAAGGGCCCTGGACACATCCGCCAGCAGGCCGTTTCGGTTATTGGCATAGATATTGATCTCCACCAGATATTTCTCGTCAGTCTCTGCCGCCTGCTGCCACTCCGCATCAATCAGCCGGTTTCTGTCTATCTCCGGCAGATTCATCAGGTTCACACAATCCGTACGGTGAATGGAAATCCCTCTGCCCCTGGTGACAAACCCTACGATCTCATCCCCGGGCACCGGACTGCAGCATTTGGAAAAGCGGACCGCCACATCGTGAATTCCCTTCACCACAATGGCGCTGCTGCTCTTTCCTGGTTTGATCCGATTGACACGGACGCTCTCCTCAATCTCCGCCATCACCTCGGCATCGGTCATCTGCTGCTTATGATCCTTCTCGTAAAGCTCCTGCATACGGTTGATGATCTGCCCCTCCTTGAGGGCGCCGTGTCCCACCGCTGCCAGCACGGACTCCCAATTCTGAAAGCCGTATTTCTTTATGACAGCCTCTTCATACTGCGGCGTCAAAACATCTGCGGCGTTGATCGACTTCGCCTTGCAGTAAGCGTGGATCAACTCCCGTCCCTTTACGATGTTATCCTCTTTCAGTTCATTTTTAAACCACTGATTGATCTTATTTTTCGCCTGGGTGCTCTTGACCACATTCAGCCAGTCGCGGCTGGGCCCCTTGGAGTTCTGGGAGGTCATGATCTCCACCCGGTCTCCGTTTTGGATCTCATAGTCTATAGTCACAAGCTTGCCGTTCACCCTTGCGCCGATCATCTTATTGCCCACCGCACTGTGCACACTATAGGCGAAATCAATAGGCGTAGAACCCGCCGGCAGACTCTTCACATCCCCCGTGGGGGTAAAACAGTACACATTGTCCGCAAACAGATTCAGATCGTCCTTCAAAAGATTCAGAAATTCCTTGTTATCCGCCAAGTCCTGCTGCCACTCCAGAATCTGCCGCAGCCATACCAGCTTTTCCTCCTCCTGCGTCTCCACCTTCTTGCCGTCNGANGCCTCCTTGTATTTCCAATGAGCTGCGATACCGTACTCCGCCGCCTTGTGCATCTCGTAGGTGCGGATCTGGATCTCAAAAGGCTGCCCGCTGGTACCGATCAATGTGGTGTGCAGAGACTGGTACATATTCGACTTGGGCATGGCGATATAATCCTTGAAACGGCCAGGGATGGGCTTATACATCTCATGGATCACACCCAGAGCCGCATAACAGTCTTTCACCGAATCCACTATGATGCGCACCGCAAACAGGTCATAGATCTGNTCGATNGACTTATTCTGATTTTTCATTTTCTTATATATACTGAAAAAATGTTTGATACGGCCATCTATCTCCGCTTTGATGCCCGCATTTTTGATATGCACACTCACTTCATCTACGATATTCTGAATATAACGCTCCCGCACGCTCTTTCGGATCGCAATCTTATCCACCAGATCATAATACGCTTCGGGTTCCAGATATTTTAAAGAAAGATCGTCTAATTCTACTTTTATTTTNGATATNCCCAGTCTCTGNGCNATGGGNGAATAAATGTCCAGNGTCTCTCTGGCAATCTCCTGCTGCTTCTCAGGACGCATGTGCTGCAGGGTACGCATATTATGGAGCCGGTCCGCAAGCTTGATCAGGATGACTCGGATATCCTTCGCCATAGCCAGGAACATCTTGCGCAGATTTTCCGCCTGTCGTTCCAGTTTCTCTGTATCCTTGTCATAATTTCCGTGTTCCCCATGAAAACTTAACTTATCCAGCTTGGTGACGCCGTCCACCAAAAGAGCCACGTCCTTCCCGAACTGCTCGCAGATCTCCTCGTCCGTCATGATGGTATCTTCCACCACATCATGCAAAAGCCCCGCAACAATGGTCTCTTTATCGAGCTCCAGATCCGCCAGAATGATCGAAACGCACAGGGGNTGAATGATATAAGGCTCTCCGGATTTACGCACCTGTCCTTTATGAGCCTGTGAAGCGACCTGGTAAGCTTTCTGAATCAGGCTGATATCCGCAGAAGGATGGTATTTGCGCACACGAAGAATCAGCTCCTCGTAGAGCTGCTCCGGAGTCTGAAATTCTTCAATGGATTCTATTCTGCCGTCATCAATGACCAGCTCGCTCTTGTCTTCTGTCGTCATTTTCATCACCAGTCGCTTTGCTTTTTCTTTACATAGTATTCTTTTTCAGCATTTTTTGACATATTTTTCAATACATCATTATTATGATANGCAATACTGTAATTATTTTTCCTCACTTCGGGCTTAAGAATACCAGATAAATGTAAAACCGCCATTTCAAGCGGTAACCGCATAGTTTAAGCATACATGAAGCATCCATTGTCGTCAATATCCATAAACAACAATAAATAATTTAAAATCATAAAAATAATATGATATAATGTGCGCAAAGGCAGAGTCAAGCGAACGAAGATATAAATGCTGAGCTTGCGCAAGGGCTCTGCCCGAAAGGCGAGGAAATATAACTATGAATCAAAAGGAAACGGATTTTCTGAATTTTGAGAATGAGCTTCTGAATACAAGGAAAAAATTAAANGATTTAATTTACAAATGTGCCAACGAACATCCTGATTCTGAAAACAGAGCGCTGTATCAGGAAAAAATATGTTATCTGGAAACAGAGCTTACCTACCTGAACAGACAGTTTCAGCAGTTAAAGCAAAGCCAGTACAACACATTCCAGCCGCAGGCGGCGCCGATGCAAGCGCCAAATATACCCCGGCCCGGATACACCGAAGCGGACATACGCCGTCAGCCTGTTGAACAGCCTGTATATGCAAAGGTCGAGAATACCTGTTCTCAGACCTACGGACAGCCTGCAAATGCTCCGGCGTGGAAGCAGGCTGCCAAATGGGCAGAGCAAAAGGATTATGAAAAAATATTCGGGAAAAATTTCATGGGCATTTTTGCGTCTGTTCTGATCTTTATCAGTCTNATCATTTTTGNCACANTCCTCATGCCGTATTTGACTGATACGATGAAACTGATCGGGCTCTACATCATCAGCTTTGGATTGATAATCGCCGGATTTGTTTTGATCCGTAAAAGCAAAAACAATAGATTCTACATCGCGCTCGTTGGCTGCGGCGTCGGCTCACTGTATATCACGCTGCTGTTGAGCGATCTCTATTTCAAAGTGTTCGGAGATATTTTATTGTATACGTTTATTTTAGTCTGGGCAGTTTTCGTTAAATATTTGACCAGACTAAAAAGCCTGATCTTCNATATCATCGGGCAGCTGGGAATATTTATATCATCGATTTTAGGCACAATTCTCTGTGTTCATGATTCAGATGCGCAGAAGTTTTTGGTAGTAACTGTCTTCTACTTTATTTCCTCNGTTGTTTTNGCTGCCAGAAGCAAGCGTACAAGCAATGCCAATCCAGACGAAACGACAACGGATGACCGCATCACATATGANCAAAATATATGCAGTCACCTTTTCAAATCTTTGAATTTGATCGTCTTTATGCTCGGTCTTACCTTGATGAATTCCACGACGTTTAAAACAGTGAACATTCTTATCATCATGGTTTATATACTGGCTGAATTTTATTTTTCTTTCAAAGAGAAATGCGCCCACGGACTCGCCTTTCAGATATTGACTGTGGTCAATTCCATTGTTTTCATTTTCTTATTCAATGCAATGAATATGATTGCAGGAGAGCATTCTTTCGCTTTTATGTACCTTGTTGCTGTCGCTGTGATATTTTATGTAAACCTAAAGGATGCGGAATATAAAATTGTTTCAGAAGTTTGCTGCTTTATTCTGATCTATCTGGGCTGTTACAATCACCCCATAATAAGCAAGCATCTCTTTGCCTATCTCACCGTCATCCCGTTTATGCTCTATGGTAAATGGAAAGGAAACAAGTTTTATCTGTATACGGGCCTTGCCTATCTGGCGGGATTTCTCTTCATACTCGCGCCATACTCTTCTGTTTATTCTCTGAAAATAGAGTATCTTGTAATGCTTATGGCCATGTATGCGGTCTTTTTATATGTATGCAGAACCACAGGCATGACCGCTTTCAAAGTAACAGGCTACCTGATTCTCTGTCTGCTCACTATGATAAGCGTAGAAGATACAGCTGTTGCTTCCCTTAACAGATGGGATTCGATGCTCCCAATAGAAATAGTGATAGACTATCGCCTTAACCGCAACAAAGCTTTCCTGATCACCTTCTTCACGCTCGCGGTGATCCATCTGATCCTAAATCAGCTGGAATATTTTGGCAAGGAAAAACCTGTTGAAATAATGATGTATGCGGTTAACGGACTGTTGATGGTCACAGGCTGCTTTGCGTTATACGATTCAGTATGGCAGATTCCCGTCATCTTGATCACCACATTATTATTCCTGATAAATTCCAAAAGGTTACTTCAAAAGAATATTTATGCGGGATATTATGTTATGTTTAAATATACCGTATTGATGTTCTGTATTTTAAATTCCTACGATGTCATCAATTATCTCATAAGCATCTGTCTGCTCCTGTTTGCCATCATAAGCATTGTGATCGGTTTTTATAAAGATACAAAATCCTTCCGGCTGTATGGTCTGCTATTGTCTATGGTAAGCATCTTTAAGCTGATCATGATCGATATCCAATACGACAGCACCATGGAAAATGCCGTCAGTTTCTTCGTCAGCGGTGTTCTGTGCTTTATCATCAGTTTTATCTATAACAGGATCGATCGTAGTTTTCAGAAAACAGAGTGAAAATCCATTCGAAAAGAGCGTATCCTCTCAAGCAAGCTTGGAGTATACGCCCTTTTATTTGGTATCTCTTTAGGTTAAACTCGCAAAGCCGCGCTATCGCGCTTTACGTTCATCTTCGATGAACCTTTGCTCGTTCACGGCGCATGAAAAACAAATGCCGCTTCAGTCGCAGACTCTTTTGTCTGCGACAGTGCTATGTTTTTCCTTTTGCGCCTTACATCATCCCCATGCCGCCGCCTGCAGGCATCGGGGGTTCAGGCTCTTTGATGTTTGCCACCACGGACTCGGTGGTGAGCAGAGTGGACGCTACGCTGGTAGCGTTCTGCAGAGCGCTTCTGGTCACCTTCGCGGGATCGAGAATGCCTGCCTTTACCATATCTACATATTCTTCGCCTAGTGCGTCAAAGCCAACGCCCACTTCGGATTCTCTCACTTTGTTGATGATAACGGAGCCCTCTAAGCCTGCGTTTGCCACGATGTGGTACAGGGGAGATTCCAGTGCCTTCAATACGATCTGTGCGCCGGTCTTCTCATCGCCTTCCAACTGATCAGCCAGCTTTTCCACTTCCTTAGCTGCGTGGATGTATGCAGAACCGCCGCCGGAGATAATACCCTCCTCCACTGCCGCTCTGGTAGCCGCCAACGCATCCTCCAGACGAAGTTTTGCCTCCTTCATCTCGGTCTCGGTAGCCGCGCCCACACGGATCACAGCCACACCGCCTGCCAGCTTCGCCAGACGCTCCTGCAGCTTTTCTCTATCGAAATCAGAGGTGGTCTCCTCGATCTGTTTCTTGATCTGACCGATTCTTGCCTGAATCGCATCCTTGTCGCCCTCGCCGTCCACGATGACAGTATTCTCTTTCTGTACCTTCACAGACTTCGCTCTGCCAAGCTGGTCTAAGGTGGCATCCTTAAGCTCCAGACCAAGCTCGGAACTGATCACTTCGCCGCCCGTAAGGATCGCGATATCCTCCAGCATAGCCTTTCTTCTGTCGCCGTAGCCGGGTGCCTTGACAGCCACTACGTTGAAAGTGCCGCGCAGCTTATTTACGATCAGGGTGGTNAGCGCNTCGCCCTCCACATCCTCTGCGATGATGAGTAACTTCGCACCGGTCTGCACGATCTGCTCCAGTAAGGGCAGGATCTCCTGAATATTAGAAATCTTCTTATCCGTGATCAGGATGTAGGGATTCTCTAAAACCGCCTCCATCTTATCCATATCGGTTGCCATATAAGCAGAGATATAACCTCTGTCAAACTGCATACCTTCTACCAGATCCAGCTCTGTGAGCATGGTCTTGCTCTCCTCGATGGTGATGACACCGTCCCCGGAAACTTTCTCCATCGCATCTGCTACCAGCTGTCCTACTTCATCATCACCGGAGGATACAGCTGCTACTCTTGCGATATGCTCCTTACCGTTTACCTTGGAGCTCATCTTTGCGATAGCATCCACTGCAGTCTCNGTAGCCTTCTTCATGCCCTTTCTCAGAATGATCGGGTTTGCGCCTGCCGCCAGATTCTTGATTCCTGCATTTACCATAGCCTGTGCCAGCACGGTAGCTGTGGTCGTACCGTCACCCGCCACATCGTTGGTCTTGGTAGCCACTTCCTTGACAAGCTGTGCACCCATATTCTCAAAAGGATCTTCCAGTTCGATCTCCTTGGCGATGGTCACACCGTCGTTTGTGATCAGGGGCGCCCCGTAAGATTTATCCAACACTACGTTTCTGCCTTTCGGTCCAAGGGTTACTCTGACCGTATCCGCCAGCTGATTGACACCTGATTCCAAAGCCGCTCTGGCTTCTGCACCATACTTGATTTCCTTTGCCATGATTTATCTCCTCCTGCTTTTCATATTTTTCATCATATTAAATCATTGCGGAGAATGCCTTTCTTTGGCATTCTCTTGCGTGAAACTTAGAGCTTNTCCGCGAAACAGCCCTTGCTGTGAGCGGTTAGAAGTTCTTTTCACGCGCTTCTCACACGACGATTGCCAAGATATCGTTCTGTCTCACGATGATATATTCGTCCTCATCGAGCTTCACCTCTGTGCCGGAGTATTTGGAGAAGATGACCTGATCGCCGACCTTCACTTCCATCTTAACCTCCTTGCCATCNACNACGCCGCCGGGNCCCACCGCAATAACNTCNGCCTGCTGCGGNTTCTCCTTGCCCTGCCCGGGTAAAACGATACCGGACTTTGTAGTCTCCTCCGCTACCAGCTGTTTCAATACGACTCTGTCGCCAAGTGGTGTTAACTTCATGATGAATGCCTCCTTCTTAAATTATATGATGTCTTTGCGTTTTCTCTCTTTTTTGTTAGCACTCGTCCTGTATGAGTGCTAACNCTAGAACATATATTAGCTTCATATGCAGGCGTTTGCAAATTGTTTCACATCCGTATATGAAGCTAATTCTCTCTTTTTCTCTTATTTTCTTTTGTTTTCTCTCGTTATCTNGTTTTTAGCCATAAAAAGGGATTTAATACTTATTTTAGAATTAGGAGGGAAGGCCGCGTTCCAGCCGTTCCCTGTACCCCNGTGCATTCTTGACGGCAAACTTATTCTCAAACATCTCGTACTCTGCATCCGGCAGCTTATCCGCCAGTCTTTCCTCCACATTGGTCTTATAGACCAGACCGCAGGCCACGGAAGGCGCCAGTATCTTATCTTCGTAGGACAGACAGGCCTGCTGTACTCTCTGACAGTATTCCTCCGCCTCTCCCTCCTCAGCCATGGGAATGAGTACGATAAACACATCACCGTCCACCCGGCCAATAACATAGTCCGGCTTCTTCTCCTGCTTCAGAATATCAGCAATGGTTTTGATCAGGCGATCGCTCTCCTCATCGCCAAAATTGTCATTCACAAATTTCCAGTCATTGATATTGACGTTGATGACCGCTATCGGCACCACCTCCGCCCTGTCTATCACATGCATGCGCTCCTCAAAATACAACTTATTGTATACGCCGGTGAGGGCGTCCTCGTTCTCCCCTCTGGCAGTCTGCACATGCTGCACACCCACCTTCTCCTCCAGCTCGTCCAGATAGATCGCGGACTCCGTGTGCAGATAGGCCTCCTCTCCCCAATGGGACAGCATACAGGTAAACTCATCTAACAGTTTTTCTACCGCTGCCTTCTTATCCTCCGGTNCCCGTTCCGTCTTCGCATAAAGATGCGCAACGGTTCTNCCGTAGATCCTGACCTTCCTGCCNGGATTTCCCACCACATCCGGCGTAAAGCCTGCAAAGCTTCCCACGGAGATCACTTTNTCNCCNTGCCNCTCCGTCAGCAAAAGTTCCACATCCGCCAGCGCACCGAAAGCCTTCGCATACTCTGACAGCGTGTCGATGTGATATAGATTATCCAGCGTATAGTTCTTTACGTTATCNTTNATCCGCTGNTCAAAAGGAACCGCCTTATAGTCCATGTCTATACCCTCTCCTATCCCCCGATTTTCCAGAACAAAATATATCCTCAGTATACCTTTTTTTTACCGGTTTGTCCAGTGCACTGAAGCCTCAGGGGGATAGGGACGCCTTAACTTTTATGAAACACGTCGGAAAGCTCCTCCAGCAGGTCCGCTCCGTCCTCGATCCCCACGGAAAGCCGCAATGTCTGCCGGGTGATACCATTTTTCACCCGGATCTCCTCCGGCACATCCGCATGGGTCTGGGTATAGGGATAGGTGATCAGCGTCTCCACACCGCCCAGGCTCTCCGCATAGCGGATCATACGCACCTTTCCCAGAACAGACAGGGCAAACTCCTTATCTCTCACCTGAAAAGTCAGCATTCCGCCAAAGCCTCGTGCCTGCCGCTTCATGATCTCATAGCCGGGATGCTCCGGAAGCCCCGGATAGAGCACCTGTGTGACTGCCTCCTGTCCCTTCAGCCAGTTGGCGATCAGAAAGGCGTTTTCCTGGGCTCTTTCCATACGGATTCCCAGCGTCTTAATACCCCGCAGAATCAGCCAGCTGTCAAAGGGTGCCAGTCCGGCCCCTGTCGTCTTGATCAGAAACCGAAACTTCTCGCTGATATCTTCCCTGTTTGTCACAAGGAAGCCTGCCAGCGTATCATTGTGGCCTCCCAGATACTTGGTGCCGCTGTGCACCACGATATCCGCTCCCAGCTCCAACGGATTTTGAAAATAAGGAGACAGGAAAGTATTGTCCACGATCAAAAGAATATCCCGCTCTCTGGCAATCCCGGCAAGCGCGGCGATGTCCGTCACGTGCATCATGGGGTTTGTAGGCGTCTCTATGTAAATGGCTCTGGTGTTTTCCCGAATGCAGGCAGTCACATCATCCTTATAACAGTCGATGCTGGTAAAGGTGATACCGTTTTTCTCTGAGATATTTCGAAAGAGACGAATGCTGCCGCCATAGAGATCCGCATCCGCGATAATGTGATCGCCGGGCCGAAACAGCTCCATCAGCAGAGNNATNGCTGCCATACCGGAGGACAACGCCAGCGCATCAATTCCCTTCTCCAGAGAAGCCACCACCTTTTCTAACTGCTCTCTGGTAGGATTCTGCAGTCTGCTGTAATCATACCCTGTGCTCTGTCCCACACCGGGATGCGCATAGGTGGCCGTCTGGTAAATGGGATAACTGATCGCACCGTAATGGTCAAAGCTGCCCTCCTCCGATTCCAAATGCAGACACTTTGTTCCGATTCCTCTTTCTCTCTCCATCTCTTCCTCCTATTTGTATACTATTCATATATATTTACTATGAATTATATTATTATAATACCTCCTATTGATTTTTATGTCAATAGGAGGTTTTGTTTTTCTCTTTCAGACGTTTTTCTCTTTCAAAAGTGCAAAGACTTCCTCCGCAGGCATAGGCTTTGCATAGTAATATCCCTGCACCTGATCGCAGCCGATGCTTCGCAGAAGATCCACCTGTTCCTTTGTCTCCACGCCTTCGGCCAGAAGCTCCAGCCCCAGCTTGTTTGACATGGCGACCACCTGCTCCAATATGAGTTTTCCTTTGTCGGAGAGCATCATATTTTCCATAAACCGCTTATCCAGCTTGATCACGTCAAAGGGCGTCTCCAAAAGAATATTCAGAGAGGAATAGCCGCTTCCGAAATCATCCATCAAAAGTTTAAATCCTTCATCCTTGAGCTGGAGCGCCTTCTGGCTCACCTGCCGGTCATCCACCGTCTCCGTGATCTCCAGCTCCAGAAGATGTCTGGAAATCCCGGTTCTTTTAATCATCTCATCCAGCACCAGGAGACATTTATCGTCTCTCAGATGGGTTCTGGAGACATTCACAGAAATCGGACAGGGATCCATATTTTCCTCCTCACACCGCTTGATAAAACGGCATGCCTCCTCCCATATATAATAATCCACCTTTCGGATAAACCCATTCTCCTCCAGG
The DNA here is from genome assembly GCA_014804385.1 of Lachnospiraceae bacterium. GTDB lineage: Bacteria > Bacillota > Clostridia > Lachnospirales > Lachnospiraceae > UBA3282. The sequence continues at coordinate 34,666 of JAAUZW010000017.1, read as the reverse complement.
ATCGGGATAAACTGATCCGGATAGATCATCCCCCGCTCCGGATGCTTCCATCTCACCAGCGCCTCCGCGCCTATGATCTCATTTTGGGCAATGCTGTACTTGGGCTGAAGATACATCTGATACTGCCGCTCCGTGATCGCCGCCTGCATATTCTCCTCGATGAACTTTCTGTTATACAGGGAATCCTTAAACTGCTCCTTATAAAAGATGATATCGCCCAGCATACTGGCTTTCGCCGTTTTTCTTGCCATAGCGGCACGATCTTCCATCTGTCGCAGCTCCATCTGTCTGTCCTCCACCGTATACACGCCGTATGACATTTGCAGCTTTACATCCTTAAAAATATTGATCCTGCCATTCAATTCCTGTATAAAAGCCTCCAGTTCCTCCTCCCTGTCGTACTCCGTCACCACCATAAATACGTCGCTCCTGAGGTTTACATAAAATTGCTTCTCATTACAGAGCCCCCGAAGCTGCTTCAGAATAAAATCAAGAATTTCATCGCCAAACTTCTCTCCATAAAGATCATTAATGATTTTAAATTTGCGAATGTCAAACTGAATAAACCCGATCTCCCTCTTCGATTCCAGCAGAAGATCATTGACGTTCCTCTGGAAACGGCGCAGTCTGCCGAATCTTTTTAGGACCATCTGCATCTCGTCATTATGGGGGATGTCTTCCGGCGCGATATTGCTCTCCGACATATCTTTCAGATAGTCTGCCAGCATATCCTCCAGAATCTCAATGCTGATATTGATCGCCTTGGGACACTTTTTCAGGATCAACCCTTCCTTGCGGATCACAGCCATCTCCTCCGGCTTGGAGATATCCTTGCCAAGGATATCCCGGCACAGCGTAACGCCCTCCATCTCCTCCGTGAAGCGCTTAATAAACTCGTCCGTCTTTTTATTGCCGTAGACCTCCTGCTCCGTATCCTGGGAATCATAAAAACCGAGCGCCATGCCAAGCACCAGCATAGAAGCCGTGATGCAGCCACATACCTCACCCTGACGCATACCGCCGCCAAAGCAGGTGCTGATCTTAAACGCCGTCTTCAGATCCAGTCCAAAATCCGATGCAAAGGCGCCGAACAATGCCTGGGAACAATGATATTTTTGATGTAAAAGTTTTTCCGCCTTCTCTTTATGCGTCATAAGCAGCCCCTTTTCCGCAACAAAAATCACTGTTTGCTAAAACTCACTCCAACCCTATATGTTTCAGAATTGGAGTGAGCTTTATTTAACATTTTTATTTGCCTGTTACTGTTCTTTATGCATTCACGATCTGACCAAAGTCAGGCTTTAAGGACGCGCCGCCGATCAAGCCGCCGTCAATGTCAGGCTTGGATAACAGCTCCGCCGCATTGGAAGCGTTCATGGAACCGCCGTACTGGATGCGTACTGCCTCTGCGGTAGCCGCATCGTACATCTCAGCGATGCAGTCACGGATTCCCTTACATACCTCCTGCGCCTGATCGGAAGTAGCCGTCTTGCCGGTTCCGATCGCCCAGATAGGCTCATAAGCGATGACCATACCCTTCACCTGGTCAGCTGTCACGCCAGCCAGATCGGACTTGATCTGCAATCTGATCCAGTCCATGGTCACGTTCATCTCTCTCTGCTCTAAGGACTCACCGCAGCAGAGGATCGGGGTAATACCTGCCTCTAACGCCTTTAACACTTTCTTATTCAGGAAAGCGTCGTCCTCCTTAAAGTACTCTCTTCTCTCGGAGTGACCGATGATCACATACTCTACACCCGCATCCTTTAACATGGGAGCGGAGATCTCGCCCGTGTATGCGCCCTTGTCTTCAATATAGAAGTTCTCAGCGCCCACATGTACGTTGGTGCCTTTTACAGCCTCAGCCACAGGCACGATATCAATGGCAGGTACACAGTAGACTACGTCCACTGCATCGTTCACTACCAGATCCTTTAATGTTGCACAAAGTGCTACAGCCTCGCTGGGAGTCATGTTCATCTTCCAGTTGCCGGCGATAATTCTTCTTCTAGCCATGATTTTATTCTCCTTTTAAGTTGTTATCATATCTATAAGCAGAGCCTCGAAATTGCTACGCAATTCCTCGGGTGCGCTGCACCCTCAAATAATCATATCCGAGAGAGAATTTGTGCAAGCACATTCTCTCTCAGCTATGATTACTCTCGCTCTGCTTATCGCATCATTTGTCGTCTGCTGCCATAACGCCGGGAAGCTCTTTGCCCTCGAGGAACTCCAGAGAAGCGCCGCCGCCTGTGGAGATGTGGGACATCTTATCTGCGAAACCAAGCTGGTTACAAGCCGCTGCGGAATCGCCGCCGCCGATAATGGTGGTTGCGTCCGTCTCAGCCAGTGCCTTCGCTACCGCGATGGTACCCTTTGCCAGAGTAGGATTCTCAAATACGCCCATGGGACCGTTCCATACAACAGTCTTAGCCGTCTTCACTGCCTCTGCAAACAGATCCTGTGTCTTAGGACCGATATCCAGACCCTCCTTGTCAGCAGGAATCTTGTCAGAATCAACATACTCTACGTCAACGGGAGCATCAATGGGGTTCGGGAAACCGGAAGCAACACCGGTATCAATGGGAAGCAGCAGCTGCTTGCCAAGCTTCTCAGCCTTAGCCATCATCTCTTTACAATAGTCAAGCTTCTCATCATCTACCAGAGAGTTGCCGATCTCATAGCCCTTAGCCTTCAGGAAAGTGAAAGCCATGCCGCCGCCGATGATCAGCGTNTCGCACTTCTCAAGCAGGTTGTTGATCACGTTCAGCTTGTCGGCAACCTTTGCACCGCCCAGAATCGCCACGAAAGGACGCACGGGATTCTCTACAGCATTGCCCAGGAAGTCNATCTCCTTCTGCATCAGATAGCCAACTGCGTTCTCGCCGCCTTTTTCAGAGATATACTTGGTGACAACAGCCACGGAAGCATGCGCTCTGTGTGCGGAACCGAAAGCGTCGCAAACATATACGTCAGCCAGATCAGCCAGCTCTTTTGCGAAAGCCTCTCCTGCATCACCCGGCTTAGTCTCCTCTTTGCCNCGGAAACGGGTATTCTGTANGAGCACTACATCGCCCTCGTTCATCGCTGCCACAGCCGCTGTAGCCGCCTCGCCGGTCACGTTGTAGTCCGCTACGAAATTAACAGACTTGCCAAGCTTCTCGGAAAGTCTCTCTGCTACAGGTGCAAGAGATTCACCCTCGTTGGGGCCGTTCTTTACCTTGCCCAAGTGGGAGCAAAGGATCACCTTGCCGCCGTCAGCAAGTAATTTCTTAATAGTAGGGAGTGCAGCCACGATACGGGTCTCGTCCGTGATCTTGCCCTCCTTCAAAGGTACGTTAAAGTCACATCTCACCAGGACGCGCTTACCTTTCACGTTGATATCATCTACAGATTTCTTATTCAATGACATTTGTGTTTCCTCCTGTTTTTATTTTATTTCCATATGCGGCCTTAACCGTATATGAAGAGAGACCCGGCCCAGCGGCCGAGCCTCTTCATTTCTCTCTTTATTTACTACAGACGCAGGTTTGTGTTTTTCAAACCCGTTCGTGCCGAGCCTGCGAAGCAGCGCTCGTGAGGATAATTATGAAGTAATTATCCTCGGTTTATTCCGAAGGAATTTACTTCTATGCTAACTCAGAGAAGTACTTGATGGTACGAACCATCTGAGAGGTGTAGCTGTTCTCGTTATCATACCAGGAAACAACCTGTACCAGGTTATCCTCGCCTACCATGGTCTGGGTAGCATCGAAGATGGAACCATAGGTGCTGCCGATGATATCGGAAGAAACGATCTCGTCCTCGTTGTAACCGAAGGACTCGGTAGCTGCTGCCTTCATAGCTGCATTGATCTCTTCCTTGGTAACGGACTTCTCAACGGTTGCAACCAGAATTGTGGTAGAACCTGTAGGAGTGGGAACACGCTGTGCGGAACCGATCAGCTTGCCGTTCAGCTCAGGGATAACAAGGCCGATAGCCTTTGCTGCGCCTGTGCTGTTGGGAACGATGTTCACTGCGCCTGCGCGGGATCTTCTCAGGTCACCCTTTCTCTGAGGACCGTCAAGGATCATCTGATCGCCTGTGTAAGCATGGATGGTGCTCATGATACCGGACTTGATGGTAGCCAGATCGTTCAGAGCCTTAGCCATGGGTGCCAGACAGTTTGTTGTACAGGAAGCTGCGGAAATGATGGTATCATCAGCCTTCAGCGTCTCGTGGTTTACGTTGTATACGATAGTAGGAAGATCGTTTCCTGCGGGAGCAGAGATAACAACCTTTCTAGCGCCTGCATTGATATGAGCCTGAGCCTTCTCTTTGCTGGTATAGAAGCCGGAGCACTCCAGCACAACGTCAACCTTGAGCTCACCCCAAGGGCAGTTGTTTGCATCGGGCTCTTTGTAGATCTTTAATGTCTTACCGTCAACTGTGATGGAATCCTCGCCTGCGGATACGGTATCAGCCAGAGCATACTTACCCTGAGAAGAATCGTACTTTAACAGGTGTGCCAACATCTTAGGGCTTGTCAGATCGTTGATCGCTACTACCTCATAACCCTCTGCACCGAACATCTGTCTGAATGCAAGACGACCGATACGGCCAAAACCATTGATTGCTACTCTTACTGCCATTTTTCGTTCCTCCTAAAAATAATTTTTTTATNACTTGCTATATCATTTTGCCAATCAAATCTGGATAAGATTGACAAAATTTTGTCAACGATTTCATTTTACCCAATTTGTCCCAAAAATTCAAGACGTAAATCAAAAATAATTGGTAAAAAATCGCCTCCCGAATTATCAATCCTGGAAAACGTTGTATTTACTTCCTGAATCTTCTATACTAAAATTATAATAGTATATTATACAGCAAAGGAGTTTACCATGCCGATCACAGCAGACTTTCACCTACATTCCTCCTTTTCGGGAGATTCCGACACGCCCATGGAAAACATGATTCTCAGAGGAATCGGGTTGGGGCTGACCGAAATGTGCTTTACAGAGCATAATGACTTTGACTATCCGGCGACTGACAACAAACCCTCCGGTTTTTGGGAGGTAAACCCGGACGCCTATCTCTATGATTTTCTGAAACTCCGTGAAGAGTACGCAGATAAAATAAAACTCTTTTTCGGCGTTGAGCTGGGATTACAGCCTCATCTCTCCAAAAGGAACGCGGCGTTTGCCAAAGCTCACGACTATGACTTTATCATCGGCTCCTCCCACCTGTGTAACGGAAAGGATCCCTATTACGCATCTTTCTACGAGGGACGCACTCAGGAAGATGCCTACCGGGAATACTTTGAGTCCATTCTGGAAAATCTGAAAGCCTTCAGCAATTTCGATGTCTACGGACATCTGGACTATGTAGTGCGCTATGGCCCGCAGCAGGACGAAGGTTACTCCTATGAACTGTATCGCGAAGTATTTGACAAAATTTTAACAAAGCTCATAGATATGGAGAAAGGCATTGAAGTAAACACGGCAGGACTGGCTAAAGGCATGCGGGATGTGCACCCTTGCCGCGGTATCCTGAAGCGCTACCGGGAACTTGGCGGCGAGATCGTCACCGTAGGCTCAGACGCCCACACGCCGGAACAGATTGCCCATGCCTTTGAACGAGCAGGTGAGATCCTAAAAGAATGCGGCTTCCGCTACTATGCTGTATTCGAAAAAAGGCAGCCTGTGTTCCATAAATTATAGGGGAATAATGCTAATGGAAACCAAAATAAAAATTACCCGTAAAACTATCTTAAAGGCGTTGCTTACCGCCTACGCTTTTATAAGCGTCTGCTTCACTACGATGGCGATCGACCATTTGCTCGCAAAAGAATATCCGGAAATCTCCCACTGCGTCACCCTGAACGATTCCTGGAACATCACGATCAACGACACCCACTATCCTGATGTCTCGTTTGATGATTTTTATTTTGACAACGTAAGCAAAGGCGATACCATCACCATGATGACGTCCCTGCCCGAAAGTCTGAGCAGCTCGAAGAATGCACTTTTGCTGCACACCAGACAGTGTGCGGTCAACGTATATGTGGACGACGATCAGATCTATCAATATGGCCTGGACCGACTTGAACGGAATAAAACTGTGGGAAGCGGCTATCTGACCGTAGAGCTTCCCGATAACTGCGCTGGAAAAACATTGGCGATCACTCTGACAGCGGCCGAGGATCAGGCATTTACCCACTTTGACCCGCTTCGGATCTACGAATGGGAAAACATCTACCGCGTCCTTTTGACCGAGAATCGGCTTCCCCTGTTCCTGGGCTGCTTCCTGACGGTCTTCGGGCTTGTGGTCTGCTGCATCACGATCTTCGCGCTGTTGTTCTCCGGCAAATTTTTGCGCATTCTGTGCATATCCATATTTTCCATCTGTATCGGACTGTGGACACTGTGCTACTACAATGTACTCCTGATCTTCTCCATGCCGCTGTACACGATCTGCCTGTTGGAATATATGTCGCTCTATCTTGCCCCGATCCCGATGGTCATCTATATGCGTGAGGATGTCCGCGCTCTGGAACAGCCCCTTATGTACACAATATATAAGCTGCTGTTAGCCATCCAGATCATAGCTACCACTGGCGCCATCACACTGCACAGCATCGATGTGGTACACTGCGCGGCAATGCTGAAATACATGCAGGCTTTGATCGTCTGCCATCTGGTCTACTCCATCATTGTGGAATTTATGAATCTGCGGCGCAGCCATCAGCTCGTCCACAGATTGTTTCTGCTGGGTATTCTGATGCTTTTTGCCTGCGTCTCCTATGACCTGATCTACTACAATCTGGAACGCTACCGCGGCATGACCACCCTCCCGACAAAAGGCATTGCCTCTCTCGGGCTGGTGCTTTTTATCTTTATCCTGATCGTCTCCTTCTATATCAATCTGACACAGATGCTGATGCAGGAGACGGAGCGCAATTTTCTGATCAAGAGCGCCTACACCGACGAGCTTACCCAGATCCATAACCGCCGCTACTGCATGGAGTATATGAACCGGATTATGGAACTGGAAAAACCAAACCACACCGTTTTCTGCTTTGATCTGAACAACTTGAAAATCACGAATGACACCTACGGACACGCCATGGGAGACCTTCTGATCAGAAGCGCCGCCGAGGTCATAGACAAGGCTTTCAGTCCCCATGGCATTGTGGCGCGGATGGGCGGAGATGAATTTATTGCCATTGCGGAAACAAATGATTCTCAAAAAATCTCTACTATTACAGGAGAGTTTCAGGCATGCATCAATGAAAAAAATGTGGAGATTCCAGACCTGCATCTGTCCATCGCCTACGGCTATGCCTCGTGCAGTCCGGAAGAATGTGATATTAAAAAAATTTATCAGATTGCAGACGACCGCATGTATGAGAACAAGCAGGCCATGAAAAAATCGAGCGCCCGTGCGCTCGATTAAGAGAATGCTCCGCATTGTTCCGCTGCTGTTAATTCGTCTGACCGATGATGGTTCCGCCGCCCAGCACATACCCGTCCTCGTAAAACACCACAGCCTGTCCCGGCGTGATGGCGCGGACGGGTTCTTTAAAGACACACCGAATCCGGTCTTCTCCTGTTTTTTCAATCACACATCTCTCGCCCGCGTGGGCATAGCGAATCTTGGCAAGTACCTCCCTGGGCTCCGACAGCCCCTCCATTCCCATGTAATTGATATGGTTACAGACAAGAACTGTCCCGAGAACCTCATCCGCTTCGCCGATCACCACCTCGCCCGTTTCCGGCCTGATCTGTGTCACGAACACGGGATGGCCCATAGCCAGATTTAAGCCCTTTCGCTGCCCCACCGTGTAGTGGGTGATCCCCAGATGCCGTCCCAACAACTCACCGTCTTTCGTCACAAAGTTTCCCGGCTTCGGGACTCGTCCCTCTGCCTCCCTGTCGATAAAGGCCGCGTAGTCATTGTCCGGAATAAAACAAATCTCCTGGCTGTCCGGCTTGTGCGCCACGGGCAGGCCCTCCTCCTCTGCGATCTGTCTGATCTCTTCTTTCGTGTATTCCCCCACCGGCATCAACGTATAGGCCAGTTGTTCCTGGGTCAGGCTGTACAGCGCATAGGTCTGATCCTTTTTTGCTGTCACCGCATTTTGCACCGCCAGTCTGCCGTTTTCCAGTGTCAGGATTCTGGCATAGTGGCCTGTGGCAATGTAATCCGCTCCGATTTCCAGACTCCTGTGCAGCATGGCTTCCCACTTCACGAAGCGGTTGCAGGCAATACAGGGATTAGGCGTTCTGCCCGCCAGATACTCTTCCACAAAATAGGAGATGACCTTGTCCTGAAATTGCTGTCTGAAATTCATCACATAATGAGGAATATCCAGCTTCTGCGCCACCTGTCTTGCATCCTCCACGGCGCTGAAGCCGCAGCAGCCGCCACGATCCGCCGCCGTCTCCGGATCTTCCTCCCGCCAGATCTGCATGGTAACTCCCACCACATCATAGCCCTGTCTCTTCAACAAAAGCGCCGCCACCGAGGAATCCACCCCGCCGGACATGCCTACCACTACCTTTTTTGCCACTGTCTTCTCCTGCTTTCTTCCTGTTCCCGTCCGGCCAGCCTGTTCTTGGACATGCCATCGCCGCATAGACTGTAACCATAGCAAAGTCCGGACGGTGTCTATGAAATCTCTGCAAATAAAATGGAAAAACCCGTTGATAACTGGAACCGCCATCTTAACTTTGACCGGGTTAGTCAGCCGCTTTATCGGCTTTTTTTATCGCGTCTTTCTCTCTAATGTATTCGGCGCAGAGGGTATGGGCATCTATCAGCTTATCTCTCCCATACTGGCCCTCTCCTTCTCCCTCACGGTGTCGGGAATTCAGACCGCCATCTCCAAATATGTGGCGAGCGAGACGAGCACACACGACTACAGGAACTCCTTTCGCACCCTCTGGGCAGGCTTCCTTCTGGCCATGCTCCTCTCCGCGGCCTGTGCATCCGCGATCTATCTGTACGCAGATCAAATCGCCGTAACCTTTCTGTTGGAAGAGCGCACAGCTCCGCTGCTTCGTATCATAGCCCTCTCCATTCCCATGGCCAGCGTACATTCCTGCATCAACGGTTATTTTTACGGTATCCGCAAAACCGCCATCCCCGCCTTCTCCCAACTGGCAGAGCAAGTCTGCCGTGTGGGAAGCGTCTACCTGATTTACTTTATCTGCCTGAAGCACGGCCTCACCCCTACGATCAGTTTCGCCGTGGTGGGGCTTGTGATCGGCGAAAGCGCATCCATGATCGTCTCTGTGGCAGCAATTCTGGTCCGCGCGCACCATGTATTTCCAGCCGGTACATACAGGCGGGCAGCGCATTTGCCTCCTACCCTTTCGACCATATATACCACCTATCGACATATTACGGGCAAGCTCCTACAGCTGGCCGTACCCCTGTCCGCCAACCGCCTGATCCTCAATTTGCTGCAGAGCGTGGAGGCGATCTATATCCCCAACCGCCTGATGACATACGGACTGAACAATGCTGACGCGCTGAGCATCTACGGCGTACTGACCGGTATGAGTCTGCCGCTCATCCTGTTTCCCTCCGCCGTCACCAATTCCATCTCCGTACTGCTTTTACCTGTTGTCTCCGAAGCGGACGCAAGCGGTAATCAGGCTGCGGTGAAACGCGCCATTCTGACTTCCATACGATGCTGTCTGCTTCTGGGTTTTTTCTGCACCGCAATGTTTCTCCTTTTCGGGCGATTAGCCGGCCGTCTGCTCTATGGCTCGGAGCTTGCGGGCAGCTTCATCCTGACACTCAGCTTCCTCTGCCCCTTTATGTACATCGCCAGCATGTTAAACAGCATACTAAACGGGCTCGGCAAAACCATCCAAACCTTTCTGTTCAGTGTGGTAAGCCTCCTGCTGCGCCTGCTGTTCGTCTTTTTCGCCATCCCCCGCTTCGGTATACAGGGATATCTCTGGGGCATACTTGCCAGCCAGATGCTGCAGACTCTGCTCTGCACCGTGTCCGCGCTTCATATCTCACAAAAAGCGCATGCCACTTGCCATTCTTAACTCAATATACTATAATATAGGTGTTTTTGCCAGAAAAATCTATGTTTACAGAGGAGTAAGAGACATGTTTCATTATGTAGCAAAATTACCGACACCTGACGAGATCCGCGCGCAATTCCCGATGCCGGAGCATCTTGTGCCGATCAAGNNAGAACGCGACGCCGAGATTCGGGATGTCATCACCGGTAAAAGCAATAAATTTATTGTCATCATCGGCCCCTGTTCCGCGGACAACGAGGANGCGGTCTGTGATTATGTAAACCGACTTGCGCGGGTCAACGAGAAGGTGAAGGACAAGCTGATCCTGATCCCCCGCATNTACACCAACAAGCCCCGCACCACCGGCGAAGGGTATAAGGGTATCGTGAGTCAGCCTGATCCCGAAAAAAAGCCCGACTTTACAAGCGGTCTGATCGCCATGCGCAANATGCACATCCGNGCCATTGANGANTCCGAGTTGACCGCTGCCGACGAAATGCTCTACCCCGACAACTGGGGCTATGTGGAGGACATTCTCTCCTATGTGGCTATCGGCGCCCGCTCCGTGGAGGATCAGCAGCACCGCATGACCGTCAGCGGCTTTGATGTGCCCGCCGGCATGAAAAATCCTACCAGCGGCACCCTTTCCGTCATGCTAAACTCCATCTACGCGGCACAGCATCCCCACGATTTCACCTACAGAGGTTTTGAGGTCAGCACCGGNGGCAATCCTCTGGCNCANGCCGTCCTGCGGGGTTCCGTNAACAAGCACGGCAGAAGCCTTCCGAACTACCACTACGAGGATTTAAATACNCTNTTTACCCTATATCAGGATTACGANCTGGTAAATCCTGCCTGTNTCATTGANGCNAANCACANCAACTCCAACAAACAGTACGAGCAGCAGATCCGTATTGTCAAGGAAGTGATGCACAGCCGGAAGTTAAACAGCGACCTCCATAGCATGGTCAAGGGCGTTATGATCGAGAGCTACATTGAGGAAGGCTGCCAGAANATCGGCGAAGGCATCTACGGCAAGTCCATCACCGATCCTTGTCTGGGATGGGAGGCTTCCGAGAAACTNATTTATGATATTGCGGAGTATGAATAGAAAGTAAAACGACAGGAAATATCCTGTCGTTTTTCATAAAGTTTTATCTCTATCCTCGCGGATGCGCCTTCGCATACACCTCTCTGATATGATTGTGGTTCAGGTTCGCATAGATCTGTGTGGTGGAAATATCGGAATGTCCCAACATCTCCTGCACACTTCGTAAGTCCGCACCGTTCTCCACCAGATGCGCCGCAAAGGAATGGCGCAGTGTATGAGGCGTGATGTCCGCCTTGATATCCGCCTTTTTCGCATAGTGCTTGATGAGCTTCCAAAATCCCTGTCTGCTCATAGGCTGTCCGGAACAGTTTGCGAAAAGAACTTCCGACGACTTATTCTCCAACATCTCTTCTCTGGTGCCGTCCAGATATCTTGCCATTGCATTTTTCGCCGCCGCGCCAAAAGGAATGATCCTCTCCTTCGTTCGATCTCTGCAGAGAATAAAATTCATCTGCATGTTGACGTCCGACAAGGTCAGCGTGATCAGCTCCGTCACGCGGATTCCCGTAGCGTAGAGCAGCTCCAGCATCGCCTTATCCCGTATCTCCTTCGGGCTGTCTCCCGAGGGCTGCTCCAAAAGCCGCACCACCTCGTCGGGGGACATGATTTCCGGTGCCTTCTTCTCGATCTTGGGGGCTTTGAGTTTATCAGCGATATCCTCCTCCACCAGTCCTTCCTGTACCATATAGTGATAAAACGCCTTCAAGGATGCGATGTTTCTGGACACCGTGGCCGCCGCAAATTTGTTATCTTCCAGATACTTCACATAGTCTGTCAGATCCTGCGCCGTCACAGCCTTCAACTCATGAATNCCCCGCGCATCCATAAAATGCTGTACTTTCTCCAGATCCCTCCTGTAGGACATCTCCGTATTGCTGGAGGTATTCTTTACATTATGTAAATAGGTGATAAATGCGCCGATTTCTTTTTCCATCTACCCGGAAATCCTTCCCTGTGCGTTCTCTTTATGTAAATCAAATTATCGTCTGTGTTACATTATAATCAGATTTTTTCAGAAAAGCAAATGGAATTTTCCCCGAATTTACGGGCATTTCAGCCATTTTTGAAGCAAGGTACAACATATCGTTCGCAAATAATTTTATGTCTACTATATGTTGGAAAAGGAGTAAGAAATTTTTTTCAAAAAATTTTTAAAATGAAATGCAGAATTCCAGGATTGACATAACTTTCCAACAGGCATCCCATTATGACAACTATCACAATGCCAATGATCTGCACGCTTTTTTTCACATAAAACTGTCTGCTGTAGCGCTCATATCCCTCGAACTGTGTTCGTGATGCATAGAGTGTACTGTTCAAATCGACCGCCCAGGAAAAAAACACGATATAAGCAGGCACAAGCAGCAACGCCTGCGGAAACAAAGCCGCCGCCATAAACAAAAGCCCTCTGATTCCATAGCGGATGACCGCCACAGACAGAAGGCATCCTGCCGCCAGACCGGTATAACAAATATAAAGGCACAGGACAGGCATCCCGATCAAGGTGGTGGCAGAAAGACTCAGCAGACAGACAGCCAAAAGCCGATGTCTGACAATATAACCAATCAATCCCTCTCCCACCGGTCTGCTGTTTTTCAACCGATTTATCATGTCCGTTCCCAAAAGGCTTCCGTTCCCAATCCACGTCTCATGCCCCAGATTGACGATCAATATCCCGATAAAGAGTCCGATCAGAAACAGATACACCATATGATAACCGTTTCTAAAAAAAGTCTGCCTGCCCACTCACTCATCACCACTCACAAATTTTCTATAAGACAGTATATGTCCNCNANAGACGAGGCATGACCACATCAGCANNTNCTTTTTNNGTTTACATAANATTANNGNCNGTACTTCTCCTTGTANGCCAGNATCGCGGATACCGTCTTNCCATCCTGAATCTTACAGTCATAGATCATCTGTACCANCTCNTCCAGATCATNGCTCTCCGCATTNANAAANTCNTCCTCGTCNAGNTGCTGTTTGCCNGGCTTTAAATCTGTCGCCAGATANACGTCTATCTTCTCATTNCAAAAAGCNACGGTAGTGCGNAGNGTCAGTAAAAGCTCCAGCTTCCCTGCCNCATAGCCGGTNTCCTCCTCCANNTCNCTGGCNGCCGCCACNTCNGTCGGCTCATCCGCACTGTTCAAGCCGCCCGCCGGAATNTCCAGCGTCTCCCGATCCAGTGCATTGCGGTACTGTCTGACCATCANAAGNCNNCCNTCATCCTGCACCGCCACTACNGCCGCCGCTCCNTTNTGANNGATGAGATCCCACTTNACNACATTNCCGTTAGAAACCCGGATCGTATCCTGATAATAATCAATGATAGCTCCCTTGTGTATCAGTTCTCTTCCTAATCTTTCATAGTTTTCCATGTTAAGTATTCTCCTTAAATGTTTTGCACTGTCGCAATTTTCTTTATAACAAAAAATATGGCTTCCGTACTATATTCTACACGGAAACCATATCTTTCACAATATATTTCTATCTGTTTGACAGACTACATCCCATTTTANATCTGTGCTAACAGCTTCTCTACNCTGACNAACTTGACNCACAGCACNAANACATCNGTNGCNGCAGCCATCTCCTCTGCTGTCGGATATGTGGGCGCGATACGGATGTTGCTGTCTTTGGGATCCTTACCGTAAGGGAAGGTTGCCCCCGCGCCGGTCAGCACCACGCCNGCCTCCTTACANTTTGCCACGATTNCCTTCGCACAGCCCTCCATCGCATCGAAGGAGATGAAATAACCGCCCAGCGGCTTCGTCCATTCCCCAAGACCCAGACCGCCCAGCTCTTCCTCCAGCACAGAGAGCACTGCCTCAAACTTAGGCCGTATGATATCCGCATGCTTCTTCATATGAGCCAGCATTCCCTCCACATTCACAAAAAATCTGGCGTGGCGCAGCTGGTTTACCTTGTCATAGCCGATCGTCCGCAGCGTTAAGGTTTTCNTGATATCCGCCAGATTCGCCGGAGAGGATGCCATTGCCGCTATGCCTGCACCGGAGAAAGAAATCTTNGAAGTAGAGCAGAACTCATACACGATATCCGGATTGCCTGCTTTCTCACACTCACTCAGAATCTCCAGAAGCGTATCCTGTTTATCCTCATAGAGATGATGCACCGCGTANGCATTATCCCAATAGATACGGAAATCTTTCGCCGCAGGTTTTAATNCCGCAAATCTCTTCACCGTCTCATCCGAGTAGGTGATACCTGACGGGTTNGAATACTTGGGCACACACCAGATACCCTTCACCGCCTCGTCCTCAGATACGTATTTTTCCACCAGATCCATATCCGGTCCGTCAGACGTCATAGGAATCGTGATCATCTCAATACCAAAATGCTGTGTGATCGCAAAGTGTCTGTCATATCCCGGTACCGGACACAAAAACTTTACTTTCTCTAATTTACACCATGGCGTAGATCCCATAACGCCGTGAGTGACGGAACGGGATACCATATCATACATAATGGAGAGACTGGAATTGCCAAAGACAATTACATTTTCCGCCGGAGCTCCCATCACATCCGCCATGAGATGCTTTGCCTCCGTGATACCGTCCAGCAGACCATAATTTCTGGTATCTATCCCCTCCATACACTTCATATCCGAATCAGAATTTAAGACATCCATCAGAGCCATTCCCATATCCAGCTGTGCCGGTTCGGGTTTTCCTCTGGACATATCCAGCTGCAGTCCTTTTCCCTTAGAATCCGCGAACTGCTTCTCCAACTCAGCCTTCTGCGCTTCCAGTTCCTCCCTGGTCATCTCTTTGTACGGTTTCATGATTCCCTCCTGTATCNCTGAAATAATATTATTGAATAATTGTATACAATCATACACCGTTATTCATTCTACTATAAATACATGCATTTCACAAGTATGCAGATGTCATAATTTTCTCCCTCCATGAGAATATTTTATGGCAAATTTGCCAAACAGATACGAATAATCGAGTAGGAAAGTCTTCTTTCCTACTTGCCGTGCGGGCCGCATGCTGCAAAGCAGCATGCGNCCCTGCACATAAAAGACCCCACAGAATACTCTGCGGGGTCTTTAGTACTATTTAGCATAGTCTATGACGCGGCTTTCACGGATCACATTTATCTTGATCTGTCCGGGATATTCCAATTCAGCCTCAATCTGCTTGGAAATATCTCTTGCGAGCAGCACCATATCAGAATCGTTGATCTGTTCCGGAACTACCATTACACGAATCTCTCTACCTGCCTGAATAGCAAAAGATTTGTCCACACCTTTGAAATTGTTTGTGATGTCTTCTAATTGTTTCAGTCTTGTTGTATATGTCTCTAATGTTTCTCTTCTTGCACCNGGTCTTGCCGCAGAAATTGTATCTGCCGCCTGCACCAGACATGCGATCAAAGTCTGTGCCTCCACGTCTCCATGGTGAGACTCTACCGCATTGATTACCACCGGGCCTTCCTTATACTTCCTACACAGTTCTACACCCAGCTGGATATGGGATCCTTCCATCTCGTGATCCACAGACTTACCGATATCATGCAGTAAACCTGCACGCTTCGCCATTCTGACATCCAGTCCCATTTCCGCTGCCAGAAGTCCGGACAGCTGTGCCACCTCGATGGAATGCTTTAATGCGTTCTGCCCATAACTGGTTCTGAACTTCATCTTACCAAGCAATCTCACCAGCTCCGGATGAATACCATGTACACCGACCTCGAGGGTGGCTGCCTCGCCCTCCTCTTTGATCATGACTTCTACTTCCTTCTGTGCCTTCTCGACCATCTCCTCGATTCTGGCCGGGTGGATTCTCCCGTCCACGATCAGCTTTTCGAGCGCGATCCTGGCTACTTCTCTTCGGATCGGATCAAAGCCGGAAAGAATAACTGCTTCAGGCGTATCATCAATGATCAGATCCACACCGGTCATCGTCTCGAGAGTTCTGATATTACGTCCCTCTCTACCGATGATCCTGCCTTTCATCTCATCGTTGGGAAGCTGCACCACTGAGATCGTGGTCTCGGACACATGATCAGCCGCACATTTCTGAATGGCTGTGACGACATATTCCTTCGCCTTCTTGTCCGCTTCCTCCTTCGCTCTGCTCTCCATCTCCTTGATCATGACAGCAGTTTCGTGTTTTACTTCATCCTCAACAATTTTCAACAGATAATCTTTTGCTTGTTCGGAGGTTAAACCTGAGATTCGTTCCAGTTCCTGTAATCTTTGCTCATTCAGCTTGGAAATTTCTTCTCGCTGTTTAGCCAGAGCCTCTTCCTTCGCTGCCAAGCTTGCTTCCTTTTTCTCAATAGCGTCCGCCTTTTTATCGATGTTCTCTTCCTTCTGCTGCACACGACGCTCATAGCGCTGTGCCTCGGCACGACGTTCCTTGATTTCCTTGTCGAGCTCATTCTTTGTGCGAATGGACTCTTCCTTGACCTCAAGCAACGACTCACGCTTCTTCGTCTCAGCAGTTTTGAGAGCTTCGTCGATAATCTCTCTTGCTTTCTCATCCGCATTGCCAAGCTTCGCTTCCGTCATCTTTTTCTGATATTTGGTCGCGATCAGGGCTGCTGCCGGAACTGAGATCACAAGTGTGACAACTATTGCTAACACAATTTGCACAACTTGCGGCATTACAGGAGCACCTCCTTATTTAGTTTTCATTGTACATTACCTAATCTATTGACGGCTGTCATGGTTTTCCTATCCATGGCAACCCGATAGTAAGCAAACTACAACGTATTAATTTTATACCGGATTTTATGTTATGTCAAGCGAAAGAACTCTGCTAATCGTCTCGGAATGAAAGCCTCTGCGATAAAGAAATGCGTACATTCTCTGTTTTTCCTGTCTCGTAGCCATTTTCGCATCATACTTTTTTTTCTGTAAAAGGGCTTTGATCATGGTCTCNTCATCCTGACTCGTGCCCTCCTCCTCCAATTCNGTAAAAACCTGCTCAACAAGCTTNCTGTCGATTCCCTTGCGCTGCAGATCCTGTTCTATGCGTGTCCTGCTCTTTCTGTCCAGATTGTAGAGAATAAAATCTCTGGCATAACGAAGATCATCTATATAGCCGTAGGACTCCACATAAGCGATCGCCTCCTCGATACAGGTCTCCGGATAATCNCCGTTTCTTAATTTCTCCCGCAGGCCGGCNGCNGTATAATCTCTTTTCTGCANCAGATTCATGGCTCTCTTCNTNGCACGNTTAGGCAGGATCTCCTCCTGAATCTCCCGCAGACTCTCCTCCGGGATTTCTTCTCCCTCCCGGATGCCCAGACGTTTCAGTTCCCCCCTGTACAGCACAAAGGCAATCTCATTCTCCACATAAACCCGGTAACGACCCCTGGATATCTCCGACANCTGCGTGACGATCATGCTTCCTCCGTATCTTTCTTAGCAGATTTCTCCTTGGCAGNCGNCTCTTTGACAGGTGCCGGCTCCTCAAGATCCGTCTCCAGATTAAACAGCTCTCTGACTTTTCTCTCCACCTCGTCNCGCACAGCCGGATTATCCTTCAGATACTGCTTCGCATTCTCTCTGCCCTGCCCGATCTTATTCCCCTCATAGGCATACCATGCGCCGCTCTTATTGATGATATTATTTTCCGCCGCCAGATCCAGAATATCGCCTACTGTGGAGATGCCTTCTCCAAACATAATATCAAACTCCGCCTCTTTGAAGGGCGGCGCCACCTTATTCTTTACGACCTTAACCCNNGTNCTGTTACCGATCACNTCTCCNCCCTGNTTTAANGCNTCGATCCNTCTGACATCGAGCCGNACGGANGAATAAAATTTCAGCGCNCGTCCGCCNGTGGTGGTCTCCGGATTACCGAACATAATACCNACTTTCTCACGCAGCTGATTGATAAACACCACCGTNCANTTGGATTTGCTGATNACTGCCGTAAGTTTCCGAAGNGCCTGGGACATCAANCTGGCCTGCAGNCCNACATGNCTGTCNCCCATATCNCCGTCTATCTCCGCCTTGGGNACCAGAGCCGCTACAGAGTCCACCACAATGATATCAACGGCACCGGAACGCACCATGGTCTCCGTAATTTCAAGGGCCTGCTCACCGCAGTCCGGCTGGGAAATATACAGATTGTCAATATCCACACCAATGTTTTTCGCATAAACAGGATCCAGCGCGTGCTCCGCATCAATAAACCCTGCGATGCCACCCCTCTTCTGCACCTCCGCGATCATATGTAAGGTAACTGTGGTCTTACCACTGGACTCCGGACCGTAGATCTCNATCACTCTNCCNTTCGGAATCCCGCCGAGNCCCAGCGCGATATCCAGNCTCANGGANCCNGTAGGAATCGTCTCCACATTCATCTGCACAGAGGGATCGCCCANCTTCATCACGGCTCCCTTACCAAACTGTCTCTCTATCTGCCCTAAGGCCGCATCCAACGCTTTTAATTTTTC
The DNA here is from genome assembly GCA_014804385.1 of Lachnospiraceae bacterium. Taxonomy (GTDB): domain Bacteria; phylum Bacillota; class Clostridia; order Lachnospirales; family Lachnospiraceae; genus UBA3282. Next base: position 16,087 of record JAAUZW010000017.1, on the reverse strand, counting down.
ATCTCTTTCCATGTTTCGCTCTCCTTTTCAGAACATTTGTTCTAACNAAAGNATAAAACAAATGTTCGTTTTTGTCAACTTTAATTTGCTTAAAACGATCCTATCATCTTTCATGTCCCATAAATGACACTCTATCCCCCTTTCCATGCATATTTTTCTTAAAANTTAACAATGGAAACCGTGGCGAAATGCCGGACATGCATAAGCATAACAGATTCCACTTCTCAGATGAATTCAGTCTATCAGAGAATCCGAAAAAGCGCAAGGGGTTCCGGGCATAATTTCCTCAATTGAAAAAACACAGACATCCGCAGATGTCCGTGCTCTCTCTTTCTCTTTTCTAAAACACTTTCANATATTCCTCATACTCCTCATAGGTGACTGTCACCCAGCCGTAACCGTCCTCATAGTTAAANCCGATCTCCATACCCTTGGGCGTATAGAAAACGATCACATCATCAGAATTAAAATAGTCCGTGATTTCCTGATCCGTCATATAGTTGAGCGAATCGATCTCTCCATTCTGTTCATCGCTTCTCTCCCGGAAATCTATAGAAAACGCATCATCAATCTTTAGAATCTCTTTATTGTCCAAAACCACGCCGTTTTTCATGTCCACATTGACACAGATCAGGTAGACGCCACCGCCCATGTCATGATAAAGCTCCTCCTGATAGATAACGCTCAGCTTATCCTCGTCCATATAGGTCACATAGCCGGACAGAGTCGCCACAAAATAAGCGTCCTCATCCTCCTGCACATGCTTCTTATAGTCCTTCTCAAAAAGATCTATCACCTGATCCAGTTCCTTCCGAACCGCTTTATTGAGCTTATCCAGATTAGGAACCTCGTCCCCGGAGATCACCGGGTATTCTGCTATGAGCATGAAATTATCATTTTCATAATCCGCTTCATACTCATAATATTCCATATCTACCTGATAGGACAGATCATACCTGATATCATCGTGTATCGTATAATACTTCTCGCTATCGTAGTCCGTCTCATCATAGCCGTCATCAAAATAATCACTATAATCAAAATAGTCGCTGTAATCATAGTCATCATCAAAATCAAAGCCGTAGTCATGATCATCATGGAAATAATCATCCTGATCATCATAGTCATAGTCGTCATCAAAATCAAAATCATCGTCAAAGTTGTACACATCCCGCCGAAGATCATCCTTTTCCTTTTCGGAGAGCATATCTACCGCTCTGCTTGCCAGGGCAAATACCGCCACCAGAAAAAGGATGATGATCACGACAACGATTCCTATGATCAGACCTGTATGCTGTCCCTTCTGCGGCATCGCATAAGGACTGTAAGGATCATTGTAGGGAGGCTGATTCCCATAAGGAGGCTGTCCGCCGTAGCCGGCGCCCGGCTGGCTGCCGTAGGGAGGTTGTCCGCCATAGCCCATACCCTGCTGGCTCTCGTAATAAGACTGCCCGCCATAGCCGGCACTCTGTTGATTGCCGTAGGGAGGCTGTCCGCCATAACCGGCATCCTGCTGGTTCCCGTAAGGAGACTGCCCGCCATAGCCGCCCGATTGGTTTCCGTAAGGAGGCTGTCCGCCATAGCCGCCCGATTGGTTTCCGTAAGGAGGCTGCACGCCATAGCCGCCCTGTTGATTCCCATAATAAGGCTGCCCACCGTAACCGCCATACCCATTGCTGGTCGGCGAATAAACGTTGTTTCCCGGATAAGCAGGGTTGGCAGAATAATTTCCCTGATTACTTGTCTCCTGCTGATTGCCGGAAAAAAGGCCATGGGTATCTACCACTTCCGTCTCTATGATCTCAGGCGCTGCACTGACATCCGGCGTGGCATAAATGTCTGCACTACTCTCGGATGTATAGGGATTCCCGTAGGTGTTCCCGCCTCTCTCTTCTCCCTGCAGGCCTTCTAAATTATCAGATTCGTTCATCGTCTTCTCCTTTTTCTCACTTTTCCTTGCCGCCAAAGGTCATTTCACTGTAATATTGCAAAATACATTCCCGCAACAACGCAAGCGCCGCCGCCACCGTGCTCTCTCTGATTTTCTCCCGGCTGCCATGGAAATGACATTCCTTCACCGTTATTCTCCCGCATACGTTACAGCCAATGTATACCAGTCCCACCGGCTTCTCCGGCGTCCCGCCGTCAGGTCCGGCAATTCCGGTGGTGGAAACACTCACATCTGCTCTGGCAAGGGCTGCTGCCGTCTTCGCCATCTCTCTTGCAATCTGCTCGCTGACCGCGCCATACTTTACCAGGATATTCTTTTTGATCCCTAACAGTCTGCGTTTGGATTTATTGGAATAGGTCACATAGCCGGACTTAAAGACCTCCGATACGCCGGGCACATTGATCAGCCTGGCGGAGAGCATACCGCCCGTACAGGACTCCACCGTGCAGGCCGTCAGCTTGTTCGCCGCAAGCAGATCCACCACTGCCTTCTCCAGCGTCACATCGCTGTCCGTGGTATAGATATGGCTGCCAAATCGACCTTTCAGCTCCTTGACCACCGGCTTCACCAGCTTTCTGGCTTCTTTTTCATCCTGTGCCGTAGCCGTTACCCGAAGATGCACTTCACCGGTCTTCGCATAGGTCGCTATAGTGGGATTGCTCTGCTCACTGATCAGATCCTCCACCATGCTCTCCGCCTTGCTCTCTCCTATGCCGCTGATCTTCACAGTCTGGGAATAGATCACACCGGTCTGTAAGCCCGCAAGGTAAGGCATGATCGAGTGCTCAAACATAGGGATCAGTTCTCCCGGCGGCCCCGGCATCAGGATCAGGTGTTTATCATTTTCCGTTATGATGATCCCCGGCGCCGTACCGCCCGGATTATCCACCACGATACATCCTTCCGGCACCATGGCCTGTTTCCAATTATTGTCCGTAATCTCCAGATTTCTCTCTGCAAAGAACTGCCGGATCGCTTCCTTCGACGGCTCGTGCAGATAGAGTTTTCTTCCCATCACCTTAGCCGCCGCCTCCTTGGTCAGATCGTCCTGGGTGGGACCCAGACCGCCCGACAANAGCAGAATATCCGATCTGGAGAGCGCCAGACGAATCGTGTCCATAAGCCGCATCTCATTATCACCGACCACATCCTGATAATAACAGGAAAGTCCCAGCTCCGCGCACTTTTCCGCCAGATAAGCGGCGTTCGTATTTACGATATTACCCAACAATATTTCTGTTCCCACTGCAATGATCTCTACTGTCATAGCACGCTTCCCTCTCTGTCATATCTATGCCGCAAATGGCTGTTATTTCCCGCTTTCCTGCATCACGCCCCTGTTCTTGATCAGATAATCCACCAGAGAAACCACCGTCAATAAAAGGGCCGCCCACATGACCACCTGCGTAACCAGATAAAGCGGCTCCAGATTCGCGATCATCAGACAGATCATCACGATCTGAAAGGTGGTCTTAAACTTTCCCCAGTAGCTTGCCGCAATGACCACGCCGTTATCCGAAGCTATCAGCCGGAATCCGCTGATGATGAACTCTCTGGCAATGATCACAATCACGATCCATGCCGGAATCCTGGAAAGTTCCACCAGACAGATCAGCGCAGAGCAGACAAGCAGTTTATCCGCCAGCGGATCCATAAATTTCCCAAAGTTCGTTACCAGATTATACTTTCTGGCAATGTGTCCATCCAGAAAATCCGTCAGACTGGCAATGATGAAGATTGCCAANGCGATCCAATCGTCATAAGCAGTAATATCAAACAACAAAAGTACAACAAAAAACGGAATCAATATCACTCGAAACACTGTTAATTTATTCGGCAGATTCATCTTCCAACTCTCCTATCAGATCATATTCATTAGAGCCCGTGATCCTCACCTGCACAAAATCACCACTCATCAGTTCTCTATTCGTATGTACAAATACAAAGCCATCCACGCCCGGGGCGTCCTTGTAGGTTCTCCCCACATAGACATCCTCCTCCGTAAGCTTTCCTTCGATCATGGCAGTCACAGACCTTCCTGCCATATCCGCCGCCATGGAGAAAGCGATTTCCTGCTGCAGAGCCATCAGCTCATCCCGGCGCAGCTCTTTCTCCTCGTCGGAAATCTGCTCAGGCATATCCGCCGCCGGCGTATCCTCCTCCTGTGAATAGGGAAAGACGCCCAACCTGTCAAAGGTCATCTCCTCCACAAACTGCAAAAGTGTCTCATGATCCCCTTCTGTCTCCCCCGGAAATCCTGTGATCAGCGTCGTCCGCAGACAGATATCCGGTATTTCCTGACGCAATTTATTGACTATATCAGTCAGCTCTTTTCTGTCCGTCCGTCTTCCCATGCGCNGCAAAACAGAATCTGCCGCGTGTTGGATCGGAATGTCCAGATAGCGACATATCTTCTCTTCTTCCCGCATCACCTGTATCAGGTCGTCGTCTATTTCCTCCGGGTAACAATATAACAGCCTGATCCACATGAGCCCCTCGATCCGACACAAGCTGCGCAAAAGTTCCGGCAGCGCTTTATGTCCATAAATATCTACTCCGTAGATCGTAGTCTCCTGCGCCACCAGGATCAGCTCCTTCACACCCTGTCCTGCCAGCTCTTCTGCCTCCCGCAAAAGACTCTCCATGGGAACGCTCCGATACGCGCCCCGCACCTTGGGAATAATACAGTAGGTACAGTGCTTATCGCACCCCTCCGCGATCTTAAGATAAGCGTAATGTCCACCCGTGGTAACAACACGCCTCCCGTCTGTAAGCGGGATTCTGCCAAGGCTCTGATAGTGGTCTCTTCCCTTTCCTGCATAGATCTCATCCAGCGTTTCCGGAAGTTCATCAATGGCAGTCGTGCCGATAACGGCATCCACCTCCTCGATCTCCTTTCGGATTTCCTCCTGATAACGCTGNGCCAGACAGCCCGCCACAACGAGAACCTCTATATCCCCANTCTTCTTTANTTCCGCCATCTCCAGGATCGTGTTGACNCTCTCCTCCTTGGCGTCCCCGATGAAGCAGCAGGTATTGACCACCACAATGTCCGCCTCTGTTTCGTCATCGGTAAACGTGTAGCCGCCCTGCCCCAGCATACCGAGCATCTTCTCGGAATCTACCAGATTTTTATCGCATCCCAGGGATACAAACATGANCTTTTTCTTCATAACAAAATATCTGTGCTTACTCCTCTGCTGCAGCCTCTTCNGCTTCCTCGNTAATNTCNTCGCTCAGGATNTTGATCTTGCCCTGATTTAATTCCTCCACAGCCACAGACAGAGGCTTTTTGCCCTTGCCGTCCACCAGCTCGTCATCACCGGCAATGATCTGTCTTGCCCGCTTGGNGGTAGCCATAACGATNGAATATCTGCTGTTCACCACCGGATCTTCNCCGTTTTCCACATCACTGTTTACCACATTGATCAATTCTGCATAAGATGGATGTAACATAATCATTCTCCTCTCAATTCCCGTCTCATTTTTTCGATAAACGCCTCATTGCGCTCCGGCGCATGGTGTGCAGCGGCAACGATCCCATGAAGCGTCTGTACGCAAGTTTCCAAATCATCATTTACCACAATATATTCATAGTCCTCGATNCCCTCCGCCTCCTGTACTGCACGGNGCATTCTCTGATCGATGACCTCNTTTGTCTCNGTTCCCCTGCCGGANAGTCTGCGGTNCAGNTCTTCCGCGCTGGGCGGCATCACAAAAAGCAACANAGCNTCCGGATACTGCTCTTTTATCTTATGCGCTCCCTGAATCTCAATTTCCAGGATCACATCATGNCCCTGCATAAGCTCNTTNTCCACATAATCCCGCGGAGTCCCGTAATAGTTGCCNCANTAGGNCGCATACTCGATCANCGCCTTGTCTNCGATCCTNTTTTCAAANTCNNCCTCNGACAAAAAGAAATACTCTCTGCCATCCTCTTCGCCGGGCCGCGGCGCACGGGTAGTCGCCGAGATCGACAGCGCATAGCCATCGTACTCCTCCACCAGCCGCTTCATTAAGGTACCCTTCCCCGCCCCCGAAAAACCGGAAACGACAATCAATATTCCCTTATTCTTCATTTGTCTGTCCATCCTCTGTCTGTGCCCTGCCCGATATAGTCTCCGGCAAAAGCGCTGATAATACGATCTGACTGTTTTCCATCACCAGCACTGCCTTTGTCTTGCGCCCCTGGGTGGCGTCAATGGCCGTCCCCATTTCCTTTGCTCTCTGCACCATGCGCTTGACCGGCGCCGAATCAGGGCTCACAATAGCAATGATCTTTCCTGTATTGACCACATTGCCAAAGCCTATATGAATCAGTCTTCCCATAAAATCATCCTTACTCGATATTCTGTATCTGTTCTCTGACCTTCTCGATCTCGGTCTTTAACTCGATGGCCCGGTTGGATATCTCCAGATCTGTCGTCTTGGAGAGAATGGTGTTGGCCTCGCGGTTCATCTCCTGTGCCAGAAAATCCAGCTTGCGCCCGATACTGCCGCCCTCCTTAATACTCTCCTTCGTGGCTGAAATATGACTCTTTAAGCGCACCAGTTCCTCGTCCACACAAACCTTGTCCGCAAAAATTGTCACCTCCGTCAGCAGTCTCGCCTCATCGATCTGGGTATCCTCCAGCAGCTCTCTCACTTTATCTTTAAGCTTCTGCTTATATTCCGTAATGATCTGGGGGGAACGGTGTTCGATAAACTCCACACTGGCTAACATAGCATTCAACTTTGCAAACAGATCATCCCGGATGTTTTCTCCCTCTTTCACTCTGGTTTCTATAAAGGATTCCGCCGCCCCCCGTACTGCCTTCTCCAAAAGATGCCAGAGCTCCTCCTCATCAATGGACTGCTCCTCCATGGTCAGCACTTCCGGATAACGTGACAGCGTAGACACACGGACATCATTATCCAGTGAAAAGTCCTCCGACATCTGCCAGAGATACTTCATGTACTCTGCCGCCAGATCCCTGTTGTACTTTACGCAGACATTTGTTTCCGTCATGTCCTCATAGGAGATAAAGATATCCACCTTTCCCCTCTGCATATAGTTCTTGAGTTCATTCCGGATCGCGGTCTCAAAAAAGTTCAATTTCTTCGGCATCTTGATGTTGACATCCAGATATCTGTGATTGACAGATTTCATCTCCACGGTGATCTTCCGTGCTCCCTCCGCCACCTCACATCTGCCGAAACCGGTCATGCTCTTGATCATAGTCGTACTCTTCTTTCTCCTTTTGTAGGAAATCGCTGCCGTCCGACAACGATTCTTTCTATAATAATATAACAAAAAGACCCACGCATACAGTCTTTATTATAGTGGAAAGAAGTTTAATAGTCAATGGTTTACGCTAACGTATCTGTTATGGTATCATAGACGCAGACTCAGCAGTCTGCGTCGCAAGAATTACTACGTAATTCTTGTTGGCAATGCAGAAGATTACAGCATCTGTGATTATAATATCATAGACGCAGACTCAGCAATCTGCGAAAGGACGGAATGCAATATGGCTTTTGACGGCATCACCATTGCAAATATCACAAAAGAATTACAGGAGACACTTCTGGGCGGACGCATCTATAAGATCGCCCAGCCGGAGAACGATGCGCTTCTTCTCACCATAAAGAATAACGGCGGTCAGTACCGCCTGTTGGTATCCGCGGACGCCTCTCTCCCTCTGGTCTATCTGACAGAGAAAAACAGACAAAGCCCTATGACTGCACCGGGCTTTTGCATGCTCCTGCGCAAGCATCTGCAAAACGCCCGCATCGCCGCCATCTCCCAGCCGGGACTGGAACGCATCATCCATATCGATCTGGAGCACTTAAACGAGCTGGGGGACCTGTGTCAAAAGAAACTGATCGTGGAGATCATGGGCAAGCACAGCAATATCATTTTCTGCGATGATAAGGAACAGATCATAGACAGTATCAAGCACGTCTCCGCTATGGTCAGCTCTGTCAGAGAGGTGCTGCCGGGCCACCCCTACTTTATCCCGCAGACTCAGGATAAACAGAATCCTTTGTCCTTGAAAGACCGCTCGGATTCGAGTTATGTAAACTTTAAAGTAAAAATGCAGGAAAAGCCTATGCCGCTCTACAAGGCGCTCTACACCACCTATACCGGACTCTCCCCGGTCATTGCCCAGGAGATCTGTTACCGGGCCGGTGTGGACGCCGATCTGCCCGCAAAAGCGTTGGCCGATACCGATGATGATTCTCTACAGGCGGTCTTTTCCGCATTCACGGATATGATGGCGCAGGTGGCCGCAGGGACGTTTTCCCCTGTCATCATCTACGACGGTAAGACGCCCATCGAATTTGCCGCCCTGCCTTTGACCCTCTACCGTGACAAGGAAAGCAGTTCCTCCCCCAGTATCAGCAGCGTGCTGGAGCGCTACTACGCAGAACGGGAAACCGTGACCCGCATCCGGCAGAAATCCATCGACTTAAGGCGCATCGTACAGACTGCCCTGGAGCGCAATGTCAAAAAATATGACCTGCAGCTTCGACAGATGGAGGACACCAAAAAGCGGGACACCTATAAGGTCTACGGAGAGCTTTTAAACACCTACGGCTACAGCGCGGCGCCAGGCGCAAAAACGCTGGAAGCTGTCAACTACTACACCGGCGAACCGGTGACTATCCCTCTGGATGACACCCTCACGGCCCAGGAAAATGCCCAGAGATATTTTGATAAATACGGGAAAATGAAGAGAACCTATGAAGCGCTCTCAGAATTGACCGTGCAGGTCAAAGAAGAGATCGAACATCTGGAATCCATCCTCTCCGCCCTGGATATCGCCATGCAGGAGGAGGATCTGGTACAGATTCGGGAAGAGCTGATCGAGAGCGGTTATATCCGCCGGAAAGGCGGCACCAAAAAGGCGAAGATCACAAGCAAACCCTTCCACTACGTGAGCAGCGACGGTTTCCACCTCTATGTGGGGAAAAACAATTTCCAGAACGATGAGCTCACCTTTAAATTCGCCACCGGAGGAGACTGGTGGTTTCACGCCAAACAGATGCCCGGCTCCCACGTTATCTTAAGGACAGAGGGAAAGGAAGTGCCGGACCGTGCCTTCGAGGAGGCTGCAAGGCTTGCCGCCTACTATTCCAGAGGCCGCGAACAGGACAAAGTAGAAATCGATTATATCCAGAAAAAGCATGTCAAAAAACCAGCCGGTGCTAAGCCCGGCTTTGTGGTGTACTATACAAACTACTCCATGGCGATAGACTCCGATATCTCCGGTCTGACCGAGCTATCCTAAACGACTCGTCCTGCAGGCGGATCAATTTCCCGAACCAGCCATCTGACCCACCTGCAGATTTATCCCGTTTGACGTGACTGTGACAGTCCCCTCATCCGTATAGTAAACGCTGCATCGACAGGCCTCCAAAAGAGCAAGTGTCTCCTTCTCCACCCGGCTCCGCTCCGCTCCGGCCGTGAGAACGGCATACCGAGGCCGCGCCTGCACAAACAGATCCCGCAGTCTCTTATTGTAATCCCCGTGGTGGGGCATCTTGATCAGATCACAGTTCTGTGACCAATGGGAGGATTCTAAAAACTCCTCCGTCCGCTGTTTCTGGGCGTCTCCCATCAAAAGAATCTGGTTTTCTCCACAAGTAACACACGTTATCAATGAGTAGTTATTGTCATTCTCATAGGATACCTCACGGGGCGCATCCACATAAAACTCTATTCCCTCCAAAGAAAACTGATAATTCTCCTGCAGCCGCCTGCTCTCGGTTTCCGTCTCATTCAGAGCCTCCATAAGCGCAAGGTAAGGTTCCGAATCCTCCTGATAGTCCGGCATCAACACACAGCCCACCTCATAGCGCCGCAGCAGTTTGGCCGCACTGCCGATATGATCTTTATCAAAGTGGCTTAAGATAAGATACTCAATCTGTTCCGTCTGCAGACTGTCCAGAAACTCACAGATCATCTCCTGATCGTCCTCATCCGCCGCATCATTCACCACCACGCTCTCCCCTGCTTCGATCACGATACAGTCCGATTTCCCCGTATCCAGAAAGGTCATTTTTAACAGAGCGGGGGATTCCTCTTTCCCGCAGCCAAAAAGCGCTGCCGTCAGCCAAAGCATGAGCAGTACAGCCTGCCATCTCACTCTCACAGGGGTATCCCCTCCTTCTTCTTTTTTCGCTTCTTTCTCCGTCTTCTCTTCTTTTTCTTTACACGCTTTCCCTTTTTCACTTTTTTCGGCCCATCTGATAACAGATGTAATTTTTTAGCAAGAGCAACAAGCATCCTGCCTTTCGGGAATGCCAGAAGCTCCTCCTCCTTCACGCCGCCAATCAAAAGCAGGACCGCCGCATAGACACAGACGCCCACACCGATCGCCACAAGCAGCACCACACGGCTCACAGGCAAAAGCAACATCAGTCCATGATAGATGCCGAAGGCCGCCGCTCCCATCACAGCCGCCGCGAAACCCGGCTTAACAAAAAGCTTCATCACATCCATACGGTATTCCAGATGTTTTCTCACAGAGAGCTGATTGAGCACGCACACCACCAGTGAATAAATGATATTGGCAAGCGCCAGAGCATAGAGATCCAGATTCGTATACAGCAAAAGGGCAATCAGACCCGCCACCTGGATCGCCAGCGCTATGGCCGCGTGAATCACCGGCGTATTGACCTTACCGATTCCCTGCAGTATCGCATTAGTCAGAGTAGAGAGTCCATAGAGCACAATGGTGACGGCAAGCGCCGCCAAAAGCCCTGACGCGATATCCAGAGATTCTTTCTGGGGAAAGATAAACTGCATGATGGGTTTCGGCAGTACCGCCATTCCCACCGCCGCCGGGATCGCGATGAGCATCGTCAGCTGTACTGCCCGCTCCACCTGTTTTCTGGTCTGTGCCAGAGTGCCCCGCACATAGGAGGCCGCTACTCCCGGCATGATGGCCGAAGACATGGCTGAGGCAATAGCGATCGGAATATTTACCACCGCCACCGCCAATCCCGAAAAGATACCATATTGATTGCTCACCAATATCGCATCCACCTTCTTATAATCCACCATGACATGAGAGAAGATGGTCATATTGACCACCGTGGTGCAGTTATAGATAAAGGTACTGAGAATAAAGGGGGTAACGATGGTAAAGATTACCTTGAAGATCTCCTGATAGGACTCCTCATGCCGACTTTTGTCCCGCCCCACCCGTTTTTTGATGATCCCGCTGTTTAAGCGGTACATCCCGAGCATAAACAGAAGGCCGATCAGCACGCCTGCCCCGGTTCCCAGNGCCGAACCTGCCGAACCATAGATGGCGCGCGTGGTGGCATCCTCATCCGCCACCAGCCCGATCAAAAACTTCGCCGCCAGTATACTGACCGCCGCATTGAGAATCTGCTCCAAAATCTGTGAGATGGAGGTATGCATCATGGACCCGTGAGCCTGAAAGAAGCCACGGAACACACCCAGGAAACCTGAAAAAAAGATAGTCGGCGCCAGCACTCGAAGGGCCAACACCGCATTNGGATTCTTCCTCACCAGATATGGCGCTCCCACAAAGGTCAGGATCGAGGCGATACCGCCCACGATCAGCACATAAAGAAGTGCACAGACGAAAACCCTCTGTGCATTCCTAAACTCCTTAAAAGCAAGCCTCTGTGCGATCACCTTGGAGATTGCCGAGGGAATGCTGTAGGAAGAAATCAACAATATAATTGTATAAATATTGATCGCCGTGTTGTAATACCCGTTGCCCTCGATTCCAATGATGGAAAGGAGAGGGCTTCTGTATATCAGGCCGATCACTTTGACGAGCATCCCGGCTGCCGCCAGGATGCCCGCCTGAAACACAAATGTGTTTTTTTTNTTCGGATGTTCCATGTCCCTTATCCAATCAGCCAGTCATACATTTCCTGATACTTCTTAGCAGATACATGCCAGGAGAAGTCCGCAGCCATACCTCTGTCCACGATCTTATTCCACTCCCGCTTCTTATCATAATAGATATGCTCTGCATACCGGATCGTTCCCAGCATCTCATGGGCATTGTAGTTCCTGAAACTGAAGCCGGTGCCCACACCCTCGTATTCATTGTAGGGCTGTACCGTATCCTTCAGACCGCCGGTCTCACGCACNATGGGNACCGTGCCNTAGCGCAGAGACATCAACTGGCTCAANCCGCAGGGCTCNAAGAGAGANGGCATCAGGAANGCATCGCTGGCNGCATAGATCTTATGGGAGAGCGCGTCTGAATAATAGATGTTTGCCGACACCTTGCCGTGATATTNCCAGTCAAAGTGGCGGAACATATTCTCATACTGCTCCTCGCCNGTACCNAGCACCACGATCTGCACATTATCCTGACANANNTCATCCATGATNTANGCGATCAGATCNAANCCCTTCTGNCCTGTCAGTCTCGACACNATACCGATCATCATGGCCTTNTCATCCTGATTTAAGCCCAGCTCCTCCTGCAGAGCNCGNTTATTNTTNACCTTTTCCTTGCGGAAATTGACNGCATTGTACTTNAAATCTATGTNCTTATCCGTCTCCGGATTAAAGTCCTCATAATCAACACCGTTCACGATACCGCGCAGATCCCTCGCTCTGGCACAGAGAAGTCCGTTTAAGCCCTCGCCGTAAAACGCCGTTTTGATCTCCTCCGCGTAGGTATCGCTGACCGTGGTAATCGCGTCCGCGTAGACCAAACCGCCCTTTAAGAGGTTGGCATCCTTATAGGCNTCCAGCTTATCGGAAGTNAAGAAATATCCCGGCAGACCCGTGATCTCCTTGACNTCCTTCACNTTCCATTTNCCCTGGAACTTCAGGTTATGGATCGTCATAACGGTCTTAATGCCCCGATAGAATTCTCCGCCCTGGAAACGCTCCTTCAGATACACCGGAATCAGACCTGTCTGCCAGTCATGGCAGTGGATCAGATCCGGCCTGAAATCGATCACAGGCAGAATNCACAGTGCNGCTTTAGAGAAAAAGGCATACTTCTCGATCTCAAACAAAGCGTTGTCACTGTAAGGCTGAAAACCATTAAAATAACTCTCGTTATCAATAAAATAATACTTCACNCCATCNACTTCCGCTTCCAGAATACCCACATACTCTTCTTTCCAGTGGAAATCCATGTAAAAATGCGCCCTATAGGTGAGCTTATCCTTCATTTCCTGTTTCATACAGGTATATTTGGGAAGTATCACCCGCACGTCATAATACTCTTTGTCAATACATTTGGGCAGGGAACCGACTACATCCGCCAAGCCCCCCGTTTTGATAAAAGGTACCCCCTCCGACGCAACAAATAATATTTTCTTCATACCAACCCTCCAACCGTAGCCTGTCATTTTTGTACATACAGTCCGCTAGAACTCTTAAATAACAGTATACAATATTTCGGGTGTCAATAAAAGGATTATTTTGAATTTTAACTAAGGTTAAAATTTATTAATGCCGGTACTGCAGTCGAATCTTATCTGCAATTAAAGCAATAAACTCTGAATTCGTAGGCTTTCCTTTCCCTGTATTGATGGTATAACCGAAAAGTGCGTCCAGCGTCTCCATCCTGCCTCTGGACCACGCCACCTCGATAGCATGACGGATGGCCCGCTCCACCCGGCTGGGCGTTGTCTGATATTTTTTCGCTATAGTGGGATAGAGTATCTTCGTGATTGATCCCAGCATCTCCACATCCTCCACCGACATCATGATCGCTTCCCTCAGATACTGATAACCCTTGATGTGAGCGGGCACCCCGATCTCGTGGATCATATCCGTTACATCCTTCTCCAGATCCCGATTCTCAGATTCTGACACCTCCGTCCCATCCGGTATATTCTTATCCGTTTCCCCGGAAGGAACGGTTATCAGAATCCGAAATTCTTTGTTTGCACTGATCAGATTATCCAGGAGCCGATAGATCTGTTCCTGATCTCTTGTAGCCGTCACATTTATTGTCTCCATTTGTTTCCTCCATTTCCCCTTTGACTTCTGGCTTGATATCCATACCACTCTCTCATTATAAACAATAGTCGGGATCGGGGAAACATTTAGGCATCGCATTACACATATCCGTGCATTTCCTAGTGCGTCAGCATCTCCTCGATAAAGATCCCGTATCCCTTCGTGGAATCATTCACCAGCACATGAGTTACTGCCCCCGCCAGCTTGCCGTTCTGGATGATCGGGCTGCCGCTCATCCCCTGTATGATTCCTCCCGTCAACATCAGAAGCTTTTCGTCCACCACCCGGATCACGATGCCTCTATTGACATTTTCATGCTCCAGATCCACCTCCACGATCTCCACATCATAAAATTCCGGTTCCCCTGAGACAGAACAGATAATCTGCGCCGGCCCCAGCTCAATTTCCTGCTTTAACGCAATGGGAACAGGATCAAAAGCAGCATTCTCTATCAATTCGTTATCACAGACGCCAAAAATCCCCTCCGCCGTATTTTCTGTGATTTCTCCGATCACATTGTCGCTGTCATACTCGATGTATCCCGTCAATTCTCCGGGTGTTCCGTTAGCGCCTCTGGTAATGCCCACGATTTCCGTCTTATAGAGGGTCCCTTCCTCCAGATTCATCAAAATGGAGGTATCCACATCGTTAATGCCATGGCCCAGCGCCCCAAAGCTATTGTCCGTACCCTCATAGGTCATGGTACCGATTCCCTGAGCATTGTCTCTGATCCAGATGCCCAGCTTCCACTCCTGCATCTGATTGGCGCCGGGGCTGACCATAACATCTGTTACTTCATTGTTCCGACGGATCGTAAGTATCAAATCCTCTCCCTCAGAGCTCTCCACCATACTGATAAACTGTTTCTTATTCTCCACCGTCTCTCCATTGCATTTCAAAATATAATCTCCCTTTTGCAACACATACCTGGCAGGCGATATCGTATTCCCTTCACTGTTCTCAAACTCTCCGATCCCCACCACCAGCACACCGTCCGTCTTCACGTAGATGCCGATGGGAAGTCCGGAAGGGATCAGCATTTTATCCTGGATTACCTCCACATCCACATTTTTATAGGGCAGCACGCCAAACAGCTTCAGATCCATCTGATAAGTATCGACTTCATTTGCTTTCAGCCGCACGGTATGTGCAAAATTCACATGAATGCTCTCCGCGGTCTCTCCCCCCGACAGGACCTGTTCCGCCTCCTCGTCCACATCCGTCACAGAAGATACCGCCGCAACTTCTTCCGCGGTCCGGTAGATTTCTCCCGACACCGGCACCCGGAAATCAAATTCCTGTTCCACGCCGGCACGTATCTTGATCTTTGATGGTATCTTCTGCCAATAGGAAAAATAAATGTTGCACAAAAGCGCCGACACTCCCATCAAAAGCAGGGCCCACAAAAATTTCCGATATTTTCTCTCCTGTCGCTTCGTCATATATATCGAATTGTCCACTCTTCACATTCCCTTCACTGATTTTGTTACGTGTATAAGCAGACTCGAGATGCCTCGCATCTCTCGTTCGCGTTGCTCGTCATAAGTCATCATGGACAATCTTGCATGCAAGCATGCATCTTGTTCCTGCTGCCTTCTGACTCTGCTTATACGCGCAAAAAGGACACACATTTACAGTATGTCCTTTCTAGTATGTGAAGAATCCTCTTTTTTTAATTTCTAAATTATCTGTTTTTTCCTGCCAATTCTTTCATTTCTTCGGCATTTTTCAACGCATTCTCCGTAATACTGTCGCCCCCCAGCATCCGGGCCAGTTCTTCCACGCTCTCCTTTTCAGAAAGCTCCCGGATCCCGGTTATGGATCTTTGATCCACGACCTGCTTTTCGATCACATAATGGGTATCCGCCATCGCTGCAATCTGGGGCAGATGGGTGATACAGATCAATTGGTGTCCTTTTCCCAGAATCCCCATCTTCTCTGATACCTTCCATGCAGTCCTGCCGCTGATTCCGGTATCAATCTCATCGAAAATCAGCGTCTCGATGTCGTCCTTATCCGCAAGCACCGTCTTTAACGCCAGCATAATGCGGGAGAGTTCTCCTCCACTGGCTACCTGCGCCAGCTCCCGCACCGGTTCGCCCGGATTGGTGGAAATACGAAAGCTGATCTGATCGAAGCCGTTTTCTCCCATCCACGCATCTTCCGACTCCACA
>JAAUZW010000016.1:26744-91341 GCA_014804385.1 Lachnospiraceae bacterium | reverse complement strand
TGATGGAGCAGATGAGCGCAGCAAAGCAGGAGACTGTGGAGGAGCCTTTGACACAGACACCGGAGGTGAGCGTGGAGGGCATGAAGGACTACGCAGTGTCCGTACAGAAGGATGGCGGTACCGTACAGATCAAGGTGACAGTCGATGATGCCAGCGGCGAAAAGCATGTCAGCGAGCAGATCACAGAGACGGCGAAGCCTGAGACCGAGCCTGTTTCCAGAAAAGCGGATACGGGAAGAGGGGGCGAGGGAAGTATGGCGGGAGAACAGAACGCCCAAAACACTTTCTTACAGAATCTGACAGGGCAGACCGAAGAGGTCGAAGCACCGGCGGAGCAGCCGGTATACACACAGCCGGAGACGAATCAGATCATGGATCAGATCGTAGAGTACATGAAGAGCAATATCGAGTCCGAGACACAGGAGCTGGAGATGCAGCTGCATCCCGCAAGCCTGGGCACGGTGCATGTACAGCTGGCGGCGAAGGACGGTGTCATCACAGCGCAGTTTGCGGCACAGAATGAGACGGTGAAGGCGGTTCTGGAGACCCAGATGATCCAGCTCAAACAACAGTTTGAGGAGCAGGGCATCAAGGTGGAGGCCGTGGAAGTCACAGTTGCGAACCATGCTTACGGCGAGCAGTATTCGCAGGAGCAGGATACGGCCGAACAGCAGAGAGAGGCGACGAAGAAATCCACAAGAAGGATCAATCTGGACGATCTGGAGGAGGATGCTCTGGAGGAGATGGAAGATTCGGAGCGGATCGCAGTGGAGATGATGCAGGCAAACGGCAGCACAGTAGATTATACGGCATAAGGGATGACAGACAGAAAGGAGTGACAATATGGGAGTAGTACAGGAAGTAAAAGACGGTAAATTTGTGGAATCCAATTCCGCGGCGTCTCTTGCGAATTCCAAGAAGAAAACCGGCAACGACAGTCTGGATAAGGACGCCTTCTTACAGCTTTTGGTGGCACAGATGAAATATCAGGATCCACTGGAGCCCACCTCTAACACGGAGTATATTTCGCAGTATGCGACATTCTCAGAGTTAGAGCAGATGCAGAATATGAGTGCATCCATGGATCTGTTCCGGGCATCCTCGCTGGTAGGGCAGACCGTGCTTTTGAAGGTGACTGACAGCGCTGGCAGAACCGTAAATGTGCAGGGCAATGTGGACTATGTGGTATACGAGAAGAATAAGGCATACCTCTCCGTGAACGGCGACCTGTATTCTATGGACGATCTGGATACCGTGGCAGATCCCACTTATCTGGAGGCCTACAAGCTGGCGGCGGATTGGAAGAATATCTACAACAAGCTTCCGGCATACGAGAATCTGACCGTGGCGGACAGAGAGAAGGTAGAAAAGCTGGATGAGATGTACAACGGTATGTCGGATTACCAGAAGGAATTCCTGACGGATGAAGAAGTGGCTACCATGAAGAAGTATGTGACGAAGATGAAGGATCTGGTGGCGATCGCCGAGGCAAATAAAGGTGATGGTGACGACGGCGGTTCCGACGATGAATAAGCGCCGTGAGTAAGACGGCTATCTCAGGGAGGAGAGATATATGAAGATTCAAGGCAGTTCTTTCCCCTCGATAGAACAGCTGCAGGATCAATATTTAAAGACAGGCAGATCCAGGGACGGAGCGCCTGCGCAGGGAGGCATAAGCTTCCGGGACATTCTGTCGACGAAGACGGACGGGATGCAGCAGTCCGGGGAAGTAAAATTTTCCAAGCATGCGGCAAACCGGCTGGTGGACAGAAATATTGAACTGACTGAGGAACAGGTGGAACGCCTGAACTTGGGGGCAGCCAAAGCTTCGGCGAAGGGGATAAGCGAATCATTGGTCATAGTTGATTCCCTTGCATTTATCGTGAGCGTACCGAATCAGACGGTCATCACGGCGATGGATCAGACAGAGGCTGATGAGAATGTATTTACAAACATAGACGGAGCCGTAATCATATAAGCCGGACCTTACAGGAGGCTTACCGTCCTCGACTGACAGAGAGGACAACGGTTCCCACATTATTAAGGAGGTCATTTCACTATGATGAGATCATTGTTTTCTGGCGTGTCGGGTCTTAAGACCCACCAGACCAGAATGGATGTTATCGGTAACAACATTGCAAACGTAAACACGACAGCGTATAAGTCACAGAACATGGTATTCAGCGATCTGTTATACCAGACCACACAGGCGGCTTCCGGCGCGAACGCGGCTACCGGCCGAGGCGGTATCAACGCAAGACAGATCGGTCTGGGCGCCAAGACCGCAGCCATCAACACGGCGATCACCAGACAGGGTTCCGCCCAGTCTACGAACAATCCCTGGGATGTGATGATTTCCGGCGAGTCCTTCTTCATTGTAAACAGCGGCTCCCAGAACTTCTTTACCAGAGACGGTGCGTTCACCATCGACGGTGCGGGTAATCTGGTTATGGCGAGCACCGGTTATCGTGTGATGGGCTGGCAGGTGGATGAGGAGACCGGAGATATCCGCTCCGATGTGGTTTCCGCCCTGCAGGTCATGAACCGGGATAATCTGACTGCACCGCCGGAGTCCACCACCATGGGCTACGCTTCCGGTATCCTGGATAAGAACGACACTCAGGTACACAGCAAAGCCGGTAAGGTCATGACACTGACCTTCTTCGATAAGCTGGGCTATCAGTATACAGCGCTGATGAGCGTGCACGCGATGAGTCAGGACGGCAACTACTATGTACAGTTGGACGACATCATCAACGAGGACGGCATTTCTCTGAAGACATACTACAATGTCAACGATATCAACCAGATCGCAAACTTCGGCGGGGAGCAGGCGCCGATCACGGAGACGAAGGTATATGCTCTGCCCAACGACGGCAGTGTGACGTACAACCCGGCGAATGGCACGACCCCGGCATCTTTCACGGTCAGCTATAACTTTGACGAGATCCTGAGCGGTTTCTCGGGGAATCCGATGATGAGTCTGGCCGGTGATACGGTGAAGGTGACACAGATTAACGGTGGAGCGCTTCCTACTGCGGCTACGCAGTATGACGCAGAGACCACGGTAACTGTGCAGGGCGATGTGACGCTGACCAAGGATGTGCTGGAGAGAGAGTACGGGCTTGCCTATGATGAAGACCAGGGGCAGTACTATTACAGACCGAAGGATGCCGATGGCAATTATACAAGCGATACTCCCATAGCGTTAGGTCCCACTACGCTTACGAATCCGCCGCAGGCGGCTAGTGAAACCGGATGGGCAGCGGTGCTGAGCCAGCTGGGCGGCAGCGTGGCGCTTGCTACGGATGCCAATGGTCCTCTGATCACTGTGGATGAGAAGGGGGCGGCAACGATATCCTTCACCGCGAACTTTGACACCACGAAGACTTCCGTATTTACACCGGCTCAGTCCGGCGGCGGATCCTTTGGCGTGACGCTGGAGGATAGGGATGACAACAGACAGGAGATCCTGGAGAAGGTTTATGGCCTGCACGGTACGGATAATATATCCTATTCGATCAACTTTATCACGCCCGACGGGCATGCCAGCATTACAAGCTCGGAGAGCTATAGCGGCAACAGGTTAGTGTTTGACACGGAAACCGGTAACTTTGAATACATCGGCAGCCCGGAGCAGAATGCGGCGTCGCTGACTTTCAGCGCTTCCGCGACTGACCTGACAGGCTCGAATGTGGATTTGAGCCACTTTACTGATATTTCCATCGATTTCAGCTCGGTGATGAACATCAACAACGGTAAGGTGTCCACCGTAGGTCTGGACAGCGGTGACGGCAGCTCGAACAATCTGGGCAGCGGCCGTAAGCACGGTGAGCTGATCGGTATAGAAGTCGGTCAGGACGGTAAGATCAGAGCCTCCTACGACAACGGTATGACCAAGCTTCTGGGACAGATCGCGGTAGCAAAGTTTGCTAACCCGGCGGGTCTTGCGAAGGCTGGTAACAACCTCTACTCCACCACCATGAACTCCGGTGATTTCGACGGCATCGGTATTGATATCACCTCTG
Organism: Lachnospiraceae bacterium; assembly: GCA_014804385.1. Taxonomy (GTDB): domain Bacteria; phylum Bacillota; class Clostridia; order Lachnospirales; family Lachnospiraceae; genus UBA3282. Next base: position 87,313 of record JAAUZW010000016.1, on the reverse strand, counting down.
ACGGCGAGGGTTCCATGGAGTCAGGCGTCCTGGAGATGAGTAACGTGGATCTGGCGGGCGAGTTTACCGAGATGATCACCACCCAGCGTGGTTTCCAGGCAAACAGCCGTATCATCACCACCTCCGATTCCATGCTGGAGGAGCTGGTAAATCTGAAGAGATAGTCGCGAAATAAAAAAATATGGGGGAATTTTCGCAGTGTTTGCGGGAGTTCCCCTGTTTTGTATTCCTTTGTCAAAGAATTGGGAAAATTTTTTTTTGCAGTTTTTGTAGATGTATGATAGAATAATAAAGTTGTAAGATGCAGAAGGACAGATGGGAGGAAGCATATGGTAGAGGTTACGAAGATCAATGGCGTTAAGGTGCTGATCAATCCCGATCTGTTGGAGCTGGTGGAGGAAACGCCTGACACAGTGCTGTCTTTTACCACCGGACGGAAATTAATTGTAAAAGAAAGTAGACAAGAAGTGAAAAATTTAGTAAAATCGTATAGAAAGGATATTTTTGCAGACTAGTGTAAAAGTGGGTGTGTACATATGGATATAGCTTCGTTAATTGGTCTTATCGCTTGTTTTTCGTTGATGGTTTTCGGTATGGTGTGGGGCAAGGGTTTTAGCGCTACCAAGTCTTTCCTGGATATGCCTTCGGCTTTGATTACCTACGGCGGTTCCTTAATGTGTATGCTTGCCAGCTATACGATTCCCGACTTTTTGGCGAATCTGAAGAGTTTTACTCTGATTTTTAAAACTTCCACGATGAATGTGCCGGAGATCATTCAGAAAATTATAGATCTCTCTAACGTAGCGCGTAAGGAGGGACTGCTTTCTCTGGAGGAGGCTGCCGGAGAAATCGATGACGATTTCTTGAAGAAGGGCATCCTTCTCATTGTCGACGGTACGGATCCGGAACTTGTGCGCGCCATCATGGAGACAGAGCTTGTAAGTGTGGAGGGAAGACATAAGGATAAGATTGGTTTCTGGGATAATCTGGGCGCCATGGGTCCTGCCTGGGGTATGATCGGTACCCTGATCGGTCTGATCAACATGCTGAAGGATCTGTCGGATTTTGCATCCATCGGTCCTAACATGGCAGTCGCGCTGGTAACCACATTCTACGGTTCCGTGCTGGCAAACTGGATCTGTGCGCCGGTGGCTAATAAACTAAAGGGTAAAGATGCAGAAGAGATGATGATGAAGGAGATCGAGATTGAAGGTCTGCTTTCCATTCAGGCAGGTGAGAACCCTCGAGTTATTGAGGAAAAGCTGAAGTCCTTCNTGGCTCCNGCNGACAGAANGNCTTCNANNGATGCGGGCGGAGGTGAGGCAGATGGCTAAGAAGAAAGAGGAAGAAGCCCCTAAAGGTTCGCCGGCGTGGATGGCCACCTTCTCTGACTTNATGAATCTGCTCCTGTGCTTCTTCGTGTTGCTTTTCTCTATGTCTTCTATCGATGAAGTGAAGCAGGAAAAGGTAGTGGCATCCTTTAACCAGATGTTCTCCGTGTTTGATGGGGGAGCGCAGGCGATCGGGGATGGTATGCTGATCAGTAATGGCGTCAGCCAGCTCAATGAGCTGGATGATTATATAAACAGTACGGGCCGGCTGGACGATGGCTCGGTGGTCTCTGAGGATGTGGCAAACAATGAAAGTACGGCAGCCGCGCAGGAGGTTTTGGAGGAGGCGCAGATGGAGGAATCCGAAGCGCTCGCCGAAGCCGTCGAGGAGGCTCTGGACGAGGCGGATATGGAGGACGAGGTGGAAGTGCAGTTCACCGCCCAGTATGTTCAGCTTACGTTGAAAGGCGCGTTGCTTTTCGATTCGGGGAGCGTTCTCTTAAAGGATGAGGCGAAACCGGTATTAGATCAGGTGGGACTGATCCTGGAGCGGTACGCGGAAGGAACCATCGAGATAGAGGGACACACGGACAATGTGCCCATGTCGGGAGCGAAATANTCCAACAACGATGANCTCAGTTCCGGACGNGCGCTGTCTGTGTTTGATTACATTCTCTCGGTCACGAATCTGAATCCGGCGACTATCAAGCATGCCGGCAGAGGAGAGTACCTGCCGGTGGCGGATAACAGCACGCCGGAGGGAAGGGCGAAGAACAGGAGAGTGGAGATTAAAATATACAATTCACTGAGTTCCTATTAGAAATAGTAAGATAAGTGTAGAAGGAGAAAACTAAGGCTATGAAGAAGAATCTGATTTCCGTAATTATTCTGGCGTTGTTGATCGTAAATATTGTATTGACTGCCATAATGATGTTCAGTGTAACAGGCGCTTCCAAGAAGACTGCCGCGCTGGTAGATGATATCGCTACGGTACTGGATCTGGAACTGGCGAGCAAGGAGGGAAAGCCGGCTGTCGCTATGACGGACACCGAGACCTATTCTATCGAGAGCATGACGGTTCCGTTAAAAAAGGGCGAGGGGGATGACAAGGATCATTACTGTATCGTTTCNATNACGCTTTCCATCNACAAAAAGGNTGAGGNNTANAAGNNNTANGGCTCNGCCGAGAGTCTGGCANCTACAGGAGGGATTGATCAAGGATGAGATCAACGCTGTGTTCGCTCAGTATACGNTAGANGAAGCGAGAGACAATCAGGAGCAGATCAAGAAGGAGATTCTGGATCGAATTCAGACAATGTTTGATTCCAGGTTTATTTATAACGTTTCATTCTCTGACATCATGTTTGGATAGTACTTAGACTGAAAACGACCGCAGGAGGTGAAGTTTCGTGGGTGAGGTACTATCACAGAGCGAGATTGATAATCTGCTGGCCGCTCTCAGCAGCGGCGAGATAGATGCAGATGAGATGAATGGCGCCGATGAGAAGCAGGTAAAGGATTACGATTTTAAACGTCCTACAAAGTTCTCTAAAGAACACCTGCGAACATTGGAAATCATATTTGAGCATTACGGACGGCTGCTCTCCACGAGTATGCCGGTATATCTGAGAAAAAATATACAGGTATCGGTGACCAGCTCCGAGACAGTTATCTTTTCGGAGTTCAGCAACTCTCTTTCCAACCCGGTAATTCTGGGNATCGTGGATTTTCAGCCNCTGGGCGGTACGATCCTGATAGAGCTGGCATCCCAGCTTGGATTTGCAATGATAGACAGGATGCTGGGCGGCGCGGGTGATCCGCTGGAGAAGAGCAGAGAGTTCACCGAGATCGAAATGACGATCATAGAGAAAATGATGGTAGTGTTTATGCAGCTGATGCGTGAACCGTGGAAGAATGTGGTGGATATCAACCCCATGATGGAACGGATCGAGACGAACTCTCAGTTTGCACAGATCATCGCGCCGAATGATATGATCGCAATCGTCACCTTGAATATAAAGATCGGTGACGTGGAAGGATTTATGAATGTATGTCTCCCCTTCTTCACGTTGGAGAGCGTCATGGATAAGCTCAATACGAAGTTCTGGTACGCCAATATGCAGGAGCAGAGCAACGAGGATTTCGAGGAATATATCGAGGCTCTCATCAAGCGCGTAAATGTTCCGGTCAAGGCAGTGCTGGGNNAGACGAGTATATCCGTNACCGACTTTGTAAATCTGCAGGTCGGCGATATCATACGACTAGATACCGAGGTNGAACAGGATCTCACGGTGTNTGTGGGTAATATCAANAAATTCACGGCACTTCCTGGCACAAGCAGAGACAAGAATTCTGTGAGAGTCACTTCGGTGATCAGAGAGGGGGAATAGAAGCATGGACGGAATGTTATCACAAGATGAAATAAATGCCCTGTTAAACGGCTCGGATGAGCCGGCTGATGACACTGCGGCGGAAGNAAATGCCNGCGCNTTTGACGGNCCGGATGCGGATGACTCGCTCCTGTCAGAAAGCGAGAAGGATGCCATCGGTGAAGTGGCAAATATCAGCATGGGCGCTTCGGCGACNACCTTGTTTTCCATTGTAAACCGCAAGGTGAATATCACAACGCCTGTGGTAAAGATGGCGACATGGAAGAATGTGCTGGAAGATTACGAGAAACCCTGCGTATTCATTATGATCAAATATACACAGGGGTTAGACGGATCGAATATCCTGATCTTAAAGGAGCATGATGTAAAGATCATCACAGACCTGATGATGGGTGGTGATGGCAGTAATACAGACGGAGAGTTGGGNGAGCTGCACTTGAGTGCGATCTCCGAGGCGATGAACCAGATGATGGGTTCCTCTGCCACATCCCTCTCCACGATGCTCGGNAAGATGATAGATATCAGTCCGCCGGAGGCAAGTCTGGTGGATCTCACGGCTTTTAAGTCNGGNAGTGATATTGCAGAGTTCCTGGCCGGAACCTTTGTTAAGATTTCNTTCAGAATGCAGATCGACGAANTGATCGATTCCACGATCATGCAGTTATATCCGGTGGATTTNGCNAAGGATGTTTANGACACCTTCATNACCAGTCAGGGAGGNGGAGGTGACGCACCGGCAGCGGCTCCTGAAGCGGCACCGGCACCTGCACCGGCACCTGCACCTGCACCCGCGGCGGCTCCGGCTCCACAGCCGATGCCNGCACAGGCGGCCCCAGATGGATATGAGNCAGATGCAGATGATGCCGCAGATGGGAATGCCCCAGATGATGCCGCAGATGCAGATGATGCCCCAGATGGCGATGCCCAATATGAATGTGCAGCCGGTTCANTTCCAGAGNTTTGCNGGTGACTTTAATCCCNTGCAGAGNCAGGAGAACATCGAGCTGATCAAGGATGTGCCGTTGGAGGTGACGGTAGAGCTGGGAAGAACCTCCAAATCCATTTCGGATATCCTGGATTTTGCGCCGGGTACGATCATCGAGCTGGATAAGATCGCAGGCGAACCGATCGACGTTTTAGTCAACGGCAAGTTTGTGGCGAAGGGTGAAGTAGTAGTAATTGAGGAAAGTTTTGGTATTCGGGTAACCGAAATTATCAAATAATATGTGATAGGAGAAAAGAGATGGCAAAAAATATTTTAGTATGTGATGATGCAGCGTTTATGCGAATGATGATCAAGGATATCCTGACCAAGAATGGCTATAACGTGGCAGGAGAGGCGGAGAACGGCGCGAAGGCAGTTGAGAAGTACAATGAGCTTAAGCCGGATCTTGTGCTGATGGATATCACGATGCCCGAGATGGATGGCATTCAGGCTCTCAAGAAGATCAAAGAGGGTGATCCCGGTGCAATGGTTATTATGTGTTCCGCTATGGGACAGCAGGCCATGGTTATCGAGTCTATTCAGTCCGGTGCCAAGGATTTCATTGTTAAGCCTTTCCAGGCGGATCGCGTGCTAGAGGCTGTAAAGAAGGTCGTAGGTTAATGCTTCTGGCATTATCAGATAGGACGACTGACTCCTATGCGCAGTTCATAACGATCCTGCTGCTGTTTGTGTTTGTGCTGGCAATCACGGCTGTGGTGACGAAGTGGATAGGTGGTTATCAGAAGGGTATGACTGTGGGCGCGAATATGGAGATTCTGGAGACGCTCAGACTGTCTAATAACAAATACATCCAGATCGTCAGGATCGGACGGAAGTATTTGGCAGTTGCGATCTGCAAGGATACGGTTACAATGTTATCAGAGATTCCTGAGGAGGAATTGTCTTTTCCTGAGGGGTCTGACGGCAGTGCGTTCAGTTTTAAGGATGTACTGNCGAAAATACAAAAAGAAAGAATCCTGGAAAAAGAAGACGGGCGAGACGAATGAAGAAATATTTTTCCGGATATCATTTGGCAAAATTGATATGCCTGCTGATGGTGGCAGGCATATTGTATCTTAGTTGGGGCGAAACGGCTTATGCAGTGACGGACACCCCCTACCGGGAATCCAATCTCACCGGAACCAATGCGGAGAGAACGAATGTGGATCCGCCCGGAGCTTCGGACAATGCGGATGATCTGGCTGAATTGAATATTGCCAATACGGTGACGGTTACGTACAATGACGGGAATGGCAGCGTGAATGGTGCACTGCGCATTCTGGTGATCCTGACTCTGATTGCAATCGCTCCGATGCTGCTTCTTATGTTAACCTCTTTTACCAGGGTTATCATTGTTCTTCATTTTACGAGGCAGGCGCTCAATACACAGTCGGCTCCGCCGAATACTGTTTTGATAGGTATAGCTCTGTTTTTGACCTTTTATATCATGCAGCCTACGATGACGGCGGTCTACACGGAGGCCGTCCTTCCCTATGAGGCGGGAGATCTGACCCAGGAGGAAGCGCTTACGGCGGCGGCAGCGCCGATCAGGCAGTTCATGTACGCACAGACCCAGAAGAGTGATGTGAATTTCTTCATGGATGTCAGCCGTACAGAGTGGAGCGGCGAATTGGACGATATACCGATCAGCGTTCTTGTGCCTGCCTTTATCGTAAACGAGCTGCGAGAAGCGTTTATCATCGGCTTTTTGATATATATTCCGTTTATTGTCATTGATATGGTGGTGGCTTCCACCCTTATGAGTATGGGTATGATGATGCTGCCGCCGACTACGATCTCTATGCCGTTTAAGATCCTCCTTTTTGTCCTTGCGGACGGATGGTATCTTGTGATCAAGGGTGTGGTGGAGAGCTTCAATTATTAGATATATCTGATAATTCGGGTGTCAGAACGGCCGCTGAGAGAAAGGGTGTGAAGATATGTCGGTCAATGATGTCACCGTGATCGCTGAACAGGCGATCTTTACGATCATTAAATGCGCAGCACCGATGCTTTTGGTGTCTTTGTGTGTAGGTCTTTGCGTGAGTATTTTTCAGACGGTCACATCCATTCAGGAACAGACGCTCACCTTTGTACCGAANGTACTGNCGATTTTTNTGATGCTGATGCTTGCGGGACATTGGATCATGAATAATATGGTACAGTTCATGATTGATCTGTGGACCAATTTTAACCTCTATATTAAGTAGCGGCGGGCAGATACCGATACGGGAAAGTGTCTCTATGATAGATTATAGCTTTACTTATGCGGATTTAGAATTTTTTCTGTTGATTCTGGTGCGGATCAGCTGCTTTGTGTACGTTGCTCCGTTTTTTAGCATGTCGAATGTGCCGAACAGAGTCAAGGTGGGATTCAGNATCTTTTTTTCCTATCTGCTCTACCAGGCGGTGGATCATAACGAGGTGGTTTACAACACGCTTTTGGGATTTGCCGTGATCGTGATGAAAGAGGCTCTGACCGGCTTTCTCATCGGATGGGGCGCACAGATCTGCGCTTCGGTGACCTCTTTTGCGGGAACCATTGCGGATATGGAGATCGGTTTGTCCATGGTTTCCCTGATGGATCCGACGACCAGGGAGCAGGCGACCTTCACAGGCGTGTTTTACCAATATATGTTTACGCTTTTAATGCTGATTTCAGGTCTCTACCAGTACCTTTTGCGGGCTATGGTGGATACCTTTACCTTAATACCGATAAATGGCGCGGTCTTTAAGACGGAGGCGCTGATGCAGTCTGTTCTTATGTTCCTTGCGGATTATATCGCGATCGGATTCCGCATCATCCTGCCGATCTTCTGTGCCATGATTTTTTTAAACTGTGTACTCGGCGTGCTGGCTAAGGTTTCTCCGCAGCTCAACATGTTTGCTGTGGGTATGCAGCTTAAGGTGCTTGTAGGCTTAAGCATTCTCTTTTTGTCGATGCGGATGCTGCCGGCGCTGTCGGACAATCTGTTTACTCAGATGAAGAGGATGATCGTTTCTTTCGTGGAGGGCATGGTGTGATCTTACAGTATAATCTCCAGTTCTTCGCCAAGGACGGTCCCGGCGGGGAAAAAACGGAGGAGCCTACCAGTAAAAAACTGACGGATGCGCGAAAGGAAGGCCAGGTTGCCAAGAGCAAAGAGGTGACCAACGCCTTTGAAATGCTGGCGGCCTTTTTGGTACTGCGTTTCTGGGCGATGCACATGGGAACCTATCTGGTGGGGAATATCTATAACCTGTATTCCCAGATTCCGGAGTACACCAAGCTCTACGAGGGGCATATTCAGGCGATTACTTTCAGACGGCTTTTTGTGACGATGATGGTTCGGGTGCTGCAGATTATCTTGCCTTTTCTGCTGGCAGGGTTTCTGGTGGCGTTTATCACGAATCTTCTGCAGGTAAAATGGACGGTCACCACGAAGCCCCTGCAGCCCAAGTTCAGCAAGCTGAACCCGGTGAGTGGGTTTAAGCGGCTCTTTTCTAAGAGTAAACTGGTGGACCTGTTAAAATCCATCCTAAAGATTGCGCTGATCGCCTATGTGGTATACAGTTATCTGAAAAAAAATATACCGCCCATCTACATGCTCTACGATCTATCCCTGCAGCAGGGCATCGTGCAGGTGGGAGTGCTGGTGACCAATCTGGGGATCCGCATCGCCCTCTTTTATATGCTGATCGCTGCGGCGGATTTTGTCTATCAGAAGTTTAAGTTTAAAAACGACATGAAGATGACCAAGCAGGAGGTCAAGGACGAGTACAAAAATTCGGAAGGTGACCCCCAGATCAAGGGCAAGCAGCGTCAGAGAATGATGGAGTCCTCAAGACGGCGTATGATGCAGAAGCTGCCTGAGGCGGATGTTGTCATCACGAACCCGACCCATTTTGCGGTGGCGATCAAGTATGAGCCGGAGGTTTACGATGCGCCCTATGTGGTGGCGAAGGGAGCCGATTATCTGGCCCAGAAGATCAAGGATGTGGCGAAGGAGAACCATATAGAAATCGTAGAAAACAAACCCCTGGCGCGTATGCTCTACGCCAATGTGGATGTGGGCAGCGTGGTACCGCCGGAGCTGTATCAGGCGGTGGCGGAGGTACTGGCTTTCGTATACCATCTGCAGGGAAAAGTATAGAAAAGGAGGTGAATTGCGATGCAGAAGCTGAAAATCGGAGATATAGGCGTTACTTTGTATGTGCTGGCGGCGTTTGTGATGTTGATCGTGCCGATCAGCTCCGGTCTTTTGGATGTGCTTTTAGCTTGTAACATCGCAGTTGCCTTTACCGTTATGTTCAGCTGTATGTTTGCCAATGAAGTGCTGAAGATGTCGTTTTATCCGACGATCCTGCTCTTTACAACGATATTCAGAATCGCCCTGAACGTCTCTTCCACCAGACTGATTCTGTCCACCGGTGATCCCGGAAATGTGGTACAGACTTTCGGTCAGTATGTGGGAGGCGGCGATCTGGTGATCGGTGTGTTGGTGTTCATCATCCTGATCATCGTGCAGTTTATGATCATCAACAAAGGTTCCGAGCGTGTGGCGGAGGTTACGGCACGATTTACGCTGGACGCTATGCCCGGTAAGCAGATGGCTATTGACGCTGATCTGAATACCGGTGCCATCACGGACGAAGAGGCTAAGGAGCGCCGTGAGAAGATTCAGAACGAATCCACCTTCTTCGGTTCCATGGACGGTGCCGTGAAGTATGTCAAGGGAGACGCTACAGCGGGGCTGGTGATCACCTTCATCAACATCGTGGGAGGTATCTCCTTCGGCGTGCTTCGTCAGGGGATGGAGATGATGGAAGCCCTCAATAAATATACGATTCTGACCATCGGTGACGGTCTGGTAAGCCAGATCCCGTCTCTTCTGATCTCTCTTGCCACCGGTATTCTGGTGACGAAGGGGTCTAAGGAGGCGGATATCGGTACGGTGCTGATCAGCCAGCTCTTCGGTGTACCCAAGGTCATGTATCTGGTGGGCGCGGTTCTCGCTTTCCTGGGAATCGTCACGCCCCTGAATGCCGTGGTTTTCGTGGGCCTTGGTCTTATCTTTGTCGTGGTGGGAAGAGTGATCGCAGGCACCATCGAGACAGCCGAAATCGAGCATGAGACCGACGTGGAGGAGGCAGCGGCGGAAGAGATAAGGCAGCCGGAAAATGTCACCTCCCTCCTGCAGGTGGATCCCATCGAGTTGGAGTTTGGTTACGGCATCATCCCTCTGGCGGACGTCAATCAGGGCGGAGACCTCTTAGACCGTGTGGTCATGATCAGAAGACAGATCGCCTTAGAGCTTGGTACTGTGGTGCCGATTATTCGTCTGCGTGATAACATACAGTTGAATCCGAACCAATATATTATTAAAATAAAGGGTGTACAGGTCAGTGAAGGTGAGATTCTGTTTGACCACTATATGGCGATGAATCCCGGTTATGTGGAGGAGGAGATCACGGGAATACCTACCTTTGAGCCGTCCTTCCATCTGCCGGCTATCTGGATCACAGAGGGACAGAGAGAGCGTGCGGAGAGCATGGGATATACGGTGGTCGATCCGCCGTCCATCATTGCGACGCATCTGACAGAGATCATCAGACAGTACATATCCGAATTGCTCACGAGACAGGATGTACAGAGCCTGGTGGACAACTTAAAAGAGACCAATCCTTCCCTGGTGGAGGAGCTGGTACCCAAACTTCTGGGCCTTGGCGAGATACAGAAGGTGCTGCAGAATCTCTTAAAGGAGGGTATTTCCATCCGGGATCTGCTCACCATATTCGAGACTCTGGCGGACTATGCGGCTACCACCAGAGATACCGATATTCTGACAGAATACGTCAGACAGAGCCTGAAGCGTGCGATCTCGGGCAAATTCTTCCCGGCCAACGAGACGACCAGCGTTGTGACACTGGATCCCAGACTGGAGCAGGAGATCATGGCAAGCGTCAAGCAGACAGAGCAGGGAGCATATCTGACTCTCGATCCGGCCAAGACGAAGAACATTATGGAATCTGTCGGTGTGGAGACCAAGAAACTGGAGGATCTGGGCAAGATACCGATCGTGATCACATCTCCTATTGTGCGTGCTTACTTTAAGAAGCTGACAGAGGATTACTATAAGGATCTGGTTGTTGTGTCCTACAATGAAGTGGAATCCACGATCGAATTACAGTCTGTTGGGATGGTGACAGCATAATGATAATTAAAAAATTTACAGCAAAAACTGAAAAGGAAGCGATTGAAAACGCGAGAAAGGAACTGGGGGAAGGCGTAGTCGTCATGAATGTTAAGCCCGTGAAAAACAGGGGCTTTTTCGCGTTCTTGAAGTCACCGTTGGTGGAGGTGACGGTAGCGCTGGAGGAGGAGAGCGAAAAGTATTCGGCTGCAGTTTCCGCTATCAGCGCGATCGCCACCGGTCAGAATAATGCGGAAGAACCAGTTAAAAGCACACCTGTTATTGAAATTCCGGAGAAGCGGGACAACAACAGCGCCATCGAGGAGAAGCTGGACAGCTTACAGTCCCTTCTGGAGCAGCAGCTGCAGAAGCCGGAGGAGGAAAAGGCAGAGAAGGAAGAGAACGCAGAGCCTGTCAGGGAGGAGTCGGAGACAGATAAGTTTATGCGGCTTCTGCATGACACCATGCTGGAAAACGAGGTGGATGAGAAATATGCCCAGGAGATCATTGACGAGATCGAGCTGATCAACAAGCCCAATATGCCCTTTGACTATGCGCTGGCAAATATCTATCAGAAGATGATCTTGAAATTCGGAAAATCCAGCGGGATAGAACCGGCGTCAAACGGCATTAAGCTGGTGTTTTTCATCGGACCCACCGGAGTGGGCAAGACCACCACGATCGCGAAGATCGCTTCCAAGTTCCGGGTGGATGAAAAGAAGAAGGTGGCGCTTCTGACAGCAGATACTTATCGGATCGCTGCGGCGGAGCAGCTGCGTACTTATGCTAACATCCTGGAGGTGCCTTTTCGGGTGATCTATACGGTAGAAGAGATCAGTAAGGCAATGGAGGATTTTAGAGATTACGATTATATCATGATTGATACGGCGGGGCATTCCCACCAGAACAGTACGCAAAAAGATAACATGTGTAATATCATACATTCCGTGGATGATAAAGTGGAGAAGGAGGTACATTTGGTTCTGAGCGCCACCACCAAATACCGGGATCTGATCAGTATTGCGGACTCCTATAAGGAGCTGGCGGACTACAAGCTGATCTTTACCAAGCTGGACGAGACCACAACACTGGGAAATCTCCTGAATCTGCGGCTTTATACGGGCGCTGATCTTTCCTATGTAACCTATGGACAGAATGTGCCGGACGATATCGAAGACTTTAATCCGCAGAAGACGGTCAAGAGATTGCTTGGAGGGAAGAACTAAGGAGAAAGAGGAAAGTACGTAAGAAGGAGATCACATGGATCAGGCTGAACAGTTACGAAGAATAATCAAGGGCAGCGCCCCGCCGAAGCGTACTCTGGCCAGAGTCATTACTGTCACCAGCGGGAAAGGCGGCGTCGGAAAGTCCAACACAGCGATCAATCTTGCCGTACAGTTTCGTAAGATGGGACAGAAGGTGATCATTCTGGATGCGGATTTCGGGCTTGCCAACATAGAGATCATGTTTGGGGCAGTACCAAAACATAACTTGTGTGATTTAATATATAAGGGGAAGGATCTGAAGGATATCATCACCTGGGGACCTATGGAGGTGGGATTCATATCCGGCGGCTCAGGGATCGCCGGTATGTCCAATCTGAGTCGGGATGATCTGACGTATATCATTGATAATCTGGCGCAGCTGGATGAATTGGCGGACACGATCATCGTGGATACCGGCGCAGGCATTGCGGAGGCAGTGCTGGAGTTTCTGGTGGCCAGCGGAGAGATTTTACTTGTGACCACGCCGGAGCCCACATCCATTACGGATTCCTATTCGCTCCTAAAGGCGTTGAATCGTCACCCGCGCTATAAGCCGGATGAGACTCAGATCAGGGTGGTGGCTAATAAGGTGACGGGAGAGACGGAGGCGCAGGCGCTCTATGCCAAGCTGGAGACGGTGGTGGAGCGGTATCTGAAGATGCCGATCTCCTATCTGGGGATGATACCTCAGGATCAGATGCTGGCTAAGGCGGTCATGCAGCAGATGCCGGTATCGGTGGATAATCCGAGGGCGCGGTCCGCTATGGCTTATGAGGAATTAGCGGCGAGGCTGATTAACAAGGAAGGGAATAAGACGGTAAAAAGACGCGGTATGGCGGCATTTTTTGCTCATATCATGTCTAAGAGGTAGAAAGGATACAAAAGAGTGCGGCAGAGGAGGTAGCATATGGCGGGGTTGTTATCAAAATATGTATCGCCGGGCAGCGAAGTGGAACTGCGGGCCATCGAGAGAGGAATGGGACAGGATGCTGACAGGCAGGCGCGGGCACATAGAAGTCAGGTGCTCTCCGTGCTGACGGAGGATCGCCTTGAGATTGCCATGCCCTTTGAAAATAATAAGCTGATCCTTTTGCCGGTGGACGGCGAATACGACATGTATTTTTATGGGGATAACGTGGTATATCAGTGTAACGGCCGGGTCGTAGACCGCTATCGCTATAACGGACAGTATGTACTGGTGGTAGATCTGACCAGCAATCTGCGCAATTATCAGAGAAGAGAATATTATCGATTCAGCTGTGCACTGGAGATGGATTCCAGACAGTTAGAGGAAGAGGAGGAGATCTCTGTGGCGGAACAGGAGGAGCTTCTGCCCACACTTCCGTTAAAGAGCAGCGTGATCGTGGATATCAGCGGTGGCGGGCTCCGGTTTGTAGCATATTATGCTTATGAGGTGGACAGTCTGATACTCTGCAAGTACCATCTGCAGATAGATGGCCGCGATAAGGAATACCGTCTGATCGGGAAGGTACTGGCGGTGAACGAACTGAAGCAGAAGCCGGGCGTATTCGATCATCGCGTGCAGTATGTTCATGTGGAACCTCAGGATAGGGAAGAAATCATCAAATATATTTTTGATGAGGCCAGAAAGGTACATCCGAAAAAAGAAGGATAACCAGCGGGGATGTGAATAATGAAAAATATATTGATTGTTGACGACTCTGCACTCATGAGAAGGGTGCTCTGTGATATAATAGAAAGCGATAAACGATTCCATGTGCAGGATCGTGCAGTGAACGGTCTGGATGCACTGAATCTGCTCAGTAGAAAAACATATGATGCTGTCGTGCTGGATGTCAATATGCCGCAGATGAACGGTCTGGAGCTTTTAAAGGAGCTGCAGAAGCGTAACATCTCGGCTAAGGTGATTATGGCCAGCACGGACACGAAGGATGGCGCCAAGATCACGCTGGATGCCTTGGATATGGGCGCTCTGGATTTTATCCACAAACCGGACAACACGACGGAATGCCGCAGTGACGCCTTTAAGGAGAAGCTGTTACATATCCTGGGTACGGTGGCGGAGATGAATCCGCCGACGTTATCGGCGGGTACACGCCCGGTGACCAGATTCGGCAGCAAAGCAGGTAATCTGGACGGAATGATGGCGGCGGTGAACGCCATGCAGACGATGCCCAAGCCGGAGCGGAATATTCCGACGCTTCCGCCTGGAAAAGCGGTCTATGAATCGGGCAGCCAGATCGTAGCGCTGGCAAGTTCTACAGGCGGACCGAAAGCATTGCAGGCTGTGATTCCGAAGCTGCCGGCTAATATGAAGGTGCCGATGGTGATCGTACAGCATATGCCGGCGGGCTTTACGGCGTCTTTGGCGGAGAGGCTGGATTCACTGAGTCAGGTTTCTGTGAAGGAGGCTCGGGAGGGCGATGTGCTTACTCCGGGTACGGTATATGTGGCGATGGGCGGTAAGCATTTAAACGTGCAGACGTCCGCGGGGAAATACACGATCCATTATACGGATGAACCTCCCAGAGAGGGAGTGAAACCCTGCGCCAACTATATGTATGAGTCCCTGAAAGACAGCAAATTTGACCGCATTGTGTGTGTGGTTTTGACGGGTATGGGTGCAGACGGTACACAGGGAATCAAAAATCTGAAGCAACGTAAAAAAATTCATGTGATCGTCCAGGAGGCGAGCACATGTGCGGTATACGGAATGCCAAAGAGCGCTGTGAATGCGGGACTGGCAGATCAGGTAGTGCCGCTGGAACAGATCGCGCAGGAAATCATAACGAACGTGGGGGTAAAATAATATGGATGTAAGTCAATATCTTGAGATTTTCCTTGATGAAACAAACGAACATCTGCAGAATCTTAATACGCAGATACTTTCTCTGGAGCAGGATCCGGAGAACAACGATACGATTAATGAGATCTTCCGCGCAGCCCACTCTTTAAAGGGTATGGCGGGCACCATGGGCTACAAGAGGATGCAGACACTGACCCATGATATGGAGAATGTTTTCTCTGAGGTGAGAAACGGCAATATCAAGGTGACTGCGGATATGATCGACGTACTGTTCCAGTGTCTGGATGCTCTGGAGGAGTATAACACCAATATCAGAGAGAGCTCCGATGAGGGGACGAACGATAACGGCGCTCTGATCAAGCGGCTCAATGATATTATGAGCGGCGGTTCCGGTGAAGAGAGTGCTCCGGCGGCAGCTGCTCCTGCACCCGCGGCGGCGGAAGCTCCGGCGGCGGATAAGGGTTTCAGTGCGATCAAGTTAGGCGAGGCACAGCGCAGTGTCCTCGGTGAGGCCATCAAGCAGGGTAAGAGCGTTTACGGATTAACGGTAAAGGTGCAGGAATCCTGTATCCTGAAAGCAGCGAGAGCCTTTCTGGTATTTAAGGCGATTGAGGAGACCAGTGAGATCATCGTCTCAGATCCTTCTTCTCAGGATATTGAGGATGAGAAATTTGAACAGGAGTTCAGCCTGATCATTGTTTCCGAAGCAGATCTGGATACGGTATTGAATGCAGCCAGAGGTGTCTCCGAGATTGAGGAGGTTACCGGCGGCGTGTTGAAGCTGGAGGAGATGAAGGTAAGCGAGGAAGATTCCGGCGCTGCAGAAGTATCGTCAGCGCCTGCAGAAGAGCCTGCGGCACCGGCGGCGCCCGAACAGGCGGCAGTGCCTGAGGCACCGGCAGTGCCCACGGTACAGGATACGCCTGCGGCGGCAGTGCCTGCGGCACAGAAGGCTGCGGCGGCAGCACCTGCAGCGAAGAAGCAGACGGCAAACAAGCCTGTGGTAAACAGGACGGTCAGAGTAGATATCGAGAAGCTGGATACTTTGATGAATCTGGTCAGCGAGCTGATCATTGCAAAGAACTCCCTCGTGTCGGCATCCGCTATGTCCGGCAATTCCAGCCAGGCGGTGAACGAGCAGATCGAGTATCTGGAGAGCGTTACCACATCCCTGCATGAGTCGGTGATGAAGGTACGAATGGTGCCCATCGAGAGTACGGTCAATAAGTTCCCTCGTATGGTGCGCGACCTGCAGAAGAAGCTGGGCAAGAAGATGGAGCTTTATATGAGCGGTGAGGAGACCGAGCTTGATCGTACCGTGGTGGATCAGATCGGCGATCCCCTGATGCATCTGCTCCGTAACTCTGCAGATCATGGTCTGGAGTCCGCTGCGGTTCGTAAAGAGAGAGGCAAGCCGGAGGTTGGTTCCATTTTCCTGGACGCTTATCAGGACGGAAATAACGTTGTCATTGAGGTTCGGGATGACGGTAATGGTATCGACACCCAGGCAGTTAAGAATAAAGCCATTGAGAGAGGCGTTATCACCCCGGAGCAGGGTGAGGCTATGAGCGAGAAAGAGATCATAGATCTCCTCTTCAATGCCGGATTCTCCACTGCGAAGGTGGTATCCGACGTATCCGGACGAGGTGTGGGACTGGANGTNGTNAAATCCATGATCGAATCCNTNAGNGGTGANGTGGANGTGAAGTCGAAGCTGGGNGAGGGAAGNACCTGGACGATNNGACTGCCNCTTACCCTGGCGATCATTCAGGCTCTGATGGTGGAGATCGGCGATGAGAAATATGCGATCGCGNTGGGNTCTATTCAGACCATCGAGGATATTNTGCCNAGNGANGTGAAGCTGGTACAGGCGAAGGAAGTGATCACNCTNCGTGATCAGGTAATNCCGNTGATCCGCTTNAATGAGNTTTTGGAGNTTCCCAGCAAGAAGGGNCCNGAGGANAATCTGGTGGTAGTGGTCGTTAAGAAGGGCGACAAGCTGGCAGGTCTTGTGGTGGATGAGTTGATCGGACAGCTGGAGATCGTTATCAAGTCACTGGGTAAGTATATCAACAAGTGTAAGATCATCAGCGGTGCGACAGTTTTGGGGGACGGTGAGGTGGCGCTGATCCTGGATGCCAACACACTGATCTGATAGAGGGGAGGAAACAGATATGGCAGATATCAAGGAATTAGACGAGTTAAGACCGATCGGGGAGACAACGCAGTTTATTGTGATCAAACTGGGTGACGAGCAGTACGGGATTGACATTAAGTACATAGATAANATTGTAAGAATGCAGCATATTACCAGAGTNCCCAAGGTGGATGAGTACCTGAAGGGTGTGATCAATTTAAGAGGTGAAGTCATTCCTGTTATGAGCATCCGNATCATGATGGGGTTAGAGCCGGATGTGGAGACCAAGGCCAGCAGGATCATCATTCTGAAGCTGGAGCAGCGGGGTACTCTCGGCATTATGGTCGATGAAGTGAAAGAAGTGGTGACTCTGGAGAATGACAGGATTGAGAAGATCGCTTACGATGCTAAGGATGAGAGAGCAAGTTTTCTTAGCGGGGTGGGCAAGAGTGATGGCGGGCTCATCTCTCTGCTGGATTTAAATGCTGTGGTTCCGGAGAACCTGTAGTAGAATTTAGGAGGAGTCATTGTGGGTGAACTTACCTTAGATGAAATGTCAAATGAATATTTTGACGTTTTAAAAGAATTGGGTAATATCGGTGCCGGAAATGCGACGACAGCTCTGGCACAGATGATGCAGTGTAAGGTGGATATGTCGGTTCCCAGAGTGCAGCTTCTGGAGTTTAAGGAGCTTGGCGAGGCCATGGTCGGCGAGGAGACGGTCATGGCNGGTATTTATCTTGCCATTGANGGGGATATTACAGGAAGNATCATGTTTCTTCTGGAAAAGCAGGCGGCAAAGCANNTGGTCGGGAAGCTGACCGGNATGGAGTCGGAGGGAGAGGAATTCTCAGAGATGGAGTATTCCGCCTTGAAAGAGGTGGGAAATATCATGACAGGCGCGTACTTGAATTCTCTTTCAAGCATTACGAATCTGATCATCTCTCCTTCTGTACCGGATCTGACCGTGGACATGGCGGGTGCGATCTTAAGCGTGCCGGCGATCGAGTTTGCGGCTCTGGGAGACAGGATGCTGTTGATCCAGACACAGTTTTTCGACGAAATGGTATTGGACGGATATTTTATCCTGATTCCGGATATGGATTCCTATGGCAGGATGTTGAAGGCGCTNGGGATNGGTCTTTGATAANNCGGNGNCCGGGGATATGGATGAAGAATGTGTAAACAGGAGAAAGCAGTGTTATGGGTGTGGAGATAAAGGTCGGAATGGCCGACTTAAANGTATGNGTCAGTCCNGACAGNATTACGACATTGGGANTGGGGTCTTGTGTNGGTATTGCNCTTCGNGATCCGGTCACAAAGATNGGNGGNCTTGCACATATNATGNTNCCGGATTCCACGACGATCCGCAATAANTCGAATATCCCGAAATTTGCGGATACGGGNATAGAGGANNTGGTGAAGCAGGTGACCAAAAANGGCGCGAACNGGAACCGGCTGGTNGCNAAGATCGCNGGCGGCGCGCAGATGTTTTCATTTGGCAGCACCANCGAGGCGGTNCGTGTGGGAGAGAGAAATGTGCAGGCNGTNAANAAGAAGCTTGGAGAGCTGAAGATNCCGATNNTGNCNGAGGATACAGGTAANAATTTCGGAAGAACCGTTATTTTNTATCCTGAGACGGGNGATTTNGTGATCAGGGCGGTAGGAAAGTCCGAGTACAAGATCTGANTCGGTTGAAGGTATNTGGTATACAGNTATATAGTGGAAGGATAGCAAGGTGGACTGGGAAGAAAAAGNTANNGACGGNACGGAAGTAACAGAACAGGCGGAGCCNGNGGANGNCNAGGAGNCNGNNANNGGAGCCGANGGCGATGGNGAGCCGGAGGAGGAGATAGAGACTGCGGCGCAGCGGGAAGCCAGGGAAAGGCGAGAGGAAGAGGAGAGACAAGCGAAAGCCAGAAAGCGCAGATTGATCCCTCCTTTTGTCATGTTGTTGGCTGGGGCAATCGTCAGCATTACGATGCGGATCCTGCATTATGAACTTATGACGATGCTTGTTGTTTTGTTATGTGTACTGCTCGGTTTTTATTTTGTGGGACGGATCCTGCAGATCATGCTTGACAAATTTGAACTTCAGATAGAGGAAGCGCATATGGAGGAAGGCGAGGTCATAGAGAAGGAGCCGTCCTAAAGAAAAGCGCGGCGTATCTGTAGCGAAAAGGAAGGGTAAGTAGGGACTCGGAATGGACGATGCAGGAAAAAAGAAGCTGTGGGAGGACTACGCGAATACAAAGTCCTCCGAAATACGGGAAAAGATCATATTGGAGTACGCGCCTTTGGTGAAGGTGGTAGCCGGACGTCTCAGCATGTATCTTGGATATAACGTGGAGTATGAAGATCTGGTAAGTTATGGTGTGTTTGGACTCATCGATGCTATTGATAAGTTTGACTGCTTAAAGGATGTAAAGTTTGAGACCTATGCGAGTCTGAGGATACGAGGGGCGATTCTGGATCAGATCCGTAAGATGGATTGGATTCCGCGCACCATCAGACAGAAGCAGAAACGGATCGATTCAGCCATCAAAGAGATTGAGACGAAGTACGGCAGGAGCGCCACGGACGAGGAAATAGCAGAGATTCTGGGAATCACTGGCGAGGAGTATCTGGAATGGCAGTCTCAGATGAAGATCACTAACGTGGTGTCCCTGAATGAATTTTTGGAGCAGGGAAGCGAGGTGCCCAATGAGGCCGGCAGTACCAGAAGCGCTGCCTTTGACTCTCCTGAGGAGATTCTCGAGAGGGATGAGTTAAAGAAAATGCTGACGCAGGCGCTGGAGCTTTTGACGGAGAAGGAGCGTAAGGTTATCGTGCTTTACTATTATGAGGATCTGACGCTCAAAGAGATCAGTAATATATTGGAGGTGTCCGAGTCGAGAATTTCTCAGCTCCACACCAGAGCCTTGCAGAAAATGAGAGGAAAGCTGGGCAATTATATCGGCATTCTCACAGATTCTGACGGGAGAAAGTAAAATAGAGGTACGTATGAACGGATATTTCAGATTGGTAAATCAGGAAGGAAAGACATTGCTTCGGCTGTTTCCGCCCACGGGAGCGGGAAAGCCGTTGGATGTTAATGATGTGGTTGAGTATCTGACGATGAAGGATTATGCCTGCGATCTGCCCACGTTGAAACGGGCAGTGGATGGAGCACAGGAGGCGGAGCAGGAGATCGTTGTCGGCAACGAGACCCGGTTCCCGGAGAGAGAATGCTATAATCTGACGGTCAGTCCGGACAGAATGCAGGCTTATGCGAAGTTCTATGCGGCTTCCGTAGGAGCCGAGGATATGACGGAAGAGGAGATGCTGCGCGATCTGGGGCATCGAGGAATCAAGTGCGGCATTCTGACGGATGCCGTTCATGATTTTTTTATAAGGAGAGAATACTGTAAGGAGATCCTTGTGGCACAGGGCAAAGACCCCGTCCAGGGAAAACACGCTTATATCGAATATAAATTTAACACGGATAAGAAGGCGAAACCTACCTTGAACGAAGATGGAAGTGTAGATTTCTTCCATTTGAATATACTAAATCATTGTAATAAGGGAGATGTGCTGGCGATTCTGCATCCGGAGGAGCCGGGCGAGGCCGGAGAAAATATTTTCGGAGATCGGATCCAGCCGGCTGAGGTGCGTAAAGAAACCTTGAAATACGGGCATAATATCGATCTGTCTGAAGACAGAACCGTACTGACTGCCCAGGTGGACGGTCATGTGGAGCTGGTGGAGGGGACAGTTTTTGTTTCCGATGAGCTGGTGGTGGAAAATGTAGACAATTCTACGGGTAATATAGATTACGATGGAAACGTGCAGATCAATGGCAATGTCGCCACTAATTTTCAGGTGAAGGCGAAGGGCGATGTCATGGTGAAGGGCGTTGTGGAGGGCGCACAGATTGAAGCGGGCGGCAATATCATCATTGCCAGAGGCATGAACGGCATGGGTAAAGGTGTTCTGAAAGCTGAGGGCAATATCGTTTCCAAGTTTTTGGAGAATGCTACCGCTCAGGCGCAAGGATATGTGACTTCCGAGTCCATCCTGCACAGTAAAGTGACGGCCGGCAGCGAGGTCAATGTGGATGGAAGAAGGGGCTTTATCACAGGCGGCAAGGTCAGCGCCACAGGCAGTATCAATGTCAAGACATTGGGGTCTGAAATGGGAGCGGACACTATCGTGGAGGTGGGCGCCGATCCGGGGTTGAAGGAGCGCATTACCCAGCTGCAGAAACAAATCGGGGAAGATACCAAGACACTACAGTCGGTGCAGCCGATATTGGTCTCCATCAAACAGAAGCTGGCTAAGGGAGCCAAGCTTAGCCCGGAGCAGGTGCAGTATGTACAATCTATGGCAGCAGTCAATCAACAGAAGACAGAGGCGATAGCCGCTGCGAATAAAGAATTGGAAGAGTTACAGAAGCAGGTTGGAAATCCGTCTGAGGCGGTGGTCCGGGTGAAGGGAGAGGTGTATCCGGGCACACGGATCTGTATCGGCGATGTATCTATGATGGTGCAAAAAAACGCTCATTACTGCCGCTTCGTCAGGGAGCGGGGCGATGTGAAAATGGCGCCGTTCTGATTTATGCGCAGGGGCGCACAACGTATATTGCCGTTTCACGGCATGTGCCCCGCGCAGCGAGTAGGGAAAGCAATTTTTTCTACTCGATTTGAAAGGGGGAGCAGCTATGGCGATTGGCTTTGTGGAGATGCAGGGGCAGATCACAAGGGCGCAGGATTTTACCACCGTGAAGCACAATGAAGACACGAAGGGCATGGTGGATCAGGCGAATTTTGAACAGCAGGTGACCCGGCAGGTAGAAAAGCAGGCACAGAGGGTCAACGAGAGAGAAAATGCCGAAAACCAACAGAAAAAATTTGATGCCAAAGAGAAGGGCAGCAACGAATATCACGGAGACGGTGGCCGTGAAAGAAAACGGGAAAAGAAAGATTCCGATGACGGCAAGGTGCTGCTCAAGGGTGTGCATACCTTTGAAACCATTGGGTAGAACCAGGTAACGGGATACCGGATTACGAAAGGAAAAAGCATGAGTGTAATAGAGATCGTTCTGATCATCATCGGTGCGGGGATATTTCTTCTGGGATATCTTCTGCCGGCAGGCAAGAGGGACATGGATGAGGAAGTTCAGCTGATCAGCGAGGCCGAGATCAGAAAGCTGGTGGACGGTGAGACGGAGAACGTCAGGGAGAGAATTTCTGATATTGTGGATGAAACGATCAGCTACTCCATAGAAAAGACAGAGCGTGCGATGGAGCGCGTGGCGAATGAAAAAATCATGGCAGTGAACGAGTATTCCGACACTGTACTGGAAGAGATCAATAAAAATCATAAAGAAGTCACCTTTCTCTATGATATGTTAAATGATAAGCATGAGACGTTGATGGCCAGTATCGGACAGGCGACTCAGGCGGCGGACGAGATCAGACAGACCATGCGCGATGCAGAGATCACAGCGGACGAGACCGCCAGAAAGGCCAAGGATGCAGAAGCGGTGGCAGATGAAGCGCTTGCGCGGATCCGCAATGCGGAGGTTTCTGCCAGAGAGGCGCAGGAAGCAGTGCAGGAGGCTGTAGAGTCCGTGATGGGTGCAGTGGAAGATACCCGGACCGATCTCTGGTCCATCCGCGGTACGAGAAGTTATGTGCCGGAGGTTGTGGAGGAGGTGCGTGGCGAGATAATGCCGGAAAGGCAGTACGAGCAGTTTGAGTATGTCCGCCGTGAAATGCCGGAAATAGAAGAACTGGAAGAAATGCCGGAAATGACAATGCTGTCAGAAAAAACGGAAATAGAAGAGCCGGAAGCGCCTTTTGCGGCAGAGGAACCGGAGGACGATTTCAGGCCGATCAGACCCAGACGGGTAGAGATCATCCATGAGCCGGATGCGGATTATGTAGCGGAAGAACAGGAAATCTCCACCAGTGAAGCCTTTGCGAGACTGGGGATATTCAGCAATAGAGAAACAGCGCAGATACCTGTGCCGGCACCGATACCTGTGTCGGCGCCTGCCTATGCGTCTGCACATGAGGAGCAGCGGGATGTGGATATCCGCTTTGCTCAGGGGAATGACAATGGGCGCAACAGCAATGAGAGAATTTTAGAGCTTCACAAGGCGGGCAAATCCAATATGGCGATTGCCAAGGAGCTGGGTCTGGGTCTTGGGGAAGTGAAATTAGTGATAGACCTGTTTGAGGGTGTTTAAATATGGAAAAAAGATACTATTTTCGGGGGCTGGGCCTTGGCATTATCGTGACAGCTATTATCATGGGAATTGCGTTGTCTGGCAGCAGCAGGCAGGGAAAAATGACGGATGAGGAGATAATAGCCAGAGCGAAAGAGCTGGGGATGATCGAGGATTCCAGTCTGCTGGCCTCTTTAGATAACGAAGAGAATGAGGCGGAGGAGGCCGGAGAGCAGGAGAACGGGGAGTCGGAGACCGTGAAACCGCCGGTGAAGCTGGATGTGGCTGTGGCGGAGCAGGAGCCCGCAGAGACTTCTGAGGAGAAGCCCGGGGACACATCGGGGACAGAACAGCCTTCTGCACAGGAAACCGAAGCGTCTGATGCAAAGCCTGCGTCGGGCACCAAACCTTCGGCAGATACGAATGAGATGACGAAGCAGGACGATGATACGACCGAACCCCAGGTAACATCGTCGGCNTCTTCGACAGCGTCGGCGGCGGTGAAGAGTGTCACGATNGTCAGCGGTGACGGCTCNTANACGGTAGCNANAAAACTGGCGGANGNNGGCGTGGTCNATTCCGCAGCTTCCTTTGATACTTTTNTGTGTGAGAANGGNTATGACAAGCGNCTNCGGACAGGTACNTTTCAGATNCCGGCNAANGCCNGNGNCGANCAGATNGCCAGGATCGTGACNGGACAGGAATAACNGNCNGAAAATACAAGAATCCCCCTTGCAAGGGGGATTCTTTTGTGTTATAGTATCTNAGTGTGNGCAANGCNCANATATCCTATNAATCACATATATCCAGCCCATGCCGGTGCCCTTTTATGCGCAGGGGTGCACAGTGGAATTTGCTGCAGATGCAGCGTGCACCCCGCGCGGTGNGCAGAAAGNAAATATTTCTGCTTGATTTCAGGGTGGCAGGGAGGCGCACGGTATATGGCAGACAACCAAACGGAGGTAGAGACATGAGCGTTATTTCAATGAAGCAGTTGTTGGAGGCAGGTGTTCATTTCGGACATCAGACCAGGAGATGGAACCCTAAGATGGCTCCNTACATTTTCACAGAGAGAAACGGTATCCACATCATCGACTTACAGAAGTCTGTAGGTAAGGTGGACGAGGCGTACAGAGCCGTGTTTGATGTGGTGTCGCAGGGAGGNACGATCCTTTTTGTAGGAACGAAGAAGCAGGCGCAGGATGCAGTCAAGACTGAGGCTGAGCGCTGCGGTATGTACTATGTAAATGAGAGATGGCTGGGCGGCATGCTCACCAACTTTAAGACGATCCANTCCAGAATAGAGAGATTGAAGGCAATCGAGACGATGGCGGAGGACGGCACCTTTGAGGTTCTGCCCAAGAAAGAGGTCATCCAGATCAAGAAGGAGTGGGAGAAGTTAGAGAAGAACCTGGGTGGTATCAAGAACATGACCAGGACTCCTGACTGTATCTTTGTAGTAGATCCCAAGAAGGAGAGAATCTGTGTGCAGGAGGCGCATACACTGGGTATCACTCTGATCGGTATCGGTGATACGAACTGCGATCCCGAGGAGCTTGACTATATCATTCCCGGCAATGACGATGCGATCCGTGCGGTGAAGCTGATCGTTTCCAAGATGGCAGACGCTGTCGTGGAGGCAAACCAGGGCGCTGAGGCGGATGACTATGTAGAAGAGGCTGAGGCGGAAAAGATCGAGGAGACCGAGACAGAATAAACAGTTCAGCCAGACCGAGACTGTCGGGCAGATTGTGCTTGCACGAATCTGACAGACTGGNGATGGTCTGAGGNAGCGCCCGAATTGAGCAAAAGAGAGCTGCGAAGCAGCGGGAAGCATCGAAGATGCGGTTTTGCGAAGGCGCGTGCTGAACAAAATACAATTAAAAAAATTCGGGAGGGAAAATAGATGGCTATCACAGCAGCAATGGTAAAAGAGTTGAGAGAGATGACCGGTGCAGGCATGATGGATTGCAAGAAGGCTCTGAACGAGACTGACGGCGACATGGATGCAGCGGTAGAATACCTGAGAAAGAACGGACAGGCTAAGGCGGAGAAGAAGGCAGGCAGGATCGCGGCTGAGGGTCTTTGNCGTGTGGCTGTTAAGGATGAGAAGACCGCAGCAGTAGTGGAAGTAAACTCCGAGACTGACTTTGTGGCAAAGAANGCTGATTTNCAGGAGTATGTGGAAGCGGTGGCAAAGCAGGCAGTGGAGTCTGNTGCNGCNGATNTGGATGCTTTCCTCGGTGAGAAGTGGCATCTGGATGCTTCTAAGACCGTGAAGGATGCGCTGGTTGACAAGGTGGCAGTGATCGGTGAGAACTTGAGCATCCGCAGATTTGAGAAGGTAGTGGCAAACGATGGCTGCGCAGTGACCTATGTACACGGCGGCGGCAGGATCGGTGTTATTGTGGAGGCAGCTACCGATGTGGTAAACGATGCCGTGAAGGAAGCGCTCACCAACATCGCTATGCAGGTGGCAGCNCTGTATCCGAAGTATGTGTCCACCGACGAGGTGTCTGAGGAGTTCAAGGCACACGANAAGGAGATCATCACAGAGCAGATCAAGAATGATCCCAAGATGGCAGGCAAGCCGGATAAGGTGATCGAGGGCGCAGTGATCGGCCGTCTGAACAAGGAGCTCAAGGAGGTCTGCCTCTTAGAGCAGGTATATGTGAAGGCGGAGGACGGCAAGCAGACCGTTGCGAAGTATCTGGAGCAGGTAGCGAAGGACAACGGTGCGAACCTTTCCGTGAAGAGGTTTGTACGTTTTGAGACCGGTGAGGGTCTTGAGAAGAAAGAAGAGAACTTTGCGGAAGAAGTTGCAAAGCAGATTAACGGTTAAAGGTTGGGTATGTAAGCCTGTATCCGCAAAAATAGCAGGTGAGAACAAAAGAACGCTATGTCGGCGATGCCGGCAGAGCGTTCTTTTTATTCGTTGGCGAAATTTTCTTGTGCTTTTTTCATAAAAATTTCTTTTCGTTATCTCTCAGATGTGATATAGTATAAAAGAATGGGGGAATAAGAGAGCAAAGGAGCCGATGAAGATGGATGCAGAGCAGGATGCACATTTTCAATTGATGAAACGGCTGCTCATCATCATTCCGCTTACCACGATAGTGATTTTGTTGACTCTGTGCGTATTCTTAAGCGTGAGCCTTTTTCACGCGAAACAGGAGCTGAAAGCCCTTCGGGAGACGGCGGCCCCTGTAATGGCAGAGCAGCGGACGTATACAGAAGCAGGACAGGGCGGAGACTTTTACACGGCCTCCGGCGTGGACGAGTTCAGACATGGAGATACCGATGATACGGATACGTCCGGCGAGAAGAGCGATGGCGGCAGAAAGGTGTATCTGACCTTTGACGATGGCCCCAGCAGCAATACCGGTAAGATTCTGGATATTCTGGCAGAGTACGATGTAAAGGCGACTTTTTTCGTAGTGGGGAAACCGGAGGAGAGGTATCAGCCGTTATACAAGAGGATCGTGGAGGAGGGGCATACGCTGGCGATGCACTCCTACAGCCATAGGTATGATGAGATCTATCAGTCAAAAGAAAGCTTCGTGGCAGATCTTACGAAGCTGCAGGAATTTCTCTATGAAACTACCGGAGTCTGGTGCAGATATTGTAGATTTCCGGGCGGCAGCAGCAACACGGTGAGCAGAGTGGACATGCATGAGCTGATCGCGTATCTGGAAGAGCAGGATATGAGTTATTTTGACTGGAATGTATCTTGCGGTGATGCGTCGGCGGCATACATCAGTTCAGAGGCGATCGTGAGGAATTCTACCGTTAACCTGTCGGAGTTTAGTGAGGCGATGATACTGCTGCATGACGCGGCAGAGAAAAATACGACAGTGCAGGCATTGCCGGAGTTGATTGAAAAGATTCAGGCCATGGAGGATACGAAGATCGTTCCGATCACAGATGATACGGAGCCGATTCATCATATAAGTAACGATTAAAGAATGGAGGAATAGGGAATGGGATTTTTTTCGGATTTAAAAGATGATTTATCCCAGGCAGTTAATGAACTGATGCCGGANGAAGAGCTGGAAGCGGCTCTGGCGGCAGGGCTGACACCAGAGGAGGCAGCCGCTGCGGCGGCACAGACGCCAGCGGCAGATAAGGCACCTGGATCCGTGGATCTGAGTGATATGCTGGATAAGATAGAGGAAATGGCAGATCCGGCGATTGTAGCAGAAGAACCTTCGACGGCAGAGATACCGGAGGAGACTGTGGCGGCAGAGCCAGTTATTGAAGAGCCTGTGATCGAGGAACCGATCGTGGAGGAGGCTGCTGTCGAGGAACCTGTTGTCGAAGAACCGGCAGTCGAAGAGGCTGTTGTAGAAGAGTCAAGTATAGAAGAGGAGGCAGAACCGATCATGGAAGAAGCGATTGTAGCAGAGGCTGAGGAAGCAGTCGAGAATGGCGGAGGGAAAGGAAAGACTATGGAAGTACAGGCAAATCGTGTGGCAGTTGACGAGACGGCAGTCGTAACGGAGGGTATGACGATTACGGGTGATATTGTATCCGAAGGTTCCATGGAACTGATCGGTACTGTAAACGGTAATCTTGATCTCCTGGGCAAGCTGAACATCACCGGCACGATTCAGGGTAACTCCAAGGCNGCTGAGATTTATGCTGAAGGCGCTAAGATCAGCGGTGAAGTGAACAGTATGGGTAGTGTGAAGATCGGACAGAGTTCTGTGGTGATCGGTAACATCACGGCTACCAGCGCAGTGGTTGCCGGCGCGGTCAAGGGTGATATCGATGTACATGGTCCGGTTATTCTGGATACCACAGCGATCGTGATGGGTAATATCAAATCCAAGTCCGTACAGATCAATAACGGTGCGGTTATCGAGGGTATGTGTTCCCAGTGCTATGCAGATGTGAATCCTACCTCCTTCTTTGAGGAGTTCAAGAAGAAAAAATAAGGCCGGCATAAGGGAGAGCAATATGAAGCGGATACTCTTAAAGTTAAGCGGAGAAGCTTTGGCGGGTGAAAAAAAGACCGGCTTTGACGAGGAGACGGTGCGCAGAGTGGCCTTGCAGGTAAAGCAGCTTGTGGATGACGGCATTCAGGTGGGGATCGTGATCGGAGGCGGCAATTTCTGGCGCGGTCGGTCCAGCGAGAACATCGACAGGACTAAGGCGGATCAGATCGGTATGCTGGCTACGGTCATGAACTGTATCTATGTGTCGGAGATTTTTCGGTCGATCGGCATGATGACAGCGATTTTGACGCCCTTTGAATGCGGTTCCTTTACGAAGCTTTTCTCTAAGGACAGAGCGAATAAATATTTTGGGAAAAATATGGTGGTCTTTTTTGCGGGAGGAACGGGACATCCTTATTTCTCTACAGATACCGGGGTAGTGCTCCGGGCAGTGGAGGTGGATGCCGATGTGATCCTTCTGGCGAAGGCGGTGGACGGCGTCTATGACGATGATCCGCACAGCAATCCCAATGCCAAAAAATATGAGGAGGTCTCGATTCATGAGGTGATCGAGAAGAATCTCCAGGTGGTGGATATGACGGCTTCCATTCTGGCACGGGACAACAAAATGCCTATGTGGGTGTTTGGCCTGAATCAGGAGAACAGCATTGTCAACACCGTAAAGGGTAAGTTTAGCGGCACGAAAGTGACCGTACGATAGCATATGTCGGAGGATTACAGTATGGATGAGAGACTGAAGCCCTATGAAGAAAAGATGCAGAAGTCTTATGACTTTCTGGTAAATGATCTGGCAGCGATCCGTGCCGGACGCGCGAACCCCCATGTTCTTGATAAGATCAAGGTGGATTATTACGGAACGCCTACGCCGATCCAGCAGGTGGGCAATATCACGGTGCCGGAGGCGAGAGTCTTACAGATCGCTCCCTGGGAGAAGAGCCTGATCAAAGAGATCGAGAAGGCGATCATGGCGTCGGATGTGGGAATTACCCCCACCAATGACGGTTCCCTGATCCGGCTGGTATTCCCGGAACTCACGGAGGAGCGCCGTAAGGATCTGGTGAAGGATATCAANAAGCGGGGCGANGACAATAAGGTAGCGATCCGCAANACGNGNCGCGACGGCAANGATGCGCTNAANAAGCTGGCGAAGACCGAGATTTCTGAGGATGAGATCAAGGAGCTGGAGGATAAGCTGCAGAAGATGACAGACAAGTTTATCAAGGATGTGGATAAGCTGGTGGAGGAGAAATCCAAGGAAATTCTGACAGTATAGCTGATTGAGCTACGCTCAATCGCGAGATTTGCTTCGCAAACTCGGAATGAAATTTATGAGNGGGGCTTACAGAACGTGGTTCTGTTGCCCCCTTTCCGTTTTGAGGTTTACATAATGTTTTGTAAGCCTGATGACAGGAGGTAACTATGGCGGAAGAAAAAAGTGTTCCACAGCATGTGGCGATCATCCTGGACGGNAACGGCAGATGGGCGAAAAGTAAGGGNATGCCCCGCAATTATGGNCATGTGCAGGGGGCAAAGACGGTGGAAGTCATCTGTGAGGAGGCTTACCGCATGGGGATACAGTATCTGACGGTGTACGCTTTCAGCACGGAGAACTGGAACAGGCCGGCGGATGAGGTGGACGCTCTGATGGGGCTTCTCCGAAATTATATGAAGACCTGTNTGAAGACAGCGGCAAAAAATAACATGTGTGTGCGGGTGATCGGCGAGAAATCCCGGCTGGATGAGGATATCCGGAAACGGATCGACGAGCTGGAAAACGCCACCAGAGNCAATACNGGCCTGCACTTCCAGATCGCTATCAATTACGGCGGCAGGGATGAGATCGTCCGCGCGGTNAGAAAGCTGGCGGNTCAGGTGAAAACGGGTGAGATCGCGCCGGAGGCTATTACGGAGCAGCGTTTTGANGACGCNCTCGACACGGCGGGCATTCCGGAGCCGGATCTGCTGATCCGCACCTGCAATGAGCAGAGGATATCCAACTTCCTGCTCTGGCAGCTGGCGTACACGGAGTTTTATTTTACGCCGGTGGCCTGGCCNGATTTCAGCAAGGAAGAATTAGAGAGAGCGGTGGAGGCATATAATAAGAGAGACAGACGCTACGGTCTGGTGAAAGAATAAGGAGGGCGTCTGTATGTTTCGTACAAGATTACTGAGCGGTATCCTGCTGGTGGCGATCGCGCTGGCGGTCTTTATTGCGGGAGGTCCCATTCTTGCGGTGGTGCTTCTCCTGATTTCCGTGATCGCGTATCAGGAGCTGACGGCAGCCTGCAAGGTGCGCGGGGAGAAGATGACGCCAAGTTCTCCGGTCATTGTGGGATGTGGGGCGACGCTTGTGTANTATGGCGGGATGTGCCTTGCTCTGGCAAGGGACATCACCNTGGCTTTTCAGGCGATGGTAATGGTAGTAGTGGCGGCGCTTCTCGCCTTTCTGTTTGTTTATGTGTTTGCTTTTCCGAAGTACCATGCGAATCAGATCATGGCGGCTATGTTTTCCTTTCTCTACGGTCCGGTGATGCTGTCCTTTCTCTATCTGCTGCGGGAGGGATTTGACGAGGGGATCTATCTGGTGTGGTTCGTGTTTCTGGCGTCCTGGGGGAGCGACACCTGCGCCTATTGCGTGGGCGTGCTGATCGGGAAGCATAAGATGACGCCCAAGCTGAGTCCGAAAAAATCCATTGAAGGAGCGGTAGGCGGCGTTCTGGGGGCGGCACTCCTGTTTGTACTTTACACTTATTTTGTGATCAACCGCTATACGGCAATTACGTTATCTTTGCCATTTGCGGCTGTTCTGGGAGCGGTAGGGGCATTGGTCTCCATGGTGGGAGATCTGGCGGCCTCCGCAGTGAAGCGGGATCACGGCATTAAGGATTACGGAAAGCTGATACCGGGACACGGCGGGATCATGGATCGCTTTGACAGCGTGATCGTGGCGGCGCCCATCGTCTGTATCGGCATTTATCTGATGATAGGAATATAAGAGATGAGGAACGAGAGATGAAAAAAATAGGGATTCTGGGTTCCACCGGATCGATTGGGACACAGACACTTGACATCGTCAGAAAAGAAAAGGATCTGGAGGTAGTCTCTCTGGCGGCGGGATCCAATGTGGCGCTTTTAGAGAGCCAGATCAGAGAGTTTAAGCCCCGGACGGCGGCTCTCTGGGATGAGGCGGCGGCAGCCGACCTGCGGGAACGGGTCAGGGATATGCCGGTGCGTGTCGTGAGCGGCATGGAGGGACTTATAGAGGTATCCACGGAGGCGGATATGGAGATTCTGGTCACCGGGATCGTGGGCATGATCGGCATCCGGCCTACCATCGCTGCCATCGAGGCAGGAAAAAATATCGCTCTTGCGAATAAGGAAACGCTGGTGACGGCGGGGCACATCATTATGCCCCTCACGAAGGAGCGGGGCGTCTCCATTCTGCCCGTGGACAGCGAGCACAGTGCGATCTTTCAGTCTATGCACGGGGAGAGGCGGGAACGGGTGGAAAAGATCCTGCTCACGGCCTCCGGCGGCCCTTTTCGGGGAAAAACAAGAGAAGAGCTGGCAGATATGACAGTGGAGGATGCGCTCAAGCATCCGAACTGGTCTATGGGAAAAAAGGTGACTATAGACTCCGCGTCCCTGTGTAACAAGGGTCTGGAAGTGATGGAGGCAAAGTGGCTTTTCGATGTGGCACTTTCCCAGATAGAGGTGGTGGTGCATCCCCAGAGTATCCTGCATTCCGCCGTACAGTACGCGGACGGCGGCATCATGGGGCAGATGGGCGTGCCGGATATGAAATTGCCGATCCAGTATGCGCTGTTTTACCCGGACAGACGGCCTATGGATACCGGGAGAGTAGACTTATGTAAACTTGGGAGCCTCACTTTTGAAAGGCCGGATACAGAGACCTTCCGGGGGCTTGCACTGGCTTACCGGGCTGCGGAGCGGGGCGGTTCTCTGCCTACCGTATTCAATGCGGCAAACGAGAAGGCGGTGGCGCTCTTTTTGGAGAAGCGGATTCGGTTCTTACAGATACCGGAGCTGATCGAAGCGGCCATGGAGGCCCATCATGTGGTGGAAGATCCTACGGTGGAGGAGATCCTTTTGGCGGAGACAGAAACTTACGAATATATCAGACAGAAATTCGGAGAGCAGACGGAAAAATAAATTGCTCTAAAATAAGGAGAAGTGATTTGATCAGAACGATTATTCTATTTATCATTGTATTTGGTTTGGTGGTGATCTCTCATGAGTTGGGGCATTTCCTCATCGGCAGGAGAAACGGGATCCGCGTGGTGGAATTTGCAGTGGGAATGGGGCCTTCCCTTTTCTCATTCACCAGAGGCGGCACGAAATACTCCTTAAAGCTTCTGCCTTTTGGCGGCGCCTGCATGTTTGAGGGTGAGGACGGCGTGGAGCGGGAGCAGAACGAAGAGAATCCCGTATCTTCCGGGGAAGAAAGGGAGGGCGTAGCCTTTACGGAGGCAGGGGTCTGGGCGCGTATCGCCACGGTCTTTGCCGGCCCATTCTTCAATTTTATTCTGGCTTTTATTATGGCGGTAATATTAAGCGCTTTTTCGGGGGCGGATCTGCCGGTGGTAGGGATTGTCACTGAAGGGTCGGCGGCCGATGCAGCGGGGCTGCAGGAGGGCGATGTGATCACGAAGATCGGCCGGGAGCCGATACACTTTTTCCGTGAGGTCAGCCTGATTTCCGCTCTGAATCAGGGAGAGACCATGAAGATCACCTATGAGAGAGACGGGGAAACGTTTTCCACCATGCTCACACCAGAGTACAGTGAAGATGACGCGCGTTATTATATGGGAATCGTTAATGGCGGTGAGTATCTGGAATGCAATCCGCTTCAGGTATTCCAATATGGTTTCTATGAGGTGGAGTATTGGGTGAAGCTCACATACAAGAGTCTGGCAATGCTGCTGAAAGGGCAGGTATCAAAGGACGATGTGTCCGGGCCGGTAGGTATTGCACAGCTGGTGGGGGAAAGCTATGACCAGGCGGAGAAAAATTACGGCACCCCCTATGCCATTCTGACCATGCTGGAAATCGTGGTGCTTCTCTCGGTCAATCTGGGCATCATGAACCTTTTACCGATTCCGGCGCTGGACGGCGGCAGGCTGGTGTTCATGCTGGTGGAGGTGATCCGGGGGAAACCTGTACCACCGGAGAAAGAGGGTATGGTGCACTTCGCCGGGCTGGTGGTGCTGATGGTGCTGATGGTCTTTATCATGTATAACGATATTATGAGGCTGGTGCGATGAGCACCAGCCAAATGTAAGGCAGCAAGTATGTACAGGGACTGTTCTTTTATATCAATAAAAACTTGACAATCCACTTCAAAAGCGATAACGTATTATCATATCGGATTATTCTTATAGTTTTATCACTTGTGCGTCTCGCACAATCGGCGGTTTCTGCCGGAGATTCCAGCTTTTATTGTTTGGAGAAACAAATTTTACCTAAGAGGAGGACTGTTTATGGCAACTAAGTTAAAAGAATATTTCCCGATGATCAGGGAAAGGGAGGAGGTGCTGGCGGAGATCGCAAAGAGCGCCATGCTTCAGACAAAGTTTGACGGCTGGGAGGCGGAGCAGCAGGAAGAGTTTCTGAATATCTGCACCGGTGTGAAAGGGCTGAAGCTTCTGTATGATGGTTTCTTTAAAGAAGTCATGAACCCGGAGTATGTACCGGAACGGTTCAATGATTTTCTTTCCGCTTTATTGGGTCAGAGAGTAAAGGTGTTGAAGGTTCTGCCCGGCGATTCCACCAGA
Organism: Lachnospiraceae bacterium; assembly: GCA_014804385.1. Lineage (GTDB taxonomy): Bacteria > Bacillota > Clostridia > Lachnospirales > Lachnospiraceae > UBA3282. The sequence continues at coordinate 53,280 of JAAUZW010000016.1, read as the reverse complement.
ATTGCGGACGAGAGTTCCCTGCTTATCATGGATATCGTTGTGGAGTTGGAGGATGGGAGCATCGCCAATGTCGAGATGCAGAAGATCGGATATCTCTTCCCGGGGCAGAGGAGTGCATGCTATTCAGCGGATTTATTGCTGCGCCAGTATAAGAGAGTGAGAGGAGAGAAGAAAAAGAAATTCAGCTATCGGGATATCAGGAATGTCTATACGATCGTTCTGTTTGAAAAAAGCCCGGGAGAGTTTCATAACTATCCTGAAATATGTTATCATTATTTCGAACAGAAGTCCGATACAGGACTGGAGATAGAACTTTTACAGAAATACCTGTTTATTCCGCTTGACATCTTTCAGAAAAGCAAGCAAAATAGGAATATAGACAACAGGAGAGATGCGTGGCTGACTCTATTTACGAGAGATGAACCGGAAGAGATCATAGAGATAATTGAGAAATATCCGGAATTTCGTCAAATATATAAGGAAGGCTACGAGATCTGCCTGAATGTGGAGAGGGTGATGGAGATGTTCTCGAAAGAACTGTATGAACTTGACAAGAATACGGTGCAGTATATGATCGACGAGATGCAGGACACGATAGATGCGCAGAAGGATGAGCTTGTTAAGAAGGATCAAACGATTGAGGAATTACATAGAAAGAATGATGAAATGTATGATCAAAGTATTGTCAGCACAATAAACATCCTGCGGAGCTTAAACATACCGGAACAGGAGATTGTCACGCGCATCTGTGAGCAGCATCAGATCGATGAGGAACAAGTGAAGAAATATTTATAGACATTGGAAAATCATTTGAAAGTCTAAGAGGAAGAAGATAAAGAAGTCAAGCTGAAACAACATAGGATTTAGATGCAAGAGGGCAGAGATTCAAGCGAGTCTCTGCTTTTTCTCGTTGTAAAAACAAAAGGAATGGAAAATTTATGTAAACCAAAGCTGCAATCCATACCCCAAAAAACTGCAATCTGTACCATAACAGCAGTTATTCTAATTTTCATAGATTATAATAGAGAAACCAACAAATCCGGTAAACATAAAGAAGGAGTTGACAGGGTATGAAGAAGAAGGGAGAATTCTTAGCAAGCAAGGGCATAGTGCGCCTTTTTTCTGCTTATTTTCNGGAGGTGTAACAGTGAAATACAGGATCGCAGTATTTGATGATGAGGTTACAGGATTACAGAAAACAGAAGAAATGATACNGCGCTATGCGGAAGGAAGGCTTTNAGGATNTTATCATNTTTCAATCNTCGTCAGNGGANTGCGCGNTGGATGCCTTTACAGTAGAGGCAACGCATTATCTTGTCAAGCCTGTCNGTCAGAAAGAGATTGACACAGCAATGAACAGAGCCATAGAAAAACTAANTCATATAAAATTTATGCATTAAATAGGAACAGAGGAGCCGTGATCAAANACAAGCGGCTTTACCATATTTGCAGNAGGGAGGAANANANATNATGGATGAACAAAAAGCNTGGATCANATCAAGGAGAAAGAGAAANTTACGTTTCACAGCAGCTATACTTGCAGTGTGTCTGCTGGTGACGACCTATCCGNACATATTGGAGACGATATCCGTCTTTGCGGCGGGATTGCGCGGCGATGGCAAAGCCATGTCCATAGCCGGTTTTGTGGATCTGCCGGAGGAGACTGCGCAGCAGACCGTGCCGGTGGGGACAGACATTTCCGAACTGGAACTGCCCGACACGCTGGAGGCTTATGTGACCGTGGAGGATAAGAATGACACGGAGAATGACAGGAAGCCCGATGACGGGGATCAGGATAAGGACAAAGACGACGGCGATTCCGGTCAGGATAACGGCGATCAGGAGAATCCCGATGAAGGTACGGACGAAACCGAAGACGGCAGCAATGAGACCGGCGATGAAAACGACGGCACAGAGAACCCCGACGAGGGCGACGGCAACGGCGGAGACGACAAAGAGAACCCCGACGAGGGCGACGACAACGGCGACGATGAAAACGACGGCACAGAGAATCCCGGCGATGGCAATGAGAACGGCGCAGACGACAATAGCGGCGACGATAATAGCGATGAAAATTCCGGCGCTGACAATGACGTGGACAGTGAAGAAGAATCCGCTGAAGAAAACGGCGACGTGGCTTCCGCTTTTGGCATACAGACCGGTTCCTTTGTCATGCCGGTATATATGTCCGGGAACCCACAGGATACCCTAGCCGTGGAGACGTTGGAAAATACCCTGCCGGAAGGGACGGAGTCTGCCCCGGACACAGATAACGGAGGGACAACAGACCATACAGAAAGAAACGCAGAGACAAAAACAGTCACCATAGAGGGCGTTACATGGCAGTCTGAGCCTGCATACAACGGCGATGTGGAGGAGACCTATATCTTCACGGCAGTCCTGTCGGAAGGCTATGCGCCCGCGGAGGGCGTGTGCCTGCCGCAGATCACGGTGACGGTACAGGATGATGCCGCAGTACAGGCACTGATTGCGCGGATCGAAGCGCTGCCGGATGCACAGGAATATATGGAAGAAGAGCCGGATATCGACGATTGGGAGGGCGATGAGGACGCTTACGAAGAAGCCTATAAAGAGTGGATGGAAGGGCTTTTGGCGTATGCGGAGGAAGCGCTTGCTATATGGGAAGCATACAAGGCACTGACGCAGGAACAGCAGGCGCAGATCCCGGAAGAGTTATTGGTAAAACTTACGGCATGGGTGAAGATTGCGGAGCAGGTCGCAGGAAGCAGGAAGGTGATGGCGGCTGCTACGCATACCTGCAATAACATTACCTTTACTGGATGGACAAATACTACCAACCTTCCTACTTCAGGTAATTATTATCTGACTGCCGATGTGAATCTGGGTACAAGTAGTAGTAATGCCTGTCAGATAAGCGGGACTCTGAATCTTTGCCTGAACGGACATACAATTTCGGGTAGTGTTTCTAAAGGAATGATTCGTGTATATGGTGGCACGCTAAATATATATGATTGTTCAGCGTCGAAATCAGGCAAGATAAATTGTCCCGACGGTAACAATCCGATACAGCTAAGCGAAAATGGTGTGTTGAACTTATATGGCGGGACTGTTCAGTCAGGATCTGCATCGGCTATTCCAATTGGAACAGGCTCCTCGGATTCGACAGGTGGTACGGTGAATGTGTACAGTGGAGCAACGATTAGCGGAGGTACCAATGGAATTTATGTAAATGCAAATCTCAGCAATTCTCATGTTAATATTTACGGAGGGAGTATTAGTGGGGGAGGATCCGGATATCCGGTCAATATGAGGAATGAAAATGGAAGTGTAACGATATCCGGTGATGCGGTAATGAGCCCCCAACCGTCTATTTATACCGAAAAGAGCATCATCGCCTCCGGCACGGGTGTGTCCGGCTTAAGTACTACCTACCATATCGTATATAATAATGTGGCGAATAACAGTGTTGTAGTTACGGGCAGTACGGACACCACCCATTATCAGCTTGATTCCGATGTCTATGGGCTGGTTGCCAGTGGAGGCAACCTGATCGCAAAGAAGAAATATTCCATAACCTACGAGAAAAACGGCGGAACGATAGAGAATGAAAGTGATTATACAAGCTATACCTCCGGCGTGGGGCTGACGCTGCCGACGCCGACAAAGACGGGCTATACGTTTGGCGGTTGGTATAAGGAGACCGATTTTTCAGATAAGAAAATAAGTAATATTACCTCTGAGGCTACGGGAGATAGGACATATTATGCGAAGTGGACGGCGGACACTTATACCGTAACGTACAATAAAGACGGCGGAACGATAGAGAATGAAAGCAATTATACAAGCTATACATACGGAACAGGATTGACGCTGCCGACGCCGACAAGGACAGGCTATACGTTTGGCGGGTGGTATACGAGTTCTGCTTTGACAGGAACGAAGCAAACAAGCATTTCCGGTACAGCAACCGGGGATAAGGAATATTGGGCAAAATGGACGGCAAACAGCTATACTGTAACGTACAATAAGAACAGCGGAACGATAGCGAGTGAAAGCAATTATACAAGCTATACTTATGGAACAGGGCTGACGCTGCCGACACCGACAAGGACAGGTTATACGTTTGGCGGTTGGTATGAGAGTGCCGATTTTTCTGGAACGGCAGTAACGAAGATTACCACTACGGATGCGGGAAATAAGACGTATTATGCGAAGTGGACGGTAGCCACCTATATCGTAACGTACAATAAAGACGGCGGAACGATAGNGAATGAAAGCAATTNTACAAAGTATACATACGGAACAGGGCTGACGTTGCCGACGCCGACAAGGATAGGTTATACATTTGGCGGGTGGTATACGAGTNCCGNNTTNNCNGGAACGGCAGTAACGNAGATTNCCACTACGGNTNCNGGANNTAAGACNTATTATGCGAAGTGGACGGCAAACAAGTATGACATAACATACAGCGGTCTTGACGGCGCGACGCTTGCGACCAAGCCGACACAACACACCTACGGTACGGCGACGACTATCGGGACTCCGACGAAACAAGGATATACATTTGCGGGGTGGAAGATAAACGGCGCTGCAGCGACCAAGACCACAACCTTAGGTGGCACAGCATATACAGAAAATATTACTTTGGAGGCAACCTGGACGGCAATCGGCTATACTATTTCATATACATTGAATAATGGGACTGTGACTGGCAATCCGACAAGTTACACGATTGAGAGCAACGCCATTACCTTGAAAAATCCGACAAGGACAGGATACACATTTGCCGGTTGGAGTGGTACGGGACTGACGGGTATCAGCAACACAAGCGTTACGATTGCGAAAGGAAGCACGGGAAATCGCAGTTATACCGCTAACTGGACGGCAAATACCTATAAAATATCTTACAGCGGTCTCGAGGGAGCGACACTTTCGNCAAANCCGACACAGCACACCTACGGTAANACGACAGCAGTAGGCAATCCGANGAAACCGGGCNATACATTTGCGGGGTGGCAGATAAACGGCGGCAGTACAGCGATCAGCAGCCTTACNTTAGGTGCAGCGGATTATACGGCAGATATTACCTTGACGGCAACATGGACGGCAGCCACTGTCACCATCAATGCCACGAAATGTACCCACGACGGGGCGGATAAGGTAGGAGAAAGCGGGGGCTANTCAGTCACCTTTACGCCTGAGAGCGGCTACAGCATCCCGGCAAGAGTGACTGTCCAGATCGGCGGCACAACGCTTGCTNCTGANGAGTATANNTATGATAATACANCAGGTGCGCTGACGATCCCGCGGGATAAGATCACAGGAGATATCACCATCACCGCAAAAGCGGTAAAGAACCCGGTCAAGAGCGGACCCGGTAAGGACGATCCGGACAATACTGCTCCCGGGGGTGAACCCGATGAGGATGGCAGGAAAGTGACCTATACGGGAACCTACGGGGAAGAATATACGCCTGTCATCAAAGTAGGAGACAAGGAAGTCGAGCCGGAAATGACATGGGATGAAGATGACGGGAAAGGCGAATGGAAATATCGTTCCGATCCGGATGATGAGATCACGGTGGAATTCAGAAAGCGCGCTGTTACCGGAATCACGGTAACGCCGGGTACGCTGACCATTTATGCGGATGATGCCGCGAATGAGAGCATGGATGCACTCAGCTCTTATGTAAAAGCAAACAGCAGCGCACAGGCATCTTATGACAATAAGACAAAAGGCGTTGTGCAGGCGGACTATGCCACAACAGACAGTTTTGCAGTGAAGGGCAGAACTTACAGCTATACTGCCTCAGCAGACGGAAAGACTGCGGGGATCACTCTGAAGGTGGCTCCCGTGACAGCAGCGGCCACAGCCCCGGCGGAACTTATGCGGGTGAAAAAGGCCGGCGGTTATACGGCAGCGGAAGTGGCTGCATGGCTTCCTGCGCAGGCCACAGTCACCTACACGGGGGACGGCTATACAGCGAGGACGGAAAACAGGGCGGTCACATGGGACACGGCTTCCATCGGGACGGACTTCGGCGTGGCGCTGGGAAAGAAAACGGTAAACGGNACTGTGGCACTTCCTGAGTGGGCGACAGGGCAGGATTCCGTCAGCATCGGGATCGAATTTATTGATAAGAATATACTGACAGATGCACAGATGGGGCTTTCCATATCCGGCTGGACTTATGGGGCGCAGACAGCGCCTGCTCCACGGGGCAGCATCACCGTGGCGGATACGGGTGCAGTCTACAGCTATCGTTACAGTGCTGACAATGGCACATCATGGGGGACAGCGGATAGCCTGCCGAAGTCCGGGAGCGGCAATATCATTCCCGGCACATATCTGGTNGAGATGACCTATACGGGCGACAACTATACGGGCAGCAAGAGGGCTTCCTTCACGGTGGCAAAGAAATCCCTTACTGTGGAGAAGGGGACCCTTGAAGTAGAGAAACGGAATTATGACGGGACAACGGATGCCACGCTGAAGGAAGGCGGGGAGCCTGCACTTTCCGGCGTGGTCGAGGGGGATACTGTCACGCCCGGCGGTACCCTCAGCGCAGTGTTTACCAAGAAGGGACCCGGAAAGAACATTCCTGTGAACGTAACAGGATTTGAACTGGAGGGCAGGGACGCCGGATACTATGAACTTAAAAATGAGACGCTCACACTGTATGCAACCATCAATAATGCAGATGGGACCCCGCCATCGTCCGGCGGAAACGGCGGCGGCAATGGCGGCGGAAAGGATGACGATGGAAACAGCGGTGGTGGCAATGATGACAGCGATGATGGTGACGGCGGAGATAACGGCGGGAGCACACCGGGGAATGACAGCGATCCCGGTACGCCTGCGGTCACACCGCCGGCAGTAACGCCTCAGCCTGTTCCCGGAACAGAAGGCAGTCCCGATAAGGACACGGAAACACAGCCTGCACCGCAGCCGGGAGGAAAGCCGGAACAGAGTGCGGAGCCGAAAGAAACAGAGACAGATAAACCGGAACAGGATGACGACCCTGCACAGCCGGACAATAAACCACAGCCNGAAGACGAGGCAGTACAGACCGTACCGGCAGTGATCGCCGACGGCAGGATCGTTATAGACGATGGAAGTGGTTCCGGGGATGGAAGCAGTACAGGCAGCGGAAATCCTGCGGATGGCGNAAAGATCGCCACAGGAAATGTACCGGGTATGGCAGACGACGGCTCCATGCCGAAAACCAGCACATTACTTGCAGTCGGAGAGGGCGCGGTCATCGTAACGGTCATTTGCGAGGATGAGGGATATGCAGCCGGAGTGAGAGATACGGCGGCAGTGGCAAATGCAGTGCTGACGCCGGAGCAGATACAGCTTGTAAATGACGGCGGGACCATAGAAGTCAGGATAGATGTCAAAGATATCTCGGACGGTATACCGCTGCAGGATAAGGAGACAGTGGNGAAGGGCTGTGAAGCTTATGGGCAGTACCTTCCGGATCTGACGCTGGGAGCCTATGTGGATATCTCCGTGTACATAAAGACGGGGGAGAGTGGCTGGAATGCCGTTACCGAGACGAAAGAGCCCATCGAGGTAGTGATCGGCGTGCCGGAAGAGCTCCGGGATGATGGCCGGGAGTATTATATCATCCGCGCCCATGAGGGCAGGCATGACCTGCTGAACGATATGGACGATGCATCGGATACCATAACGATCATTACGGATATGTTTTCAAGCTATGCGATAGCGTACCGGCTGACAGGCGCAGCGGATACAATGTATGGCGGAGTGGAGATCGTAGATGGCGTAGCGAAATGCAGGCTGTGCCATATCTGTCCCACATTCCGGGGCGTATGCTGCTTTATCTGGCTGGTGGTCATTGTGGCAGTGGTTGTTCTAATGGGACTTATCCTGTATCTGGGATATTTCTGCATTACCTATCGCCGCAGGCAGCGGCAGGAGAGTAAAAACTCAGTTAATACCCTGTGAAGGAAAAAGTAGGAATAATAAGAGAACCAATAGCTTCAAATGGGGCTGTTGGTTTTTCTTATATTATAAAGTGAATGAATCAATTTTGTTTCAGNTATAGATTTGTCTGAATTGATTGCCAGATAATGAAAAATGTAGTATGATAACAGCATCGAATCCAATTCATGGATTCAGCAGGATATAGGGCGGGTTTCCCGCAGATTTTCACTAAGAACAAAAAAAGAAACGAGCAGGCCGCGTGAGCAACTAGCTGTAGTAGAAATGTTTTGATAGTATAAGTTAAAATGTGATTGTCAGATTTAAGAAGGGAGTGATGTAGTCAAAATGCGTTATTTGACAGGGGTATACTGGTGCCGTGGCAGGGAGGCGGACAGGAATCAGGATTCGGTGATCCTGCAGCAGGTGTTGACGCGCCGGGGACGGGTGCTGATGGCGGCGGTGTGCGACGGTATGGGAGGNATCTCTCAGGGAGAGACAGCCAGCGGNTATGTGGCGGAGAGCCTNCAGGAATGGTTTTATACGGANCTTTTGTATATGATCCGGNNAAAGAAGCGAAGCTGGGTGATCCGCAGATCGNTGGACCGGCTGACCTTTCANCTGCAAAGGCAGCTGCAGCGGTACGCCGGGCNGGAGGAGATTTCNCTGGGAACCACGATGACNGTNCTTGTGATCTGGGAAAAGANGTATCTGGTNTGGCATCTGGGGGACAGCNGNGCNTACCGNCTGCGGGGAGGCCGTNTGGAACAGATCACCACNGANCATGNGCACNGGNNGGGGAANCTGACGAAGTGNNTGGGGAGTTTCGGTTATTTTNNGCCGGANCANNNNATGGGCNTTCTGCGGGCTGGGGAGGCTGTGCTGCTNTGCAGNGACGGGTATTGGCGNNGGGTNACNGATCGAGAAATTACTGGCGTTATGAATCCTTTTAGAATGACACAGGAGGAACAGATCGAGCGGCGTCTTCGGGAAATTGGCGAGGCATGCATGAAGCGGGGAGAGCAGGATAATCTGTCGGCAGTGTATGTGAAGGCTGTCAGATAGTCTCCATAGAGTTTTATAAGTTTACATAATATAAATCTGGACACGAAATAAGTTTACATAATGCAAAATAGGATATACACGATAGGAATGACAGGATTGGAGGAGAAAGGTGCAAGGAGAGAGATATGTGGGAAAATATAGACTCATAGAGCCCTTGGGCGAGGGCGGCGAGGGGTGCGTTTACCTGGCGGAGGACGAAAGTCTATCCAGAAGGGTGGCACTCAAGTGCATTCGGCAGGCGGAAAAAACAGAGGAGGAGATCCGGCGGGAAGCGGCATTTCTCCGGGATCTGCGTCATCCCATGCTGCCGATAGTCTACGAGCTTTTTTATGAGAGTGACTGGTATCTGGCGATGGAGTACATAGAAGGGGAGAGCTTGCAGCATTATCTGGAAAGCCATGGCAGAGTGGAGGAAGCCCAGGGCTGTCTCTGGGCGGATGCACTTTTGGATGTGCTATGCTATCTGCACACAAGAAAACCACCTGTTATCTATAGGGATTTAAAACCTGCCAATATTATGGTGTGCCGGGATGGGGCGCTGAAACTGGTGGATTTCGGCGGTGCCGTCCTGAAGAGCTATGGGGAGAGGCGGGAGGGGAGAATGGCGGCTACCGTGGGCTATGCGGCCCCGGAGCAGTGGCCCGGAAAGGGACAGAGTCCCAGGGCGGATGAGCGCAGCGACCTCTACGCCTTTGGCAAGATCCTTTACTACATGGTGACCGGGGCGGATCCGGGTAAGCCGCCCTATACGGCGCTGTCCATCGCCCACTATGATCCACTTTTATCTGATGGATTAGAGCAGGTCATCAGGCGCTGCATCGAGGAGGAACCGGAGGCCCGTTATCAGCTGGCTGAGGAGGTCAGAGGGGATCTGCAAAAGCGCAATTTGCAAAGGCGCGATCTATGGAAGAGAAAAAGGTTTGCCGGAGAGTTTCTCAGACATGTGGAAAAGCAGGTGTATCTAACCCAGAAGGTTGGCGTGGGGCTTTGGAGATTGTTTTAATTCCCTTTTTGGTTTATAATAGTCTTATGAAAAATCACAGAGAACAAACCAAGGTAATTACAATTGCAGACAGAAAGATCGGCGGCGGCAATCCCATCCTGATCCAGTCCATGACCAACACGCCCACGGAGGATGCGGCGGCTACAGTGGCACAGATTTTGCGGCTGGAACAGGCGGGGTGTGAGATCATCCGCTGTACGGTGCCCACCATNGAGGCGGCACGCGCCCTTTCNGAGATNAAGAANCAGATNCATATTCCGCTGGTGGCGGATATCCATTTTGACTATAAGATGGCGATTGCGGCGATGGAGAACGGCGCGGANAAGATCCGNATCAATCCNGGNAACATCGGCAGCCGGGAGAANGTNGCGGCNGTGGTNGNGGTNGCGAANGAGCGGCAGATTCCNATTCGNGTGGGNGTAAACAGCGGTTCTNTGGAGCGGGAGCTGGTGGAGAAATANCACGGNGTGACGGCGGANGGCATCGTGGAGAGNGCTNTGGATAAGGTGGGCATTATCGAGGACTGCGGATATGACAANCTTGTCATAAGNATCAAGTCCTCCGATGTGATGATGTGCGTNNGNGCNCANGAACTNTTGGCGGAAAAGACNACTTATCCGCTNCATGTGGGAATCACGGANTCGGGAACGGTGAACAGCGGAAACATCAAGTCGGCGATCGGTCTGGGCATTATTTTGAATCAGGGCATCGGCGACACGATCAGAGTGTCTTTGACCGGAGATCCGGTGGAGGAGATCAAGTCCGCGAAGCTGATCCTGCGGACTTTGGGGCTCAGAAAAGGNGGTATTGAGGTAGTATCCTGTCCTACCTGCGGCAGAACGAAGATCGACCTGATCGGTCTGGCAGCCCAGGTGGAGGAGATGGTGCAGGACATTCCTCTGGATATCAAGGTGGCGGTCATGGGCTGTGCGGTGAACGGCCCCGGAGAGGCGAAAGAGGCGGATATCGGCATTGCCGGCGGTATCGGAGAGGGCCTTTTGATCAAGAAGGGTGAGATCGTGAGGAAGGTGCCGGAACAGGAGCTTCTTAGCACACTGAGGGAGGAGCTTTTGCACTGGAATGAGTAAGTCTTTTTTTGAAGTGTTTCCCACTTTGAAACTGGATACGGGACTGAAGGATCTGTTTGAGAACGTTGCGGTAGAGAAGGTGACGAGTACCAAACGGAAGGATTTTCTGCGCGTTTATATTGCTTCGGAGCATCTGATCAGCAAAGAGGATGTGTACCGGGTGGAAAAAGAGATTGGCAAGCAATTTTTCCCGAAAATGCCTATTGTTGTCAAATTCTATGAAAGATTTCATCTCTCCGGGCAGTATGACGCAGGGAAGTTGATGGACGCTTATGGGGAGAGCATCCGGCTGGAACTGCAGGAGGCGTCCCCTGTGGAGTACAATTTGTTCAAACGGGCGGATATCGGCTTTGACGGGAGTAAAATGCAGCTGACGCTGGAGGATACGGTGCCCGGCAGGGAGAAGGCGGCGGAGCTTACACGCATTCTGGAAAAAATATATAACGAGCGTTGCGGAATCCCTGTGCAGGTAGAGATTTCTTACAAGGAGCGGAAAGCAGGGAAATACCGGGAGGAAGACGAGCACAGGCTGGCGATGCAGGTGGCGGAGATCTCAGCAAGAGCAGGGTATGCCGTGGCTGCAAAGGCGAATGGACTGTGGGACAAGGAGAAGCCGGAGAAGAGCGGAGAGCCGGTGGGTGAGCCTGTGGAGAGGCCGGTGAAGCAGGAGAAACCGGTGGAATTTGCTGCTGCGGCAGGACAGTCGAAACGCCGATCCGGTGACCGGGATCGGGGCGATCAGAAGCGTCCTTTGAAGCGGTCTGACAATCCCGATGTGATTTACGGCAGAGACTTCGATGAGGATGCCATGCCCATTGAGGATATCATCGGGGAGATGGGCGAGGTGGTCATCCGAGGAAAGGTGATCCGTAAGGACAGCCGGGAGATCAAGAACGAGCGCATGATCCTGATCTATGATATCACGGATTACACGGATACCATGACGGTCAAGTTCTTCGTACATAAAGAACAGGTAAATGAAATAACTAGTGTTATGAAAGAGGGAACCTTTGTCAAGCTTAAAGGCATGACGATGATGGATAAGTTCGATCACGAGCTGACTATCGGTTCTCTGGCAGGAATCAAAAAGATCCCTGACTTTACGAACTTTAAGAGGGAGGACAGAAGCGTCAGAAAGCGCGTGGAGCTGCACTGCCATACCAAGATGAGCGATATGGACGGGGTTTCCGAGGCGAAGGATATCGTAAAACGGGCCTACCAGTGGGGGCATCCCGCCATCGCCATCACCGATCACGGCGTGGTGCAGTCCTTCCCCGATGCCAATCATGTGTGGGAGGATCTCTGGAAGGCGGAGAAAAACCGCTGTAAGGAGGCGGGAGAGCCGGAGCCGGACAAGCAGGGCTTCTTTAAGGTCATCTACGGCGTGGAAGCCTATCTGGTGGATGATCTGCACGAGATTGCCACGAATGATAAGGGCCAGGATTTCGCGGCAGATTTTGTGGTCTTCGATATCGAGACGACAGGGTTTTCTCCGATCCGGAACCGCATCATTGAGATCGGGGCGGTGAAGGTCAGCGGCGGCAAGATCGTAGACCGCTTTTCCAGCTTTGTGGATCCTCTTGTGCCCATTCCCTATGAGATTGAAAAGCTGACAGGAATAACAGATGATATGGTTATGGAGGCGGAGCAGATAGAGACGGTGCTGCCGCAGTTTCTGGATTTTTGCAGGGACAGCATTCTGGTGGCGCACAATGCCCAGTTCGACATGAGCTTTATCCGGGAAAACTGTAACAGACAGGACATTCCCCATGACTTTACATACATTGATACGGTGGGGATTGCCAGGATCCTTCTGCCGGGGCAGAAAAAGCATACCCTTGATGCGGTGGCAAAAGCCCTGGGGGTCTCTCTGGAAAACCATCACCGGGCTGTAGACGATGCGGAGGCTACCGCAGAGATTTTTGTGAAGCTGATTCCCATGATGCAAAAGGAGGGGATCGACACGCTTGCGAAGCTGAATGAGCGGGGCAAGGCGAGTCCGGAGATCATCAAGAAGCTGCCCACCTATCATGCCATTATCTTAGCGAAAAACAATGTGGGACGGATGAACCTCTACCGGCTGGTGTCGGAGTCCCATCTGACGTATTTTGCCAGAAGGCCCAGAATCCCTAAAAGCCTGCTTTCCCGGTATCGGGAGGGATTGATCCTGGGAAGCGCCTGCGAGGCGGGAGAGCTTTATCGGGCGCTGTTGGAGAGCAAGCCGGATGAAGAGATCGCGCGGCTTGTGGATTTTTATGATTATCTGGAGATTCAGCCGCTGGGAAATAACCGTTTTATGATAGAGTCAGACCGCACGCCGGAGATTACTTCCATGGAGGATATCATGGAGATCAACCGGCAGATCGTGCGGCTGGGCGAGCAGTTTCATAAGCCGGTGGTGGGCACCTGTGATGTGCATTTCTTAAATCCGGAGGATGAGATCTACCGCCGNATCATCATGGCGGGGCAGGGCTTCCCCGATGCGGATAACCAGGCGCCCCTGTATTTCAGGACNACGGAGGAAATGCTGGAGGAGTTTGCCTATCTGGGCAGCGATAAAGCGGAGGAGGTGGTCATCACCAACACCAACCTGATCGCGGATATGATCGATGTGATGAGCCCGGTGCGGCCGGATAAATGTCCGCCGGTCATCGAGGACAGCGACAANCAGCTTACGGANATNTGNTATAACANGGCNCATGANCTNTACGGGGAGACGCTGCCTAAGATCGTGGAGGACAGGCTTGANAAAGAGCTTAACTCTATNATNTCCAACGGNTTTGCGGTNATGTANATCATTGCCCAGAANCTGGTGTGGAANTCNGTGGAGGACGGNTATCTGGTNGGGTCGAGAGGTTCCGTGGGAAGCTCNTTNGTGGCGAATATGGCGGGGATCACGGAGGTNAATTCNTTAAGCCCNCATTATCTGTGCCCGAAATGNCACTANTATGATTTTGATTCCGAGGAAGTGAAGGCTTACGGCGGCGGCGCGGGCTGCGATATGCCGGATAAGGACTGTCCGGTCTGCGGGACGCCCTTGAGCAAAGAGGGCTTTGACATTCCCTTTGAGACCTTTCTGGGCTTTAAGGGAGATAAAGAGCCGGATATCGACCTGAATTTCTCCGGAGAGTATCAGAGTAAGGCCCATAAATACACGGAGGTGATCTTTGGCAGCGGACAGACTTACCGCGCCGGCACGATCGGTACGTTGGCGGACAAGACAGCTTACGGTTATGTGAAGAATTATTATGAGGAGAGGGGCAGACATAAGAGAGTCTGTGAAATCAACCGGATTGTGACTGGCTGCACCGGAATCCGCAGAAGTACGGGACAGCATCCCGGCGGCATCGTGGTGCTGCCCATGGGAGAGGATATCAATTCCTTCACGCCGGTACAGCATCCCGCCAATGATATGAGTACGGATATCATCACCACGCATTTTGACTACCACTCCATAGACCATAACCTGCTCAAGCTGGACATTCTGGGGCATGATGATCCCACCATGATTCGTATGCTGCAGGATCTGACCGGGATCGATCCGGTGACGATTCCGTTGGATGATAAGGGTGTGATGTCTCTCTTCCAGTCAACGGAGGCGCTGGGAATCACGCCGGAGCAGATTGGCGGCTGTAAGCTGGGGTGTCTGGGAGTGCCGGAGTTTGGCACGGAGTTTGTCATACAGATGGTCATAGACGCCAAACCCAAATGCTTTACAGATCTGGTGCGTATTTCGGGACTTTCCCACGGCACGGACGTGTGGCTTGGCAATGCCCAGACTCTGATCGAGGAGGGGAAGGCAACCATTTCCACGGCGATCTGCTGTCGTGACGACATTATGATCTACCTGATGCAGAAGGGCGTGGAGCCGTCTCTGTCCTTTACCATCATGGAGAGTGTGCGTAAGGGGAAGGGCTTGAAGGATGAGTGGATCGAGGCCATGAAGGCGCAGGATGTACCAGACTGGTACATCGGTTCCTGCAAGAAGATCAAGTACATGTTCCCTAAGGCCCATGCGGCGGCCTATGTCATGATGGCATGGCGAATTGCCTACTGCAAGATCAATTATCCGCTGGCCTACTATGCGGCTTATTTCAGCATCCGTGCCTCGGCGTTTTCCTATGAGATCATGTGTCAGGGGCAGGCGCACCTGGAGGGTGTGATGGCGGACTATAAACGCCGTAGTGACGAGCTTTCCAAGAAGGAGCAGGATACGCAGAAGGATATGAAGATCGTGCAGGAGATGTACGCCAGAGGTTTTGAATTTGTGCCCATCGATATCTTTTCGGCCCAGTCCAGACTGTTTCAGATCGTGAACGGGAAGCTGATGCCTTCCCTGNTCAGTATNGACGGTCTGGGTGAGCGGGCGGCGGACGCTATCGTGGAGGCGGCTAAGGATGGCCCGTTCTTGAGTAANGACGATTTCAGGGACAGGACGAAGGCNTCCAANTCNATAATTGACTTNATGAGTCAACTNGGNCTTCTGGGGAANCTCCCCGAGTCCAATCAGATTAGTATTTTTGACCTAGCTTAATTGCAATTATATGTATGCAGATTGNCATATCTAACGCAGGNACGCTTTCGCTGCGTTACGCTCGCAACGGTACATAATATGCCAAAGGACGGCATATAAGTACCGGCGGCTTCAGTAGCTAATTCTGAAAGAATTTGCTACCGTACCTTGCTTATAGATATGACAATCTGTATTACAAAAATGAAATGATAGGAAGGAGGCTGTTATGAGGAAGATTATCACAATAGGAAGAGAGTTCGGCGCAGGCGGCGGCGANATCGGCAAGCGGGTGGCAAAGAGCCTGGGGATCGAATACTATGACAAGGACATTATCTTAAANACTGCTGTCTCCGGNAAAAATCTGACGCCGGAGCAGGTGCACAGGTGGGATGAGCGGGTGCCGAAGAATTTCGGGTTTGCCCAGAGCCTGTTTGACTTTTATAACAGGCCGCTGGAGGAGGAAATCTGGCAGGCACAGAGAGACGCCATCAGAGAGCTTGCCAACAGGGAAAGCTGCGTGATCGTGGGCCGGAACGGAGACTATATCCTGCGGGAGTTCGATCACTGCCTGAATGTGTTTATCCATGCGGGCTTCGACTGGCGTGTGAAGCGCATGACAGGGCTTATGNACCAGGTGCCCAAAGATCAGGTGGCAAATGATGTGCGTGCGGTGGATAAGGCGAGAAAACGTTACTGTGAGTACTATACCAAATGTACCTACGGCGACGCCCGCAACTTTGATTTGACACTCAACACAGAGAAGCTGGGCATAGACAAGGCGGTGGAGCTGATTCTGGCGGCGGCTCAGGATTTATAGAGAATCATTGCACACATAATTGTATACAATGATACAAAATTCTTGACAAACACTCCGTTTCTTTATTATACTAGGGAAGATGAATGAGGACTAAAGTGAAAAGAACGGAGGAGAGTATTATGAAAAAAAGCATGATGAAAAAGGCACTGGCGCTGACATTGATGATCTGCATGACATGCAGCATTGCTGCCTGCGGCAAGAGCAGCGGAAAAAAGTGGATCGTTGCTACTGATACCGTATTCAGACCTTTCGAGTTTACCAATGAGAGCGGTGAGTTTGTGGGAATCGACGTGGATATTCTTGCAGCTATTGCAGAGGATCAGGGATTTGAGTATGATCTGCAGAGCCTTGGCTGGGATGCGGGTGTGGCAGCAGTACAGTCCGGTCAGGCACACGCTCTGATCGCGGGCGCTACCATCAAGCAGGAGCGTATCGATGCCGGCTGGATCTTCTCTGACGGCTACTACAATGCGACACAGACCTTTGTGCTTCCTGAGGGCAGCACCGTGACAAGCTTCGAGGATCTGGCAGGTCAGAATGTGGCAGTCAAGAACGGTACCGCTGGGGCAGATTTTGCAAACAGCTTAAAGGATCAGTACGGGTTTACCGTGACCGTGTTTGAGGATTCACCGACCATGTATCAGGACGTGATCCTTGGCAACTCTGCGGCATGTGTAGAGGATACGCCCATCATGGCGGATTCCATCAAGACAGGCGGTCTGGCGCTCGTTATTCCTGAGGGGATGGAGAGTGAAGGTGCTCCTTACGGATTTGCCATTATGAACGCTGACAACCAGGAGCTTCTGGATATGTTCAATGCCGGTCTTGCCAATATCCAGGCGAACGGCAAGTATGATGAGATTCTTGCGAAGTATTTAGGTGAGTAAAGGAATTTGGTGATAAGCTTATGTTGATGATACTGCAAAGATATGGCCTGATGCTGGTGGCAGCGCTCGGGCAGACGCTGCTGTTGACATTACTGTCGTTATTTTTCGCGATGATCATCGGTATGATCTTCGGCCTGATGAATGTGGGCAGCAACAGAGTGTTTAATTTTATCGGGACGGTCTATGTGGATGCGGTGAGGGGCGTGCCCCTCATCGTGCTCGCATACTTTATCTATTTCGGCGTGCCGGCGGCGATTCAGGGAATCGGATTTGAAACGTTCCGGCTGACGGCACTGCAGGCGGGTACGATCGCGCTTTCCATGAATTGCGGCGCTTACATGGCGGAGATCATCCGTGCGGGTATCCAGAGCGTTGACAGAGGTCAGATGGAGGCCGGCAGGAGTCTGGGACTCACCTACGGGTCGTCCATGGCGCTGATCGTGGTGCCACAGGCGATCCGTACGATGATACCTTCTATCATCAACCAGTTTATCATCACCCTGAAAGATACCTCTATCCTCTCCGTGATCGGATTTCCGGAGCTTACGAACGTGGGTAAGACGATCATGGGCAATACCTTTATGGCCCTGCAGACATGGGCAATCATCGGCATCATGTATATGGTGGTGATCGTAACCCTGAGCAAGCTGTCGAAGAAGCTGGAGAGGAGGATCAACCGTGGCAGATAGTAAGATTTCCGTCAAAAATCTGAAAAAGAACTTTGGTTCTCTNGANGTACTCAAGGACATCAGTCTGGAAGTGACAGAGGGCGAAGTGGTGGTGCTGATCGGGCCTTCCGGAAGCGGTAAATCCACACTCCTTCGGTGCTTAAACCAGCTGGAAAANGTGACTTCCGGTCAGATCATCGTAGACGGCTATGATGTGACGGACAAACAGACAGATATCAATAAAGTGCGGGAGAACATCGGCATGGTGTTCCAGCATTTTAATCTCTTTAACCATNTGACGGTCATAAAGAACATGACCCTTGCGCCGGTGCATTTAAAGCTTCTCTCCAAGGAGGAGGCNAAGGATAAGGCGCTTAAGCTTTTAGAGAGGGTGGGCCTTGCGGACAAGGCGGAGGCTTTTCCCAGCCAGCTTTCCGGCGGACAGAAGCAGCGTGTGGCCATTGCGAGAGCGCTGGAGATGAATCCGGATATCATGCTCTTTGATGAGCCGACCAGCGCGCTGGATCCGGANATGGTAGGCGAGGTGCTGGCTGTTATGAAGGAGCTGGCGAGAGAGGGCATGACGATGGTGGTGGTCACCCATGAGATCGGTTTNGCCAGAGAGGTAGCCAGCCGTGTGATCTTCATGGAGGGCGGTTATATCGTGGAGGAGGGGACACCCGAGGAAGTGTTCAATAATCCGAAGGAGCCAAGAACCATAGATTTCCTGAGCAAGGTATTATAGAAGACATATAAAAGACAGAGGGCAGCGGTTATCATCGCTGTCTTTTTTCTTGACAGTTTGGTCTATTGGTGATAGACTATACAAAGGTCTATTAAGGATAGACTGAAAGATGGATTGTTGAAGGAAGACTGATACATAGAGGAGAATTCAGAGTAGAGGATATTTTGTGATCATGGGAAAGGAGCGTGGAATGATGCAGGAATATAAACTTGCGGAGGGAGAGGCCCGCTTTGCGAAGCTGATCTGGGAAAGAGAGCCGATTACCTCACCGGAGCTGGTCAGGCTTTGCGAAAAAGAATTTGCATGGAAGAAATCTACCACTTACACCGTTCTGAAGAAGCTGTGTGACAGGGGGATTTTTCAGAATGAAAATGCGGTGGTGACGTCTCTCATTTCGGAGGAGGAATTTAACAGCTATAAGAGCAGAAAGTTTGTGGAAGATTCTTTTGGCGGCTCCATTCCCCGGTTTTTGACTGCCTTTATGGGTGGGAAGAAGCTGACGAAGAAGCAGGCGGAGGAGATCAAGAAGCTGATTGATGAACACACCGGAAAATGACATAGCTACGGAAGTGGCAATACATGGAGAAGTGACAGAAATGCAGGAAATTGACGGGGAGAGAATACGGATATGACAGCGGTTTTTGTAAAAATATTGAATATGAGCCTGACGGCGGGATACTGTATTGTGGCAGTTATCGTGCTTCGGCTTTTGCTGAGAAGACAGGCGAAGATCCTGTCCTATCTGCTCTGGAGCGTGGTGCTGTTTCGATTGCTTGTGCCTTTTTCCATTACCAGCAGTTACAGTCTGCTGCGGATAGATCCTGCAGTGGTGTCACAGGAGAGGAATGCGGGTGTCGGGGAAATAGCCGGGACAGTGTGGCATGGGAAGGGCTACAGCTCCGATGAGCCTTTGACGGGGGAGGGAACGGGCGCGCATGAGGTTGAGGCTGTGCCTTTTGCGTCTTCGATGGAGGACGGGAGTTGGGAGCAGGCGGAGTGGTGGCAGCAGGCAATTCTGATCGGCACGTGGGTGTGGGTTGCAGGGATACTTATCTTGTTTGTCTATAGTCTGTGGTCAGCGTTACGGTTCAGGCGATTCCTTACAGATGCGGTGTCCGTTTCGGAAGGCTGCTATGAGGCGGAGGGAATTTCTACGCCCTTCGTGTTCGGCGTGATCCGTCCGAAGATCTATCTGCCGACACATCTGCAGTCGGAAGAACGGCAGTATGTGCTGGAGCATGAGAGGGTTCACATTGCCAGAAAAGATTATCTGGTAAAGCTGATAAGCTGGGGTGCGGTGTGCCTGCACTGGTTCAATCCGCTTGTCTGGCTTGCTTATGTGTTGATGGAGCGGGATATGGAGATGTCTTGTGACGAGGCTGTTTTGCGAAGAATGGGGGAGGATGTGAAAGAGGCTTACTCTTTGGCTTTGCTGCAGCTTTCCGGCGAGGAGAGCGCTGCCTGTGGTTCTCCGATTGCCTTCGGAGAGGGAAATGTCAGGAGACGTATCCAAAATATCTTAGGCTGGCATAAGAGAAGAATTGTGACAGTGGTGTCGCTTGCGGTTCTTTTAGGGATTCTGGTCTTTGGATTGGCGCTGAATCCGGCGGAACGGGCGCAGAAAGAAGCAGAAGAGCAGCTTCGCCTTGGATTTGTCCATGCCTATGCCAATGCCTTTTGTGAGCGGGACGGGAATACGNTGGTNGAANTGTATNANNANNAANAGGCNTGCNTATNNNAGCCTGCCTNNNTTGGANNAGGCAGGNTGGAGANTATACCTTNGGNNTNTCCAGNCCCTGGCCGNACGAGTTNCGTTTTGTGNTGAGCGANGGTGAGTCNGAGGAGGAATGGANGGCGGAAATCTGGTATTATGCCTGGACNTCCGATCCNCATGTGACAGTCTGGAAGGAAGATATACGAATNGTTCAACATCAGGTGATCAGCAGCGNACTNCGNTATCTGGACANTATTTCNNCNAAGGCGGAGTTTGAGGAGGCCTATCTGATCGGCGGAGAATACCAGTTTACNGATTATGTGGAGAGAGGATTTGTGGAGGGAATTCTTGCGCAGACAGCGTATGACAAGGAGAATGGCGATGCCGACCGCAATGCGGTCTATCGGAATCCGGACACGGCGGCGACTTGGATTTTTAATCTGGAGGGCGGTCAATGCGAGACGCTGTCCAATGTTTCCGGGANNCAGGCCACAGTGGCGTATACTTTTGCGGATGGGAGCAGTGTGNAGATTCCCATGTATAATGTCAGGTATGATGGGACGACGATAGCTACAGAGGAGCCGGAGTGGGAATTGCAGGTGACAGAGGATATTTGGCTTCCGGATTTGCATGTGTGGAATGCAAAGGCNCCATAAGATAACAATATAATGTTATGTAAACTCNTGTGTGCAGAGCTGTCGGGATATAAGGCAAAAAAATCGATACATCAAAAAAATATTGGTTTTTATTTATAAAAATGAAAAAAAGACTTGCAATCTTTCTGAAAATATAATAGAATAAGCAAGTGTCAAACAGATGGCTCGTTGGTCAAGCGGTTAAGACGCCGCCCTCTCACGGCGGAAACAGGGGTTCGATTCCCCTACGAGCTGTTGACTGTGAAAACAGCCCAACCCTAAAGGATGCTGGAAACTGCGATAGAGTGGTTTGCGGTATTTTTTATTTGCAATAAAAAATGGGTGGAATGAAGTCAGGACCGGGATATGTTCCCGATCCTGATGTTGTGTTGTCATGCCAATCTGGACTTCAATTCTTTCACATCGGATTCCAGCATCCGAACCTTGATCGCCAGCATTTCCACTTCGTTACTGGGCCGCATCGCGTCATGCAGATTTCTGGACAGATCCAGATGTCCTTCCGCCACGCGCTGGATGTTGACACGAATTTCATTTTCGAGGATCAATTCTGTGTGAATTACCTTGGCCTCGATGACATCGACCTTTTGGGCTAATGTCTGGGTGTTCTCTTTCAGTTTTTGGGTATCATCTTTCAATAGATGAATATCCTGTTTCATTTCCTGCATGTCGGTTTTCATTTCCTGCATCTCAGAGAGAAGCAGATCCAGCTTTGCACTGTCTGTCATATTTTCCCGCCTTTCTTTTGCAGCAGCACTTACTCTCCGGGTAAGTGAATAAAGCATATCACAGAATGAAAGCAATGTCTATATGATTTGTGAAAAAATCTGAAAAATATATTACGAAATTACGTTTATTTAGAATGAAAGAGAAAAAAACAAAATAATCTTCTTTTTTTACTGATTTGTTAGTAAAATAATACAAAAGGCAGTGCTTTTATCTGACAGAAAGAAAAGGAGGATCGGATGACACTACGGGAAGAAGCGGATCATATCATTCAAAAGTCCATTCAGGCTGTGCTGCCGGACGAGGCAGTGGCGAGGACCCTGCAGGGCAGAAGCCTCGGACAGGGTAAAATCTATATGGTGGCTGCGGGTAAGGCAGCATGGCAGATGGGAAAAGCAGCGGCCGATATTTTGCAGGATAAGCTGGAAGCGGGCGTGGTGGTGACGAAGTACGACCATGTGAAGGGGGAGATTCCCAAAACTCAGTGCTTTGAGGCGGGGCATCCGGTGCCCGATGAGAATTCTTTCCGGGCGACTCAGGCAGCCCTGGATCTGGCGGCACAGGCAGGGACGGAGGATGAGGTGATCTTTCTGCTCTCAGGCGGCGGCTCGGCACTGTTTGAAAAGCCGTTGGTCTCTGGGGCGGAGCTGCAGGATATCACGGGACAGCTTCTGGCCTGTGGGGCGGATATTGTAGAGATGAACACGATCCGCAAACGGCTCTCCGGGGTGAAGGGCGGACGCTTTGCTTTGGCTTGTGAGCCGGCTCATGTGTTCAGTATTGTGCTCAGCGATATTTTGGGAGACCCCTTGGATATGATCGCTTCCGGTCCGGCTTACCCGGATACTTCTTCCTGTGAGGAGGCGTTGGCAATCGCAGAGAAATATAAGCTTAAACTTTCTGATGCGGCATGGGAGTTTTTGCGGCAGGAGACACCGGAGAGCCTCACCAATGTGGAAACCCGGATCACAGGCAGCGTGTCTGACCTGTGCCGGGCGGCAGCGGCGGCCTGCGAAGAGCTTGGCTATGCTCCGGTGATCCTGACGGATCAGCTCGCCTGTGAGGCCAGGGAGGCGGGGCGGTTCCTTGCGGCTATCGCCAAGACTCATCAGGGCACAGAGAAGAGCCTGGCCTTTCTGGCGGGCGGCGAGACGGTGGTACACCTGACCGGCAAGGGAAAAGGAGGACGAAATCAGGAGCTGGCTCTTGCAGCGGCAGAGGGGATCGCAGGACTGAAAGGTACGGCGGTGTTCAGCGTGGGAAGTGACGGCACGGACGGCCCCACCGATGCGGCAGGCGGTTACAGCGATACCGAAACGAAAGAGAAGCTGGCGTCCCGGGGCATCTCCATTTATGGTGTTTTACAGGAAAACGATGCATACCATGCGCTGGCAAAGACGGACGGTCTGATCGTCACCGGCGCAACGGGTACCAACGTGAACGATGTAGCGGTACTTTTGATCAAAAGATAACGAAGTATATTCAAATACATGGAAAACAACGGAGACAGTACGAAAGGATGAGGAAATCATATGATCATTTTGCGCACTTTATTGGAAAACCAGCTTTCCCGGAATAAAGCGCTCCGGGCGGAGCATGGATTGTCTTTTCTGGTGGAAACGGAGGGGAAAAAGATTCTTTTTGACTGCAGTGCGGGTAAGGCGGCGCGCCAGAATGCCAAAAAGATGAACGTTTCGCTGAAAGATGTGGATTATGTAGTCTTAAGCCACAGCCATTATGATCATGCGGGCGGGTATCCCGATATGGCAGCCCACGGTGTTCACGCGCCGCTCATAACGGGCCCCCGGTTTTTCGAGGAGAAGTATGCCAGAGATGGGGAGAAATACGCGTATCTTGGCTGCGGTTTCGGACGGGAACTGTTAAAGAAGAAAAAGATCGCGCACCGGGTCTGTGAGGTGAATATGACGTTGTTTCCCGGCTGCCATGTGGTGGGAGGTTTCAAGCGGTTTTATGAGTTTGAGAAAGCGCCGGCCCGTTTTGTGAGAAAGACGAAGGCGGGGATGGTGGAGGATGATTTCCAGGATGAGATCTGTCTGGTGCTAGAGAGTGAGAAGGGACTTGTCATGATCGTGGGATGCAGCCATCCGGGGATCTTAAATATGATCGAGAGCGTGCGGGAACGTTTCGGGCGGCCGGTATACGCAGTCTTTGGAGGATCCCATCTGGTGGAGGCGGACGAGGCGCGCCTTACGGAGACCATGAAGATTCTAAAAGGGATGGGGGTCACGCTTGTGGGCTTCAACCACTGTACCGGAGAGGAGGCACAGAAACGTATGGAGGAGAACGAAGAGGCAGCGTTTTATTCCCATCTGAAAACGGGAGACTGTATTTTTCTCTCTTAAAGGCGTTTCCGGGAATCCTGCGGCAGGACACCGGCTTCCGGCAGGATTGCCGTGATCAGATAGAAGGGCAGACTTAAGACCATGAAATACACATAGCGGAACTCCGTGGCTACAGGGGTAGCCACGAGTACCGTCAATAGCAATGTAATGCCGGGCAGATAGCAGATGAGTTTATGATATTCCCGGCGAATGCACACGACGCTTATGCTGAATAGCAGGATCCAGCAGGCGACACCCATGCTCCACAGGGTGCCGTAGATGGGAACCATGCCGCCAAGCTTGATGGCGATCTCCTTGCCTTTTATGACAAGGGGACCGCCTATTATTGGTGTATGGGAGACGCCCAGATCGGTGGCGCTGATGCCCTCGCCCTCCGCCACCAGATAGAAGGAGTCGGGATACCAGTAGCCGTAGGTCTGGTTTATGTAGGCGGTCAGGTAATCTGCGGGATAGCGAAGACCCAGACGCAGCCAGAGTCTGAAAAACTCCCCTTTGTGGGCGATCAGATAGTCCTGATCTCCGGCCCGGACAAGTTCTTTGATGTTGTCTGCGAAGGTGGGATTGTACAGCTCATGGATATAGGTGAGATCCACTACCTGTTCGATCAGAGTCAGATCCTTCGGGGCAAGTTCTCTGTCATTGCAAATAACGGCTGTAATTTGCTGCATGGGTATGCAGACAGATTCAATGAAATCCGGCTGCTCTACCTGAAAGGCCCGCATGACCGGATATTTGACGATCACAGCGCACAGGAGAATGAGTAAGAGCAGCGGATAGAACCGCTTTGCCTCCTTGCGAAGCCCAAACAGCAGAAAGGGAAAAGCCAGAAGAAAGGCATACCAGCCGTTGGAGCGGAACAAACATATCATAACACCTGATATAGTAAAGACGGTGAGATTTGCCGCATTGATTTTTTTCTCTACGGACAGCCGCAGGAGCGCACAGCTAAAGAACAGCACCGCCGCCGCAAAGGGAATATCCTTCCAGATGGTGACGGAGAAGACAGCGTGATAGGGGATCAGGGCGTAGAAAGCCGTGATCAGAAGCAATAGAAAGGGCCGTATTCTGAGGGAACGCAGGGTGGAGATGAAGTAGGCGATGCTTCCTGCAAGCAGACACATCTGAAAAAAGGTATAAAAGGATACGGCGGTCACCATGTTCCCGGTGCAGGCGTAGCCGATCTTGTAGAAGAGCCCGAAGAGCATCGTGTGCACCCAGGGGTGGTGGTTGGAGTAGGGAACGAGCCCCAGAACCTGTTCAAACTGGTTGATGCTGTCCGGGGTCATGATCCCCGGATATTGATAAAGATAGTAGGGCAGCCAGCCAAGCAGGCAGAGTAAAAAGGAGCTGAGCGCCGTATGGTTTTTATAAAAGCTGAAGACCCTTGTAAAACAGGCAGAGAGCCTGGGATGATCCGGGTGTACATAGCAGGCGGGTACATAGTCATAGAGAAGCAATGTGCCCAGATCAGACTTGTTGCAGGTGTAGGAGAACAGAAATAAAAGCAGATGATAAAACAGAAAAACAAAGCCGGTGAACACGATGCCAAGGATCGCGATACGATAGAGCCGGCTTGTGAGAAGCTCAATGTAGTGTGGATAGTCCACCAGCATATACAGAAGGGTGAAAAGAACAGCGGTACCGGCTACGACGGCCCGGTTGGCGCTCTGCATGAGCTCTCTTCTGCGGTGTACGTGCCGATAAAAGAAAAAAACAAGCAGGAAAAATACAAAGGTCAGAATATTGCCCGGTTCCATGCGGGCAGCCTTCATCAGCGCCCAGGTGCTGAAAAAACTCTGAAACATATGCCGTAACACCGTGCGGTTTGTCTTTTCCATAGTGCCTTTTCTCCTTTTCGATTTTATTTTAGAGGAAAGGATATCTCCTGTCAATTCCGGCGGCAAAAACACTTGCATTGGAAGAAAAAGGGTGCTATAATACATTCAGTATTAAGAATAGTTACTGTAATAGAGAGTGGGCTTGCGAGTCCACTCTTTCTATGTGCAGACCCGTGTAGAGAAAGTATGCCACTAAAGTGGCACACGGGTCGCACGGCGAGCAGGGAAAAATCTTCCCTGCTCGATTATGAGGTAGTGGAGGGGACTATGTCAAAGAGAGAGACATACGAGGAAAAGACAGAGCATCTTCTTTCGCCCATTGTAGAACAGTACGCTGTGGAGATCTACGATGTGGAGTATGTGAAGGAGGGAAAAGAGTACTATCTGCGGGTTTATATTGATAAGCCGGAGGGGGTGAACATTCAGGACTGTGAGAATGTGAGCCGTGCCTTGTCCGACAGGCTTGATGAGGAGGACTACATTCCGGATGCCTATATTCTGGAAGTCAGCAGTCCNGGNNTNGGNAG
>JAAUZW010000016.1:0-26739 GCA_014804385.1 Lachnospiraceae bacterium | reverse complement strand
TNAAAAAAGACAGACATNTGGANAANAGNNTGGGGGANGCGGTNGAGNTGAANGCNTACAAACCCATTGACGGGCAAAANGANTTCGCGGGGATCCTNAANGCNTTTGATGCCGGAANCATNACGATCGAAGANGACGGNGTCACNCANACNTTTGAGAGGCAGGATATCGCGACNGTAAGACTGGCACTGGATTTTTAAANCATTTTNATGATATGGGAATGAAACATAGGAGGACAATGGAAAATGAATAAGGAATTGATGGAGGCGCTGGATATTCTGGAGAGAGAGAAGGAGATCAGCAAGGAGACTCTCTTCGANGCCATCGAAAATTCACTGATCACCGCNTANAAAAATCACTTTGGCAAGGCGGANAATGTGAAGGTGGAGATCGACAGNGAGACCTGNGATTTCTACTGCTANGCAGAGAAGGANGTCGTCGAAGAGGTGGAGGACNCCGTGNTGCAGATCTCNNGCGAGGANGCGAAGGANATCGATCCNAAANCCNAGGNGGGCNNNGTNNTCCGNGTGGAGGTNCGCTCCAAGGAATTCGGACGTATCGCGACCCAGAACGCCAAGAGCGTGATCTTACAGAAGATNCGTGAGGAAGAGAGAAGCGTCATCTANAATCAGTACTTTGAGAAGGAGAAGGATGTGGTGACCGGCATTGTGCAGCGGTATATGGGAAAGAACATTTCCATNAATCTGGGCAAGGCGGANGCNATCTTAAATGANAANGAGCAGGTGCGCAGCGAGCATTTCCGTCCCACNGAGAGGATCAAGGTGTANATNCTGGAGGTGAGAAACACNCCCAAGGGNCCCAGGATCTTAGTCAGCCGTACCCATCCGGANCTGGTAAAGCGGCTTTTTGAGTCCGAGGTGACNGAGATCAAGGACGGNACNGTGGAGATCATGAGCATNGCCAGAGAGGCGGGCAGCAGGACGAAGATCGCGGTGCGNTCCAACAATCCCAATGTGGATGCGGTNGGAGCCTGNGTGGGTATCAANGGCGCNAGNGTCAATTCNATCGTNGATGAGCTCTGCGGNGAGAAGATCGATATCGTAAACTGGGATGAGAANCCCGGTAACCTGATCCAGAATGCNCTTTCTCCGGCAAAGATCGTGGCNGTGTTTGCGGATCCCGATGANAANACTGCCAAGGTGGTNGTGCCGGATTANCAGNTGTCTCTTGCCATCGGAAAAGAGGGNCAGAACGCNAGACTGGCAGCCAGACTGACAGGNTATAAGATNGACATTAAGAGTGAGACGCAGGCNAAGGATGCTCCCGGATTCCGTTACGAGGATTANGTCTACGACGATGAGGAGTATGACGAGGAAGAGTANGAGGGNGAGTATGAGGAAGACGGGTACGTAGAAGAGGNCTACGCGCAGGAATAAGATTGAAAAATAAAATCGAGGAAAATAATGGCAAAAAAAATATCTCTGCGCCAGTGCGTGGGCTGCGGNCAGATGAANGATAAAAAAGAGATGATGCGTGTGTTGAAGAGCGCGGAGGGTCCGGTGGTTTTGGACGTGACCGGGAGAAAAAACGGAAGAGGCGCCTANNTGTGTAAGAGNGGCNNCTGTCTGGCGGGAGCGAGAAAAAACAAGGGACTGGANCGGTCGCTTAAGATGCGCATACCGGATGAAATATACGAGAATCTGGANAAGGAGTTTGAGGAGGGCGGGTATGAGTCAAATGCCGGGAAAGGATAAGGTGTTGTCCATGCTGGGACTCGCCACACGCTCCAGAAATGTTGTCAGTGGCGGATTTGCAACGGAACAGGCGGTCAGGAGCGGTAAGGCCTGTCTGGTCATCATAGCGGAGGATGCGTCGGGTAATACCAGAAAAAAGTATAGTAACATGTGTGATTTTTACAGGGTTCCCTGTGTGTTCCATGGAACAAAGAACACGCTTGGACATTCCATGGGCAAGG
The DNA here is from genome assembly GCA_014804385.1 of Lachnospiraceae bacterium. Lineage (GTDB taxonomy): Bacteria > Bacillota > Clostridia > Lachnospirales > Lachnospiraceae > UBA3282. Next base: position 24,803 of record JAAUZW010000016.1, on the reverse strand, counting down.
AGGAAAGATCGGTCCTTGCGTTGACAGATGAGGGATTTGCAGATTCGATACAGAAGCATTTAGCGGATTCGAAATAGTTGGAGGTAGTAAGTATGGCGAAGATGAAAGTACATGAGCTTGCAAAAGAGGTAGACAGGAAGAGCAAGGAATTGATTGACTTCCTGCAGTCTAAAGGATATGAGGTAAAGGTGGCGCAGAGTTCTATCGAGGATGAGGCGATCGCGCTGGTGAGAAAAGAATTTGGCGGGGCCGGGCAGGAGGAGCCGGCGAAGAAGAAAAAACCGCAGGAGGCTAAGCCGGAGAAGGCTCCTGAGACAGCGAAAGCCGAGACGCCCCCCGAAATGCCTAAAGCGGCGAAGGAAAAGAAAGATGGAAAAGCAGAGGCTCCTAAAAAGAAAAAGATCATCTTCGTGAGCAATCCTCAGAATTCCAAGATGGGNGGAAGGCAGACTCAGGGAGGAGGAAACCGCGCAAGCGGCAGACCGATNGGGAATGGCGCACGCCCTGTGCAGCCTCAGAACACGCCCCATAAGATNGTGCGGCCTACCCAGAAACCAATCCCGGTAACGGCAGAGCCGTATGATGTGAGGCAAAAGCAGCAGCAGGAGAGAAGGTTAGAGCAGCGGCAGCAGGAGAAGCGGGAAAACAGCAGAAATATAACGACAGCCGGACAGGAGAGAGCGGGCAGTGCAGGAGAAAATCACAGAGCTGAGGGCCAGAGCAGGCCGAATTATAACAACGGTCAGGGTGATCGCAGGAGTGGCGGCGCTCCCTTCGCTGGCGGCCGGAATAGTGGAAATAATGACCGCGCTCAGAGAGGAGCTGGCGGGCAGGACAATAGATTTCGGAAAAATAACGGTCCGAAGGACTTTGTCGCCGAGGCGCCCGGCAAGGNCGTGGAGAAACATCGGGAGGATGAGAAGCGCAGAGCTAATCAGGACAGGGATAAACGCTCCAGGAAGGATCATATCTATGAGGAGGACGAAGCGGCAGTAAAGAACCGCAACAGAGCAGGCCGGTTTATCAGGCCGGAGAAAAAGCCAGAGGAGTCCAAGGAGGAGCAGATCAAGGTGATCACGATCCCGGAGACCTTGACCATCAGGGATCTTGCAGATAAGATGAAGATCCAGCCCTCCGCGATCATTAAGAAGCTCTTTTTGCAGGGGCAGATCGTGACATTAAACTCTGATGTCAGCTTTGAGGAGGCGGAAAATATTGCCATCGAATACGAGATCATCTGTGAGAAAGAAGTCAAAGTAGATGTGATCGAAGAGCTTCTGCGTGAGGAAGATGAGGATGAATCTACCATGATAGCACGTCCGCCGGTCATCTGTGTCATGGGGCATGTAGATCACGGTAAGACATCTCTTCTGGATGCGATCCGTAAGACCAATGTGACGGATAAAGAAGCGGGCGGTATCACGCAGGCCATCGGTGCTTACACGGTAAGCGCCAAAGGACAGAGTATTACCTTCCTGGATACGCCGGGCCATGAAGCGTTTACTGCTATGCGTATGCGCGGCGCCAATTCAACGGATATCGCGGTTCTGGTGGTGGCGGCCGATGACGGTGTGATGCCCCAGACTGTGGAGGCGATCAACCATGCGAAGGCGGCAGGGATTGAGATCATCGTAGCAGTCAATAAGATCGATAAACCCAACGCAAACATTGACCGCGTGAAGCAGGAGATGACAGAGTATGAACTGATTCCGGTAGATTGGGGCGGATCCACGGAGTTTGTGCCGGTGTCTGCAAAATCGGGAGAGGGAATCGAGAATCTGTTAGAGACGATCCTGCTCACAGCGGAGATCTTGGAGCTTAAGGCGAACCCTGACAGAAATGCCAGAGGTCTGGTGATCGAGGCGGAGTTAGATAAGGGAAGAGGACCGGTAGCTACCGTGTTGGTGCAGAAGGGTACTCTGCATGTGGGAGATTTTATCTCCGCAGGGGCAAGCCACGGCAAAGTGCGTGCGATGATAGACGATAAGGGCAGAAGGGTCAAGGAGGCGACTCCTTCCACACCGGTGGAGATCCTGGGATTATCCGATGTACCCAGTGCCGGCGAGGTGTTTATCGTCCATGAAAATGATAAGAGCGCAAAATCCTATGCGGAGACCTATATGGTGCAGCATAAGGAGGAGATGCTTGCAGAAACAAAGACCAAGATGTCTCTGGACGATCTGTTCAACCAGATCCAGGAGGGCAATCTGAAGGAATTGAACCTGATCGTCAAGGCGGATGTACAGGGCAGTGTGGAAGCTGTAAAACAGAGTCTGATGAAGCTGTCCAACGAGGAAGTGGTGGTGAAGTGCATCCACGGCGGCGTGGGGGCGATCAACGAGTCGGATGTGTCTCTGGCTTCCGCATCCTCGGCTATCATCATCGGTTTCAATGTGAGACCGGATGCGACAGCCAAGACGGTGGCGGAGCGGGAAGGCGTGGATGTGCGTCTTTACAAGGTGATCTATCAGGCAATCGAGGATATCGAGGCAGCCATGAAGGGCATGTTAGACCCGATCTTCGAGGAGAAGGTGATCGGCCACGCGGAGGTACGCCAGATCTTCAAGGCGTCTGCAATCGGCAATATCGCAGGTTCCTATGTGCTTGACGGTGAGTTCCAGAGAAACTGTAAGATCCGTATTCGCAGAGGCGAAGAACAGATCTACGAGGGTGAGCTTGCTTCCCTGAAGCGTTTCAAGGATGACGTGAAGGAAGTGAAGGCCGGATTCGAGTGCGGTCTGGTGTTTGAGGGCTTCGACAAGATGCAGGAGCTTGATATCGTAGAGGCTTATATCATGGTGGAAGTACCCAGATAACTGTTTGAGCAAACTCAAACGTGAACAAGTTCAGACAGCTCTGTATGGAGGAGTGCTATGAGAAAGAATAGTGTGAAGAATACCCGCATCAACGGGGAGGTGCAGCGTGCGCTGGCAGAGATCATCCGCAGCGGGATCAAGGATCCGAGGATCGCGCCGATGACCTCTGTGGTGGCAGTGGAGGTGGCTCCCGATCTGAAGACCTGTAAGGTGTGGATNAGTGTGCTGGGGGATGAGAAGGCACAGACGGACACCCTTGCGGGGCTTAAGAGCGCGGAGGGGTATATCCGCGGACAGCTGGCGCACACCATCAATCTGCGCAATACGCCGCAATTGACCTTTATCATGGATCAATCCATTGCCTACGGAGTGAATATGGCGAGGCGGATCGAGGAAGTGGTTGCATCAGACCGGGAAGCTGCAAAAACAGATGAGGGAAATAAATATGAANAAGATCAGTGATTTCAAGGAGGCAAAGTCCATAGCGATCAGCGGCCATGTCAGACCAGACGGGGACTGTGTCTGCTCGGTGATGGCGCTGTATCTCTATCTGCAAAAGGANGNNCCCCGGGCNCAGATNGATGTGTATCTGGAGGAGCCNCCGNCTGTTTTNCNGTTTTTAAAGGGAATNGAANATATTAAATCAGAATTTAANNCNNANGANACATATGATGTTTTCTTTGCNCTNGACTGCAATGACGAGCGTTTGGGNGATGCACTGCCTATTTTTAAACGGGCGCGCAGACGCATCAACATAGACCACCACATCAGCAATACGGGGTGTGGGGACGAGAATGTGATAGAGCCGGAGAGAAGCTCTACGGCGGAGCTGCTCTATGATCTGATGGAGCCNGAGNTNNTGGATGAGGAGATCGCCAAGGCNATTTATATCGGTATGGCGCATGATACGGGAGTATTTNGNTATTCCAACACNTCTCCCCACACGCTGCAGATTGCGGCGGAGCTGCTTAAATTTGGATTTGATTTTTCGGCCTTGATAGAGGATACCTTTTATGAGAAGACCTATGTGCAGACGCAGATCATGGGCAGGGCTGTCCTGGAAAGTATACGCTTTATGAATAACAGGTGTATTGTAAGCATGGTGAGCCGCCGCATGATGGATTTTTATCAGGTGACATCCAAGGATCTGGATGGCATTGTGAATCAGCTGCAGGGCGTCAGAGGCGTGGACTGTGCGATCTTCATGTATGAGATTGGTACACTGCAATACAAGGTGAGTATGAGGTCAAATGGCCGGGTCAATGTGGCGGAGGTGGCCATGAAATTTGGCGGCGGTGGTCATGTGCGGGCGGCGGGCTGTACTATGAACGGCACCTATCATGACAGTATCAACAACCTGTCGAAGGAGATTGCGGCACAGTTGGAACAGATGTGAGTGCAAAAGAGACGGGATATCGTGTGAAGGAGCGTTCGTGATGGAATGCTCCGAAATGAGGAGTTTATGTATAACGGGATCATGAATGTGTATAAGGAGGCCGGATTTACCTCCCACGATGTGGTGGCGAAGCTGCGGGGCATCTGTAAACAGAAAAAAATAGGGCATACAGGAACACTCGATCCGGATGCGGTCGGCGTGCTTCCTGTATGTTTTGGTTCAGGCACGAAATTGTGCGATATGCTCACCGATTGGGATAAAGAATATATTGCCACGCTCAGGCTGGGGATGGTGACGGATACACAGGATATATCGGGACGGGTGTTACTGAAAGCGGATCCGGAAAAACTGCAGGCAATCACCGAAGAGCAGGCGGCGGAGTGCGTGATGAGCTTCCTTGGAGAGTACGATCAGCTTCCGCCCATGTATTCAGCGCTTAAGGTAAACGGGAAAAAGCTCTACGAGCTGGCAAGGGCGGGCAGGGAGGTGGAGCGAAAGCCTCGCAGGGTGCAGATCAAAGAACTGGAGATTTTGGAGATGTCACTTCCAAAGATCCGCTTCCGAGTGGTTTGCTCCAAAGGAACCTATATTCGAACGCTCTGCCACGACATTGGGGAAAAACTGGGCTGCGGTGGTGTGATGGCGGCTCTGGTGAGAAGCCGGGTGGGAATTTTTGGCATAGAGGAGGCGCTCACGATTTCCCAGATCGAACGTCTGCGGGATGAGAATAAAATATCGAGTGTTATAATTCCGCCGGATGGCGTGTTTGGTCAGTGTCAGGCAGTGAAGGTGACACCGGACGGGCAGCGGCTTTTGGAGAACGGGAATCGTTTGCCGGTGCGTATGCTTTCGGGAAATGTGAGTCTGCAGGAGGCGGAACAGGTGCGGATGTACGATGAGGAAGGCAGGTTTTACGGTATTTACCAGTACCTGGGCAAGCCGGGCGAGGTAAGACCTGTGAAAATGTTTTTATAACTTTCAGAGCTATGCAGATTTGTAAAAACAGGATATAAGGAGCGTCAGAATGACAGAAGTGAGATGGACGGCATGCTGATCATAGAAAACAAAACAGAATTTAGTTTACCGGGGAAAAGCGCTGTGGCTTTGGGAAAGTTTGACGGCATCCATCTGGGACACAGAAAGCTTTTGGACAGAGTACTGGAGCAGAAGAAACTGGGCTTCACCACGGTGGTGTTCACCTTTGACACGTCAGCGGCCTCCTTTTTCAGAGGGGAGGAGAAGGCACTATCTACCAGGGAGGAGAAACGGGCGGTCTTTGCCCGGATGGGGATCGATGTGTTGATCGAATTCCCCTTGAACCGGGAGACGGCAGCCACGGAACCGGTGGATTTTATTTCCCGTTATCTGGCGAGGCAGATGCAGACAGCCTACCTGTGTGCAGGGCCGGATATTTCCTTTGGAAAGGGCGGGGCGGGAGATTATGCTCTTCTTGTCCGGTGTGCGAAAGATTATGGGTATCAGGTGGAACTGATCGATAAGGTGCGTGTGGATGGGAAAGAGGTCAGTTCCACCAGAGTGCGGGAGGCGGTTCGTGCCGGCAGGATGGAGGAGGTTTCCGGTTTGCTGGGTGCACCCTATAGTGTGACCGGCCGGGTGGTGCACGGCAGACATCTGGGACGGACGCTGGGGATGCCTACTGCCAACCTGATCCCGGCAGAGGAAAAGCTTCTGCCGCCAAACGGCGTCTACTACGCCAGAGGGTGCGTGGACGGAAAGGTATATCGCGCTATCTCCAATGTGGGGTACAAGCCCACTGTCTCGAAAGAACGAATTCTGGGAATAGAGACTTATCTCTATGATTTTGACGGGGAGATCTATGACAGTGAGATTCAGGTGGAGCTTTTAGCCTTTCGCAGGAGGGAGCAGACATTCGACAATGTGGAGGCACTGCGTCGTCAGATTGCTGAGGACGTGGAAGCGGGGAGCACCTGGCGATGATTTTTTGTCGAAAAGGGTTGTAAGACATTTTTTTTTTCGATACAATAGGATATGTAGCTTTTCAACACGAAAAGAACAAAGGAAGGATATCTGAATTGAGATGAGTCTATCTATCATTCTTTCCATGGCGGGCGGCCTGGGGCTGTTTCTGTACGGTATGCGTATTATGAGCGACAGCATCGAGAAGGTAGCAGGCGCCAGACTGAGAGGAATACTGGAGCGGCTGACCACAAACCGGTTTACCGGTATGCTGGTGGGAGTGCTCTTTACAGCGGTGATCCAGTCTTCATCAGCCTGTACGGTCATGGTGGTCAGTTTCGTAAACTCCGGTTTGATGACGCTTACCCAGGCGGCGGGCGTGATCTTCGGTTCCAATATCGGTACGACAGTGACGGCGCTCCTTGTTTCCTTTAAATTAGAGAAAGCGGCGCCGGTGATTCTTCTGGCGGGTGTTCTGATCCTCATGTTTGTCAAGAGGCAGAAGATCAACCAGTGGGGTGAGGTAATCGTGGGCTTCGGTGTCCTCTTTATGGGACTGAGCGCCATGTCCGGCGCTATGTCCGGTATGAAAGATTCCCCGATGGTCTTACAGATGTTTGCCTCCCTGCAGTCCCCAATTCTGGCGGTTCTTCTGGGGACGATCCTGACGGCGGTGATCCAGAGTTCGTCGGTGACGGTCAGTATCATGGTGCTTTTGGCCAATCAAGGTCTGATGAGCATGGATATCTGCCTGTTCATCATTCTGGGCTGTAACATCGGCGCCTGTACTTCCGCGGTGCTGGCTTCCTTAAACGGTAAGAAGGATGCAAAGCGGGCGGCGGCGATCCATCTGGTCTTTAACGTGATCGGTATGGCCATCTTCTATGTGGTCTTCAGTCTGGCCACGGATGAAGTGGTGGAGATCCTCACGGTCATGGCGGGAGGGGATCCGGGCCGTATGGTGGCATACGCCCATATTTTGATCAAGGTAATTCAGGTTATCATTATGTTGCCTTTTGTAAAGCAGATCGTGAAACTGACTTATCTGCTGGTGCCCGGCGACGACAAGAAGATCGGTTATCGGGACAGCTATCAGCTGAAATATATCGGTGAGAAAGTAGTGCTGAATCCGGCCACGGCGGTGGTGGAGGTCATCAAGGAGCTGGATCGTATGGCTTCCCTTGCGGATGAGAACTTAAACCGTGCTATGAATGCGCTTGTCACCTTGGATGATGAGGAGATCGCTGAGGTTTATGAGGTGGAGAAGAACATCGATTTCTTGAGCCATGCGATCACCAATTATCTGGTGAAGATCAATCAGACTACCCTGCCTATCGAGGACTTAAAGAGCATCGGTGCCCTGTTCCATGTGGTGAATGACATTGAGCGCATCGGTGATCATGCGGAGAATATTGTGGATGCGGCGGTAGAGCGGGAGAAGACCGGCGTGAGTTTTTCCAAAGCGGCGCAGCGGGAGCTGGGTGAGATGATGGATATGGTCAACACTATCCTGCGCTTCTCCTTTGAAATGTTCGTCAAGAGTACAGAGGAACATGTGGAGGATATCAGACATCTGGAGGAGGCCATTGACGAAAAAGAGAAAGAACTTCAGCAGAAGCATATCGAGCGGCTTTCCAACAATGAATGTACGCCGGAGGCGGGCGCTATGTTTTCGGATATCGTTTCCGGGCTGGAGCGGGTGGCGGATCATGCTACAAACATTGCTTTTGCCAATAGTTATTTTGAGTTAAGCTAGTGAGCGCAAACGGATGAGAGCGAGAGGAAATTGTTCCGGATGAATAGAAAACCATTTTGTTTAATAATAGCACTTGTTATTATATTATGGACGCCTTTGACGGCAGAGGCGTCCATGCCTATGCCGGATCTTCTGCCGATGGGGCAGCTGGACTTGAACAAGGAGCCCTATGACGGGGAGACAGAAACCGAGCAGGAGGATGCCGACGGGGAAGAGGAGACTGCGGAAAAGAGTGCGGGGACGGCTCAGGATATATTGAATGACAGCATCGGCTCCGGTACGATCCTCGTATCCAATAAGACAGCGGAGGATTATGAACTGGCCTATGAGCGGGCTAAAAATGCGAATTGGGGATACACCAATCTGGGAATCGCCGATGTGAGCGATAATCTGAATATTCGGGCCATCGCTGCGGAGGATGGCAGGCTCGTTGGGAAGCTTCCCAAAGATGCGGCCTGCGAGGTGCTCGAAACGGACGAGGAATGGGTGCATATAAAGTCTGGGAATGTGGAAGGCTATGTGAGCAAAGATTTTCTATTGACCGGTGTTTCGGCTAAAATGAAGGCAGAGGAGCTGGCAACTACCATAGCCAGGGTCACCACAGACAGCCTGAAGGTCAGGGCGGAGGCAAATACGGATTCTGAGGTCATCACGCTGGTGCCCCGGGGAGAGGAACTGGAGGTGTCGGCTGTGGAGGGTGACTGGGTCAAGGTCTTTTTGGATGATGACGAAGTGTATGTCTCCGGCGAGTATGTGGAGGTCAGCGCGGAGCTGGGCACGGCGGTCACCATGTCAGAACTGCTCTACGGGCAGGGAATCTCAGATGTACGGGTGGACATTTGTCAATATGCGAAGGAGTTTATCGGAAATCCTTATGTATGGGGAGGTACCAGCCTGACGAAAGGGGCGGACTGCTCCGGGTTCGTTATGAGCGTCTTTAAGAAATATGGCGTGAGACTGCCCCATTCCTCCAGAGCACAGGCGAACTGCGGAACGACCATCAAGGTGTCCGAGGCAAAACCGGGGGATCTGATCTTTTACGGGAAAGGCAAAACCATCAACCATGTGGCGATCTATATTGGAAACGGGCAGGTCGTCCATGCCAGCAATCCCAAGACGGGAATCAGGATCTCCAATGTGTCCTATCGGTCCCCTCTCAAGGCGGTCAGGATACTCTACGATTGAAATTCTGCTTTACAACACGGTGGTATTATGCTAAAATATCATGGTATGAATTTCAGCCGACACGCAGAGGCGGGACACTCCGACCCCTTCTTGGTGTCAGGCGGTTATTAGGGCAGCCCCCTAAAGGAAAGGAGAAATTATGATTTCTAAGGAAAAGAAGACAGCAATTATTAAAGAGTACGGCAGAACAGAGGGTGACACCGGTTCACCGGAGGTACAGGTAGCCGTTTTGACGGCAAGGATCCAGGAACTTACAGAGCATTTGAAAGAGCATCCGAAGGATCATCATTCCAGAAGAGGCCTTTTGAAGATGGTAGGTCAGAGACGCGGCCTGCTCGGTTATCTGAAAGAGAAGGATATTGAGAGATATCGTGCACTGATCGAGAAACTTGGACTTCGTAAATAATAAGAGCTGATGAGCGGAGATAGGNTTGGCATGTCCGACCCTAAATCCGCTTTTCATTATATGCGCAGAACCGCACAGGGGAAGTAGCTGCGTTGCAGCATGCGGTTCGCGCGACGAGTAGAGAAGAGGCTTCTCTACTCGATGAGACTGAGGAGAGAAGAAGAGAAGAAGGAGAAAAGATTATGTACAAGAGTTACACCATGGAACTCGCCGGACGTACCCTCCGTGTGGACATCGGCAGAGTCGGCAAACAGGCAAATGGCTGCGCCTTTATGCAGTATGGGGAAACCACCGTTTTATCTACGGCAACGGCTTCCGATAAGCCCAGGGACGGTATTGATTTCTTTCCCTGTAGTGTAGAATATGAGGAGAAGTTTTATTCTGTAGGCAAAATTCCCGGCGGTTTTAATAAGAGAGAGGGTAAACCCTCTGAGAATGCGATCCTGACAAGCCGTGTGATCGACCGGCCTATGAGACCGCTGTTCCCGAAGGATTACCGCAATGATGTGACACTGAACAATCTGGTCATGAGCGTGGATCCGGAATGTCGTCCCGAGCTGGTGGCAATGATTGGTACGGCGATTGCGACCTGTATCTCCGATATTCCCTTTGCAGGTCCTTGTGCCATGACCCAGATGGGTATCGTGGATGGTGAGCTGATCGTGAATCCCTCCCAGGAGCAGTGGGACAAGGGTGATCTGCAGATGACGGTTGCATCCACTTCTGAGAAGGTGATGATGATCGAGGCGGGCGCTAATGAGGTGCCGGAGGCAAAGGTGCTGGAGGCGATCTACAAGGCGCATGAGATCAACCAGACACTGATCGCATTCATCAATCAGATCGTGGCTGAGGTGGGCAAGCCGAAGCATACCTATGAGAGCTGCGCGGTTCCCGAGGAAATGTTCGAGGATATGAAGAAGATCGTCACGCCCGAGGAGATGGAGAAGGCTGTCTTCACCGATGAGAAGCAGGTGCGTGAGGAGAATATCAAAAATGTGACGGCGAAGCTGGAGGAGGCATTTGCGGACAAAGAGGATTATCTGGCAGTGCTCGGCGAGGCCGTGTATCAGTATCAGAAGAAGACCGTCCGTAAGATGATCTTAAAGGATCACAAGCGTCCCGACGGCAGAGCGCTGGATCAGATCAGACCTTTGGCGGCGGAAGTAGATATCATCCCCAGAGTGCATGGTTCCGCCATGTTTACCAGAGGACAGACCCAGATCTGCAATGTATGTACTTTGGCGCCTCTTTCTGAGATGCAGAAAGTGGACGGTTTGGATCCGAATGTCACAGGCAAGAGATATATGCATCATTATAATTTCCCTTCCTACTCCGTAGGTGAGACGAAGGTGAGCAGAGGACCGGGCAGAAGAGAGATCGGCCACGGTGCTCTGGCAGAGAGAGCACTGCTTCCGGTACTGCCCTCTGAGGAGGAGTTCCCTTATGCGATCCGCACCGTGTCTGAGACCTTTGAGTCCAACGGTTCCACCTCTATGGCGTCCACCTGTGCATCCTGTATGTCTCTGATGGCGGCAGGCGTGCCCATCAAGAAGATGGTAGCGGGTATCTCCTGTGGTCTGGTGACCGGCGAGACAGACGATGATTTCGTACTTTTGACAGACATTCAGGGNCTGGAGGATTTCTTCGGCGATATGGACTTTAAGGTGACCGGTACTCACGAGGGTATTACGGCGATCCAGATGGATATCAAGATCCACGGTCTGACCAAGCCCATCGTGGAGGGCGCTATCGCAAGATGCCGCGAGGCGAGAGAATTTATCATGGCTAACTGCATGAGTCCGGCTATCTCAGCACCCCGCAAGGAGGTTGGTCCTTACGCACCCAAGATCATCTCCATTCAGATCGATCCCGAAAGAATTGGCGACGTGGTTGGTCAGCGCGGTAAGACGATCAATGAGATCATTGCCCGCACCGGCGTGAAGATCGACATCAACGATGAGGGACAGGTATCCGTTTGCGGTACAGATCATGAGATGATGGACAAGGCAGTGGATATGATCAAGATGATCACCACAGACTTTGAGGAGGGACAGATTTTCCAGGGTACTGTGGTCAGTATTAAGGAGTTCGGCGCATTCATTGAGTTTGCACCGGGCAAGGAAGGAATGGTTCATATCTCCAAGATCGCGAAGGAGAGGATCAATCGCGTGGAGGATGTGCTCACCTTGGGCGATAAGGTCACGGTGGTGTGCCTTGGCAAAGATAAGATGGGAAGAATCAGCTTCTCTATGAAGGATGTAGCGCAGGTATAAAGACCNGNCGAAAGATNTGATANGAAGNAACAGCGCGTCAATGACGCGCTGTTTTGCATGTTGGGGATCAGAAACGCTGGGATGCTTTTTCCTCGCAGTATTTGCAGCGNTAGATTTCTTTTTCTTCATCTGCCAGTACGAAGATATGCGGCAGTTCCTGTTCGATAGAAGTGATGCAGCGCGGGTTTTTACATTTGATCACATTATGAATTTCGCGGGGGAGCACCAGTTCCTTCTTATCTACGATNTCGCCGTCTTTGATTACATTGACGGTGATGTTGTGGTCGATAAAGGCAAGGATATCCAGATTCAGTGTGTTGATATCGCACTCCACCTTCAGGATATCTTTTTTTCCCATCTTATTACTGCGGGCATTCTTGATGATCGCCACTGTGCAGTCCAGTTTGTCCAATTTGAGATGATGATAAATGGAAAGGCTTTTGCCTGCTACAATATGATCCAGAACGAAACCTTCCTCTATTTTTCCTACGTTTAACATATCGTATTCCTCCTGTTTAGTGATTGATCTATCTATATGCAGATTGACAGATCCATAAGCAGACTCTTGGAAGCCGTCAGCGCTTAACGTAGGTTCGGAGCTGCCTTGCAGCTCCACGAGTTTATGCGCTGTTACGGCTGGAATGAAGCGCGAGCGGGTCTGCGTTGGATTGTCAATCTGTAGGATTAGCCAGTTCCAGCAGTGTCAATATCAGTGCCATGCGGACATAGACGCCGTACTGTGCCTGCTTGAAATAGACGGCGCGGGGGTCGTCGTCGACCTCCACGGAAATCTCGTTGACACGGGGCAGGGGATGGAGCACCAGCATATCTTCCCTGGCGGCGGACAGCTTTTCCTTGTCCAGAATATAAAAGTCCTTCAGTCTCACATAGTCTTCCTCGTTAAAGAAGCGTTCCTTCTGCACTCTGGTCATGTAGAGCAGATCCAATTCCGACATCCGGTCCTCCAGGCGGATCACCTCTTCGTAGGCAATATGTTGTTCCGTCAGCATGTCCGTGATATAGTCGGGCACCTTTAACTCCGGCGGGGAGATGAAGATAAAGCGGATGTCAGGGTAGCGAAGCAGAGCATTGATCAGAGAGTGTACGGTGCGGCCGAATTTCAGGTCACCGCAGAGACCGATCGTAAAGCCGCCCAGTTTTCCTTTCAGGGAGCGGATCGTGAGCAGATCGGTGAGGGTCTGGGTGGGATGCTGGTGTCCGCCGTCTCCCGCGTTGATCACGGGGATGCCGGAGCGGCCGGCTGCCACCATAGGCGCACCCTCCTTAGGATGGCGCATGGCGCAGATATCTGCGTAACAGGAGATGATGCGGATGGTGTCTGATACGCTCTCTCCCTTGGTGGCGGAGGAAGAAGCGGCATCCGAAAAGCCAAGCACCTGCCCGCCCAGATTGAGCATGGCGGCTTCAAAGCTTAAGCGTGTGCGAGTGCTCGGTTCGTAGAAGCAGGTGGCCAGTTTTTTGCCCTCGCAGGCGTGGGCATATCTGGCGGGATCTGCTTCGATCCGGTTTGCCAGGTCAAAGAGCTGTTCCAGCTCCTCCACGGAAAAGTCAAGTGGATTCATCAAATGTCTCATATAGTTAGATACTCCTTTGCTAGAATTATGAAAAAAATAGAAGAGAATATATCTCTTCTATTTTCTATGGTTTATGTTTGATAGGATAATAATTCCTCCACGGGCTTTCTTCTGGGAACAGCNGGTGTCTCATCGGGATANCCNATNGGAATNAGCGCNACCAGTTCTCTGTCCTCNGGAAGCTGCAATAAAGATTCCGCNGCNCTCTGGTCNAAAAGACCGAGGATNACGGAACCGAGTCCNTTTTCATAGGCTGCCAGACAAAGACTCTGGGAAGCGATACCGGCATCATACATTTGCCAGCCGTCGCCCCGGGGAGTGCTAAAGGAACCGTCGCGCTCATAGCCGCTGCGATTCTTGATAATGGTAACAGCCATCAATACGGGAGCTGCAGCGATAATATCACCGTTAGGGGGATATAGGGAAGTACACTCTCTGGCAATTTTTTCTTTCAGAGCGCCCTCCACGGCGATGTAGCGGGTGATCTGGGTATGCTTCCAGCTGGGTGAATAGGAAGCGGTCTCAACGATCTCGGATATGAGTTCGTGAGAGACGGGATCAGCCTTGAANTTGCGGATGCTTCTGCGCCCTACGATACATTCTTTAGCAGTCATGTGGAGTCCTCCTTATATATGATTTTCGATTATCATGTTGTATACATCATAGCATAAAGCAGGGGTGGCGTGCAAGGGGAAGTGCAACTTGTGAAATACAGAGGGATGTGGTAAGATATTCACGTAAGCAATAAGGAATCTGAAAGATTCCGGGTGCACNGCGAATGATGTAAAACCGGAGGTTATCATGGAAGAAAACAGAGAAATGTTAGGGGAAGATTTAGATATGGAAGAAGGGCAGGCGGAAGGAAGCGTAAAGGAATACGTGGAGCGCAAGCGNTGGCTGTTTTTCGGNCTTCCCTTTACNTTTACGAAATATACGATCAACGAGCGTTTGATCACTATTGACGAAGGACTGTTCAGCACAAAAGAGAACGATTGTTATTTATATAAAATTCAGGATGTAGAGTTGAGAACCAGTTTTGCAGAGCGCATTTTCGGGCTGGGCACGGTGGCCTGCTTTACAGGTGACAACACCCATCCGCAGCTTTTTTTAGAGCATATCAAACACGCAAAAGAGATTAAGAATTATATTCTGCACACCTCTGAGTTGGCCCGGAGAAAGCGTAGAACCTTAAATACCTTGAATATTGATGCGGATGACATCGATATAGACTGATGTCTGAGCGTCTAGTCCGGGCGCAGGGAAGGGTCGTTTTCCCGCAGGAGACGCTCAAAAAGAAGTCCGGTGATAAACCAGCAGGGAGCGTAGTCAAGGCGGATCACCTTGGCCAGATTCCAGCGGGAACGCTCATAATTCCAGGGACACAGCTTGCGGCGGTTCAGCCATGCGCCGGTGAAAAATTCACCGGTGAAGATCAGGCCGGTATAGGTGAGGCCGCGAAACAGCAGGGAGCGGTTTCNGATCAGGCGGCAGAGGGGAGCGAGCAAAGCAGCCANANCGTAGANGGGAAACATCCAGACGGAGGTGGCGCCGGGGAGTGTGAGATCCCGTCTGCGAAAGGCGTGAAAAGCCGTGAAGGTGATCTCTAAAAACCACCCCAACAGGCCGCAGTGAATGAAGTTGTGTATCAATTTTCTCATAATGACAGTATAGACGGTTTGGTTATATAATATTCGTTTCAGATATTTCCTATATAATCACAAGAGAGGATGCCACATGAATTATCGGGAAGCCATGGAATATATAGAAGAACTGCGGCCTCTTGGCAGTGTCATGGGGCTGGAGACCATGCGTCAGTTGTGTGAACGGCTGGGGGATCCTCAGGAGCAGCTGCAGTTCGTACATATAGCGGGAACCAACGGAAAGGGTTCCACGCTGGCCTATGTTTCCACGGTGATGCAGACGGCAGGCTACCGGGTGGGGAGATATATTTCCCCCACGGTGAGAGAGTACCGGGAGCGGTTTCAGGTGGACGGCCGTGTGATCACCCAGTCGGGACTGTGCAAATATCTGGAGCCCGTGAAAACGGCGGCGGAAGNGATGNCGGCGGAAGGACTTCCGCATCCCACCCTTTTTGAGGTGGAGACGGCGGTAGCTTTTTTNTTCTTTTTGGATAAAGCCTGTGATCTGGTGGTTCTGGAGACCGGACTGGGCGGCGCGCTGGACGCCACGAATGTGGTGAACAATACGCTGGCGGCGGTTTTTGCTTCCATCAGTATGGACCATATGGAGATTCTGGGAGAGAGCCTTCCGGAGATTGCCCAGGCGAAGGCGGGTATTATAAAAAACAAGTGTTATACAATTTCNGTAAAGCAGGATNCTGAGGTTATGAAGATTCTGCGGCAGACAGCGGTTTTGAAGAAGAGCAAGTTTTTGACGGCGGATGTGTCCCGGACGAAACAGGTTAAATATGGCGTGACAAAACAGAGCTTTAGCTATGACCGCTATAAGAATCTGGAGATTTCCATGCTTGGACAGTTTCAGATCGAGAATGCGGTGCTGGCGGTGGAGACGGTACTGGCGCTTGTAAGATGTGGATTTACGGTGCCGGAGGAGAAGCTGAGAAAGGGTCTTTTGGAAACGCGCTGGCCGGGGCGGTTTGATGTGATCGCCAGGAGACCGCTCTTTATTGCGGACGGCGCCCATAACGAGGATGCNGCCGGGAAATTAGCGGAAAGCATTCGGTTTNATTTTACAAACCGGAAAATTATTTATATAATGGGAATGTTACGGGATAAAGAGTATGATAAGGTGATTCGCGCTACCTTCCCGTTGGCATCCCATATCATCACCGTGACGCCGCCGGCAGGGGATCGCGCGTTGCCGGCTCTCGATCTGGCACAGGCGGCCAGAGAGTATCATGGCGCTGTGACGGCGGCGGATAGTATACAGGAGGCGGTGGAGATAGCCTATCTCCTCGTGGGAAAGGATAAGGACACCGTGATCATAGCGTTCGGCTCTCTATCTTATCTGGGAGAACTGATGGATGTAGTCGAACATAGAGATACAATCAGGAGAGACACCCATGGTAGATCAGAAAAAAATTGAGGATGCGGTCAGATTGCTCCTAGAAGGCATTGGCGAGAATGTGGACAGAGAGGGCCTGCGGGAGACCCCGGGACGGATTGCACGCATGTATGAACAGATATTTGCCGGAATGGAGGAGGATGCGGCAGTACATTTGTCCAAAACCTTCGCGGTAGCCAGCAATGAGATCGTTCTGGTAAAAGATATCACCTTTTATTCTATGTGCGAACACCATTTGATGCCTTTTTACGGGAAGGCGCATATCGCATATCTGCCGGACGGAAAGGTGGTGGGTCTCAGTAAACTGGCAAGAACGGTGGAGGTTTACGCCAGGAGACCGCAGATCCAGGAGCAGATGACGATACAGATCGTGGAGGCAGTCATGGAACATCTGAAGCCGCAGGGAGTGATGGTGATGCTGGAGGCAGAGCACATGTGCATGACAATGAGGGGCGTGGAGAAGCCGGGAAGCAGGACAGTGACCATGGCATCCAGAGGATGTTTTCAAAATGATTCAAAATTGCAGGCGTTGTTTTTTCAAATGCTGGGAGATTCCAAAATACAGAATGAGGAAAGTGTATAATCAGGATTTAATACAGTGAAATCCTGTGGATAAGTAAGCATATCAATCATAATACGGAGGAGATTAAAATGAGGATTGGACAGAGAGATTTCAGGACAAAAGGACATGCTTATGTGATGGGGATTCTTAATGTAACACCCGATTCTTTTTCTGATGGCGGAAAGTATATGGATCTGGATCAGGCATTATATCACGTAGAACAAATGATAACAGATGGTATGGATATCGTAGATGTGGGCGGAGAGTCGACACGGCCCGGCTATACCAAAGTGTCCGAGCAGGAAGAGATCGAGAGAGTTGTTCCGGTGATCGAGGCCATCAAATCCAGATTTAATGTTCCGATTTCTCTGGATACCTGCAAGTCTGAGGTGGCAAAAGCGGGTATCTCGGCAGGCGCGGATATGATCAATGATATCTGGGGACTGAAATATGATGACAAGATGGCGCAGGTGATCGCGGAATCCGGTCTTCCCTGCTGTCTGGGGCATAACCGCAAGGAGCCGAAATATACGAATCTGATTGAGGAGATCTTCTGGGATCTGGAAGCTTCTCTGGATCTGGCAAACAAGGCGGGGATCACCTATGATAAGATTATTCTGGATCCCGGCATCGGCTTCGGCAAAAGTTATGAGAATAATCTGGAGATCATTGATAATCTGCAGAAATTTCATTCTCTGGGATGCCCGGTGCTCCTCGGCGCAAGCCGTAAGTCCGTGATAGGCATGGGGCTGGATCTGCCGGTGAATGAGCGCGTGGAGGGAACGCTGGTGACGACCGTTTACGGCGTTCAGAGAGGCGTTATGTTCGTCCGCGTGCATGATGTGAAGGAGAATGTGCGGGCGGTGAAAATGACAGAGGCGATCCGCGACGGTTATAAGAATTGAGATGAATAACGACTGTAATAGAATGGCGGGAAAGAGCATGGATCAGATCATAATAGAGGATCTGCAGGTATATGCCCATCATGGAGTGTACCAACAGGAAAACGAGAAAGGGCAGAATTTTTATGTCAGCGTCGCATTGGAGACAGACACCAGAGCGGCAGGCATGGCGGACGATCTGGGATTGTCCACGAACTATGGAGTGGTGTGTCGGTTTTTACACACCTACCTCACAGAGCACACCTACAAGCTGATCGAGACGGCGGCGGAAAAAACCTCGGAGGCTCTGTTGTTGCAGTTCCCCCACGTGCGGCGGCTCACCATGGAAATAAAGAAACCGGAGGCACCGATCTCGATTCCCTTTGGGTCGGTCTCCGTGAAGATCAGCAGAGGATGGAACCGTGCCTATATCGCCTGCGGCTCCAACATGGGAGACAGGAAGGCCCATCTGAATGCGGCGGTGGAGGCTTTGCTTACAGATAATAAGTGCAGGGTACTGCGTGTTTCGGACTGGATAGAGACGACTCCCTACGGCGGCGTGGAGCAGGCGGATTATTTGAACGGCGCTCTGTCAATCGACACCCTCTATACGCCGGAAGAGCTTTTAGAGAAGCTGCAGGGAATCGAGCGTCAGGAGGCCAGAGAGCGCAAGGAGCGGTGGGGCCCCAGAACGCTGGATCTGGATATCCTTCTGTATGAAGACCGGGTGATGAATACAGAGAAGCTTACCATCCCCCACCGGGATATGCGAAACCGGGATTTTGTCTTAAAACCGCTGGCGCAGATTGCACCCTATGAGATACATCCGGTGTTTGGGAAAGCGGTGGTGCAGATGCTGGAGGAAGTGGAGCAGGACGGTGAGAAACATGTGTTATTGAATTAAATAAGAGGATTCAACTATATATATGAATGGATTGAGGAAAACTTAGGGTTAGACATACCTGGGTTTTCTTTTTTTTTTTTGAAAAAGACTATAAAAAGTAGTCAGATTTGTGTAATGCATTTACTTTTATACTATATTTTTCTCTTTCACTATAAAGGGGGAATATGGTATGATTTGTGATTTGTTGTCGAAGGCACAGCAGGGTGACCAAATGGCCATGATGGAATTGATAGACAGATTTCAGCCTCTACTTAGAAAATACGGAATATGCCTATAAGGTTCGTTCTAAAAATTCTGACGGGGTCAGTGAGTACGGAGCGGAAAAGAAGGTAAAGACAACTCCGAAGGCCCCCTCGAGTGCGACGGCATCCTCGGATGAAGGCTCTGTTACCGTCAGTTGGGATGCGGTATCGGGAGCGACCAGCTATGATCTGCAGATTGATGGCAAGGTCTATAACGTGAAGGGAACCTCCCACAAAGTGACGGGGCTTAAGCCGAATACATCCTACAGCTATCAGATTCGTGCCAATAATGCGGATGGCTCCAGTTCTTACAGCAGTGCCAAGACGCTTAAGACGACACCCAATCCTCCTGCGGAAGTCAGGGAGACGGCATCGCGCACGGATATCACACTGAAATGGGATTCGGTGAGCGGCGCATCAAGCTATGATCTGTTGTTTGACGGGACGACCTACCGGGTAACGGGGACAAGCAAGACGATTTCGGGTCTGACTGCCAACACCTCCCACAGTTACCAGATTCGTGTCAATAATGCAAACGGCTCCAGCTCCTACAGTCCGGTTAAGACAGTAAAGACACTGCCCTATGCACCCACCACATATCCGACTGTCACGTCGACTGCAACCACAGATTCTGTCACGCTGAATTGGAATGCCGTTTCAGGAGCCACAGATTATGAGCTGTATTTTGACGGTAAGACATATACAGTAAACGGGACCTCCCACAAGATCACGGGATTGTCGGATGACACAAGCTATCGTTACAGGATACGTTCCCACAATGAGGGCGGATACAGCGGTTATTCCTCTTACATGACAGTACGGACGCCGATGAAGGCGCCGGGTGTCCCGACAGGGCTCAGCTGTAATGCCTCGTCTACCAGTGTTACCGTAAGCTGGAACTCGGTAGCCAAAGCTCAAAGCTATGATCTTGCGTTCAATGGTACTGTTTATAATACAACCTCAACATATAAGACCGTTTCCGGACTGACGCCGAACACGTCATATCGCTGTCAGGTGCGTGCGAAGAACACAGGTGGAACAAGCGCTTATTCCTCAGTATATACGGTAAGAACCCTGGTGTCACCGCCTGCCAGACCGACGAATGTCCGTGCAACAGCGACGAAGGATTCTGTGACCGTTTCCTGGAGCAGCGTGAGCGGGGCTACGGGTTACAAGCTGATTTTTAATGGAGAGACCTACAGTCTGACAGGAACCTCTAAGACCATTACGGGTCTGACACCCGATACGGACTATGAGTATTCTGTCTGCGCATACAATGCGGGAGGAAACAGTGCCTACACGACGAAACAGACAGTTACGACCATCGCGGTGGGCCCTGCAGTGCCTGCGGATGTCACGGCGCGCGCGGAGCTGAACCGGCTGATCGTGAGCTTCCCGCCGGTAGCGGAGGCAACGGATTACGATATCCAGTTTGACGGCGCTGTTAGTCATATATCAGGTGGAGAAGAGATGGTATCTGGCCGGATCTGTAAAGTGTTTTCCGGTTTACAGCCGAATACAGAGCATACTTTCTGTGCGAGAGCAAATAATGCCAAGGGCTCCAGTCGTTTCAGCGCACCGAAAACCATCAAGACAGATATCAGTAAAAAGAACGGTCTGGCGGATCGTTTCTCTGACAAGGGCTACGCGGATGGCAAGATATCCTATATGGGAAGTGACCCCGTCAACGTGTTGACCGGCGCTTTTTTGTGGAGCTATCCGTGTTTGGAGGATCATGGAAGAGACAAGCTGGACTTCATACTAATGTATGATTCCGACCGGAACGAGTTTAACAGGACATTTGGTAAAGGGTGGTCCCATGCACTGAACTATATGCTGTGCATGGATGATGATTACGCGTATTTCAGTACGCCTTACGGGACAGTCGTTCCTTTTATCAGAGAGGAGGACGGTACGTTCCCTGTGGCGGAGGATATCAATGCTGCCTGTACGATGGAACAGAGGGCAGATGCGTCCTATGTCGTCATTCTGGAAGACGGGACAGAGTATGTCTTTGACAACAATCTTGTGCTTAATAAGATTGTGGAGAATGGACTGGTCAAATATCAGTTTGAGAAAAATTCCGCCGGAAAAATCCATCGGATCAGCGGAAGGTATGGCAGCAGTCTGACATTTACCTATGCCGGAGAATATGTCACCAGTGTCAGTGACGCGGCGGGCAATGCAGTGTCCCTTGTCTATCAGGCAGGATGCCTGAAAGCCGTTACTAACTCCGCCGGGAAGGCTATTTCCTTTACCTATGATGAGGAGGGCAGGCTGTTATCTGTCTCGGATTATGCCGGACAGATTTATCTGGTGAATTCGTACGATGTATTGGGCAGAGTGATCCGCCAGAATATGGCCGGCAGGGGAGAGAGCAGTGTGCTCTACGACAGCGAAGGCTTAAAAACGGTGTTTACCGACGAGCTGGGAAATACCATGACCTACCGGTATGATACGACCGGATATGTCACGGGTGTGGAGCTGGCAGGCTCGGAGATACACAACCGCTATGACGGGAACGGCAGACTGACGGAGCAGACAGACGCTCTGGGTAACTGCACCCGGATGACTTATGACGCCCGCGGACGCATGAACTGTATCACCTATCCTGACGGCACCAAAGAGCAGGTGGAGTACAACGACAGGAACCTTCCGATCAGAATCGTGAATCGGGATGGGACGGAGAGCCTGTATCAGTATGATGAGAACAATAACCTGACCGCTGTACAGGATGAGCGTGGCAACAGCGGCGCCTATGCTTATGACGATGCCGACAACCTCATTTCCTGGACGGACAAGGAGGGAAATGTATGGAGCTACACCTATGATGAGGCAAATCATCTGAAGCAGGCGCAGGACCCGGAGGGGAATCTTTACCAGTATGTTCACGACGCGGCAGGCAGGCTTCTTTCCTACACATCGCCTGAGAACAGGTCCATATCCTACCAGTATTCGGAGGAGGGAGATTTACTTAAGATAGAGGATGCGGACGGGGCGGTTCTCTTTACCTATGATGAGAACGGAAACCGGACGGGAATCACCAACAGGCGGGGCAGCAGTCAGCAGCTGACATACAATGAAATGGGACAGCTTTTGTCTGTGACAGATTTTCTGGGCAATACATACCAGTTTACCTACGATGCCGGAGGAAATTTGATCGGGGAGACCGATCCCGTGGGCGCTGAGGTGAATTATACCTGTGACGCCAGAGGAAACGTGACAGCTCGCACAGACGGAAACGGGAATGTCACGGCTTATGTCTATGACGCGGCAAACCATCTGACACAGGTAACCGATGCGGCGGGCGGCATTTTGCAGTATGTTTACGATGCCATGGGACGTATCCAGACTGTCACGGATCCGTTGGATCGCCAGACCACTTATACCTACGATGCAGAGGGACGCGTGATCAGCGAAACCAATGCGCTGGGATACAGCGTGAGCTACACGTACGACCAGACGGGAAATCTCTTGAGCAGGACAGATGAGGACGGTGTGGTCACAACCTATACCTATGACGCTGAGAACCGGCTGCTCACAGAAACCTCCGAGGCGGGGACGACATGCTTCACTTATGATAAGCTGGGGAGAGTGACTGCCGTAAAATCGCCCGATGAATCAGAGCGGACGACAGCTTACGACGCGGACGGCAACCTGACTGCGGCTTTTGACCCGGAGAACAATAAGACTGCTTACGTGTATGATGCGGCGGGACGCATGACGCAGTACATAGCGCCTGACGGCGGCCAGACCACTTATCAGTATGATGAGAACGGTAATTGTACGAGGATCACGGATGCGGAAGGCAACAGCAGAAACTATACGTTTAACGCTAACGATCAGATCACAGCGGTAACGGATGCCTTAGGGCAGACGGTGTCTGTCGAGTACGATGCGGCGGGACGGCCCACAGCGGTCACAGATGCCAGAGGCGGAAGAAGTGTGTTGGCTTATGACGATAACGGTAACCTGATCAGCGAGACCAATCCTCTGGGAGGCGTTAAGACTTACATCTACGACAGCCTGAACCGCCTGGTAAAGATTGTGGACGAGCAGAGTCACACAAGAAGCTGTGAGTATGACGCGGCGGGCAACATGATATCCTTTACAGACGCCAACGATAACAGATGGGAATACGCGTATGATGCGCTCGACCGGATGATTGGCGTGACAGATCAAAACGGCGACAGCCTGACTTTAGAATATACCAACACGGGCAGGATCGCCAGGGTGACGGACAAGGAAGGCGCAGAGACGGCCTATCAGTATGACGGCATGGGAAGATTATTGCGGATATCCGACGCGGCGGAGAACAGTCTGACATTTACCTATGACAGCATGGGAAGAGTGCTGACACAGACTGACGCAAACGGCAATCTGACAGAGTACAGCTATTCGCTCGCGGGAAATCTGCTGGAGAAGAAGGATCCGGAGGGCAATACCGTTTCCTATGCTTACGACGCGGCGGGAAGGATCGCAAAGGTGACGGATGCCATGGGGTATACTTCGACCTATACCCGGAATGCGCTGGGACAGGTGACAGCCATCACAAACGCGATGGGGGACAGCCTGACTTTTACCTACACGGCAAATGGACAGATCGCCACAGTGACGGATGCGGCAGGCAGCGTCACCGAATATGCATATGACGCCTGCGGAAATCTGATCCAGATCACAGACCCGCTTGGCAATACCACTTCCTATGCCTATGATGCCATGAACAACCAGATCATGGAATGCCTGTCCGATGGGGAGGAGAAGACCTGCGCTACGCTTTATCACTATGATGAGAGGGGCTGTATGATCCGCATCATCAATCCGATGGAAGCGGAGAGAACCTACGCCTATGACGGCAACGGCAATCTTGTGCACATCATGGACGAGGACGGCAATGAAACCACTGTAAGGTATGACCTGAACGATCAGCCCATACAGATGTGTTACAGCGACGGCAGACAAGCAGCTTTCCGCTATAATAAACGCGGCGAACTGATAGAGATGACCGACTGGAACGGCACTATGACAATGGAACGCGACGTGCTGGGCAGACTGACCGGCGTGACTGATTCCGAAGGCCATGTGACCCAATACACCTATGATCCGGCAGGCAATCGAATCAGCATTCGCTATCCTGATGAAAGTGTGGTAAACTATACCTATGACGGGAACCACCGCCTCACCGGTGTGACAGATGCAGAGGGGGAAGGGACACAGTACGCCTATGACGCTGTGGGCAACCTGCTCTCCATGACACAGCCCGGCAACAGGGCCGCTTATACCTATAATGCCAACAGAATGCCGATTCTGGCCAAGTATTGGACGGATGACGGCGCCGTTATGGACATGAGCTTCGCGTATGATGCCATGGGACGTATGCTCGGCATGAGCAGACAAAACGGCGTGACAGCGCCTCAGTACAATACTGTCTATACCTACGATCCTCTGGGGCGTCTGCTCTCCTTAACAGAGGGACACCGGAAGGAAACCTACAGCTATGACGCGCTGGGAAATCGCACCTCGTGGAAGGTAAATGACACTGAGAGGGCAGCTTATTCCTATGATGCCATGAACCGGCTGACTGCCATGGTGCAGGACGGTGTGAGCTGTGGCTATACCTATGACAACAGAGGCAACCTGACAGAAGAAAGACAGGGCGACAGCCTGATCCGCCAGTATATCTACGATGCGGCGAACTGTATGGTGACGGGCAAGGATATCTTAAGCGGTATCCAGACAGACTACACCTACAATTCCCTGAATATGCGTGTGGGCAATACCGTGACCTATCCCGGCACAGAGAC
>JAAUZW010000015.1:61698-168449 GCA_014804385.1 Lachnospiraceae bacterium | reverse complement strand
TTGCCTGTAATTTTTTCTATTGCAAGCCCCAGTAAAACAAAGGAACAGTTACAATACCGGACATCCGAACCCGGTTCAAAATTAGGNTTCTTATAAGCAAAATTTTTCAAAAAATCNCTGCATTCCTTAATTGCATAATTAGGCGATGNAACAAAAAGNTCNGAATATTNTTCCCCNGCCTCNTCTTCCGCATCATCATGAATACCGGACGTATGGTTCAATANNTGCTCNATCGNNACATTAGGAGAAATTTCCGTTCCNTCCAAGTCAATAATTTGCGTTATGTAATCTGACAGTTTCAGNTTTTTNTCCTGCACCAGCTGCAGAACAGCCGCTGCCGTAAACACCTTCGTAATAGACGCCGTATCAAATTTTGTGTCGATTTTATTGGGTATTTTAAATGCCCGGTTGGCAAAACCATACGCCCCCGAAAATACTGTATGTCCCTTNCNTTTTACCATACATACACCGCTAAACCGATCACATCCGGCCCAATCTTCACATAATGTTTCCGCCACGTCTTTTATTTTTCTATTAAGCAGTTCCATATTTTCTTCTTCCATAATAATATCATCTCTTCTTCACAATTTTGAATCGAGTATATNTTAGATTACTTTTTTGATTACCTCGAAAATACAAAAAGCCCAGAACACGCTATTTTACAAGGTTTCTGGACTTCTCTGTAATAGCGAGAGGGGGACTTGAACCCTCGANACATTNCCAGTTTTCCTTGAAAATACGGGNTTTTTCCGATTTTGCTTTGATTNCTTTTGATTANCAGGTAATCATACTTAATAAGATATGGCTNTTTCAATCTGNTTTGCCGCATCTTCGTCACTTTTATTGTTAAAATAATAATGATTCTTCGTACAATCAATAGATGTATGCCCCATTTGCCTAACTACAAGNCTTTCATCCACACCGCCATTTATCNGCTTAGTTGCATANGTCTTTCTTGCCTTGTGCATGGATCGTTCCTTGATTCCNACATACCTNCATATCTTAACAATTTTTACNCTAAANGCCTTTTCCTTGATCCGNTTTCCGTNACTCATNAACANATACTNTCCAAACGGATTAAGTTTTCTAATCTCTTTGAGTGTACGCTGCGCATCCGAATTGAGAATGATNTCTCGGTTTCCCGCTTCTGTCTTTGGAGATTCACGAACTTCAAATACGTATCTTCCATCTTCTCCCCTATACCTTACCTCTGTACGCCTGATACATAGCTTATTGCCTTTGATGTCANAATATTTGAGTGTACAAAGTTCACCAACCCGTACTCCGGTCTGAAAAGCAAGCAGAATCCCATAATTTATCAANGATATGTTTGCTCTTATGTAATCGGATATTTTCTCAACCTCAATGTCTGTAAAGACGGATTCCTCATCGTTAACACATCTTTTTGAAAAGCANTTCTTAGGTAAATCCAAATCACCCATAAACTGTGTGATACTAATATCTGTATACTTCCGCTTCTTCGCATACTTGAATATACCGATAATCAGTAACCGCAAGCCGCCATAAGCCTTATTGGATAAGCCCATCTTCCTAATCGTTTCGCGGATAAACNATTCCAGATCATCTTCTGTTATTTTTCGAATATCCTTACGAGCAATATCAGAATTATCAAAAAATCTGTGGAAGTCGGTTGTATACCGGTCAAATGTCTGCTTTTGGATCTCACCATACTCAAGCTTCTGGGAAGCCCATTCTTGAAACAAATCTTCTANCAGGACTTCTTTACTGTTTTTGTAGTAATCAACTATTATACTTTCTAAGTCTTTTTTAGATTTTCTCTTTTTAAGAACTCTTCCACCGCCCTGTGCTGGCAGATATGTATACCACTTCCCATCTTTGCTTTTCCATATTTCGTATGGATGTTGTTTTAGCAGTTCTTCTCTCTTCATAGCTTCCATGCTGTTCTGTACATCGCTAATGTTTATGATACCATTGTCTATAATAAACTGCAATATATCGCTGTTTTGAGCGAATTGACCATACTGCAGACTGCCTATTTTTATTGTCTTTTCTATAATACTTCACCTCTACAAATAATTTATTTAAAAAGGCACTGTCACAATCGCAACAGTACCCATAAAGTTATGTCTATATTTAATTTTTCTGTCCNATTCACTATTATAAGGAACTTGACTCGGTGTAAAGCCTTATCAAGTTCACATCGACTTTGTTTATCAGTTNCATTNNTNCATCAAAACTAAATCGCTTTACACCACACCGCAAATATGCATATCCTTAAGCTGTCCTTGCATCATTTTTACATATACGGCTTGCCATTGTTGCAATTATATCAAACGTGACATATTTTTGCGTGATCTTATGAAAAAGATTTTACAAATTTTTATATATCAGATGCAGGTTAAAAACAAAAATAGTTTGAAATGGAGAATCATACATAAAGAACTTAATAAGATGATTTGATCTAGTTGGCACTGGTGGAAGTTTTAGCCAGTGCTGATTGTAAAAGTATCTAATCTGCTATGGAACATTGAAAATATGGAGAAAATATAGTATGATACAAGTGATAAATTTACGGAAAGTAAGGATAATATGTTGGCATTATCAGAAGCACAGAGAAGAGCAAATGATAAATATATTAAGGAAAATTATAAGCAAGTTAAGCTATCTATGCCAAATGAAGAAGCAACCAAACTAGAAGAATATTGCCAAATTAAAAAATGTAGTAGGGCAGGATTTATTCGTCAGGCGATAAAAGAGAAAATGGAACGCGAACCGTAAATGCACAAAGGAAGAACTACCGGACAGATTACCGATGGAAAAGGAATAAAGTGAAAAGTCGATTTAAAACCAGAGCTGGCATATGAAAGTAGATTTAAGAATGTAGAATAGGAGGTGTTTTATGACATCTTTACGACAAAGCGCAATAAGAGAATTGGAAAAGATACCAGAAGATAAAATAAGTCTTATTTTGCAGATCATGCAAGGCGTGAATGGTTTGTACAATGATAATCAATCAGAAAGGAAAGAAGCATTCGCGAGATTAGAGCAGTTGCGCAGGAAAGGAACTGTTACTGATTATGATGCGGAATTAGCCTCTTATAGGGAAGGGAAATATGGAAAATAGAATTCTGGTTGATACGAATGTATTACTTGATTATTTGCTTATCAGAGAGCCATTCTATGAAGATGCAAAGAAAATTGTCCATGCATGTGTAGAAGGCACGGTAAAAGGATGCATAGCAGCGCATTCTATTTCAAATATGTTCTTTATATTAAGAAAAGACTTTAATGCAAAAGAACGGAGAGAAGTTCTATCAAGTTTATGCTCAATCTTTGATGTGGAAGGGATAGATAAAGCGAAGTTGCTCTCTGGACTCCAAAATGAGGATTTTGCAGATTTTGAAGATTGTTTACAGATGGAGTGTGCCAAGGTATACAATGCAGAATATATTGTAACGAGAGATTTAGATGATTATAAAACATCGGAAGTACAGGCTATTTTGCCAAAGGAGTATTTAGAGCTGTAAAGGAAAAGTTTATATGGATACTGTAAAGCACCAACGGATGAATCAATCATCTGAAGGTGCTTCTTTTATGGCCTGCTGCCTATTATGGATTTCGTTAAGAGAGTCTTTCAAATACATAGTCTGCCAGGTCTGCTTTATAGTCTGTTGTTTTAGTTCGCTGATTCGTTTGTCTAAGTATCGATCAAGCCATTGTACCATTGCAGATGGGATGAACTTTCCGGTAGCTTAGAAATGATAGTAAATAACAAGTCTTCCAGTCGGTTGTATAGGTTATGGATAAATTCTTTAATCCGGTTACGGTCTTTAAGTTCTATCCTGTTTATAAATTCCTTCTTTAATACTGCCATATTCTATTTCCCTCCTTCCGAATGAAAATCTTATTTAGTTGTATGGGAATCATTGGATATAGAATGCCTCTCTGACGCTCTGTGAGGCTCATACAGGCACTTTTGCATTGGATGTAGAGATTTAGTAATTCATTGTTAAACCGCATAAATAAGCCCTCTGACAATCATATTTCACAACTGGCAGAGGACTTATTTATATGTCCTAACAACATATGTAATTATCACGATGTACAGAATTTCTCCTTTCTTCACAATTTTGAATCGAGTATATGTTAGATTACTTTTTTGATTACCTCGAAAATACAAAAAGCCCAGAACACGCTATTTTACAAGGTTTCTGGACTTCTCTGTAATAGCGAGAGGGGGACTTGAACCCTCGACACCACGGGTATGAACCGTGTGCTCTAGCCAGCTGAGCTATCTCGCCATAAAATTATGGGGGAAGCCGTTTCCGACTTCCCAAATGGGGCCTATAGGGCTCGAACCTATGACCCTCTGCTTGTAAGGCAGATGCTCTCCCAGCTGAGCTAAGACCCCATATCAGCGGGCCGCTCATGCAACCCGCTCTGCTAGTATACAATCCTTTGGCATAACTTGTCAAGTCTTTTTTTACATCCTTTCCGGTGCAGAAAAACCAAGCAGGTCAATGCAGACCTCCAGCACATCTCTGGTCAATGTCAAAAGCGCGATCCAGCTTTCTTTCTTCTGCTCGTCCTCCTCCGTCAGAATCTTCGTCTCATGGTAGAAATGATTGAAGGCGTTGGCAAGGTCATAAATGTATGCACAGATCTTGTGGGGCGCAGCCTCCTCGCAGGCCGCTTCCATCGTGGTATTATATTTTGCCAGCTCCAGCATAAGACTCTTCTCAGAATCGTTCACAGGTTCTCCAATGACCAAATCAGTCAATCCTCTGCCCTGCTCCGTATACTTATTCAGAATTGACTTAATTCGTACGATGGTATACAGGATGTATGGTCCCGTGTCCCCCTCAAAGGAAGTGAAGCGATCCATATCGAAAATATAATCTTTGGAAGCCTGGTTGGACAAGTCACCGTATTTGATCGCGGCAAGTCCTACGATCTTCGCCGTCTCCGATGCTGCTTCCTCATCCACCTCATAGCCCTTTGTCTCGGCGTTCTCACGGATCTTGCGAATCATCTCCTCCTTGATCTCGCGGATCAGATTCTCCAGACGCATCACACCGCCGTCCCTTGTCTTGAAGGGCTTGCCGTCCTTGCCGTTCATGGTGCCGAAGCCGATGTGCAGCAGCTCCGTATCCTCATTGACCAGTCCGGTCTTTCTTGCACAGCGGAATACCTGTTCAAAATACAGTTCCTGTCTTTTGTCCGTCAGATAGATCAGCTTATCGGGATGATAGTTCTCCATACGGTCTAAGATTGTCGCCAGATCGGTGGTGTTATACAAGGATGCCCCGTCCGATTTTAAGATCATACAAGGCGGTACTTCCTTCGTGTCTGTCTCTTTCTTAACGTCCACTACCAGAGCGCCGTCGCTCTCGTATGCGTAACCGCCTTTTTTCATCTCCTCCACCATGCCGGGGATGATATCGTGTACATCTGATTCCCCTTTCCAGAGATCAAAGGTTACATTCAGGTTCTCATAATTTTTCTTAAGGTCTGCCACGGAAACATTTATAATATGCTGCCACAGGGCACGATAGCCCCTGACGCCGCTCTGCAGCTTATAGGTGGCCTCCATCGCGTCCGCCTTGTAAGCCTCATCCTCCTTGGACTTTGCGCTCGCTGTGGGATAGATCTCCTCCAGCTCGGAAATGGTAAAAGGTGCCTCCGCAGGGTACTCTCCCTCATAGGAATCATCAAAATAGATCAGATCAGGCTGTCTTTTCTGCAGTTCCGTGATGATGAGTCCCATCTGCAGACCCCAATCACCCAGATGAATGTCCCCGATCACCTCATGCCCCGCATAGCGACAGATCCTCTTGATGCTCTCTCCAATAATGGCTGACCGCAAATGACCTACATGAAGGGGCTTGGCCACATTGGGTCCACCGTAGTCTATGATGATCTTTTTAGGATTGACCGGTGTAGTCAGACCAAATTTCTCCGACTTCGCCATCTCATTTAAATAAGATTTGATAAAAGCTTCCGTAATTTTCAGATTTAAAAATCCAGGCGCCACCGCGCTTACTTCTCCGAAAACATCGCTGCCTGTAAGCTTATCAGACACCTCCTGCGCGATCACAAGAGGCGCCTTGTGATACTTCTTCGCCCCTGCCATAGCGCCGTTACACTGAAACTCGCACAGATCGGGTCTGTTGGAAAGAGTCACTCTGCCCAGTTCTCTGTCATACCCTGCCTCCTCGAAGGCTTTTTTCATTTCCTCTGAAATCAAATCCAACAGTTTTTCCATAATACACCGTGCCTTTCTGTCACTGCCCTTTTATTGGCTCTTATAGGTTTGTGTTTCTCATGGGTTGTATCATAGCATTCTTTCCAAAAACAGTCAAATTTTTCATGCTGTGCCCACCCGCTCTCTGCGGGAATACACGCACCCGCAGTAGTCCTGTCGGTACAGGTCATATTCTTTCGACAGCTCAATAGAACGCTTGTAACCGTCCCTTTTTTTAAAATCCGAGGGCAGCCAGGGGATATCGTACTCCTGTGCCAGCCGCTCTCCTATCTCATTCAGCTTCGCCGCATTTTTCAAAGGACTGATAGAGAGCGTCGTGGTAAAGTAGTCGAAGCCTCCCGCCTGCGCCCGCTTCGCCGTCTCCCGAAGCCGCAGTTCATAGCAGGCAAAACACCGCTCACCGCCCTCGGGACACTGCTCCAGACCTTTGGCGATCTCATAGAAACGCTGAGGTTCGTAATCACCCTCGACGATCTCAATACGATAGCCCAGTTGCGTCTCATCGGAAATCCTCCCGCCATTTGCCATCCGGCTCTCATTCTCACTCACTTTCGCATCCGTCTGCTCCTGNCTGGTCAACCTTTCGTTGTATGCCGCGATCAGCCGCTTCTGCTCCGCCACACGCTTGCGGTACTCCTCATCCTCGGTAATATTGGGGTTATAATAAAAAACGGTGATTCGGAAATACCGCCGCAGATATTCCAGTACATAGCTGCTGCAGGGCGCACAGCAACTGTGCAGAAAAAGAGTCGGCGCNCATCCTGCTGTCGCGCCGAGTTCTTCAATTATTTTATNCAGTTCTTTTTGATAGTTTTTGACTACATTCATATCTTTCTATCCATTATTGCTTTTTCCCTTTTATATAATGCTGTCACTATCCTGCCCATTATATAGAAAGCGGCGTACTTCCATTATCTTTTCGGTTTTTCCATCATCAATCACAACATAATACACTGTATAATTGCCGACATAAATGCGATAATAAGGGTACTTTCTCTCTTTATGGGAATAATACTTTTCAAATGATTCAGGAGCAGACACTCTATCCAAAATAGACTTTTCGACCGTATCCAACAAATCTTTTGCAGCTTGTGGGTTCATCAGTTTTTCAGAAATATAAGTGATTTTACTATCCAAATCTTCATAAAACAGGGGCAGATATCTTAAAATATACTTCTTCTCAGCCATCTATCTTCCTTCTTAATTCAGAAAATACNTCCTCATGCGTTAGTCGATTCNCATTCTGTTCTGCATATATATCCGCTTCATCCAAAGATTGTTCCACTCTATCCGCCATGATCGGCGCTTCCAAAACAAATGGAATTTGTCGATCTCTGAGTACTTTTTTGGCATATATCATAAAGAAAGTTGTCAGATTCATCCCCATGGCGTCACACATCTCATCCAGTTCTTTTTTCATTTGATCATCAAATCTCAAACTCACCGTTGTCAAATAAATCACACTCCTTTCTATATAACATTACCAAAAACTAATGCAAAATTCAATAAATTGAATGCTTTTTCTTTCATTCTCTTTCCTTAATATTTTTTCAAAACATAATCTGTCTCTCCTGCTCCGCCTTATAANCNGCATCCNCCNGNATCTCATATACNTTGCTGTAATCCATCTCCTCNACCAGATACCCTGCGATCCTGTAGTCATCCAATCCCGTCATGTAGAGCACATGAACGATATTTTTTCCTTCATAGGCATCTACCCAAAGNGCCATAGGTGTATCTATGCTGTTTTCGATTTCCTCCGTGAGNAATTTGATACCCCTATGTTCCTTTTCCCCTCCGTACTTTTCCACGTGAAGCTCCATATGCGCCCCTCCGTCAAACAACGACAACCGCCAAATATNTTTGTTATATGTTTCCTTCTGCCCGTCGTTGTCCAAATCGCATATATAAACCTCACCTGCGGATGCATCCTTTTCAAGCTGCTCTGCATCGCCTATCATCCCGCCTGCTCTCAGAATTCGTCTTCCATCCNCCCGTTCCTTCACCGCGGCGCATTCTCCTGCCATTCGCACCGCTAAATTCTCATATCCTTCATCAGCCGATACCTGCCGGATCTCATACCGCTCCGGAACCATATGAATCGCTGCCTCTTCCACACNTTTACCGTCNTCATAGCACTGCACAGTATACCCGTTATAAATCATCCTGTCACTGTCAAAATCGGCATAACACAGATAATTCCTTCCCTCATAGGCGATAANNTNAAAGCTCTCCCTCTGTTCATAAAATCCGTCACTCTCCACATATCCGCCGTCCGGCTGTCCCTTTAANAAAACATATTCCACAGTGCCGGATACACCGCCAATATAGTGACCGTCCAACTGCCAGANAAGGTCTGCCCAGCCGTCGTTATCGCAGTCCGCCTCCATCAGCGTATACCGATAGTNATGCAGNGAAGCCCTCTGCACCTGCTGCCGCACGGCCNTATCCNTNCCGGCAAGNGCAAGNGCGTCCTCCTGCGTAAGTATCTTNCNGCTCACCATNCCGTTTAGCCAATCANCATACTTCCCGTTCGTCTCGCTTAAAACCGCTGATTCCTTTCCGTCTCCCACCCGGCTCAGGATGGCNGCATCCTTTCCTGCTGCCATCACNTTCNNNATCTNNTCCAAAANTTCCTGCGGAAGCTTCCGTTCTCCCTCCATCCTGTGCTCTTTGGCATANAGCTCCTTTGGCGCCATCCCGTCATAGAANTGNTCATACAGAAGCNGCACCCTGCCCTGCTCTTCCTGTTCCCACTCTTCTAAGGAAANAGTCTCNTCAAAAAGAAGTNTATCCGGTGTCCCCTCATAGGCCCAAACTCTCAGACCATCCTTCNGGATGGATACGACNCACTCTCTTTTTTTAACCAGCGTATTCCCTTCCCACTGCCAAATGGCCTCCGCCTCATATATCGGCTTCCAGTCTTCGGGTATCTCATAAGTCGTAACACCCCANATCGACTTCGTTTCGGGCAGCTGCAATCGAATATACAAATCACATCCATCCTCACCTTGNGCCTGCTCATAGGTCTTCGTTTGTTGATTCCAGAGATACACATCGTCAGAAGCTGTTTTCACATCTACTCCTACAATATCCGAACAGCCGTCAAAATTGACATCTCCTATATACGTCCGGTGTTCATACCACAGATTTGCCTGCAATGTCTGACAGGGCGTTTCATAATATCCTTCTCTGTACAGCCGCAGACTTTTATACCGCCGCCGCAGACTCTCCCGTTCTTCGCAGACATAGAGTAAGGAAATCCCTTCTTCAGGCACGATCTTGCGATAAACCGCATCGTCCGGCTCCTGCCAAAAACCAACTGCTTCACCGCTTTCCTCCCACCGCACCGCACCGTCTGTCAACAGCGCGTCAAAGCTGCAATCCTCTTCCTCCTCCATCTCCTGCACCAGATAAACGTCCTCATTTCGTACNAGAACAAAAAACAAATACCCATCCTGCTGNAGCCGGTAGGCATACTCCTCCTTCTCTCCATCCGCATACATATGGTATCCTATTGCTTCCGGCANCAAATCAAAAAGGGCGCAAAGAAGCGCCATCTCACTGTCATATGCGGCCTTATAATGCAGCAGACGGACTCTGGGCGGCAGATCAAGGAATACCTCCTCAATCCAGTCGTCCCCTACCCGGTCCGCATACACCTCCTGCGCGCCGCACAGATCCAGAATCCGCCCTTTGCTCCCCTCTGACAAAAAATTTCCCGTGTTAAAAATATTACCGTTGTCTTCGGCATCTATCAATCTGGCTTCGATTCCCTCCGGAAGTTCCACGGTAAGACCATCATAGGTCAGAGCATTCCCCCGAATCTCAATCTCCTGCTCGTCCTGTGTCAGTACCGCAGGCTCTGTTTTCACGCCCAGACTGTCTGTAGAATGCTCCNGTGCCGTCTCCTCTTCGCCTGCACTGTCTGTCTCAGGATCGTTAATGGAAATCTGCTTTCCTTCCTCTCCTGAACCTTCGACTAAATTCACGCTTTCCCCCGCCGAAGGTTCCTGCCAGCTACCAACCAAGCCACAGACAACTGCCAAAATCAACATTCCAAACACCAACGCTGTCTGTATTATCTTATGAAAAAGGTTCTCTCTTTTCATCCCCGCTTCGCAATCCCCGCGATATCCACCAGATCCAGTTCTCCCTGAGACGCCGCATTCTCAAGGCTTGAGACCAGTGCTGTGGCAGTATCCAACGCCGTGATACAATTGACGCCTGTCTCAATGGAAGTTCTGCGGATCAGGAAGCCGTCCCGGCTCTTGTCCCGCCCCTGGGTGGGTGTGTCAATGACCAGATCGATCTTATGTCCTAAGATCAGATCCATGACCGTGGGAGACTCCTGGCTGATCTTATTGACCTTGCGGGCCTTTACTCCCGCATCATTCAGAGCCTTTGCCGTACTTCTGGTAGCGTAAATAATATAACCCAGTTTCTCAAAGCGGCGCGCCACCTCGATGGCCTCCCCCTTATCCGCATCCTTGACGGTGATGATCATCTGCTTATGTTTGGGCAGATTGACCCCTGCGCCGAGAAAGGCTTTGTAGAGCGCTTCATTAAAGGTTCTGGAAATACCCAGACACTCGCCGGTGGATTTCATCTCCGGCCCCAGACTGATCTCCGCTCCCCGGATCTTTTCAAAAGAGAATACCGGCATCTTGATGGCATAGTAATCCGCCGCCGGCTGTAAGCCCGGCTCATAACCCAGATCCCGTATCTTTTTCCCGATGATCACCTCGGTAGCCAGATCCACGATGGGAATGCCCGTCACCTTACTGATATAGGGCACAGTGCGGGAAGAACGGGGATTGACCTCGATCACATACACCTCATCTCCCACCGCAATAAACTGAATGTTGATCAGACCGATCACATGGAGAGCCTTTGCCAGTCTTCTGGAATACTCCGCAATCGTCTCCTTCACCTGCTCACTGACCGTGAAAGCCGGGTAGACAGAAATGCTGTCTCCGGAATGAACGCCGGTCCTCTCGATATGCTCCATAATACCGGGAATCAGAATGTCCGTGCCGTCACAGACCGCGTCCACCTCCAACTCTTTCCCCTGCAGATACTTATCTACCAGAATCGGATGATCCTGCTCATAGCGGTTGATGACCGCCATAAATTCTTCGATTTCTTCGTCGGAGATCGCAATCTGCATCCCCTGTCCGCCCAGCACATAGGAAGGCCGCACAAGCACCGGATACCCCAGCCTGTTCGCCACTTCCTTGGCCTGCTCTGCCGTGTATACCGTGCCGCCTGCCGCTCTGGGAATCTGCGTCTCCTCCAGAATCTTGTCAAAAAGCTCCCTGTCCTCGGCAGCATCCACATCTTCCGCCCTGGTGCCCAGAATCGGCACGCCCATCTTCATCAGGCTCTCCGTCAGCTTGATAGCTGTCTGTCCGCCGAACTGCACCACTGCGCCGTCCGGTTTTTCCACGTTGACGATGTTCTCCACATCCTCCGGGGTCAAGGGCTCGAAATAGAGCTTGTCCGCAATATCGAAGTCGGTACTGACCGTCTCCGGGTTATTGTTGATGATGATGGTCTCATAGCCCTCTCGCGCAAAGGCCCATGTCGCATGCACGGAACAGTAGTCGAACTCGATGCCCTGCCCGATCCGGATAGGCCCGGAGCCTAATACCAGCACCTTTTTCTTCGGATGGGTCTCCTCCACCTCGGTCTCCGAACCAAACACGGAATAATAATAGGGAGTACTCGCTGCAAATTCCGCCGCACAGGTGTCCACCATCTTAAACGCCGCCACGATGCCATTGTCATAGCGCATCTTCTTGATCTCTTCTTCTGTTTTTCCGGTCAGTCTGGCGATCACATTATCCGGGAACTCGATCCTTTTCGCTTCTTTTAAAAGTTCTACCGTCAGAGGCCCTTTCTCCAGTGCGGCCTCCATCTCCGTCAGAATCGCAATTTTATCAATGAACCAGTGATCCACCATGGTGACGGCATGGATCGTGTCATAATCCACGCCCTTGCGGATCGCCTCCGCGATAATGTAGATCCTCTGGTCATCCACGATCTTCATCCGCTCTATTAACTCTTCTGCGGTAAGCTCCGAAAAGTCATAGCTGCGCAGGCAGTCCACGTGCTGCTCCAGAGAGCGGATNGCTTTCATCAGCGCCCCCTCAAAATTGTTGCCGATGCTCATGACCTCACCGGTGGCCTTCATCTGTGTGGTAAGGGTACGTTTTGCCGTGATAAATTTATCGAAAGGCAGTCTGGGTATCTTGACCACACAATAATCTAATGTCGGTTCAAAGCTGGCGTAAGTCTTGCCGGTAATGGCATTTTTGATCTCGTCCAACGTATAGCCTAAGGCAATCTTTGCCGCAACCTTAGCGATGGGATAGCCGGTCGCCTTACTTGCCAGTGCGGAAGAACGACTCACACGGGGATTGACCTCGATCACGCAGTATTCAAAACTGGTGGGATGCAGGGCAAACTGTACGTTACAGCCTCCTGTGATCTCCAGCTCGTTGATGATGTTCAGGGCGGAGCTTCTAAGCATCTGGTATTCCTTATCGCCCAAAGTCTGAGAGGGCGCCACCACGATACTGTCACCCGTATGCACACCCACAGGATCGATATTTTCCATATTACATACGGTAATGCAATTACCCGCGCTGTCCCGCATGACTTCGTAC
Source organism: Lachnospiraceae bacterium (assembly GCA_014804385.1). GTDB lineage: Bacteria > Bacillota > Clostridia > Lachnospirales > Lachnospiraceae > UBA3282. Next base: position 155,531 of record JAAUZW010000015.1, on the reverse strand, counting down.
TCGATCTCTTTCCAGCCCGCGATACAGCGCTCCACCAGCACCTGTCCCACCCGTGAAAGCCGCAGGCCGTTTGCCAGAATCTCTTCCAATTCCAACTGGTTGTTTGCAATACCGCCGCCGGAGCCGCCCAGTGTATAGGCGGGACGAAGCACCACCGGATAGCCGATCTTACCCGCAAAAGCGACGCCGTCCTCAATGTTTTCCACCACCAGAGAGGGCGCACAGGGCTCCCCGATCTTCTCCATGGTCTCCTTAAACTCCAGCCGGTCCTCCGCCTTGCGGATAGTCTTCGCCGTGGTGCCAAGGAGCGTCACGCCATGTTCTTTCAAAAAGCCCGACTCATCCAGNTCCATGCCCAGATTCAANCCCGCCTGACCNCCCATATTGGGAAGNAGNGAGTCCGGTTTNTCTTTCAGAATGATCTGNTCCANCACCCGCGCTGTNANAGGTTCNATATATACTTTATCTGCNATATCGCCGTCCGTCATGATGGTNGCNGGNTTNGAGTTTACCAATATGACCTCCATCCCCTCCTCTTTCAGGGAACGGCACGCCTGCGTGCCCGCATAGTCAAACTCCGCCGCCTGCCCGATTACGATAGGACCCGACCCAATCACAAGTACTCTTTTTACAGTTGGATTCTTTGGCATTTTACCCCTCCATTATCTATCTTTATTCCTTTTATCCCTCAACACGAAGAATGCTTCTTTTTAGCATTCTTCAGAACAAGACATAGTTCTACTTAGGCTGCGTACTTTGCAGTCTTAGTAGAACTTCTTGTTCGCTTCATGTTCGCTTCATCATTTCTATGAACCGATCAAACAAATAGGAAGAATCCTGCGGTCCGGGGCATGCCTCGGGATGAAACTGCACCGTAAAGATATTTTTACCGGTGTAGGAAAGCCCCTCGTTGGTACCGTCATTGACATTGATAAAAGCGGGAGTCGCTATCTTCGGATCCAGCTTATCCATATCCACCACATAGCCATGGTTCTGGGAAGAAATGTAGACCCTGCCCGTGGAAAGATCCTTCACCGGATGATTCCCGCCCCGGTGACCGTATTTCATCTTAAAGGTGTCCGCTCCCGTAGCCAGCGCCATCAGCTGATGTCCCAGACAGATGGCAAAGATNGGCGTATCGGAGGCATACAGCTTCCGGATCTCTTCTATCACCGCAGTACACTCTTTGGGATCGCCCGGGCCGTTGCTGAGCATAATGCCGTCAGGGTTTCCCGCAAGGATCTCCTCCGCCGTGGTGCAGGCCGGATAGACCGTCACCTCGCATCCTCTGGCCGTAAGCGACCTTGCNATGTTGTCTTTCGCTCCCAGATCAAGGAGCGCCACCCGCAGACCGGCGCCGTTTAGGCTTCGAACAAGGCTGGGCTTCTTTTCCCGTATGCCCGCCTCGAAGGCTTCCCTTTTGAAAGAAGCACTGCCGGCAAGCGGCCCGTTCTCCGCAAGTTCCTTTGAACCCGCCAGAGTATACTTCTCCGCGCAGCTCACCCGCTCCACTACCTTTCCGGTCGTATATGTTTTTAGCTTGGGAATGATTTCGTCGAGATGATAGGTTTCGTTGGTGGTGATCATACCATTCATGGTACCCTTCTCACGAAGGATTCGAGTAAGGGCTCTGGTGTCGATCCCGGCGATACCCGGTACACCGTNNTCNTCTAAGAATTGCTGAATTGAAATATCACATCTGAAATTGCTGGGAATNCTNGATAGCTCTCGTACGATAAAACCGTCCGGCCAGGGTCCCTTCGACTCCATATCCTCTTTACATATCCCGTAGTTTCCNATCAATGGATAAGTCATGCACACGGCCTGCCCCGCATAGGATGGATCCGTCAGCACTTCCAGATATCCCGCCATGGAAGTGTTAAAAACAATCTCACTGATGATCTCCCGCTGTGCTCCGATATGTANNCCTTCAAACACAGTGCCATCTTCTAAAATTAGGAATGCTTTCATCTTATGCCCTATCCCTTTCGCCGATTCGCCGGTTCCTTATTCACCAATCACAAATGCTGTTATCGTAAAATATTGANGAAAGAATTGCGCAGCAATTCTTTGGGTGCAGGCCGCTTGACCTGCACCGATTATTGTATCACAAGCAAAATATAGCTTCAACAATTTTTATCTTCTCATGGCCTCTGTCATCTCTTTCACATACTCTCCCACATNTNCNGGGGCTTCCTTCCCATACTTCTCAATGATCTTNANNATNGCNGAGCCNACNATGGCACCATCGGAGATACCGGCCATCTTCTGCGCCTGTTCCGGAGTAGANATNCCGAAGCCNATNGCNCAGGGAATATCCGTATTCTGTCTGACNACCTCCACGATGGACGCAAGNTCCGTCTTGATCTCACTCCGGGTGCCGGTCACGCCAAGGCTCGACACGATGTAGAGAAATCCTTCCGCCTCCTTCGCGATCATAGCGATACGGTTTTCGGAGGTGGGCGCGACCAGGGAGATCAGATCCACACCGTATGTATGGCAGAGCGGCAGGAACTCCTCTTTCTCCTCATAGGGCAGATCCGGCAGAATAATACCGTCCATCCCAATCTCTTTACAGGTGGAGAGAAAACNCTCNGCGCCGTAAGAGAAAACCACATTTGCATAAGTCATAAACACCATAGGTATCTTCACGTCCTGCCGGAGCGAACGCACCATATCAAATATTTTATCTGTAGTGACTCCNCCGGTCAATGCTCGCAGGTTTGCCCCCTGTATCACCGGTCCTTCCGCCGTGGGATCGGAAAAGGGAATCCCCAGCTCTATGAGGGACGCGCCGTTTGCCACCGCCTCCCGTACTACAGCCTTGGTGGTATCCAGATCCGGATCCCCACAGGTNACAAAAGCGATAAATGCCTTCTTATTTTCAAATGCCTCTCTGATCTTACTCATGGATATCCTCCCCTCTGTAACGCGCGATGGCTGCGCAGTCCTTATCTCCTCTGCCGGATATGGTGATCACAATGATCTGCTCCTTGCCCATAGACGGCGCGATCTTTCTTGCATAAGCCACCGCATGGGCNGACTCGATGGCCGGAATGATNCCTTCCATCCTAGATAAGTATTCAAAGGAGTCCACCGCCTCCTCATCCGTCACCGGTACATACTCCGCCCGGCCAATGTCATGCAGGTGGGCATGCTCGGGGCCNATCCCCGGGTAATCAAGACCCGCAGAAATCGAGTAGACCGGCGCGATCTGCCCGTANTCATCCTGNCAGAANTANGATTTCATNCCNTGGAANATNCCCAGCTTTCCGGTATTCACCGTAGCCGCCGTCTCAAAGGTGTCGATGCCTCTGCCCGCCGCCTCGCAGCCGATCAGTCTGACATCCTTATCCTCTATGAAATGATAGAAGCTGCCCATAGCNTTGGANCCGCCGCCNACACAGGCGATGACCGCATCGGGAAGTTTTCCCTCGCGCTCTCTTAGCTGTTCTTTGATNTCTCTGGAAATGACTGCCTGGAAATCCCGCACAATNGTGGGGAAAGGGTGGGGCCCCATCACGGAACCGAGACAGTAATGGGTATCTGAAATCCGGGAAGTCCACTCCCGCATCGCCTCCGACACCGCGTCCTTCAGGGTCGCCGTTCCCGTCTTCACCGGAATCACCTCNGAACCAAGCAGCCGCATGCGATAGACATTCAGGGCCTGTCGNATGGTATCCTCCTCNCCCATGAANACCACNCACTCCATNCCCAGCAGCGCNGCCGCCGTGGCGGTAGCCACGCCGTGCTGTCCCGCTCCCGTCTCCGCAATAAGACGNGTCTTNCCCATCTTCTTCGCCAGAAGCGCCTGTCCCAGCACATTGTTGATCTTGTGGGAACCGGTNTGGTTTANATCCTCTCGTTTCAAATAGATCTTGGCACCGCCCAGATCTTTTGTCATCTTCTCTGCATAATAAAGCCGGGAGGGCCTTCCCGCATAATCGTTAAACAGCGTCGTAAGTTCCCTGTTAAACTCAGGGTCCTTCTTGTAATGCTCGTACGCCTCCTCCAATTCGATCACCGCATTCATCAGTGTCTCCGGAATATANTGNCCTCCNTGTATNCCAAAACGNCCGTTATTATTTGTCATGATCTCCATCCTTCCTAATACTNACTTNATTTNNTNCNTGCGGAGAATGCCTTTTTTCAGGCATTCTCCNGTGCGAAACTTAGAACTTCTTGACGAAGCGNCCTNTGGCAGCAAGCCGGANTTGCCATGCANATCCCAAAGTTCTTNTCNCACGCTTCTCGCACNNNGTACAAAAGCTCTCATCTTCTCCACATCCTTGTGCCCGTCCGTCTCTATGCCTGAGCTCACATCCACCGCATAGGGTTTCCATCTTCTTACTGCCTCTCCCACCGTAGAGGCGTCCAGTCCGCCTGCCAGAAAGTAGGGCCGCTCCATCCCGTTGAGCAGATCCCAGTCAAAGGCTGTGCCTGTACCGCCGCTGCCCGCATCCAGAAGCACAAGATCCGCNCTGCTCTCGGCAGCCCTGCGGATATCCTGCTCCTCTTTCACGGAAAAGGCTTTGATAATAGGTTTGTCCGTAAGCGTCCGAAGCCTTTCGATATAGGCCTCATCTTCACTGCCGTGGAGCTGGGCCATGTCGATCACCCCTGCCGCAAGCAGCGCCGCTACGTTTTCCGGTGTCTCATTCACGAAGACTCCTACTGCAAGAATCTGGGCTGCAAGGTGTTTTCGCAACGCGGCGGCATTCTCCGGCGAAACATAACGCATGCTTTTTTTAGCAAAAACAAATCCGATATACTCCGGCAGCAGCTCGTTGGCCGCCTCGATATCACATTCTCTGGACAGTCCGCAGAGTTTTATTTTTGTTTTACTATCCGCCGATGGTTCCATGTTGGTTCCCCTCTCTTTTAGTGCACAAGCATAATGATATATCTCTATTCTGCTTCACTCCGCTCATNTATGTTATGTAANCTCATTTTCCATCCCGCAGTTTAGATAACATCTGTTTCTTATCATCCGCCCGCATCAGCGTCTCTCCTACCAGCACCGCATCCGCGCCGATCTGCTGCAATCTGCTCACATCCTCCGGCCCGCGCACACCGCTTTCGGAGACAAACAACACCTCAGAGGGGATCCGGGCGCGAAGCCGGCTGCTGTTTTCTGTATCCACAGTGAAATCCTTCAGATTCCGATTGTTGACACCGATCACACGTGCCCCCGCCTGAAGCGCCATGTCCACCTCCGCCTCATCGTGGGCTTCCACCAATGCAGACAACCCCAGCGTATCGCAGACCGCCAAATACTCCCTGATCTGTTCTTCGCTTAAAATGGAACAGATCAAAAGCACTGCGGAGGCGCCGAGAAGCTTCGCCTCGTAGATCATATATTCGTCCACAGTAAAGTCTTTTCGAAGACAGGGGATGGAAACCGCATCTGCAATCTCTCTCAGGTATTTATCGCTCCCCAGAAACCATTTCGGCTCTGTTAATACGGAAATGGCATCTGCCCCGGCGGCCTCATACTGTCTGGCAATCTCCAGATAAGGAAACTCCGGCGCGATCAGCCCTTTGGAGGGAGACGCCTTCTTGCACTCACAGATAAAGGACATGCCCGGTTTTTGCAGCGCTTTCTCAAAGGAAAAGTCCCCCTTTTTCATAGATAACGCCCGATCTTTTATTTCTGCAAGAGGCAGATTCTTCTTTGCCTGCTCCGTGCGGTATACCGCGTATTCCGCTAGCTGCTCTAATATATTTGCCATCCTTTTTACCACTTCTTTCCGTGTTAAATCATGATTTAGTGTTTCTCTTTTGAGAATTGACTTATTCGGTCATTTCTTCTGATTTGCAGCAGTTATGCATTACTCAGGGTAATAAACTGCTCCAGAGTCTTCGCCGCCTTGCCGGAATCAATGATCTCTGCTGCCAGCTCTACGCCCGCTTTCATGCTGTCCGCCTTGCCATCGATGTAGAGGGCGGCTCCTGCGTTCAGCAGTACGGCGTTTCTCTTATGACCCTTTTCTCCTCTTAAAATATCAATCGTTATTCTTGCATTTTCCTCGGGGGTTCCTCCCACCAGATCCTCCTTGGTACAGCGTTCAAAACCGAAATCCTCCGGACAGATCGTGTAGGCCTTAAACCAGCCGTCCTTAAACTCACAGATCGATGTGGGCGCACTCATGGAAATCTCATCCAGTTTATCCTGCCCGTACACCACCATACCCCGCTCCACGCCCAGACTGATAAGCACCTGTGCCAGAGGCTCCACCAGATACTCGTCATAGACGCCCAGAAGCTGCCGCTTCGGACTGCCGGGATTGGTCAGGGGGCCCAGAATATTGAACACGGTACGGAAGCCCAGCTCTTTACGGATCGGTCCCACATATTTCATGGAAGTGTGATATTTCTGNGCAAAGAAGAAGCACATNCCCACCTCGCGNAGAAGCTTNTCNCACAGTTCGGGGCTCTGGTCNATATTCACGCCCAGCGCTTCCAGACAGTCCGCCGTGCCGCACTTGGANGANGCCGCCCGATTNCCNTGTTTNGCCACCTTCATGCCGCCCGCCGCACAGACCAATGCCGAGGTNGTGGAGATATTNAANCTCTGGGCATTGTCNCCGCCGGTTCCGACGATCTCAAAAATATCCAGATCNGTCTCCATCTTCATGGCGTGNTCCCGCATNGCNGCCGCGCAGCCCGCGATCTCATCGGTGGTCTCCGCCTTCGTNCTCTTGGTGGANAGCGCCGCCAGAAANGCGGCATTCTGNGTCGGGGTGGTCTCTCCGCTCATNATCTCNTTCATCACCGTGTANGCCTCNTCGTANGTGAGATCCCCNTTGTTTGCGATTTTTTCAATTGCTTCTTTGATCATTTTCTTCCTCCATTCCGAGGCTTTTGCNCCTCTTGCNATANAAAGANTACNTTGATAATTCTATGAAATTCCNAAGCATCCTNNCTCCCTCCGGNGTCATGATGGACTCCGGATGAAACTGNACCCCATAAATGGGATATTCTCTGTGNTGTACNGCCATCACTTCCCCGTCCGTCGTGCGCGCTGTNACCTGCAGGCAGTCCGGNATCGTATCTGCATCCGCCGCCAGAGANTGNTATCGNGCCACCNGCATNTTTTCCGGNCAGCCCNGAAACANNGGACAGTCNTTCTCAAAAGTGATCTCNGACTGTTTNCCGTGCATCAGNTCGGANGCNTANGTGATCACCGCNCCGAAAGCTGCNCAGATNGCCTGATGNCCGAGGCACACCCCCANCGTGGGNATCCGTTTCCCCAGAACCCGAGCCACCTCCATAATAANACGCGCCACCTCCATGATAACACCCGCCTGCTCCGGTCTGCCGGGACCGGGCGAGAGAATGATCCGTGCCGGCTCCAGTGCCGCGATCTCCTCCACGGTCATCTCATCGTTGCGGATCACTTTGATATCAGGATTGATCTCCCCGATCAGCTGATAAAGATTATAGGAAAAACTATCATAATTATCAATCAACAATATCATGTCTGCCTCACTCCTCTTCCTGTCCGAGCTCCAAAGCTTTGATGACCGCCTTCGCCTTGTTGATGCACTCGTTATATTCTTTCTCCGGATCCGAGTCCGCCACGATACCTGCGCCGCTCCTGACAAACACTTTTCCGTTTTTCCGGTAGGCGATGCGGATGGCGATACAGGTGTCCATGTTACCGGTAAAATCAATATAGCCTATGGCGCCGCCATAGATTCCTCTCTTATTCTGTTCCAGTTCACCGATCAACTGGCAGGCTCTGATCTTCGGAGCCCCCGACAGGGTACCCGCAGGAAGCACCGCCTCGATGGCATCCAGCGCATCCAAGTCTTCCCGGATCTCGCCCCGCACGGTGGAGCCGATGTGCATCACATGGGAGTATCTCTCAATGGAATGCAGCTTTTCCACCTGCACCGTGCCAAACTTGCTGACCTTTCCCAGATCGTTTCTTCCCAGATCTACCAGCATATTATGCTCCGCCAGCTCCTTGGGATCCTGCAGCAGTTCTTTCTCCAAAGCCAGATCCTCCGCCTCGGTCTTTCCCCGGGGCCTCGTACCCGCCAGCGGGAAGGTATGCAGCACGCCGTCCTCCAGCTTCACCAGAGTCTCCGGCGATGCTCCCGCCACCTCCACATCGGTGCCCGCAAAATAGAACATGTAAGGGGATGGATTCACAGTCCGCAAAACCCGGTAGGTATTTAACAGGCTTCCCTCAAAGGGCGCCTCCAGCCGGTTAGAAAGCACGATCTGAAAAATATCTCCCTCCCGGATATGATGTTTGGCCTGCTCCACGATATCGCAGTAGGCCGCCTCGTCAAACAGAGGCTTCACCTCTCCTGTAAGACGCCCCGCATCCTCCTTCCTTTTCTCTCCTGTGCGCAGAAGATCCGCCATCTGCTTAAGCTCCCGCACCGCTCTGTTATAGCCGGTCTCTCCCTCCGCAAGGTTCATATTCACGATCAGTATGATCTTCTGTCTGAAATTGTCAAAGGCGATCACCTTGTCAAAAAGCATCAGGTCCACGTCCTTAAAGGCCTCCGTGTCCGGCACCCCCGTTCGGATGGTGGGTTCGCTGTAGCCCAGATAATCGTAGGAAAAATATCCTACCAGACCACCGGTAAAGGAGGGAAGTCCGGTCAGTCTGGGACTCTTATACTCGGAAAGGATCTCCCGCAGCTTTTCGGACGGATTCTCTGTGCGCAGGGTGACATCCCCCACCTTCATCTCACCGTCCACACAGGTGATCTCCATCTTGGGATCATATCCCAGAAACGTGTAACGTCCCCACTTCTCTTTCTCCGCCACTGACTCTAACAGATAACAGTGGGAAGATACGTTTTTTAAAATCCGAAGCGCCTCAATGGGCGTACAGATATCTGACAGCATCTCACAGCTTACCGGGAGCGCCTTGTACTCGCCGGTGTCTGCGATTTCTTTTACTTCTTCTATGGATGGTGAAATTTTCATATGGCTACTTCCTTTCTTTATTTATCCTGCGTGAGCAGGCTCGAAATGCTTCGCATTCCTCGCTCGCGTTGCAATCTCCGTTCCACTACGGTCCGCGCAGAACAGACGTCCCCGGACGTCTTGCGCCGTCATAAGCCGTCAACGACAGTCTTGCATGCATCCTGTCTTTGCCGTCTTCTGACTCTGCTCATGCGCGCAAAAAAACGCCCTTGACAGAACCTATCATTCTGTCAAGGACGAATCATTACAATCCGCGGTGCCACCTTGATTCACGAAACAAATCGTGCACTTAGCAGGATACCAGCATATCCCCGGCCTCTGACGCGAGCCATACGTTGCAGAATACTCTGCGCCATACCAAGCGCATTTGACTGCACCCTCAGCGGTCCATTTGATGACTTGTTTCTCACCTGACTCTCAGCAACACAGGCTCTCTGTAAAGGCATCATCACCTTTATCTCCGCTTCAACGGTTTATCACATTAAATTTTCTATAAGAATAGCACTTGAGAAATCGGCTGTCAAGGCTTTTATTTAAAATACTCTACGCCGCTCTCAAAAATCTTCATATCCTGATTGCCGAAGATATTGATCGCCACGGACTCGCCTCTTCTCTCCGCATGCGCCATCTTGCCGAGGCACCTGCCGTCAGGAGAGGTAATTCCCTCAATGGACGCATAGGAGCCGTTGATATTCCACTCCTCATCCATGGACACATTACCGTCCGCATCCGCATACTGAGTCGCCACCTGTCCGTTTGCAAAGAGCTTGTCGATCCACTCCTTCGGCGCCACAAAGCGTCCTTCTCCATGGGATGCCGGGTTTACATAAGTTTGTCCAAGTTCCGCCCCCGCAAGCCAGGGGGACTTGTTGGAAACTACCTTAAGGTACGCCATCTTGGAAATATGGCGGTTCACCGTGTTAAAGGTCAGCGTGGGGGAATCCTCCTTCTGTCCCACGATCTCCCCGTGAGGCACCAGCCCCAGCTTGATCAGCGCCTGGAAGCCGTTACAGATTCCCAACGCCAGACCGTCTCGCTCCTGCAGCAGCTTCATCACGGCCTCCCTGATCTTTTCATTCTGAAAAGCCGTGGCGAAAAACTTGGCGGAGCCATCCGGCTCGTCACCCGCAGAGAAACCGCCCGGGAACATGATGATCTGGGCCTGTGCAATAGCCTTTTCAAAAACCTCCACACTCTCTCTGATATCCGCCGCCGTCTGATTCTTAAAGACCTTCACGATGGCTTCCGCACCGGCATTCTCAAAGGCCTTTGCGCTGTCATATTCACAGTTCGTTCCCGGAAATACCGGAATGAATACGGTGGGCTTTGCCACCTTGTGCTTGCATACATAGAGTTCCTTCGCCTCATACAGAGGAGAGGCCACCTGCTGTTTATCCTTCCCGGCCGTATAGGGGAATACCTTATCCAGCTTTCCGCTCCACGCCTGTCTTGCCTCTTCCTGACTAAGCTTCATGGAACCATAGCTGAAGATGCCGTCCGCCGTCACTGTACCGATCTCCTCATAATCGATGCCCAGCGTTTTTAAAGCGTGCACTTCCCCGGCAGGCATTTCCGCCAGAATATCTCCCAGACCATTGTCAAACAGAGACTCTTTCTTATAAGAGGAATCCACCGCTGCGCCAAGGCCGTTACCGAAAGCCATCTTGCTCACAGCCGCCGCCACGCCCTTGGCATCCAGCGCATACGCTGCCACGATCTTTCTTCTGGGCATTTTCACAGGGATTCCGTTTATGTCAACTGTGTCAGTTCTCTCTGACATCAATGTCATAATCTTATCGTAAAGTGCCATCACTCCATCATAGACCGGCAGATCGTACTCATCCTTCGGAATACGGAAGCGCACCAGCCGATCCCCCGGATATTTTAATTCGGGAGTGACGATGTTGCCGCTGCGATTCACATCCACCGCAAAGGATACCAATGTGGGCGGCACGTCGATATCATTGAAAGTGCCGGACATGGAATCCTTACCGCCGATGGAGGGCAGTCCGTAACCCATCTGTGCATCGTAAGCGCCTAGAAGCGCCGCAAAGGGCTGGCTCCAACGGGAAGGTTCCCCGCTCATGCGCCTGAAATACTCCTGGAAGGTGAAGCGGATCGTCCGGTAATCTCCGCCGTTCGCCACGATCTTTGCCATGGATTCCGTCACCGCATAGATTGCGCCGTGGTACGGGCTCCAGCTGGACAGATAAGGGTCGAAGCCGTAGCTCATCATGGTCACGGTATCTGTTTTTCCGGAAAGCGCAGGCAGCTTGGCCACCATAGCCTGTGTCTCCGTGAGCTGATATTTGCCGCCATAGGGCATGTATACGCTGCCAGCACCGATGGAGGCGTCAAACATCTCCACCAGCCCCTTCTGGGAGCACACATTCAGATCACTCAAAAGGGCAAGCCATGCCGCCTGTACATCATCGTTAGCAAGGGCTTCTGCCACAGCGGGCGTCGCTATGTTCTTCAGGTAATTATCCTTTTCATCGGGCATCTCTACAAAGACGTCCGTCTCCTGGTGCGCACCGTTGGTATCCAGAAAGGCTCTGGCAATATCCACGATCTTTTTGTCTCGCCATTTGAGCACCAGACGGGGCTCCCTGGTCACCTCCGCCACCGGCACTGCCTCCAGATTCTCCTCCTTCGCATATTCCAGAAAAGTATCTACATGATCGGGAGAAACCACCACTGCCATACGCTCCTGGGACTCAGAAATCGCAAGCTCCGTGCCGTCCAAGCCGGCATATTTTTTCGGCACCTTGTCCAGATCCACCACCAGACCGTCCGCCAGTTCTCCGATCGCCACCGACACACCGCCTGCGCCGAAATCATTACACTTCTTGATCAGACGGCTTACCTCCGCACGCCTGAAAAGTCTCTGCAGCTTTCTCTCCGTAGGCGCATTACCCTTCTGCACCTCCGCGCCGCAGGTGTTGATCGAGCTCTCCGTATGCACCTTGGAGGAGCCTGTAGCGCCGCCGCAGCCGTCGCGCCCGGTTCTGCCGCCCAGCAGGATGATGATATCCCCCGGATCAGAATTTTTCCGAATTACATTCTTTCTCGGCGCCGCGCCCATGACTGCACCGATCTCCATACGTTTCGCCACATAGTCGGGATGATATATTTCTTTGACCAATCCGGTCGCAAGACCGATCTGGTTTCCGTAGGAGGAATAGCCGTTCGCCGCTCCACGCACCAGCTTCTTCTGGGGCAGCTTACCCTTCAGGGTATCTGCCACCGGCACTGTTGGATCCGCCGCACCGGTCACACGCATGGCCTGATACACATAGCCTCTTCCGGAAAGCGGATCGCGGATCGCGCCGCCCAGACAGGTAGCTGCGCCGCCGAAAGGCTCGATCTCCGTGGGATGATTGTGGGTCTCATTCTTGAAAAAGACCAGCCACTCCTCGGTCACAGGCCCCTCTCCATAGTCCATCTCCACCGGCACCACCACGGAACAGGCATTGATCTCATCGGATTCCTCCATATCGTCGAGTTTTCCGTCTTTTTTCAGCTTCCGCATGGCCATCAGTGCCAGATCCATCAGGCAGACAAACTTGTCCTCTCTGCCAGCAAAGATTTCTTCTCTGACAGCGAGATATTTTTCATAAGTCTCCCTGATCGGTTTCTGATAGAATCCGTCCGCAAACGCCACATCTTTTAACTCCGTAGAAAAAGTGGTGTGACGACAGTGATCCGACCAATACGTATCAAGCACACGAATCTCCGTCATAGTCGGATTTCGTTTCTCTTCCCCGGCAAAATAATTCTGTATATGTAAGAAATCCTTAAAGGTCATGGCTAATCCTAAAGAATCATAAAGCTCCTGCAGCTGGGNCTGGGGCATATCGATAAAATCTTCCCGCTCCGGTATATTCTCAAAAACCGCCACATCCGCAGGATCATCGTAGACCATCGTCAGCGTGTCCGGCTTGACCATATCCGTCTCTCTGGAATCCACCGGGTTGATACAATATGCCTTGATCCGGTTAAACTCCTCCTCCGTGATCTTGCCATTGACCAAATAAGTCACTGCCGTCCGNATGATCGGTTCTTCGTCTTCTTTTAAAAACTGAATACACTGTACGGCGGAATCTGCCCGCTGGTCAAACTGCCCCGGCAAAAACTCCACCGAAAACACCCTGCCATTCTCCGGAATCTCGATCGTTTCTTCATATAAAACATCCACCGGCGGCTCCGAAAAGACTGTACGGCAGGCTCTCTCAAAGACTTCATCCGAGATATGCTCCACATCGTACCGGATAAAGACCCGCACCTGCTCCACGTTCTTTATGCCCAGAAAGCTTTCAATTTCCTCCTTAAGTTCCTTCGCTTTGACCGCAAAGGGTTCCTTCTTTTCCACATAAATTCTTTTAACATTGCCCATGATGACTCTCCTTCCTGTATTTCTCTCCTAAGATACCTAAACAGGGGTCAGACCNTGTCTGCCCCCCGCGCTTTTATACTTCAATGATCAGTCCCTGCATAATATAAAGCAGTTGTTCATCCACCATCTTTTCCGTAATGCCAAAGGTCTGCGCGTTGATCTTCATGCCCTCCAGCACATACATGATGTTGGCCGCCGCTCCCTTGGGATCCTCGCAGTAAAACTCGCCGCTGGCAATGCCTGACTCAATCAACTTCTCGATCACCCTGACACCCGCGTCAAATTGTCTGCGCAGCATATTATTCTTATCAGTCAGTCCATGCGCAAAAAAATATTCATAGACCGCTACAGTCAAATTATCNTTATTTTGCAAAAGTTCCTTCTTCTGCTCTTTCAAAAAGAGTGTCAGGATATCCGCCGCCGAATCCTCTCTGGCAATCCGCTCTGTAAAAGCGTCGTCCGTCTCTTCCGCCTCCATCTGCAGCACCTCCATCAAAATCTGATCTGTGCTGTCAAAGTAAAGATACAGACCGCCCCGGCTGATCTCGCAGGCTTCCACGATATCCTTCATGGTCACGCTCTTAAAGCCCTTTTCCACAAACACCTTTCTCGCGGTATCCAATATGTACTTCTTTTTTTGTAGTGATTTTTCTCCCATAGTATCCTTCTCTCCCTAAAAAGTATCTAGAGACACGCCTTTCTCTTCGCTACGTTTCTTCCTCATTGACTTTGACTACTCTGGTCTGTACAGGTCTGTCCCAAAAATCCAAGTGTTCCTTCATCTGTTTGATCACCNGCAGGAAGATACCCTTCTCAACACCTTCTGACCACATCCGTCCCTTGGTCATGCCCTCCATCACATACTTGGAAAGGATGCCCTTCAGCACATCCATCTCCCGAATGGTCGTCCGCCCGATCATCTGAAGCTCATCCTGCATCGTGCGGATTCTGTAGCGCGAATAGATATACCGGTAATTCCGATCCATCAGCTTCGTCCTCTGCGCCTCTTTTACAAAGCTCATCAACGTGCCGTCATATACCGGAAATGACACAGAGTTCTCCTCGATGCCGGAACCGGAATAATTCTGATGCACACTGCCGCCCACCTTGCTCTCCAGCCAGGGAAGATAACGCGCCAGCTTCTCCACATCCGGCCTGTATTCATTGACCACCTGCTGTCTGTAGGCAATCTCCTCATTCTCCATCTGTAATTTATCCATGTCTGTTTCTCACTCGCTTCCGTTTCTAAATTGACTACCAGGTTCAATTTTGTTCTCCGGCAGGCATTGTTCACACGACAAGCCTGTCATTTTTTATTTTAACATACTTTTTCAAAAAGTACAGTAAAAANAATTGTTGCAAAGTGCCGTATGAGAAGAAACGGGTGTAAAACCCCGGCCGGCTTTTTTATTGTATTCACGCCCTTTCATTGACTTTTCTCCTAAAAAAGCATAAGATAGATGCAGGGTCTTACTATTAGTTTTTGAACAAACATGGGGGAGGTATTCAAATGGCTGTAAAAGAATTTCCGGCGGGCACACAACTGATTCAGAGTGAACAGAATCTGACCGGCCTGCATGTGATCGCGAGNGGAAGCGTAAGCGCTACTTATCCCGGCGGCACAATTTATCTGCAAAAGGGCGATGTAATCGGCATTTGTGAGATTTTTTTTGGTTCCTATTTTATTTCCTACCGCACGGAGGAGCCCACGGCTATCTCGTCCTACGCCTGCACAGCTTCACAGCTGAAGACTCTGATGGAAAAAAGTGTAGATCTGTCAAATATGTTCATCACTTCCCTGTTTCGGCAGTTCCGCGAAATCTACGATCAGTATGCCATGAGTTCTTTTGCCTGTGATAATTTCCATCGTTATCTGATGAGCAGCTATGAGATCTACAAATCATTCTGCACCAAGCACGGAATCCCCGCGAGGGTTCTCCCCGATCTGGAAAATGTGACGGAGCTTACCCTGGAGGAAGATCTGGAAAGCTGGCTGGACGGCTATTATACCCAGCTGGAAACATCCATTACACAAAAATCGGCCAAGTTTTACAGTTCCGATTTTTTGACCGGATTGGTCATGAAAGCCAATCAGGACATTCAGCGGATCATTTCTATAAGCCGTGTGTTCTCTGACTATCAGGCAGATATCATTCATATTTTGATGAATGAAAATCATCTGGATCTTTTTGATCTCTATGCCAGCATTTTATACCGAATCGGACCAAACGATCCGGACTCTACCACACTGACTGCAGCGCTGTCCAAGATGATGATACAGCTCGAGGATCAGGAATCCATCGACAAAGAGATGTATCAGGAGCGAATCCATGAATACCGTGAAAAACTGAAATATGCCGAAGACCATCCCGGTGAGGACGCGTCTGCTGCAAATGATGTGGCTGATCTGACCGATTCCATGAATACTATCCTTAACTACGCCGAGGTGGACGCTGAAACGGCTGCCGCTTTCCGAGAGGCTGTCGGCAAGTTTGCCAAAATGTCCGACAAAAACGCCTCCGACGACGCTGCCAGGAAACTGCGCCTTGTCATCACCAAACATTTCTATACGATTTATGAACATGCCTTTTTGAAGAGTATAGACGATCCTTCCGTACCCAAGATTGTGAAAATGTTCTTCAACTTCGGCTATGTGGACGAGACGCTGGCCGGACTGGAGAATGCTGCCTACTTATACTCAATCGTGGATAAGCTCCCTTCCAACCCCGAGCGTCAGGTCTACACGGCCTACGAATGGTTTCTCGCCATCTATCGCGGGGAAAAGGTACCCAGCCGTAATGAGTTTGACAACGACTATCCCGCATATCTCCGTGAGCAGAGGATGAACGGAAGAATCTCTCCCGACGACGAGATCAGAATGCAGACTGACCAGAAGGAAATGGTTCTCTTTGAGATGCGCAATATGTTCCCTTCCGTCAATAAGATTTCCTTTGGCCGTATCTTAAGTTTCTGCCCGATCTTCTCGGAGCATAATGTTTTAAAAGATCTGGACGGCACTCTGGTATCCGCCGACAAGGTGGAGGAATCCTTTAAAAAGATCCGCGCCCTCGACTTCAGCGCTTACTACCGCGACGTCACCTACACCAATCCTGAAATTGGTATCGGAAAAGAGACGATAAGTGTGGAGGTACTTCCCGATATTATACTAATGCCCAATATTGGTATCCGCGGCGTGGCATGGCAGGAGATCGAAGGACGCAAGCGCACGACCCCGGCCCGCATGATGGTGTCCATCTTCCAGATGGAGGATCTGACCAACATTCTGGTTCGGCTGACCGGCGATTTCCGTTGGGAAATGTGCAAACGTGTCCAGGGCGCACGCTGGAACGATATCTCCGAGGCATCCCTCACCAGCGAGTATTTCGACTACATCCAGTTCTACCGTAAGAACCGTGACTTGTCCACAGACGCCAAGGATAAGATCAAACTCGCCATGCAGAAAGCGAAAAACAATTATAAGGAAATGTTTATCAGAGATTATGAAGCATGGATCCTCTACGAGGGAAACGGTTCTCCGCGGCTTAACAAGATATCCCGTAATATCATCTTCTCCTACTGTCCTTTTTCAAAGGAGATCCGTAACCGCCTGTCAGCAAACCCGCTCTACAAAGACACTATGACGCGTTACGATATCAAACAGGCACAAAAGATTCATCATTACGACAACCTGTTCCAGAAGCTCAAAAACACCGGAATGCCTATTCCGCAGGAACTTCAGAACCAGCGTGCCTATTTGGGGATGTAAGCAACATTCGCTAATATAGTGTTATTCTTTTGTAATATAATTATAGACGCCAGCGGGAAGACTCGGTATATTGAATATAGACTTGATTTCGGAAGTCAAGTCGGTAAAAGCAATTCCGAAAATTCCCCTTTTACACAAGCAAAACCCCGAAGGCGAACCTTCGGGGTTTTGCTTGCTGTAATGTCGGTTATTTATTTTTTAGCCACTTCAGAAGGCTTCACCAGGAAAAGGCTCAGCAGTAACGCTATGATGTAGAGTACGATCGTAAAATACAACACATTCTGATACCCTACCGGATTGATCAGATTTCCATGTGCATCCTCGAAATAGCTTCCGGTATGGCTTACGATCAAGGACGCGACCTGGTTACCGGTAAGTCCCGCAAACGCCCATGCAGAGAGCGTAATGCCGTGGATCGCACTGATGCTGCCCATGCCGTAATGATCGGAAAGCAGAGTCGGCACATTGGAGAATCCGCCGCCGTATCCCGCATTTACCATGAAGAGCAGGCAAAGCACCAAAATCATCAGCAGCGTATTACCCTCGCCGTTCTTAATACCGCCAGTGAGCATCACCAGTCCTGTAAATGCAATAGAGAGAATGAAGATCAGCTTGTAGACCGTATTTCTGTCCTTCATATGATCTGCCCAAGCGGAGAAGCCCAGACGACCGCCTGCGTTAAAGATTGCAGTCACAGTGGAGATCATACCCACTACGCCGGCAAGACCGATACACTTCACGATCATCTTCTCCTGCGAGATCAATGCCAGACCGCAGGTAATGTTAATATAGAACATCAGCCAGATTCCCACATAGTTGCTGATCGGACGGGTCTTTAAAACATCCATGATACCCTGTCCTTTTTCTTTCTTCTGAGGCTCATGCCAGCCCTCCGGCTTCGCCAGAAGGAGATGCCCGATAAACATCATAACAAAGTAAACCACTGCCAGAATAAAGAACATCTTATAGATACCGCCCTCACCCAGATTATTCAGCAGCGCCTGCATGATAGGACTTGCGATAGCCTTCGCACCGCCGAAGCCCGCTACGGCAAGACCCGTTGCAAGTCCCTTCTTATCCTGAAACCACAGCATCAGGGTCTTTACGGGAGACAGATACCCGGTTCCCAGACCGATACCCATGATAAACCCGTAGAAAACGTAAATGCCGATAAGAGCAAGCACACTGCCCTGATGGTTGCCGCCATAATAGATGAAGAAGCCTGTGCCCGCCATACCCAGAGAAAAGGTGATCGTGGCGATCAGAGACGACTTGTGGATATCCTTCTCCACTATATTCCCCATAAATGCCGCCGACATTCCCAGGAAGAATATCGCAAAGCTGAACGCCCACTCGGTAGCACCCTTGGAAAATCCTATGTAGTCAGCAATCTCCTGACTGAAAATAGACCAGCAGTACACCGTGCCGATACTAAAGTGTAGGAGCAGCGCCGGGATCGCGGCACGCACCCATTTGTTTTGACAGTTTTTCATATTCGTTGTCCTTTCGTTTTAGATAGATTGAAAAGGCGAAAATGCCGATTCCTTTTTATATTCTACTCTGAAAGTCCTAAAATTTCAACCCACATTCCCGTCACTATGCCTTCGGCTGATAATCCCGAATCACAGCAAGCGCCGGCAGGGCATTGCCATCATAATCAAACAGCGCCTGATTAGCCCACTCATTACCGCCGGGACCCTTTTCCTCTATATAGGCTAACGCCGTTTCATTCGCCCAGCCCGACCCCGGCACAGGGATCCAGGCCGGCTCCCAGTAGAAAAAGCCTCTGCCCTTGCCATCCGGCACCTGATCGATCACTGCAAATATTGCTTTCATGAAATCTGCCTGCCCCTCTTTGCTCATGGGAAAAGGAATCTTTTCCACGAGTTCTTGTTTCGTGGCATATCCCTTTCGCTCTCCGGGCGCCAGCTTCTCATAGGTTCCATAGTCCTCCATGGTGAATCCCATGGATACCTCCGCAATGACCAACTCCTTGCCGTAACGGACTGCCAGATCATTCATATTGTTCTGCAGGTCTTCCAGACTTCCGTGCCAGAAGGGATAGTAGGACAGGCCGATGATCTGAAAATCATCTTCGCCCCGCTCCAGATAGTGATCGAACCAATCCCGGTACAGCGCGTTATTGCCGCCGTTATCCAGATGGAGCATAATGGGCATATCCGCATCCACTTCCCGCACACCACGGATTCCTGCCCGTACAAAGCGTGCCAGCCCATCGTAATTGCCGTATTCCGGAAGCTGTCCCAAGGGCCAGAGCATGCCGTGTGACAGTTCATTTCCCACCTGAATCAGATTCGGATAAGCTTCCGCCCTGCGCATGGCGAGCAGAGTTTCCTTCGTAAAAGTGTAGACCGATTCAGTCAATTGGTCCTCATTCATCCCCCGCCACGCCTTGGGCACACGCTGTTTTCCGGGATCCGCCCAGAAATCGCTGTAATGCACATCCAGAAGGATCTCCATGCCATGTTCTTTCGCGCGCTTCGCCAACTCTATGGTCGCAGCCAGATCGTTAGTGCCCGCCCCATAGGGCGTGCCATCCTCCCCGTAAGGGTCGTTCCACAGACGCAGGCGCACCGCATTCGTGCCATAGCTTTTTAAGATAGCGAATATATCCTTTTCAACACCCCGATCGTAAAATCTGCCGCCCAGACTCTCCACCTCTTTGATCGTGGACAGATCCATGCCTTTATAAAAAATTGAGCTTCGCTCAATTGCGAGATTCGCCTCGCGAACTCGGTTACGAGAATGTTCCGCATTCTCCCTGAAATGTTTTACACTGTCGCCTTTTTCTATATAGGATTTCATCCCCGCCTCCCATTTCATAACAAAAGCATATTCGGGCAGAATCCTCTGACCGACTCTGTCACCGGAATATGCTTTTGTTGCCTTTATCTTGACTTATTTAGTCAAAGTCAAACTTTGTGTAACGCTTCATCGCCGCCTTGTAACGGAAACGTACCAGCTCGTTCTTCTCCAGCACGTCCTCCTCTGTTCCCACATACTGACAACGGATGCAGTGGTACTCCTTTTTATCCTTATCATAAAACATGTCGATATCCAGATCTCTCATAAAGCAGGAGGGACATCTGTAATTTAATTTGCCTTTGCCAGATTGAGCCATGTCGCAAATACCTCCTTATCCTTTAACTTGGTGGTGTAGCCTAACGTAAACATCGGGGAGAATGCATAGCCCTCTCTGATATACCCCACCGCATCCTTCTTTTCACAGCTGATGGAAACCCGTGTCTCGATCTCGGGAACCACCGCAACAGCCTCCGTTGCACCTGCAAGCGCCTCCTCGCGGCACTTATAAGCATAGTCAATGCTCCTGGTCTGCGCCCCGTCGGTAACTGACAGCACAATGTTCGTCATATCCTCAGTGTACTCCGTGGTGCCGTAGCAGGCCACCATGTACTCGTTGATCTCCACCTCGGCAGTGGGATCACTCATTTCCAAGATGGTTCTCTCGATCTTGATATTGGAGCTGCCCTCCTCGAAGTACAGCTTTGTCTGCAGCTTCACAGTCAGATCATAGAACTCGATGTCCACGGGATCCAGCGTGAGGATCCTGGTATTGCCCTCCTGAGAGAAATGAGCCTTGGTCCTGCACAGACACAGATCCACTTCCTCGCCGTTATGGGTCAGCTTCGCGCTTCTGACTGTTCCTTCACCCGCATAGTGTGTAAAATAGCCCGCCCGGTATTTCTCCTGAATCAGGAAAGGGTAAGAAGCGTCCGTCACATGCTTGGTGCCGATACCCACCGGCCACTCCAGCTTCGCCGCATAAGGCCGCAGATCCACGATAGCGCCTCCCTGATCCATATTGGCGCAGACTCTCATGTAAGGATCGCAGTACCAGAAAAGCTGCTTGTCCGATCCATACAGGATATCTCTCCATAACGCACACTCCGGCTCCGTCAGCCTTCTGTTGGCGCGATAGTAATCCGCGAACTCCGCCATGGTCATGTCGTCCAGTTTCCCTTCCTTCTTGAGCTGTCCGTAATATGCCATGCCGTCCTCATAGGACTTGAGCAGCAGCTCATAGGGAGCCTCCCAGCGTCCCATCTTATTCATCCAGCCGGGACCTACAAACATCATGTTGTAAGCGTAGCCGTTATTGTATTTCGCCAAAGACCGGAACTGATCGATCAAATTGTACATATAAGGATATTCCCATGTCTTGGAATCGTAGCACATACTCCGCAGCACATTCTGGGGATGGGTGCCGAAGTTAGAGCCGTTGCCGTCATAGCAGGCGATCAGGTCTCTGGACAAATGCGGGATCGCTACGATACCGCTGTCCTCCGCCTCGTTCGCCGCCGGCGCATGAACATTCTGCTTACTGGGGATCCATGGCGCCCAGGGGCCGCCGTCCATAAAGGTGTACCAGGAATTGTTACAGGTGTGATACGCCTTCGGTCCTTCCTCCCAGCAGGTAGCCACAGCACATTTCACCATCGGGTACTTTTCCTTGATATAATTTACCAGATCCGCGTCCAGATAATAGGATCCTGTAGACTCCGGATAAAACCCGAAGCGGTCCTTGAATTTGCCGAACACGTCGTTCACAATGGATTTTTTGTCTTCCATGGAGAACATCCAGATACAGAAATCCTTGGTCTTATATTTCTCACGAAATTCCTCACAGGGCAGGCCGAGCAACGACAGGGCGATCTCATCCCCGTATTTCTCGTGGTCCTCTTTGGCAAGCGCCACCGCCTCATCATTAAATAAAGAAGCGTAGGTCATCTGAATCGTTGTCTTTAAGCCATTCTTGTGGGCGATCGCCTGCTGTGTCTTAAAGATATCCAGAGATTCCGTCAAAAGCTCTTTTCTTCCGATATCCTCCTCTTTGCCGTGTCCGGTCACCTTTTCTGCATACTCAGGTACCATCTCCGGCCGATGGATGATATTGACAATAAACTTGTCCATACTGTCTTGTCCTCCATTTCCCTTTCGGCTCTTATTTTGCTTTGCGCAATCGGTTGTTCATATGACAAGAATAACAAAACGTATATGAGAAAGTCAATGCGCGTTTTGCCTATTTGCACCTCTGGAAATTAGGTATTGTGCACAAAACCGCCCTCTATGCCTCTGGCATCCCGGGCACTCCTGTGCTATATTATAAGAAATCGAGCGCGGCGCGCTCGATTAAGAGAATGCTTCGCATTCTCCTTCAATGTTTTACACTGTCGCAATTTTCTATAGCATAAAAAGGGGATATTGACATGAAAAAATGGTATCGGAAAATTCTGTATCTGGCTCTTACTGCATCCGTTTTGCTGGGCTGCGCTCTGTCTGCGCCGACGCCGGCCTTCGCAGTTGGTCCTGATAAAATGGAAGTCCATTTTATTGATGTGGGACAGGGAGATGCCACGCTGGTCACCTGCGGCGATCACGCCATGCTGATCGATGCGGGCGATGACAGCAAAGGCACCGCGATCCAGAATTACCTGCAAAAGCAAAAGATCACCAAACTGGATTATCTGATCCTGACCCATCCGGATGCTGACCATATCGGCGGTGCACCGGTGATCCTCACAAAATTTGATATTTCCAAAGTATTCGTCTCCAATTATGAAAAAGACAATAAAACCTATCAGAAGCTGATTCAGGCGCTGGATAACAAGCGTCTTAAATCGTTGACTCCTAAAGTCAACAGTAAATATACGCTGGGAACCGCCACCATAACGATCCTGGCTCCCGGCAAAGAATACGACAATCCCAACGACGCCTCTATCGCGCTCCTTCTGAAGAACGGAAGCACTTCCTTCCTCTTTACGGGGGACGCCGGAGAGGACGCCGAAGCGGACATTTTAGGGACTGACATCTCCCTCTCCGCGGACGTCTATAAGGTAGGACACCACGGCAGCAAATACTCCACTTCAAAGGAATTGATCAAAGCGGTCAATCCCACCTACGCGGTGATCAGCTGCGGAGAAGGGAACTCCTACGGTCACCCTCACGCGGAGACCCTGAATACACTTCGGACAAACGGCGTAAAAGTATACCGGACTGATGAGGACGGTACCATCATTGCCTCCACAGACGGCAGGACGATCACCTTTAATGTGCCCGCCTCCGAGACCTGGAAGGCAGGCGAAGCCACCGCCAACTCGAGTAAGACTGCTTCCTCTGCGACTGCGTCCAATACACCGGCGCCCGCACCACAAAAAGAAAGCGCTCCCTCCATAGAGGAAACGCCCTCGAAAAGTGCTGCTCCGGCCACCACTGAACTTACCTATGTCCTCAACAGTAAGACCAAAAAGTTCCACAAGCCTACCTGTAACTCCCTGCCCACCACAAACAGAGTAGACAGCTCCGAAAACCGGGAGAGTATTATCGCGCAGGGATATGTGCCCTGTAAGAAATGTAACCCCTGATTTACCCAAGAAACTTTTTAAGTACAGATATGAAAATATCCATATCAAGAGGTTTGGCGATGTGAGCATCCATGCCGTTCATAAGCGCCGCCTCCTTATCCTCCTCCAACGCATTCGCTGTCATGGCAATAATAGGCAGATTTTTCACGTCGTTTCTCTGCAGACTGCGGATGGTCCTGGTCGCCTCATACCCATCCATAATGGGCATCTGTATATCCATCAAGATCGCGTCGTAATAATTTTCTTCCGCCTTCTCCATGATCGACACCGCATCTGTCCCGTCCGGCGCTGTATCTACAAGGAAACCGGCCTCTTCCAGAATGACCTGAGCGATCTCGCGGTTCATCTCAATATCCTCCACCAGAAGAATACGCTTTCCTTTAAAATCAGCCAAGGTCCATTCCGGAACATCTTCCTGTTTTTCCAACAGATTATTGGCAGCCAGAAGCACTGTTTTCAGATCGGACATGAACATAGGCTTCGCACAGAAAGCCGTAACGCCCGCGGCCTTTGCTTCCTCCTCAATATCTGTCCAGTCATAAGCCGTCAGAATGATAATGGGGGCCTCATTGCCAACCGCATCCCTGATCTTTCTGGCAGTCTCCACACCGCTGAGCCCCGGCATCTGCCAGTCAATGATATACGTATGATAAAAATCCCCCTCATCATGAGCAGCCTTTGCGCGGTACACCGCCTCTCTGCCGGAGGTTGTCCACTCGGCGCGCAGGCCGATCTGTTTTAACATCTTGCTGACGCTGTCGCAGACATTGAGATCGTCATCCACAACCAGCGCACGCAGGCCCTCCAGCTCCCCGATCTGCTGTGCGGTCTTCTCCACATCCTGCAGCTTTAATTCCAATTCTACCGTAAAGGTGCTTCCCTTGCCCATCTCGCTCTCAACGCTGATGGTGCCGTTCATCATCTCCACAATGTTCTTGGTGATGGCCATGCCCAGTCCCGTCCCCTCAATACCGCTCTGTGTCACAGTGGACTCCCGTTCAAAAGGCTCAAAGATATGTTCCACAAAGTTCGGTGACATACCGATGCCGTTATCCTTAATGATAAACATATATTCGCCGTATCCGTGCCGGAATGTACCCTTCTGCATGATACGGAAGGAAACCGTGCCTCCGGCGGGCGTATACTTCACCGCATTGCTCAACAGATTGATGAATACCTGATTTAACTTTAAAGGATCGGCAATCACATCCTCATTGGTAACCTCAAAGGTATCGATAAATAATTCAAGCTGCTTTGCTTTGACCTGCGGCTGAATGATATTTACCAGATTATGTATCATTTCAGAAATATTGCATTCCTGCTCTTTGATCTGCACTTTTCCGCTCTCGATCCTGCTCATGTCAAGAACATCGTTGATCAGGCTGAGCAGATGGTTGCTGGAAGAAAGCACTTTTTGCAGACAGTCCAGAACCTGATCCTGATTATCAATATGGCTGACCGCAATGGTCGAAAATCCTATGATAGCGTTCATGGGAGTACGGATATCATGAGACATATTGGACAAAAATGTGGTTTTCGCCCTGTTTGCATGCTGTGCCTGCAGCAACGCATCCTGCAGGGCCTGCGTCTGCTCTCTCTGTTTTCTGACCTGTTCCGTGATATCTCTTGCTATCACCATGACCATAATGTCGCCGGTACCGTCGTCTCTGGTCATGATAAAAGACTGGCGTACACACATCTGGTCCTCTTCCGACTCTCCTTCCCAATACTCTGCTATCACTTCTCTGACGCCCCGCTCATAGCAGCTGATCAGGTTCTCTGTGTTTACGGTAGCGGAATACTCTTCTATGGATTCCTCCAAAACACGCTGTTTCCATTTTTCAAAGCATTCCGAAGCCTTACAGGGCGCCGTCAATCCCGCCCGTGCAAGGAGCGAAATGCTCTGTCCGTCTATTTTCATGATAATATCCTGCTCAACCAGATCCTGCGTCAGGTTAAACTCAAAGCTGCATAAGGAATTAGACATAAGCGCGATCTGATACTGTCTTTCCTTGCGGTTTGCAAGTGCTCTTTCGCACTGAATACGCAGCTCCTTTTCCTTGAGCTCTGTTACATTCTGACGGATAAACAAAACTTTAGATGCCACATTATCTTTTCTTTCCAGACAGATCACATTCATGTGTTCCCATTCCGTATGGCCGCCCTTTGTCACACATCTTTCGTAGCGCAGGTCATTTTGTTTCTGCATAGCCGCGATAATGGAATCTTTATTCATGAAATCTACGATCTCCTGATAGATGCTCTCCTCCACGGCAGAAGAAAGATAGGTCACGAGCCTCTGGTACTCTCCGCTTTCTTCGATCCCTCCGTCCTCGGGCTTTGTACCCGCCAGATATTGATAAGTATCCGCCTCGAAATCCACCATCGCAAACCGGGAAAACAGCGTGGTAACACCGCTTATAATATACCCCATCTCCCGGTTTTCCTTCTCCAGCTCTTTCCGTTTCCGTCCGGCACGGATAATGATCATGATAATGTAGAGAACAAACAGCACGATCAGCATAGTCTCCAGCTGAATGCCTACAAGATTTTCTTCCCTGATCATACGCTCAGTCACATCTTTTGGAAATGTCTGCACCAGAACATATTTATTTTGGGGCAGGTAAACGGCACAGATATTGTCTGTTCTACCGGATTTATCGCATGTAAAAGCACCTGCTCCGCCGTTTTCAAATATTTGCTGAATCGATTCGGCATCATGCTGACAGATCACTCCCGCCCCCGTCAGCGAATCCAGAAGATTCCCTTCATAAGTCGTACCGTCAGAGCTTGCGATCACTCTGCCGTCCGGCATACACAAAAATACCTCGGCCGCCTCCCCGAAATATGTAGTACCCAGCATGCTTCTCAAATATTCTTCCGCCAGATAAGCCCCCCGCAGTACGCCGATGATTTCTCCATCCACATAGACGGGCGCATAAACCCCCAGCATTGTCTCATCAAAAAACGGGGAATCAAACACAACTTCAATGCCGCTGTTTCCGGCAATGCCGTCTTTATAAAACTGTCGATCCGTCGCGTCGGCAGTCCGCCCGTCGGAAGCATAGTCCACACCGTCGGGATCTGTAAACATAAAGGTATCAAATATGGAATTTGTTTCCATTGTGCTAAGCATCTGTGCCGTGACCACAGGCACATCCAGCCCTTCTCCTATAAAATAAGCATAGGTTCTGATCTGACCCAGAGCATTATTCAGTTCATCGTCAATCTGCTCAGCCTTCATCTGCGCAGAATCCGCCGCATAATCTCTGTTCTGCTTCACTGTCCGGCTGCTGTTCTGTTCCCTGAACCAGAAAAACAAAAGGATAATGGCCACAAAAAGGAACACCGCAAAAATGATCTCCTGAATGGGTTTTTTCTTTTTCATAGATAGTTCCTCACCTATTTTGTTTAAACTATAGTAAGTATAGCAATCCCATAAGCATAAGGCAATAAGAATTACCGCTTTCTTGCCGTCCGAATAATCTGATCCACCGCCGCTTCGGCGTGTATGGGTAAATTCCCGGAATGCAGAACAGATCCCCCGGATTCCGTGCTTTCTATCCCCGCCTCAAAAGTATTCAGGGCGTACCTTGCCAGCAATCCCGAAACACGGCTCCTCTCTATGGAGTCCTCAGTGCCCAAAACAATCACAACCAAATCATGCTCCATGCTTCCGCTATCCGCAGTCAGGGATGTGACCAGACAGGCTCCGGCTTTGTTGGTAGTTCCTGTCTTCAATCCTGTGACTTCCGGCAGATTGCGCAGAAGCGGGTTGGTATTTTTCACTTCAAGGTCGAGAGATTCTAAGGCTGCCTCTTCCATAGAAGTGATATCCGTGATCTGCGGATAGACCTTCAAAAGGTAAGACACCAGCCGAAACATATCCTCCGCGCTCATGCTGTTCTGAAGCTTTGCGGGAACAAAATCCTCCGTATAGATGGGCAGACCGTTGCTGTTGTAAAAGATTGTTTGGGAAAGTCCCAGCTCCTGTGCTTTCTGATTCAGCATTTGAACAAAAGCCTCCTCTGAACCGGCAATGGATTCCGCCAGACACAGGGCGCATTCGTTACTGGAGGGCAGAAGGGCTCCCACCAAAAGCTCCTGCACGGTAATCTGGTCTCCGGCTTTTAAAGGAATCACCCCATCGTCTGAATCGGCAAGTGCCTGCACCCCATCCGAAACAGTAACTTGCTCATCAAGGCTGATCTGCCCTGCCGAAATGGCATCCATCGTCAAAAGACACGTCATTAGTTTGGAAGTACTGGCTATAGGGTAGGACATATCCGCCTGATATTGGTAATAGATTTCCCCGGTAGCGGCATCTCCTGTCAATACACTGTTGACGCCGTAAAAGTACCCGTCTTCTTCCAGCGCAGCAGGGGAGATGTCAAAAGTCTCCTGGGTATGAATCTGCAGGATGCCCGCCTCGGGAACGGTGATATTCACATCCAAAATCATAGCAAGATCCGCCGCCATCATGAAACAGTCATAATCGCCGGAAGGAAGCTGCATAATCAATGTATAGTAAAATACCGTTTTTTCATCTACCTTAAATTCATTTCGCCGCAGGGCAATATTCGGATTTTCGCTGTCCTCCCAGAGGGTATTTTCCACGCCTAAGGACGCATAAACATTTCCCTGATTCAGTAAGACAGAATTGCCTGTAATATCCAAAGAAAACGATTTATCCGTATCCTTAAGAAGCATAGCGATATCCCGCAGAGAAAAATAGGTGTTATTATCATAGGCATAATCCAGTGTTTTTACCGTACCTGCATCGCCGGTGTCCGTCTCTACCCGGCAGCTCCCGGGAATTTCGAATCCTGCATCCGCCCTGATTGGCAGGAGGGAACAGATCAGTATTACGGACAATATCATAGAAACAGTTTTCTGAAGAATTGTTTTCATGGAATCTCCCTCCCGTTCAGTCTGTGGGCTGCTTTAAGGTATACACCACCGGATAATCATCTGCCGAAAAACCGGCGGGAACAGAACCGATCTCCTCTGACAGAATCAGAACGGCATCCTGCCGGATATAGTATTCTACCCTTGTGACGGCACCCTGACCGGTCTCAAACTGTCTGGTAAGAATATTTTCTGCTGCTTCATAAGTGCCGCTGCCGTCATACTCAGCCTGCAAATCTTCCAGGGAAGGCAGCAAGGCAGGGCCGTAAGATATCAGATAGGAGTCCGTGGACATCCCAAAGGTTTCGGTTACCAGTTCCTCGATCGCTTCCTCCTCCATGCTGCCCGTATAGCCTGCCATGCGAAGCCTCTCGGCCAAGAGTTCCTGAAATGCTGAGGCAAACGCCTCATAGGCTGCCTGCTTGCAGGCATCATAGCTTTCCTGCGAAACATTGCATTGGAAGGTTCCTACAGAACTCCCTGTCTGCTCTATCTCTAGATTGACTTGTATGGTCAATCCATGCATATAAGACTTCATATCCTCCAGAGAGACAGAGACGCCTTCTATTTCCTGCAGCCAGCCAAGGGCTGTGACGGCCGCCTGTTCCGTCACGTCAAGTTCTGCCGTCCATTCTCCCGAAAGCTTCTCTTCCTCCGATGCGAAGAAATGCAAATACGCCAAGAAAGCGGTGGAAACGCTTAAGGTCAGAATCAGTAATGTAATTACCGCATTTTTTATGGTTTTTCTCATAGAGATACTCCCTGCCCGTAACAGCGGACATCTCTTTTCAAGAAATATGTCCGCATGAAACAATTGTTCATCTATTTATGCATTACGGTAGCGCATTTCAAGTGAATTGTCAACGAAACCAGGTTGAATATGCTCCTATAGATGATATAATATTCGCAAAGGGCAGAGTCAAGCGAACGAAGATATAAATGCCGAGCTTGCTCGAGCAAATATATCTTCGTTCATTTGACGAGCGAAGCGACCCCGGAAAGCCGTAGGCTTTTCGGGGCTCTGCCCTGTAGTTACTACTTTAAAAGAAAGAACAGGAAGCAGAAAATCAATATGCAGAAGCTTTTTAATGAAAAAGTAAAAAAACGTATTTTTGATATCATACAAATCGGCAAAAAGGATGATTTTATAAGCAGAGCCTTTGATATATTTATCGTTGCAACGATTCTGGTGAACCTTACAATTCTGTTTATGGAGACCTTTGAGCAGTTGGATCAGTATACCGCGATTTTCAGGGGCATAGAAGCGGTTACGGTTGTTATATTCTGCATAGAATATATTCTGAGGATATGGACTGCGGAATATCTTTATCCTGACCAAGCGGGAATAAAGGCGGTACTCCACTTCCTCCTTTCTTTTGACGGGATCGTGGATCTGTGCACAATTCTGCCCTTCTTTTTCCTGTCAGGATTTGTTGTATTCAGAATGCTGAGAGTGGTCAGAATATTCCACCTGTTCAGAATCAACGCCTATTATGATTCCTTTAATGTCATTACATCTGTTTTGTATGAAAAAAGAAATCAGATTATCTCATCAGTCTTTATCATTCTGGTGCTGATGACGGCCTCTTCTTTGTGTATGTACAGTGCGGAGCATGAAGTACAGCCGGATGTTTTTAATAATGCGTTTTCAGGTATGTGGTGGAGCATATCAACCATACTTACGGTAGGTTATGGTGATATTTACCCGATAACCGCTCTGGGAAGGATCATGGCAATTTTTATATCCTTTTTAGGTGTAGGCGCGGTGGCAATTCCTACCGGTATCATTTCAGCGGGATTTGTGGAACAGTATACACAGCTTCAGGGCCAAAATAAGATAAACACCAGTGTCAAGGGAACGGTCAGCATTACCGTAGACAATGACAGCCCTTTTCTGAATCAATCGGTGCGGCGAATAGAATCGGCCTTTGGAATCGACGTGATTGCCTTCGTGCGAAAAGGCGCTGTCATTCTGCCTTCGGACAGCATTATAATAGAAGAAGGGGATATCTTGCTTTATCATGCTTAGTCCATATATTCAAATTCAATACGGTCCAGTCTGAAATCCGCTCCGTCTGCCGTACTATTCATAAATTTAAATTCATATCCGCCTTTCTCCAGGGACATATCTATTGTAAAATCCTGATAATCCAAAAGGTCGGCAGTCTTAGTCATGGGCACCGCCGTCTTATTTGCCGCACCGTCATCCGTAATCGCTCCGGGTGCGTAATAGATAGACACTGTCCCGGAATCCTTTGCAGCCGCAATATAGAAATGCAGCTTATATTTACCTGTCTCGGGTATCAGCACATTCCATTTTGCATTTGCCCATTCGCCGGACCAGCCATCCACATAGGAAATATTATTGGCATCTCCCCGCTCTACCAGATAGGAATCCTCCGTATAATTCTCCGCCTCCAGTACATATCCTGTGGAGCTCAGATCAATTATGCCTTCCTGTATATAGGCAAGCTCTTCCTCTGTTTTTTCAGGTTTTGTATTGATAACGGTAGTGCCTTCCGCCTTCAGGCTGGCACCGGATTTGTTAAGGCCGGTTCCTTTCCTAAAGAGAATCAGATCTTCACTGTCTTTATCAAACTTGGTCTCGATATCCGACGCATACCACGGCCATGTATAAGTGAGTGTTCCGGTAAAATCGTAATCTCCCAACAGTACATCTGCAATACCGTCTCCCTCTGTTCCCGGAAGCCACGCCGCCACAATGGCGTCAAAATCTTCCACATAGTCTGCAATGGTAACCGGACGGCCGGTAAATAAAACCGCAATGACAGGAATATCCTCTTTGCCCGCCGCTGCCAGAGATGCCTTTAAATCATTGATCATGTTTTTGTCATCATTGGTGATCGTCAGGTTGGAGAAGCTTCTGTCGCCCTGCGTCTCCGCATAGGGATCTTCACCCACTACCACGATGACCGCATCTGTATCTGCGGACACTTCGCCTTTTTCACTGAAAATAATGTTCTTTCCATCCGCCGCATTCTGCAGCGCGGTCAAAAGTGTGGTCCCCTCGGTAATATTTCCCCTGCTTCCCTGCCATGAGATTGTCCATCCGCCACACTGCACACCTATATTATCTGCTTTTGAACCTGCCACCAGTATATTTTTCGAACCGTCAAGAGCTTCCATGGCCGTCTTGCCGCCCACATTGTCATTTTTGAGAAGGACGAGGGATTTACGCACCGCTTCTCTTGCAACTGCCCTGTTTTCCTCACCGCCGAATGCCTCAATCAGTTCCACTTCACGCTTTGCACCGATTGTCTCTTCAAAAAGCCCTGCCTCAAACTTCACACGCAGAATTCTTCGGACAGCATCATCCACTCTGTCCTGGGATACTTTTCCCTCATTTACCACCTCCACAAGCGCATCCATAAATTGTTGCCAGTCATTTGGCTGCATAAACAAATCGATGCCCGCATTGACGCCATGCGCAACCCTGTCATTATAGTCTGATCCGCTTACCTGCTGTACGCCGTTATAATCGCTGACCACCAGACCATTAAAGCCCAGTTCTCCTTTTAATACTTCGTTAATGAGGTAATCGCTCTCATGACATTTCTCACCGTTAACACTATTGTAAGATACCATGACAGTGAGCGCCCCTTCGTCCAGGGCAGCCATGTAGGGGTCTAACAGGGAATCATGAAGCAGCTTGTCAAATTCTGCCTCATCCATCACAACATCGCCCTGATTCTGTCCGCCTGCCGTATATCCTTCCCCAATATAATGCTTTGCGGTGGCAAGAATATGGTCGGCATCCAGAAACGCATCCGTTCCGGCTTCCCCCTGAAGCCCTCTCACATAAGCGGCTCCCATCCTTGTGACAATATCCACATCTTCGCCATAGCACTCATAAGTTCTTCCCCAGAGCTCATTTCGGGCATTTCCCAGTGTGGGCGCAAAAGTCCACTGGATCCCTGTGGCCCTTACCTCTCTGGCGGTGACCGCACCGATGCGCTCCATCAGTTCCTCATCATCCGTTGCTCCCAGCCCGATATTATGCGGGAACATTGTTGCATTAGCTACATTATTATGTCCATGTACAGCATCCACACCATAAAGCAGGGGAATGCCAAGCCGCGTCTGCGTAATAGATGCATATTTCAAGTTGTCCACATTATTCTGCCAATGAACTACCGTATTACCACCGCCGGGTGCGGAACCGCCGCCGCTGAGAATAGAACCAACGTTATATTCCGCAATATCCGTAAGCGAGATCGCCGCCTGGTCCGGCTGCACCATCTGCGCTACTTTTTCTTGCAATGTCATCTGTGCCATCAGGGCGTCGATTCTCACCTCAGTATCCTGAGTGGCATCCATGTACACACTCTTGTCAGGCTCCGGTAATTCAACAGGTTCTTCCGCTTCCTCTGTTTCTTTCGCCTCCTCTTCCTGAGAATCGTCCGGCTGCTCTGTTTCCACTTGTACATTCGCAAGATTTTCATCCGGCGTGTTCACAGAAGAATTTTTATTGATAAGTGCAAATGCACAAATAATGGCGACAAGCGCTATTACCGCCGCAATTCCGATTTTTTTATTTTTGTTCATTTTTCCTCCTTCGTCATCATTCTGCTTTTTCATGTTTTCTAACACTATACCACCTTTTAATATTTCTGTATAGTTAGTATGATACTCTCAAGCAAAAAGCTTTTTCATTTCACCCCGGAAGATTCTTTGAGGCAAAATGATAACGTATAATAGATTTCGCAAAATATAGTTTCATAGAAAATAGACATGGTCTATGCCGTTTGGTAGAATTAAGTTACCACACAAAACCTACTAAAGGAGGCATAAACCATGTCTGATAACATTATACAACTAAACGAAGACTTAATAAAGCACGATCTGAAAGACCTTGTCCGCTCCAGTGTGGAGGAAACCCTCAATGCTCTTTTGGACAAAGAAGCGGATGAACTGGTAAATGCTCAGAAGTACGAGCGTTCCAGTGACCGTCAGGGCTACCGTTCCGGTCATTATAAAAGGAATTTACAGACCACTGCAGGAGAGGTGGAACTGAAAGTTCCCAAACTCAAAGGCGTTCCCTTTGAGACTGCCATCATCGAACGCTACCGCCGCAGGGAATCTTCTGTGGAAGAAGCCCTGATCGAGATGTATCTTGCAGGGGTATCCGTGCGTCGTGTAGAAGATATCACAGAAGCATTGTGGGGTACCAAGGTGTCTCCCACAACCATAAGCAATCTCAACAAAAAAGCTTATGAGCACATCGAGATCTGGCGCAGCCGCCCACTGTCCGGTGACTATCCTTATGTCTATGTAGACGGCGTTTATCTAAAGCGCAGCTGGGGCGGAGAGATCCGGAATGTCTCTATCCTTGTTGCCATTGGTGTCAGCAGCGACGGATACCGGGAGATCATCGGAGCGGCGGAAGGCATGAAAGAGGATAAAGAAAGCTGGCGTTCCTTCTTTGTATGGCTCAAGGAACGCGGGCTCACTGGTGTCCGCCTGATCATCGGTGACAAGAACCTTGGCATGCTGGAGACCATACCAGAGGTATTTCCGGATGCCCGATACCAGAGATGCACCGTCCATTTTTACCGGAACATCTTCTCTGTCACACCGCGTAATAAGATGAAGTCAGTTGCCATGATGCTGAAAGCCATCCATGCCCAGGAGAGTAAAGAAGCCGCCCGTGAGAAAGCCATTCGGGTAACAGAAAAACTAAAGGAGATGAAACTCGGTTCCGCGGCAAAGAAGCTTCAGGACGGCATAGAGGAAACTCTTACTTATATGGACTTTCCCACACAGCACTGGAGCCGGATACGGACAAACAACACCATCGAGCGGCTCAATCGTGAGATCAAACGCCGGACAAAGGCGATCGGTGCCTTTCCGGATGGGCAGAGTGCCCTGATGCTGGTATGTGCCAGACTGCGCCATGTGGCTGGGACCCAATGGGGAACACGCCGCTACATGAACATGGATCATCTCACCATCCCAGAAGATGAGCCGCTGTCTGATATCATAGCCGGCTGATAATCGGACACCAAACGGCTGAAATAATATTTGCGAAAAAATCTTGACACTATCGGCAAAATCCCTGAAAGCCGCATAACTTCGTTGGGCCTGCTGCCTATTTAATACCAGAAAAAGCTGCTCAACACAGCTTCTTCACCGTATCGAACAGCTCTTCTTTTCCATTCTACATGCAATAAGTCTCTACCAACTCTATAATCTCCTGATTGGTCGGTATCCTGTTATCATCCTTTTTATAATAAATCGTAAGAAGATACACCTCCGCATCATCCCGAACTGCATAATAAATAATGCGATACCCATTAGACTGACCCGCTCTGGTATCTGTATTGGCTGATCTTACTTTAAAGGTATGCCCATCTGTTGGAATCTTTAATCCGGGAATTTCTGTTCCTATCAGATTCCCCTTTCCAATTCATCAGTTACTGCTTTGATATCCGAACCAATATGAGTGAACCCCTTTTTCTTGATATAATACTTTACATCTTTTTCAAACTGTTCGGTAGGTATAACTGTGTACATCTATTTTTCTTCCTCTTTGCTCCATTTTTCAATATTTGCAAATAAATCATTTAGGGAACGTTTCGGCGTTTTTCCTTCACACATGTTCTTTACTTCCTTACATGACTGCATGATAGATTCAGAAATCGTACACGGTCTATCCAAATTTGCTACTACGCTCATTGTCTGTTCCTCCTTCTCCACTACTTTGCTTTTTCCCATTTTCTTATACATATCATACTACCTTTTAATATTTCTGTATAGTTAGTATGATACTCTCCAAGCAAAAAATATCTAATCAAAGCGCAATTAATATTTTGTTTAACGCTAATATACTAAAAGTACTCATTATTCAAAATTTACCTTGATTTATACCGGCAGACTATTTTCGACACAAAGCGCCCCATACCCCGATTGTGTCAAGTTAATGTCACGAACTTTTTTCACTTTTTTTGAGGCAAAATCCCTGAAAGTCGCATAACTTCGTTGGGCTTGTGGTGAATTAGTGTCAAGTTCGTGAAAAAAACGTGGTGAATTAGTGCTAAGTCATTTCTGCTGCTTCACCAATTGAAAACATGTGCAAATGCCGGATAATATAATCATGAAAATACCTTAAAATCCATTATTTTCCCAATTTATCATTCTGAAATAAATTTACCACTCACTCAATTTAGCCGCTTTACACTGTCTAAAGCCCTGCAATCAACTCTACTTCTGCAACATCAACACCGAATATTTTGCAATCTTTTCAATCGGTAATTCTCCATTCGTTCGGATTCAATAAAAACATATTATAACAGTAGAAATGGGTTCAGGAATCATCAGATAAAATACCTAAATAATATCGAAGAAGACTTCCCTATACATAAAACCTTGTCCTCCTCTATAATCTTTTCATCTGTTAGTTATCAGCCTGCCATATGCTCATTAATTTCCTTCTTTTCTTCGTGAAGGTGCTTCGAATAAATATAATGAACCCATCTTGGAACTAAAAATCCTGATTTCCGGTTCTCTTCAATGTCTTTTTGTAATGACAGCAAGGACTCCATGTTTAAATTATTCCTATCAGTCTCAATCAATTCTACTTTTGCATATGCATGTTCCATTGCCTTAGTATATGCTTTTATTGCCATCAATTGTTCTATACTACGTATTAAGAATGTACTCCCCAATATTATTAAGCTCCAAGCAAAGTCTACTTTTATGGTCAAATAAGACATAAATGCGATTATAAGCAAAACTGAAATGCTGATAAAACTAAGAACTATTTTTTTATAGTAACTTACCAGCTTTACATTCCACCAGATATTTTCTTTTTGACAATTTAAAATGACCTTGTAGTGATCATCGGAACTATATTCTGTATACCAGTCCCGTACCCCTCTTATATTGTCATCTCCTCTATGTGTTGTTTGCCGTTTATAATCTTCTTTATTTTTATTTTTTATTTTAATGGCATATTCAATAATTTTTTCCTTGTCCTGAATTGGGAAGCCAAACAAAACATTATCTATAAGCCCTTTAGTATCCGCTCCCCAAGTTATCAGTATCTTCGTTTTATAATCCACAGCAAAAATACCAACTGCCATTATGATTTCAATTATACTAAATAATTGCTCTAAAATTGGAATAAACAACTTTCCCACTGCTAAAAACAGCAGCAACAATGTCATTATCCAACCTATCCCATTGAATATCTCTGCACGATTATATAAAACTCTTTGAGAATATAGTAAATCTAATACCTCATCATCATTTTGCCTTTCAAAAATAACATCCTTCATTCACATTTCTCCTTCAAATAATTCAATAACTCAAAATAAATTTTTTCTACTCCTGCTTTCTTTATTCCATTTGTAAGTTCAATCATTTTCTTACCATGACACCTTTTAACAAGTCTACCACTTCCACACGGACATAAATCATTCCTCTTTATTCCATGAAATAAAATATATCTTAATATAGAAACCACTTTGTCTATTGTAAGATTAAAGTATTCTAGCAAAAAATCATACTCACCCCAAAACCCGTGTGGTCTTTCTCCATTTGGGTATATTAAATACCGATCATAATATAGATAAGAACACAAATAATTTATTAAGAAAAAATCAATAAATTCTTTTTGTGAATGTTTTCCAGCAAAAAGCTGTAATCGAATAGCAGACTCTAAACATAACTCTCCATTAGAATATCTGTGTATATAATCAGATTTTATCGAATCATTTATATCATACACAACAGGTATCTTTTGGGGATATTCGTCATCGATAACTATTTTCATTCCGAATTCACCTGTAAGAATAACATTTGAATTTGTCTCGTTATGGCAAATTTCGATACTTCCTTGAAAAATATCCTCTGCTTGTTTTCTTTGATAGGTTAATCCAGGATACGCATTTAGCATATCCTGAATTTCCATTTCTGTCATTCTCATATCAGCTCCTATATGGCTTGGATGTCACATTGATATTGACAGGCTCTTTTCTTGCATAAGCACTTATATTCAAACTTTTCTGTAGATAATCTTTTCCAAAATTATTTTCCAGAACAGCCACAAACTTCTCATCTTCAGTATCTAGCGAAGTTAAATAGTCTCTTTTTAGCATTCTAATCCATTGGAAAAAGTATTGGGCCTTGCGCGGCTCCTGATTCCATGAATCAACAAGGTTCTCGCTTGGATTCAATGGATTCCTCAGCACCCATTGCCCTCCAACATACCTTATTACATTTTTATTCTCATACCGTTTTGTAAACTCACTTTCGGTTAATGAAAGATTTTCACCATATATCTCCAACTGCCCTACAATATAACTCAACAACGGAAATACTTCTAAGAACGGATCTGCTTCCTGTGCTAAAAGTGCAATTAATGTTGTTACTATTACAGACGCTGACTTATACTCTCTTATATTCCCTTTTGTATAGTAAACATCTGCATGGTATTTAACAATTTGAATAACCCGCTGCAAGGCTGAGCGCTCCTGCGTTTCTGGTATTTTTTCTACTGTTCCCTCATTTAATACATATAATCTTCCATCACGCCTTTTAGCCAGTCTTTGCCTTTCTGCTATAACAAACCTTTCATTGAGCTTCTTGAACCAGTTTTGATAAGCCTTGGGATTGCTGGTTTTCCATGTATATTTTTCTCCATCTTTATGTGTGATTGCTATCTGGGAGTCGTATACCGTACAATCTACTCCTTCTGTCTCCAGAGTATTCTTTAATATAATGTCCTCTTCAGCTACAGCTGGAACAATATCCACGCTGAAACCGATTCCATTTACATCGGCATATTCCAACGTCCAACACTTATCCCATTCTTCCTGAAGCATTTTCCGGTAAGTTCCATCTGATTTTAGAGCATCTCCGACCATCTTTTTTATTTCTTCCGCTGTCGTATCGCTTTTATTTATCTTAATCTCGCAAACAGCATCCAAATCATATGCCGCATCTTCACTTTCTTTATATGGTCTTACTACTGTACCCAGGCTGTAGGAGCCTTGTGGATAGATATCAGACTCTATTCCTCGTTCCTGCAAAAACACCGCAACTGAATTGTAATGTTCAATCGCTTTTGCGTATAAACTTTGTGGAATATCCAGTCCCTCAATCAATTTTAATATATCTCTTTCTCTCTGCACTCTATTAATCATCCGTATTCCTCCCTATTCAATATTATCTTTGAGACTTCCGTTCGGCTTTGAACGCAGATATGTAGTTCCATTGTGGTTCTTGACTGCCACATAATTCTGATAAGCAGGGTTCCCTTTTTCCACCTGCCGAATAGCCTGTTCAAGCTTTATTTTTCTTCCTGATTCAATGTTCACAAATTCCGTGTTTAATCCAGTTTCTGATTCTCTCGATACTTTTAACTTCATTACTTTCCTCCTGTTTTTGGCTACACTTAATAAAGCAGCACTTTTTGCTACAATTACAAAATCTATAAAAACCAAGAATGACCTGCTTGGAAATTAGTCGAACTTCTGTTTTGGATTGAAAATCAGAACATTAGATGATAAAATAACTTTTGTACATACAATGATCATCTATGGTCATTAACAATCTTTTAGCTGAAGTTGCCGCTTCAGCTATTTTTTTGCCACACTCCTACTTCAACCCTAATCACCTTATCTCTCACATCACCTCTTTCCGCAACATATACAGAACCTATTTTTTGTTAATCCAAAGCGTCATTGATTCCTTGTATCCAATCTTCGTTATCCGAAGAAAAATACTGCATAAATCTCCCAAAATTGCTACTTCCTACCAGGGTATCATCATTTGGAAGTTTTTTGATTCTTTCTAACATATCTCTATAATTTTCTCTTGTAATTTTGGAAAATAACTCCTGCCTCTGATCTGCTCGACCTTTATATTTTTCTATTCCGGTAAACTTCAAAATTATCGGAGCATTACGCTTTTTTGCATTTGTGTCTAATACAATCTCCTCCCAATGCTCAATGATAATTTGCATAGTACAAGGATTCCCAAATATAATTACACGATCTGCCGCATTTTTTACTCCATGAAATTCATTGATTTTTTGCTTAATGTCAACATATTGTTCATATGGCTTTTTGTCAGTGTCGCAAAAAACTAATACAACATCATAGGAACCATTTTGGTATTTGTCTTGATATCTAGCTGGAATATTTCCATTTCCATTAGCATTTTCCAAAGTAAATTGGTATTTATTACTCCACACGTCCAAAGAAATCAGCTTATCCAGATATTCATACTCTTCATCACCTTCACATATAATACAAATTTTACTCCCCGAAAAAATCTTTGGAAGTTTATTTGTCATTTGCAGGCACCCCTTTCTGATTCCCCTTTATACTCAGCAGGGATCGAATGAGACCTGGATCAGGCAACGCTCCCAACACTCCTTTTCTATACTTCTCCATTACATCTGTAGTATCCCGCACACCCTGTTGAGCCGTAAACTCTGCAAGGGAATAGACGTACACTCCCTCCTCATCCTTGTGTACAAACCAAATTTGTTCCTTACGAAACATTTTTTTACAATCCATCAAATTTATATCATGTACAGTAAAAATAAGCTGAGCGTCAGTATTTAACTCGTTATTAAACATCGCAACAATAGCTCTTGTCAGTTTAAAATGTATACTATTGTCCAATTCATCCACAACTAAAATTCTACCTTGTTCCAGTCCTTCAATAATATAACTTGCAAGTGCTGCAATTTTTTTAGTTCCAGTAGAATCAAAAATAATACTTGGCACAGGAACACCTTTATATATTGATGTCAGACGCATCTGATCTATAAATTGTTCTGGAATATCCAGCACTTTTTCTTCTGGCTTTTCACCTTTAAATCCGATTTCTAACTTGAGCCTATTTATATCCCTATACTCAAAACTATCCATATAAAGATCCGCATTTTTTACAAATTCAGCAACTTTATTTTGAAGATTATTTTTATTCTTCAGAAGATTAATAGTTCTCTCCATTGGAATATTGTTCATATTGATAATATCAATCCTAGAAGCAAAATCTGTAGCAATTCTCTTCATTTCAGCCAAACGTTCAAATTTACTGGCATCAATCAAATAGAATAACAAATTGCTCTGAGAAATAATAGACAACATCTTAACCAGCTCTTGATCATCATAATAATATTCTGAATTTATACTATCTTTCAAAAGCCATATCTGTTGCTTTTCATTTCCGTATTTGTCTTTTTGAATTTCCATAAATTTTTCATAAGGATATTCTCGTTTTTCTGCATCATACCAAAAATCATAGGAAAATTCTCTTCCTTTTACCAAAAATGAAATTCCCAACTCACATATGGGACTTTCCTGAAAAATGTTTGACATAAGACTGATATCTTGATTTAATAGCGCCTCCTTAATACTACGAATGCATTTCACTAAACATGTTTTGCCCGCATTGTTTGGGCCATACACTCCAGCTGTTTTCAGTATATTAAAGTTATTCTCCTTGTGGACATTAGACGCAAACTTCTTATTTCTCATATCTGCCATCATAGTAAAAATAATTTTCTCAGAAAACGAAAAACAATTTTTAGCACGTAATTCTATAATCATGTTTGTTTCCTCCAGTTTACAAAACTACTCGTTCACTTTCTACCATACTTTATCACAGAATTATTTTTTATGCAATATATTTTCACAAAAAATATTGCATCCCTCAATCTGATATTACTAAGGATTTTCACATTTATTGCATTTCTAATATCCAATAATTAAAATAATCAAAATCCTTAAATGCACATCAACCCTTCTTTAATCTCTGATAATTGTAAGTACATTAACCTGTCCATAATATTATCAATTTTTCCATAATGCTAAACTACAACCATTTTAACTTTATCAAATATCAATACAGGATTCAAATTGCACAAATAAGCACTTTATTCGACACCAGATGCGACAAAATAAAGTGCTTATTCTCTCAAAAATCCACGTCATTCTACCCCGGCAGACTGTTTTCTACACAAAGCGCCCCATACCCCACTCTCGCATCGGGATACTCCGCCACACCCCTGATCGGTTTCGCGCCCTTCCTTAAATATGCCTTCACCTTCTCCCCGTACAGATAGGGATCATTCCCCATCACGATCCCCCACTGCATCAGCAGGGCGGCCGCCCCCGTCACAAAGGGCGTGGCAAAGGACGTGCCGGTGACCGGCCCATAACCGCCGTTTCGGTCAGGGGCTATCACACCCACACCGGGCGCCACCAGATCCGGCTTCACATAGGTATCCGAGGTACGGCTGTTAACCTGCTCCTCGTACAGATACCCTCTGCCAGAAAAATCCGCATAGGCCTCGTACACAGGATCATAAGCCCCCACCGTGACCACCTTAGCCGCCGTGGAAGGAATCGTGAGAGTCACATCCGGCGTGGTCCTGACAAAACGGGTGTCGGCGCTGCGCACCGTGGCGGAAGGCAGGTAAAAGGTATAGTTCCCGGTAACGATCCGCAGGGGACGGAGCCGAAACGTCCACACCCCCTGATCCAGATATCTGTTTCCGACTATGGGCAAAAAATCAAAATACAGCTCCTGTCCCGTCATATAAGGCGACGGTTCTCCGTTGTAGAGCAGAATCTGCGTCTGCTGCAGCCGGTAAACCTGTTTACCAGGACGGTCAGTATCCACCTGAAAGGTTTCTCCGGAGGGCGACACAAGTGTCACCAGATAGCGGTCGGTATACTCCTTCCACAGCTGCACGTTAAGCCCTGTTTCGTAGGCTCCCACTGTCATTTCCACCATCACTTCCTGATTTGCGGTATTCCCGCCGCTTTCATTGACTAGATCGGTCATATTATAGCTCCCCGTTCTCTGTTGGCGAATACTACCGCCTACATGCCCGCCCGATGCCCCCTCGTTTCCGCTGCCCACACAGATCACATTCCTGCCGATCTCCGACACATTATCAATAAACCGCTCCAGCAAAGATGTACCGTTATGGGCGCCGTAGGTATTTCCAAAGCTCAGGTTGATCGCCACGGGCATGCCAAACTCACGAGCTCTATTAACTGTATAAGTCAATGCCCGCATCAGCTCCGTAGTTCTGGGAAAAGAGTCCACTCTCGGTGTCCCCAGCCGCACGATCAAAAGCTCGCTCTCTCCGGCAACGCCCGCATAGGCCGCGCCGCGCGCTCCGCCATTTCCCGCGGCGATCCCGGCTACCGCTGTGCCATGGCCGCTGGTGTCGATGCTTGGCACGATCTGTTCCGCAGCCTGCCTGCTGCCCGCAGCGAGAGCCTCATTGATCTCCTCCTGGGTATATTCTCTGTCTAAAACCTGATCCCACAGCCGGCGGATCCGGGTGCTGCCGTCCGGTTTGCGAAAATCCTGATTCCAATAGCTGATCCCGGAATCTATGACGGCCACCAGAACACCTCTGCCTGTGAGCGTTTCTGACAACCGGCTCCCCGGCGCAAAGCAGGAGGCCGTATTGCCTCCCGCATCAGAAAAAAAGAGACGTTTGGGCTTTTCCACGTATTCGATCTGCTCCACGTCAGGCAGCCGCTCCATCTCCGATTCCGGGACAGTCAAAATAGCGTATCCTGCGATCAATTCCTCCACAACAATTCCAAAATCCGTCAATTCCTGTAAAGAACCATGATATTTTACGATCACTTCCCAGGTTTTCTCCCTCTCGTCAAAGCCCACATTCAATTCTAAAGACCGCTCCCTATTCTCCGGTGATGTATCAAGCGCCAGATTCAGTACATTTTCATTTTTCTGCGAATTCATATTTCTCTCCATACGCAGCCTTGTTTCGACTTTACGCAAAATAGTTTTATTATTATAGTATTATTCTTGAAAATGATTGACCACGCGCTTTTTACGAAGTAATATATTATTAAACAGGCCCGCTGCTTTCTCTGCGGCTGCCACAGAAACAACAACACGGCAGACAGTTCACTTAAAATCTGTCATACACAAAAGAGGAAAAACCATGGGTAAATCACAGCTCCCCCTGTCCACAACCGATACAAATGAGCAGATGAACGCCGTCGATTCCGCAGAAACCTATGAAAATCTTTATTCCAAGAGTGATTACGGAACGTTGGACTATCCGGTCAACGCCCGCTATTGTGATCTTCAAAAATCTTATATGAACTGGGTTCGCTGGCACTGGCACGAGGAGAT
Organism: Lachnospiraceae bacterium; assembly: GCA_014804385.1. GTDB lineage: Bacteria > Bacillota > Clostridia > Lachnospirales > Lachnospiraceae > UBA3282. The sequence goes on along the minus strand of JAAUZW010000015.1, from coordinate 111,940 downwards.
GGAAATCCTGATTGTGGATCAGGGAATCGCGGAGGTATCCACCGACAACGCCACTTATCTGATCAAACCGGGACAGGGACTCATCATCAACCAGAATGTTATGCACTGTATCCACTCCAAAGAGCAGAATATCTGCACCTTTCATTCTCTGGTTTTTCACCCGGATTTTATTTTCGGGCATAAAAGCAGCCACTTGCAGACACAATATCTGCTTCCGATACAGAATTATCAGCTTTTTAAGATTTTTTGTCTGGATGGAAGCGAGTCCTGGCATAATACTATGCTGCAAACTATAAGTGAAGTGATACGAATAAATCTGAAAAAAATATATGGCTATGAGATCGTTACAAAAGGACATCTGTGCCATTTCTGGGCTGAACTGCTCTATCGGCTTCCCCAGGACGAAACCCCCGATGCCCCCCGCGTGTGTCCGGATGAACTGCGGGTCAAAGAAGCAATGCTCTTCATCCGTACTCATCACGCGGAACCGCTGACCCTGCAGGAAATTGCCGACAGCATTCACGTCAGCAAGAGCGAATGCTGCCGCTGTTTCGCCAGAACCCTGCAGATGAGCCCCTTTGAGTATCTGATGAAATACCGCATCTATGAATCTACAAAAAAATTGATGGATTCTAAGCAAAACTCTGAATCCATCGCTGATGTAGCGCTATCAGTGGGTTTTAACAATACCAGCTACTTTAACAAGCTCTTTAAAAAGTTCCTTGGCTGTACTCCCACCCACTACAGGGCCCATAAGGTACTGCACCATGAGACGGAGCGGGGTACGCTCTCCTACTTTTTATAAGACTCTTCTCCTACTCTACAGACAGAGTTTTTCTCTTGTCTTTATGAAAAAGCAGGCTCCATTGTAAGCCCCCGTCTCATACATCTTCCCGATGATCTCCCGCATCCGCTGATCCAGCCTGTGATACACCACCGGCTTCTCCCAGCGGATGCCAGTCAGATATTCTCTCTGTCGGCTGTTGAGACAGCCTATGGTCTCCTCTTTTCCTTTTTTTCCTTGTTCTTGCTTGTTTTGACTATTTAAGTCAATATTTAAGAAATCAAAAGTACAGGAGACATAGCACAGGTTCTCTCCGTTTTCCTCGCACTTCTTATGTAACAGCTCTGTCAGCTTTCCGTCCCTCTTACGGTCATACGATGACTCTTTCCACAAAAAAGTCTGTAACTGCGCTTCTTTTCCAGATTGCGACAACATTGTCAAATCCGGCGCATCCGTCATTTTTTTCTGACTATTAGAGTCAATATAAACTTTGCGAAACGTCCGTCTCCCGTAGGCATCCTGCTCCTCTACGAACTGTGCCTGCAGTGCAAATAGGGCGGGCGAAGGCTCCTGCAACAAGAGCACCCGCCTTTCGTACAGGTGCTCCATCATGATCCTCTGGGCCTTAGACCGGGGTGTGGGATAATCCAGCCTTGCCACGATCTGCTCCAATGTATAGCCCAGATTCGTCAGGTGTCTGATTGCCCCGCCACAGGCCACATCCGTAGCGAAACTCGATAATGCGGTTCGAAAATAATCGGGCCTGTCCATATGCCGTTCCTCTCGTCAGATATTTTTCTTACAGATATCCTGCAGACAACATTTATCACAGTACGGCTTCGTCCGGGCCGTGCACACCTCTCTGCCATGATTCACAAACCTGTGGCATAAATCGTTGCCCTCCTCCGGCGGCACGATCTTCCACAGCGCCATCTCCACTTTCTTCGGCTCCTTGATCCCATCCACCAGACCGATCCGGTTGCACAGTCTGATGCAGTGTGTGTCCGTAACGATGGCAGGCTTGCCGAATACGTCTCCCATGATCAGGTTTGCGCTTTTTCTCCCCACGCCGGGCAGCTTTAACAGCGCGTCAAAATCATCCGGCACCTTGCCGCCGTAGACATCCCTGATCTGCTTCATGCAGGCGCTGATATCCCTGGCTTTGCTCTTACCCAGACCGCAGGGATGCACGATCGCCTCGATCGCCTCCACAGGAGCCGCCGCCAGTGCGTCCACATCCGGGAATTTCTCATATAGCTTCTCTACCACCACATTGACTCTCGCATCGGTACACTGCGCCGCCAGCCGCACGCTGACGAGCAGTTTCCACGCCTCATTATAATCCAGGCTGCACTCCGCGTCGGGGTACGCCTCCTTTAGTCTCTCGATCACGGCAAGCGCCAGTTCTTTTTTTCTCATTGTATCCTCTCCCTTAATGATCCGGCTTCAGATACCTTTTTAATAAAAAGGCACAGAAATACGGAAACGTATATATCTGATCAGCGTATCCGACATTGCCGTTGATCAACTTGATACCATAGTGAATATCCTCGTATTTATCGCTCTCTATCAAAGTTCTCAAGGACTTTGCCCTGCCATTCGTCGCCTTCACCTCAATCGGAATCAAATCCTGCGCTGTCCTGACAAAAAAGTCCTCTTCAAGAGTCGAGTCCTCGCGTTTATAATAGTACAAGCCATACCCGCTCTTGACAAGTGCCTCTCCCACCACGTTCTCATAGAGAGCACCCTTGTAAACGCCCAAATTTCGGTTGGCCCGCAGATCCTCCTGCGCCTCCTCGTCAAACATGGCAACTAACAGCCCGCTGTCCGCAAAATATATCTTGTACTTCTTCTCATCGAAATTACCTTTTAACGGCAGTTCCGGAAAGTTCATACAATAACAGACATTGACGATGCCTGTATCGGAAAGCCACTCGATACATCCCCTGTAATCTTTAAATCTGGCACCGGACGCCACTTTGGAAATCTGGAACTTTCGATTGTCTTTTGCGAGTTGTATCGGAATTTGTCTGAAAACATTGAGAATCCTCATCTGATCCATTCCCTGAGCATACTTGCGCACATCTTCCTCATAGTCAGAAAGAAGCTGCCGCTGTGTTATAAGAGACCCCTCAAAACTATCCCTCTCAATATATTCTCTGACCACAGCTGGCATCCCGCCCAAAATGCAGAAATCCAGAAACAAACTGTTACACACAGACAATTCCGTCTCATTAAAAGGCTGCAGTTTCCTCATATGCGCGAGCATATCATCCACAAACAACGTGTCATATCCCTTCGCCCACAGAAATTCCTCAAAATCTAGAGAAAACATATCGTAATCTGTCTTGTAGCCTACGCTGTTGCTCTCAATTCTACTATAATGAATACCCAGAAGGGATCCGCTGCATATGATATCAAATCTGCCGTCTTGTCCAAAAAACTTAAGCGCTGTCGCAATCTCCGGAAACTCCTGCAATTCATCAAAAAAAATAAGCGTTTCCCCCTCCACAAACCGCTTGGACGGATCCATGCGGGAAATGTTCCTGATCAAATCCGCCGTCCTGTAACCATCCTCGATAATCTGCTTATACTTCGGTTCCTCCACAAAATTGATTTCAACCACATACGCATAATACTTCGTTCCAAAATTCCTGATCGACTCCGTTTTACCGATCTGACGCGGTCCCTTGACTATAAGCGGCTTCCTGTGAATATCCTGTTTCCATTCCTCCAGAAAAATATCTATTTTTCGTTTCAGATACCTCATAGCATCCCCCATTCTATCTGACATGCATCTCTGCCCATAGTATATGCCATTTTCCCATAAAATACAACGAATCCACAAAAACATGAGGGAATTTTTTATTCTTTACAGCAAAAACATGAGGGAATTTTATACATATAGTCACAAAAAAGCAGGGAATTGTGAATTACCCACCGCCATATCACTCTTCATCCACAATCTCCACCTGGCACATCTTCATCGCTTCCAGCGCGTTCTTATGGCTCTCCGGCGTCACCCCGGCGCAGCAGTCTGCCTTGACCTTAACGGTCACTTCCGGGAGAAACGCCTTAATGACCATCGCATTAGAAATGACACAGATGTCTGTGCACAACCCTATCAGCGTAACGCTCTCCAGATCCTTCATCTCCTTCAGATACTGCGCCAGCTCTACAGAGCCAAAGGCAGGCTTATCAAAGATCTTCGCCTCTTCCTGTCCCGGTTTCTGCAGGCCGTCTCTGATCTGCCATCCTTCCGTGCCTTTGATGCAGTGGAGCACCGGCAGCTTTTTCCCCTCCTGGGTCTCCAAATAGCCTTCCAGATGGGTGTCTCTGGTATACACCACTTCCCCCGCAAAGTCCCGGATCTGGGCTGCCACTTTCTCAACGATAGCCTCCGCCTCCCGCGTACCCAGCGCACCGTCAATGAAATCGTTCTGCATATCGATCACTGCCAAAACATTCTTTGCCATAATCTGTCTTTCCTTCCGAATTTCTTCTCAAAACTTACTGCTTCATCTGCTGTCTGCACAGATAGCACCCCTCCTCATGGGAATAAATCACGCCCACTGCCTGTAAATAGGCATAGATAATGGTGGTTCCCACAAATTTCATGCCCCGTCTCTGCAGATCCTTCGAGATGGCATCCGAGAGTGGGGAACTCACCTTATCGTTCTCATACACCACCTGATTATCGGTATATCCCCAGAGATAGGCTGCAAAGCTTCCATACTCCGCCGCAATTTCTTTAAAGATGCGGGCATTATTTACCGCCGCCTTGATTTTAAGCCGGTTGCGGATGATCCCCTCGTCCTGCCGCAAGACCTCCATTTTATTCTCATCATAACCGCATACCGTATCCAAGTCAAACCCATCGAAAGCGCTGCGGAAGGCCTCCTGCTTATTCAACACGCATTCCCAGGACAATCCCGCCTGAAAAGACTCCAAGATCAGCATTTCAAAGAGAAGCTTGTCGTCATGCACCGGCACGCCCCACTCCTCATCGTGGTATTTTATGTACCGCGGATTCTTTGGATTGGCCCAAAAACAGCGGGGCTTATGATCCGGATATTGCATCTTGTCATTCATTGTCAAATTTCCCTTTCTCTCGTCCCTTTGCCTCTCCTTATCATCCACAAGGCCATCAGGCTCACCACAAGATAACCGATGATGGACACCACCGAGGACTCTATGCCAAATTCACCGCCGGTGAGTAAAAAGGACCGCGTCTCAAGCACATAACTGCAAATGGAATACTCATCTAATTCTGTGCCGATGACCAGACCGCCTCCTATGATGATCATATTCCAGACCGCATGTACGACCGCGCTGTTCCAGATGGAATGTCCCTCCAGCGCGATCAGGGAGAACATAACGCCCACTAAAGTTCCCGCAACCATCACCTGCACACAGCTTAACAGACTGAAATTCATGCCAATGATGTGTAACGAAGCAAAGAGTACGGAAGGCGCCAAAATACCTGCCGCCCTGCCGCATTTTCTTATCACCACGTTCATGAGCAGCCCGCGAAACAACATTTCCTCCACCACACCGGCTCCCAATCCTGCAAGGAATATTCCTCTGGTTACAAACGCAAGCTTCGTCCCGAAATCCAACTCATTTACCGCATAGTTTCCCGGAAGAAGCAGATAGACCGCACTGACAAAAACCGGCAAAAGCACTGCCATTACTGCCCACTTTACCTGAATCCGGCATCTCGGGATACAGAATATCTTCATATCTTCTTTCAGATACTTTGTACAAAAAAGCCACACCATTATGTAGGCCGACGCCGCATAAAGAAGGCCGCCCACGATATGATACAGCCACGCGGGAACCCCCACAAGGGCAAGCAGCCCCATCGCAANCTCCTGCGNCAGAANNGAAGNCANAANTAAAANNNCNACACTGACCACAATAGTCAAAATCATTTTCCCTGTTTTCATCTCATGCCTCCTGGTCAAAGCAGTTTCCTTACCCCGAAAATCTACTGCCTTTTCCTTCTATAACGAAATACCCGCTCCGATATCTTCATCCGCACAGGATCATTTTATCNACAGGATATATTGCCGCACTGCTGNANCCATTTTGCCACACCGTCCTCGTCATTAGAGGCAATCACATCCGTGGCAAGTGCTTTTAACTCCGGCACCGCATTGGCAACAGCATAGCATTCATCAGAGACTTCAAACATAGGAATATCATTGATGGCATCCCCGAAGGACACGATCCTGTCACAATGCCATATCTCCTTCAANTTTTTGATNGCTTCCGCCTTGGACGCTTTCTTCGGCATGATCTCCAGAAAATACTCAGGACGGTACANCTCCTGCTGCAAGGTGCAGCGAAACCTTTGATCCCCTGAGAAAATNTCATATAGAGGAAGCAGTTCCTCCCTGTCCGCAATACAGGTAAAATAAAAGATATCTCCCTGATACAGCCCGCTTTCATCTTCCAGCGGCCTGAATCTCTTATCTCCCTTTCTTACGTCCAGATATCTCTGGATTCCCTCATTCTTTCTANCTGCCACATAAGATACCCTCTCTACACCATCCACATAGGCATAGACAAGCGGAACCGCGCCATACGCCTGCAGGGTCTTACGCACATCCTTCGACTCCTCCTTTGTGAAGGAAAGAGAAGAGAGCACCTCTCCNGTAGAGGGATTGATAATCAGCACGCCATTGTATACGATGACCGGAATCGTTGTCGATAAACCTTTCGCCACCACAGAGGCTGATACNAGNGAACGAGCCGTNGCATANGTAAAATGCATNCCNTTTGCCACCAGCTCGTTGATTGTCTGAATACTATATTGACTTATACGGTCATTGCTGTTTAAAAGTGTACCATCCAGATCCGTAACATAAAGAGTCCTCATACTAATCCCCTATGTCAGAGCAGTTTACTGCGATGACACGCGATGAGAAATTCGCGCAGGCGATTTCTCATCTGCGATCATCGACTTTGTGATGTTCTTTCACAAAGTCGAGATTGAAATATCAGTGCTTCAGCATGATATTTCAATCTATCCTCCTACAGATTCAGCTTAGCCAGCAAATCCCCCAGACTGGTGGACACGCTCTCCCCGGAGGTATACTCCTGAGGCTCTCTGTCCTCCACATCATCCGCCATTACCTCTTCCAGCGCTTTCATGCTGAGGCTCACCTTATTGTCGTTGGTATTGAGAATCTTAACCTTNACCTTCTGNCCNTCNTTNAANACCTCGCTGGGCTTCTTGATCCTNNTCTGACTGATCTGGGAAATGTGCACCAGACCGCTGATCCCATTACCCAGGCTCACAAAAGCGCCGTAGGGCATCAGACTCTCCACTACACCCTCTAAAACGGTGCCGGGCGCCATCATAGATATCCTGTGTCTGCGCTCCTCTGCTTCCTTCTCCCGCGCTACTGCCTTGCCGGAGAGAACCACTTTATTTTTCTCCCGATCCACCGTNATCACNTTGACCTCGATCTCCTTACCGATCCAGGCATCCACATCCTCCACATAGTCGGCGGCAAGCTGGGATGCGGGGATAAAGGCTCTCATGCCTTCCAGAAAAGCCACAACACCGCTTTTNACGCTCTCCTTGACGCGGACCTTCACCACGGTTTCTTCCTCTAACATGGTCTGTAATTTATCCCATGCAAGGACATCGTTCGCTTCCTTTTTAGAAAGCTCGATATTNCCCTCCCCATCGTCCATACGGATCACAGTCGCTTCCACCTCATCGCCTACGGCGATCTTGCCTGCGGAAAGGAAATCCGGGTCGTTACTCAGATTCTCCGCCTTGATGATCCCCTGGGTGTAATATTTCAGATCGAGAATGACTTCCTCCTCGTTCACATCGATCACAGTCCCTTTGATGATATCACCCTCATTGATCTTGCGAAAAGAAGCCTCCAGCTCCCTCTCGTAATCCTTCATGGTCTCCGTCGTACCGCTTTCCGTCTCCGTCTTCTCCGTAATATTCTCCATCCCTTCCATTTTCCTATCCTCCCCGATATGTTTTTACCTTAAGCTCTATGCCACCGCAAATTCAATGCTTTTCACCTAACGAGTCTTGCCGNGAGAGCTAAACATTTTCTTTCTCAGGTTCTTCCTTTTCCTCTTTCTCTATCCTGCAAAGTCCCAACGCCGTCCCATAAAACAGAGCACCAATGCCTGAATGATTTAATAAAACTACCCGCATAACTACCCAAAAATGGATAGCCCGAAGCTTCTCAGGTATCAAACGCGGAACTACCGAAGAGTCAAAGTCCTCCTGCAATCTCCTCATCTGTTCGAACAGCCACCATGAGTACGTTAAATCAATGGCCGTCCACAGTGCCAACACAGCAAACACCGCCAAAATGATAACGGTCATCCAAAAGAAAATACGGCCGATCATTAGTGTTCGCTTCGATCTGCCCTCCCATATGCGGATTCCGCCAAACGCCTTCCCCGCCTCTGCGATGCCCCATCCGAGCAGTATAAGTGCGAAGGGACGAAGCACATACTGTAATAGATATATCGGCGTAGTTTCCAAATATCTCCAACTATACCGTTGCGCAAATGGTGTNAAGATATTGATCGCCACAAGCNGCACACACGCTGCCGCCAGCGCAGCCACCGCTCTTCTTTTTTGTCTTTTTGTGTTCTCTCTCTTCTGCGGGCCGTAGATCAGATCATTGATTTCTACCTCAAGCACGCCTGCCAGCTCGATCAGGATTTCAATGCCCGGCTCGCTCTTCCCCGTCTCATAATTGCTGATCGTCTGTCTGGTACAATGCAGACGCTCCGCCAACTCATCCTGCGTCAGATTTTTTTCTTTCCTGATCTTTTTAATATGCTTTCCCACCTCTGCCATGTCAGTTTCCTCCGGTCAGACACTTATTCCACTCCGTCTTTCCCTAAACATAGCAGTTTCTGCCTAAAAAGTCACGCAAAGAATCCTTGCACATGACAAAATAACTACGAATCCTCCTTATCCTCTCCTCGCAAAAAAGTTGGAAATGATATTCTTGATCTCCTGCTCAGGCATACTCTTTAACAGATATCCGTTCGGTTTCAGCGCCATTACTTTCTTCACGCTCTCCGCATCTCCTTTGTTTGTCAGGAAGATAACGGGGATATCAGCAATATCCTCATCAGAACGGATCATCTCCAGAGTCTGTCTGCCGTCACAGACAGGCATCTCATAATCCAAAAGAATCAGATCGGGCCGGTCAACCGTTATGCTCTTGATCGCCTCTACACTGGAGCTGCTCTCCAGCATTTCATAATTGTCCTGCAACAGATTTATGACATTCTTCCGCATGAAATCAGAATCATCCACGATCAGGATCTTCTTTTTCCGCTTTTCGCCGGCAAGATAACTGTTGATCTGACTCATAGCGTTCTGGTGGTTTATGGGTGATACGATCTTACCCCGCAGGGAATCAGTAGCCGTCACACAGAATGCAAAATAGCCCGCCCCCGTATCCAACAGAAGACTGCAGGTAGGCTGCTCAGTCTCAAATCTTTTGGCAACCTGTTCATAAGTAAGCAGGGCTTCCCCAGCCAGCTCAAGGCTATTCATGTCAGGAAAACACTCGCTGATGTTCTCCAGAAACTGTCTGGCAAAATATCTGTTGATATTGATCACCAGATCGTCCACCTTCAAAATCTTGGTGTCCAGCATATTGGCAACTGTTGTCATGAGAAACTTTTCCTCGCAGCACAACAGAACCTCCCATTTTTTCTTCTTTTTGTCACCATANATAAAGCGCAAGGCGATCATTTTACCGAAGTTTTCCCCTTCATAGTGCCTGCTTACCACCTTTGCCTTCATCTGCACCAGCTTATCGAACGCCTGAACGATCGTCTGCTCCAGGACGTCCATCTCCTCGTCCTGTGGTACATCCGTCCATCGTGTCATACCCTTCCCGGCGATCGCCTGATCCTCCGTCTGCGTATGGGAAACCACCCAGCCGATACAAACGCCCAGAAAATGACGGATGGAGTCTGACGAATACCCTGTATCCTCCAACTCCTTCTCCAGCGCCGGCAGCGTATAGTTCCGAAAATTATCATGCAGGCGTTTATGTATCTCATAATCGCTGTACTCAATGGATTCCATGTAGGCTTCCTCGTGATCAAAATGTTCCAGCGTATGATTTTTGATATACTTGATGCCTTCTTTGCATACCCATTCTTGCTTTTCTTTATCTTCCCAGAGTGTAATGAGCTTACTCATGGTCGCAAAAAGCTGCTTATGCTCCTTGTCGATAAAGTCCACACCAATCTCATATCTCTTATTCCATGTAACCGTATACACTTCTCTCCTCCTCCACAATAATATACCCCTTAATTTATCACTATTGTACACCAAGTCAGGCTCATTACGCCACACTTTTTTAAGCTTCGCCCATCTTCAATAATTTAGCTGCTTAGATCCCCGCGTATCAGGCGGCAATATCAGTTTTCTCCCATTTTTAATAATTTCGCCGCCTAGATCCCTGCCGATCAAGTAACCTGTTAATTCTCTCCCATCTTTAATAATTTCGCTGCTTGATCGGCGGCAATACAAGCATCCAGAATCTCCTGAATGTCTCCGTTCATCACTTTATCCAGCTTATAGATNGTCAGGTTGATCCGATGGTCGGTGACGCGTCCCTGGGGGAAGTTGTAGGTTCTGATCTTCTCGGAGCGGTCCCCGGTGCCAATCTGGCTCCTGCGAAGTTCCGCCTCCGCATCGTGACGCTGCTGCTGNTCGATATCNTANAGCTTNGCTTTCANCAGGGCAAACGCCTTCGCNTTATTCTGAATCTGGGACTTCTCCGTCTGACTGTACACCACAATGCCCGTAGGATAGTGGGTCAGGCGCACCGCTGAATCCGTAGTGTTGACACACTGCCCGCCGTTTCCTGATGCNCGCATCACATCGATACGGATATCCTTATCCTCGATCACAATATCAATATCTTCATCCACCTCCGGCATCACCGCCACACTGATGGTGGAGGTGTGGATCCGTCCGCCGCTCTCCGTCTCCGGCACCCTCTGTACACGGTGCACGCCGCTCTCATATTTCAGAACGGAGTAAGCTCCCTGGCCGGTCACCATGAAGGTAACGCTCTTCATGCCGCCGATACCGATTTCTTCCACTTCCATAGTTTCCACCTTCCAACGGCGTCCCTCCGCATAGTGCACATACATACGGTAGATCTCCGCCGCGAAGAGCGCCGCCTCATCGCCGCCTGCTCCCGCGCGGATCTCCACGATCACATTCTTTTCATCATTAGGATCCTTGGGCAGCAGAAGGATCTTCAGCTCATGCTCCAGTTCCTCCACGCGCTTTTTCGCCTCGGCAAGCTCCTCCTTCAGCATTTCGCGCATATCCTCATCAGATTCCTCGTCCAGCATGGTCAGGCTGTCCTCGATATCCTGATTGCTTTTTTTGTATTCCTTATAGGCATTGACTATAGGAGTCAAATCGCTCTGTTCCTTCATCAACGCCCGAAAACGCTCCTGATTATCCGCCGCCGTGGGCTCACTCAACTCATTCATGATCTCCTCAAATTTTCTGAGCAGATCCTCCAATTTATCAAACATAATTACCTCCGGCTGTCATACAGCCACACTCATACTCCATATTGACTCACTATCATTCCATTAACTGCATCTATCGCTCCGCTAACCAAGCCAGCTTCCATATACAACCCTATCAAGCCCGGCAAAATCCTTCACAACGGTAACCTCACAAAAACCCGCTTCCTCCATCAACCCCCTGACANNCTCCGCCTGCTCACAGCCGATCTCAAAAAATAACATACCGCCACGCTTCAGATGATCCCCGGCGCCCTGCACGATCCTGCGATAAAAGGAAAGTCCGTCCGCCCCGCCGTCCAGCGCCATCACCGGCTCATATTCCCGTACCTCCGGCATTAACGTACTGATCACATCGGTCTCTATATAAGGGGGATTGGAGACGATAATGTCATACCGTTTCCCCACGCTGTCCGTTTCATCGTATTCTGCGGGCGTCCGCCGATCCAGAGCTTCAAAAAGATCTCCCTCCAGAAAAATGGCCTCCATCTCAGGCCTTTCCTTCCGCAGTCTTTCGTAGTTTACTCCTGCCACGGCAAGAGCCTGTGACGACAGATCCACCCCCACGCCCACACAGTCATTGGAATACTGCAAAAGGCTTAAGAGAATGCACCCGGAACCGGTACACAGATCCAGTATCCGCATACCGTCATGCAGATTTTTAAGCACCTCCTCCACCAGCACTTCCGTGTCCTGTCTGGGCACCAGAACATTTCTATTGACTTGAAAAGTCAATCCCATAAATTCCTGTTCGCCCGTGAGATGCTGTAAGGGCGTATGCGCCGCCCGTACCTTGATCAGAGCCTCATAACGCTCTTGTTCCTCCGCTGCTACCGGCCTGTCGCCGTGAACGAGAAGGGTATTCCGGTCCGTACCGCAGACAAACTCCAACAAAAGCCTGGCATCCAGCCCGGCTTCCTCGATCCCGGCTTCCGCAAGCCGCGCTGCGCCCTCTTCATATACTTCCGTATAGGTCTGAGATTCCTGTTTCATCTCTCCATTCTCTCCGCCCACGCATTCCCTTCTACTTTTCTGCCTTTTCCTCCTCCAGCCAGCTGTCATCCACCTCATAGCCAAAGGCTTCCAGCAGATATGCCTTCCAGTCAAAGACCGCTTCCACCGCAGCGATGGCCACCTCCACCATACTCTCATCCGGCTCCTTTGTGGTCAGCCGCTGCAGCCACATACCCGGGGCGGAAATAATGCGCACCAGAATATTGTTGCTTTTCCCTGCCAGACGTATGATCTCGTAGGATATCCCCGCGATCACCGGAACGAGCGCTAAACGCAGCAGAATCCGATAGACCGGATTTTCCACTCTGATGAAGAAGAACAGAACCACACTGACAAACATGACAAACAGAAGAAAGCTGGTGCCGCAGCGTCTGTGCTGCTTGGAACTGCGCATGACTTCTTTTACGGTGAGCGGCGCTCCCTTCTCGATACAGTTAATACACTTGTGTTCTGCGCCATGGTACATATAGACCCGCCGGATATCTTTCATCAGGGATATGGAAAGCACATATCCCACAAAGATCAGGATCCGCAGCGCGCCCTCTATGATCGCCAGAAAAGACGCGCTCCTGATATAAGTCTCAAACAAAGATGTGATCAAATAAGGCAGCACCATAAAAATACCAATCGCCAAAACCAGTGAAAACAGCATTACGATCCCGCTGAACACCTTATCCGCTTTGTCCTTAAACATCTTGTGAAACGCCTTGTCTGCTGCCGTCTCCTTCGCTTCCTCATCCTCGTAGAAGGAGGCTGAAAAATTCAGACAACGCATTCCCAGAATCAAAGAATCCAAAAACTGAAACACACCTCTGATAAAAGGCACATTAAGCAGCTTACTGCCGTGGATGATGCCATGATAATGCTCCACCTCCACCTCGATCTCACCGTCCGGCTTTCGCACTGCCACTGCATACTGTTCTTTATTTTTCATCATAATGCCTTCCAGAACGGCCTGTCCGCCGATCCCGGAATAATTCATTCTTTTTTTTGCCATTTCTGTTTCCTTTTCAAATAAGCCAAGAAAAGGTTGAGATAAACTCAACCTTTTCATACACTGTCTTTATTTGTTTTCCACACCGTATTTCCGATTGAACTTATCAATNCGTCCGCGTGCCTGCGCTGNCTTCTGCTGNCCCGTATAGAACGAATGACACTTGGAACAAACCTCCACGTGGATCTCCGGCTTGGTAGAACCCGTCACAAAAGTGTTGCCACAGTTACACGTTACCGTTGCCTGATAATACTCAGGATGAATTCCTTCTCTCATCGTTATATCTACTCCTTTCTCAGCCTGCGAATCTACGCCCTTCGCGTAAACCTGCCGTTAAAAAGTTTTCCTATATAAATACATATAAGCATAGTTCTGTCGTAGACCGACAGCTTTTACATTGTAGCATAGGATTTTCGGGTATGCAAGCCTTTTTTCGTAATATTTATATGAACTTCATTTTTTTGACCATGTTCACAAATTCCTGATTATTTCTGGTCTTGGCAAACATATCCACGATCCGCTCCGCCGCTTCGTCCGCCTTCATTCCGTTTAACGCCTTGCGGATGATATTGATAGCCTCCATCTCATCGGGATTTAAGAGCAGATCCTCCCTTCTGGTGCTGGATTTCGGGATGTCGATAGCCGGGAATACCCTCTTTTCCGAGAGTTTTCTGTCCAGTACCATCTCCATATTGCCGGTGCCCTTAAATTCCTCGTAGATCACATCGTCCATCTTGCTGCCCGTCTCCACAAGCGCTGTCGCCAGAATGGTCAGGCTGCCGCCCTCACGCATATTGCGGGCTGCACCGAAAAACCTTTTGGGCATATGCAGCGCCGCCGGATCCAGACCACCCGATAAAGTACGTCCGCTGGGCGGTACTACCAGATTGTATGCTCTGGTCAGACGAGTGATACTGTCTAAGAGGATCACCACATCCTTCTTATGCTCCACTAAGCGCTTCGCGCGCTCGATCACCATCTCGGACACCCTCTTGTGATGCTCCGGCAGTTCGTCAAAGGTAGAGTAGATAACTTCTACATTGGGGCCCTCAATTGCCTCCTTGATATCCGTCACTTCCTCCGGCCGCTCATCGATCAGCAGGATGATCAAATGCGCATCCGGCGCGGTTCTGGTAATAGATTTCGCCACTTCCTTTAAGAGGGTGGTCTTGCCCGCCTTAGGCGGCGACACGATCATACCTCTTTGTCCTTTTCCGACAGGGCTTATCAGATCCATGATACGCATGGCTATTGTACATCCCGGCGTTTCCAGCTTCAGACGCTCATCCGGAAAAATAGGTGTCATATTCTCGAAATTCACGCGCCGCATAGCCACCTCCGGCGCGTAACCGTTTATAGACTTCACATATAACAGAGCGCTGAACTTCTCGTTCTGCGTCTTGATCCTCGTATTGCCCTCTAAGATATCTCCCGTTTTCAGTCCGAAACGGCGGATCTGACTGGGCGCCACATAGACATCGTTCTCACCGGGCAGATAGTTCTCACAGCGGATAAACCCGAAGCCATCACTCATAACCTCCAGAATGCCGCTGGCAGTAATGCCGCTGTCCAGATCTGCGGGGAACTTTTCCTCCTCAATCTGCTCCGTTCTCTTTGCGGGCGTATTCGCCGGCACCACAGACTTAACCGCCACCTCTTTACCTGCCGCCTTGTCCTTCTCATCCTCCTGGAGCATAACCTCCACGATCTGCGCCTTTTTCATGGTTGAGGTACCCTTGATCCCTCTCGCCTTCGCAATCTCTTTCAGATCCGCCAAAGCCAGTGATTCATACTTTTCTCTCATAAAATCCTCCTGTATTCCGTTATCTATATCCACACTTCAATGCATATCATCCGTTATTTATACTATAATCCATAATGCTCTTTCGTCTAGGGATTTCGCGCCTGATACGACTCAGAATAAGATCTTTGTGTTTGTATTTGTACATTATACACTATCTCCTCCAAAATAGAAAGTCCTTTTTCCGAAAAAAAGAAAGCCTTCAGATTGAGAATATGATATAATAAACTCAAAAATCCAGCCGCTGCGCGTCTGTCGCGCCATGCGCTTAAAGATTTTTTCGTTATCATGTCAGGTGAAATCAAATGCTCACTTTGTTCGCGCTTGATTTCCTGCTGACATGATATAATAATTGCAGACAAATACAAAGAGGAAACGAGGAATTATTATGACAATCAACGAGAAAGCTCTTAAATTACATGAAGAATGGCAGGGGAAGCTGGAGACTGTCTCCAAAACGCCAGTCCGGACCCGAGAGGATCTCTCCCTCGCCTACACCCCCGGCGTGGCGGAACCCTGTAAGGTCATCGCAGAGAACAAAGAAGCGGCCTACACTTATACTTGGAAATCCAACACTGTGGCCGTCGTATCGGACGGCAGCGCTGTTTTGGGCCTTGGCAATATCGGTCCCCACGCCGCCATGCCCGTCATGGAGGGCAAGGCGGTATTATTTAAAGAATTCGGCGGCGTCAACGCTGTGCCCATCTGTCTGGACACGCAGGACACCGAGGAGATCATCAAGGCGGTCACCTATCTGGCGCCCGGCTTTGGCGGCATCAATCTGGAGGATATCAGCGCCCCCCGCTGCTTCGAGATCGAGGAACGCCTGAAAAAGATTCTGAATATCCCGGTCTTTCACGATGATCAGCACGGCACCGCCATCGTGGTGCTGGCCGGTATCATCAATGGCTTAAAAGTCGTGGACAAGAAAAAAGAGAACTGCAAGGTGGTCGTAAACGGTGCCGGCAGCGCAGGCGTGGCCATCACCAAGCTGCTTTTGAAATACGGTTTCCCTAACGTCACCATGTGCGACAAAGTAGGCATCATCGGCAAAGACACAGAAGGACTCAACTGGATGCAGCAGGAGATGACGAAGGTGACAAATCTTCAGAACGAAAGCGGCACCCTGGCGGACGCTTTAAAGGGCGCTGATATCTTTGTGGGCGTCTCCGCCCCGAATATCGTAACACCTGCTATGGTAGCATCCATGAATCGGGATTCCATCCTCTTCGCCATGGCCAATCCGGTTCCCGAGATCATGCCTGATGTGGCGAAAGCCGCCGGTGCGCGGGTGGTTGGCACAGGCCGCTCTGATTTCCCCAATCAGGTCAATAACGTGGTAGCTTTCCCAGGCATCTTCAAAGGCGCTCTGGAGGGACGCGCCGTACAGATCACGGAAGAGATGAAGCTGGCAGCCGCACAGGCTATCGCAGGGCTTGTTCCCGAAGAACAGTTAAACGAGGACAACATCATGCCCGAGGCATTTGATCCGAGAGTGGCGGATGTGGTAGCAGAAGCCGTGAAATCCCATATTTAATTGTAATAAATGCGCAAATAGTATAACCATAAGCAGACCCTTGCAACTGTTTAAATCCTTCGGATTAAAACGGTCAGTGCTTAATGAGGTTTCTCACGAATTTAGCACTGTTACGCTTGGAATGGAGCGAAAGCGTGTCTGCGTTGATTATGCTATTTGTGCAACTAAAACAAATAAAGAGGTTACTATGACACAAGACCCCCTGACACTCTACAAGTTAATCACTCTCTATATGCTGGATCGCGTCACCTTTCCCCTGACCAAGGCGCAGATAGGCGACTTTATCCTGGGGCACGACTATACAAATTTTATGACGCTTCAGCAGGTGATCGCAGAATTGATCGACGCAGACCTGATCCGTGCCGCCTCCAGACACAACCGTACTTATCTGGAGATCACCGATGAGGGCAGGAATACTCTGTCCTATTTCGGCAACCGCGTAAACGATTCCATCAAGGAGGATATCTCCTCTTTCTTCGCCGCTCATGAAATGGAGATGCGCAGCGAATCTGCCGTGCAGGCGGACTATTATAAGTCCACCTCCGGCGAATTTGAAGCCCATCTCCAGGTAAAAGAAAAGGACGTGACCGTGGTGAATATCACCCTGTCCGTCCCCAACGAAGATACCGCCGCCGCCATCTGCTCCAACTGGCAGAAGAAGAGCCAGAGTATCTATCAGTATCTGATCTCACAATTATTCTGACACATCTGTCAATGTTTTCTGATCACTTCATTCCAGCTTGAAATGCCGATCACCCGCAGCGCAAAATCCGTGTGCGCGGCGGATTCCGAAGTATCCACATACTTATAGGCATCGTAAATGGACTTCCGACCTCCCCCAAGCGTACAGATACCAAGCGCCAGTCCCTGATTCACCTCGGAGGCAGCATCCGTCTCACGGGAAAAGAGCATGCTGTCCACATACCGGTTCGCCTCAATGACCTTGTAGGCATACACAAATGAGGCTGCCTGTAATTCCTGCCCCTGGGAAGAGGTATAGCCCATCTCGCTCAAAATCAGGTGGCGCACCTCGCCGTCCTCGGTAAGCATTTCCGGCTTTTGCAGATAATCCGTCAAAACATGAAGATTCTTGATGGTGATCACCGGCGTATTCTCATTTTCCTGCACATAGGAGCTGTTGCTGCTCCATGCCTTGGCGCTGGTCAGCGGATAATTGTACGGATGCTGTGCCAGAGCCCAGTCAATATTGCCTTCCGCCTTCAAATTCCTGTTAAACTCGTCCAGAATATCCTTGGAGGCATACCCGCTTTTGGAATAAAGGCTTTTGCCCCACTGCTGATCCAGAGAGATATACACTCTGGCGGTTCCGTTTATGCTCAGGATCGCATTGTAAAAAACCCGGAATGCTCTGGCGTATTCATCCACATAGCTTGCCGTATCCATATATTCGATATGGTTCCATTCCGCTCTGGCGTTGATCTCATTGCCGATCACCCAATTCACGACCTTGCCGTGCCCCGTGCCGGAATAGCGGCTTGCCAGGAAGGATGCGATGGCCGCGATACACTCCGTACCGGCCTCGTCCGTGGCGTTAAAGGCATAGTAAGGCGCCCGTCCTCCGGATCTGGCCCTGGGATGGATCAGCTCCGGACGGGAAGAGATATCATTTAAAATGATCGCCGTTGTGGTGATTCCACGGTTAGTGAGATTAGTAAAAATATAATCATACTCTGCAATGATCTGCCCGTTAAAGCTATAGGTATTCCCATTGTAGGTATAATGTACGGTAGGATAATACTCATTGCTGGTAGGCCCGAGAATCCGGCTTAAAGGGATGTTATAGGCCGCGTGCCTCACGCCCAGATCATCCAGCTCCGAGCCCTGCAGCTTCTCCGGGTCTACCAGCAGTCCCTTCTTGGAGGTGGTGTTGCCAAAGGAGAGTGTGTATTTCGCGATCGCTTCCGGATTCGTTATGTAGTGAGGTCTGGTGATCGCCACAAAGCTGCCGTTCTTCTTGACCGCTACCACAAACTTGGAAAACAGTCGGGAGCTTGCCGTGTTATAATTAAGATTGACCGAGAAGGTCAAATTTACATCCTTCTGATCTTCTATAATATAGTCGCTGCCCGTCAAAACACTCTGATAGGCCTTTTCCTCGAACAGGTAGTAGTAACCATCGTCACTGATCGCCAGATCCTTCGCCTTCATGGTCACATCCACCTTGCCGGTCTCCGCGTTGATCTTACAGCTCTCAATGGTGGCAAAATCCGCTGCATTCTCCTCGGTGATCTCTACCTCTCTGGGCCTGTTTTTAATGCCTTCCAGCATATAACGGGCCGCATCCACAAGAGCCCGGGTGGTATCCTTACCGGCATTCTGTCTGACGCTCTCTTTTCTGTGCTGCGTCTTACTGTATTCTGCCAGCTGCACCGCCTGCGTATACACCATAGCCTCAACCGCTGCGTTCGCAGCCGCCAGCTCTTCCTGATGCATCTGCATCCCGTAGCCCGCACAGCCCGCAGCCACGCCAAGCACTACCAGACAAGCAGCAACGATGATCCACTGCCTTTTACGATTTCCGGGCGCCTTTTCCGCTCTGCGCTCTACTCGCTGTCTGGCTTTTTTCTCTTTTGCCATCTTTTTATTTCTGGCCACCTTCGTCTTGTCGATGGTTCGCTTTCTCTTCTTTTTTTTATGATGAGTTCCGGCATCCTTCACGGTATCCGTTCTGTCGGTTGTTTCCATGCGCTGTTTTTTCCCTTTTTGTCCTGTCCATACTATCCGCGACTATGCCTCTCATTGTACTATATTGTCAGACAAAAGTTCAATACCTTTCCCTATTTTTCCAACGCCTTAGTCAAAGAGGATCTCATCCACCGTCACAAACTCATAGCCCTCTTTCTGCAGAATATCCACGATCTGCAGTGCCGCCGTCACGCTGGACTTGTATTCATCGTGCATTAAAATGATGGCGTTTTCCTTCGCCTTCCGGGTCACCTTCCCGACGATCCCGGACACATCGCTGCTGCACCAGTCCTGAGGGTCAATCGTCCAGAGCACCGGCAGCATGGTAAGCTCTTTCTCAAAGCTTTTATCCCAGCTTCCGTAGGGCGGCCGCACATACTGAGCCTCTTCCCCCGTGATCTCTAAAAGCAGTTCGTTCGTTTTGACCAGCTCCGCCTTAAAAGCTTCCCTGTTATTTTTATTAAGCTGCAAATGACTGTAAGTGTGGTTCCCGATCAGATGTCCTTCCGCCTGCATACGCAGGACCAGTTCCGGGTAGGCTTGCGCCTGTTTCCCCATAAGAAAAAAGGTGGCCTTTGCTCCCCGCTCCTGCAGACCATCCAAAAGCTGCTCTGTATAGTAAGGATGCGGACCGTCATCAAATGTGATCGCTATCTTTCGTCCGTCCATTGCTTCCTCCTTATTCATAACACATGCTATACATTCTGTGACACTCATTTCTCTCTGGCGTACCACCACACCTAAGCCACTCACAAGAAGCGCACCCATCAACACTGCCACAGCCGCGATTTTTCTCTGTTTCCCGTTTCTCAAATGCCTGCACCCGCAACTCATTTCTTTCTATACATATATATGCCGGGGCGGGCAAAGGAATTCAATTTCTGACCGCTTCCTCAAACCGCATCTGAAAAGCCTTCGTGTAACCCTCTCCAAAGGTCTGGTTCAAAATAAGCTGTCCTCCGTGCATCTCGACAATCTTGTGCGAGATGCCCAGCCCCAGGCCGCTGCCTCCCTGTGAACTGCGCGCCTTGTCCGCCCTCGTAAAAGGATCAAAAATATGCTCTGCAAAGGCGGGATCCACAGGCTCTCCCTCGTCAGCCACCGTGATCTCATATCCGGAAAGCCTTACCAGTGCCCGACCGCCCTCTTTCCCGTATCGCACCGCATTGGTGAGCAGGTTGGTGATTGCCCGACCCATCTGTACCCTGTCCATCTCCAAAAAGACTTCCTCCTCCGGGATTTCCAATACTAACGTCATCTGACGCTCCTCAAAATCCGTGTAGAGAAGCGCCGTCATTTCCCGAAGCAGCTCTGCCAAATCTCCCCGCTCCCGGTGCAGTTCATACCCCTCGCTCCCCAGCTTCACATATTCAAATAGCAGAGAAATCAGTGTGTCGATGCGCATGGATTTGGCATAGATCACATCCAGGTATTCCTGCCGCTTTTCTTCTGCCGCCACACCCTCTGCAAGCGCCCTGCTATAACCGCAGATCGTGGTGATCGGCGTCTTAATATCGTGGGCGATGTCGGATAAGAGAAGATTTCGCCTTCTGTCAAAAGCAAGCTGCTGCTCTTTCTCCTCCTCCATAAGCTCCTTTATCTTTCCTGCCACCATGCGGCAATAGAAAAAGGCTCCCACCAGATAGGGCGACATACGAAGCAGAAGAAAGAAGAGCACAACACTGAACACGCCGAAACGCAGGAGACTTTCTGTCATACCGCCGTAGTAAGGCGCGTTGACACTGACCTGGATCCCCCATGCGCCGCTTCCCATCCTCCGGCTGACCCAATCCGAGACACCCCCCGGAAGCAGGTCTGCGACAAAATAAAATAACACATGCAACAAATCTGTGATCACACTACCTTCGCTCACGAACCTGATGTCCAGCAACGAAAGAAGCATATACAGGAAGGGAAATCCCACAAAACCGAAAAAGAGTGTGAGCAATTCTCCGCAAAGATACATCCCTGCCATAAGAATCAAGAACCACTTTATCAGAAACCACCTCAGATTCTGTTTCTTCATGCGCGCCTTCTCACTCCTTCTCCAGACGATATCCCAGCCCTCTGATAGTGCTGATATACTCTCTGCCCTCATGTGCCAGCTTACCGCGCAGCTTCGAGATACAGACCATCACATTGTTGTCGGAGACCATATACTCCTCTTCCCATCCCGCCTCAAAAATCTGCTGCTTGGTAAACACTCTGCCCGAGTTCTCCATAAAAAGCTTCATAATCCGAAACTCCACAGAGGTCAGTTCGATCCGCTCCCCCTCCCGATACAGCAGACAGGAATCCAATTCCAGGCGTAGGTCTCCCACCTGAATAGCTCCGCCAGTGTCCGGCCTGATGTCTCCTGCTCCCAGTGCATAGAATCTCCTGAGATGCGATCTCACTCGCGCCACCACTTCCAGCGGCACAAAGGGTTTTGTAATATAATCATCCGCCCCCAGATCCAGACCCAAAATCTTATCCGAATCACTGCTTTTAGCAGAAAGCATGAGCACAGGCAGATTATTTTCCTCTCTAATATTCTGTAACACCCGATATCCATTGAGTCCCGGCATCATGATATCCAGAATTGCCAAATCTATCATTCCGCTCTTTATCTGTCTGACAGCCTCCGCGCCGTCTGCTGCTTCCGCCACCTCGAATCCCTCTTTTTCCAGATATAGCCGGAGCACTTCCCTGATCTCTGCCTCGTCGTCAGCCACCAATATCCTGTAAGCCATGTTTCCCTCCCGTCACTGTCCATTGATAACAGGTGTATTTTTTAATTTACAATACAGCGCCGCATAGGTCAGACTCCGATACGGATTCACGTAGAAAATTTCCAGTATGCCAAGAGTGAGCGCTCCCAGGATATCCCATGGAATAAACGACAATTTGATCACAAAGGCCTTCCACTTATTGCCCTCCATCATATCGCGGCTCAACTGTAGTGCCGCCTTATACTCCATATCCGGATACTCTGTCATAATGTAGGGAACCATAAAATACTGATACATTTTCACAATGCCCGGTATGATAAACAGGAGTGTCCACAGCATAATATAGAGATCCCTGTAAAACAGGACCCTGACCACATTCTTATAGGAATGGTCAAATCCGTAGGCGATCTCCTTCACCTGCGCCGTACCCTCCACACTCATCCGCATGAAACGTTTGCCCCCCACATCAAAGGGGTTGATGAGAAAAATATCTACCGCCATGATCAGCGCAAAAAGAATTAGGAATACGACCACAAAAATAACAATCGCTATGATTCCAAAAAACACGCCGCCCAAAAAGCCTATCTTCATGTCCTCTGTCTCGACATCTCCGTTCCCGATGATCTGACCGATCCATTCTCCGGGCCGGGGCTCCTCCTGCACGGTAACGATACTCTTCTCTACATTTGCAGCCTGCTCCGCATTCGTTTCCTGTTCTGATCCCGCATGAGACGCACTCGATGAAAAACGGTATCCGCCTGTCTCGCACCCCAGTAATAAAAGCAGCGATGCCACCAACACGATCTTCCAATAATTTCTCCGCAGGGCTTCCTTCGCCTGTTCCTTCAACTCTCTTCTGGTCCACATCATATTGTTTCCTCCTTAGAACCTACCATATATATACAGGCGGTTCTTTTGCTTTCTGATTGATGATACCAGCATAACAGGCTTATCTTAAAGGGGAATTGGCTTCACCTTAACGTATCCTTAATTAATTCCTTTCCAGATTCATATACTTTAAATAAAGTTTCTCAAAACCTTCCTGCTTCGCCAGATTGACAGCAACCAGGCTTCCCTTCTCCGTGGCGGCCAGCGTCTCTTCCAACCTGCTTTTCGTGAGAATCCCCGCCGCAAGATCCCTGCCCAGACGATAGGCCCCCTCCAAAGCGGTATTGCCCACAGCCTGAATTCTCCCACGCAGGCGTTCCGGGAGAAGCCCTATGGCAAGCGCGGCCTCCACATCCAGATAATAGCCAAAACCGCCCGCCAGATAGACCATTCCAATCTTAGGATTTCTCATATTTTCCCACAGAATTTCTACCCCTGACCGGATGGCCGCCTTTGCCATCTGCAAGTCACGGATATCCTCCTGCTTAAAATAAGAGTTGCTTTTTTTCGTTTCTTTCAGTTGTCGACCATTTGCGCTTCCGCCAAACGCCTCAACAGGTACGCCCTCCGAAAAATAGGGTTCCGCCAAAAGACCTGTCTCATCCAGTTTCCCCTGCCGCAAGAGCTCTGCTGTCAGGGCGATCCTGTCCGTACCGATAAGCGCGCTGTTTTTCCCACCCTCAAAGGCAGGCCCTGCAGCCGTGGCAGTAACCATCATACGCTCCCCGTCGGTGATCGCCATCTCCCCGTTGGTGCCCAGGTCGATCAACAGCGTGGCCGGCTTTTGTTTCCCCGTTTCCGTCCCCCCTTCTCCCTGACAAGAACCAAAAATACCGGGCAGCATTTGTAATGTGTAGAGCCCCGCAACGATATCACCCCCCACAAAAGCGCTGATGCCCGGCGCGATATAGACGGGGAACTCCCATCCGGCAGGAATGACCGTAAAAAGCGCGGAAAGCGGCACCTCCTGTAGTCCGATCTCTACCGGCGTAAAGGGACTGCTCCCCAATGTGCTCACATCATACCCGAGCAGGAGATGCTCCATGGTGGTATTTCCGGCAATACACATACAGGCTGGTCTTTCGGTGCGCTCTGCATCCTCCTTTCCCAAAGCCGTCATCCGCGCGGCAAACTGCCGCAGGCCCCGCAACAGAGCCTCACCGACCAGCTCTCGCAGCTCCTCCCGATGCCCATCGCAGGACGCCCGGATCCGGGACAACACATCCGTACCGTAAAGTCTCTGGGGATTCATCTCACAATAGGTATCCAACACTTCCCCGGTGACCATATCCCGCAGCTGCATGGCAATGGTGGTAGTGCCCAGGTCTACTGCAATCATAACATCTGCTTCTGTTTTTGAAATAACACGCAGATTTTTATTTGATTTCCGGGCACCCTCTTCATCCGCCTCGGAAGTTTTCATAGCAAACGATATTTGATTTTCAGACAGTTTATTTGATTGACCGTCTAGGTCAATATTTTCTGACACAGGATTCAACTCTGTGACGATCGATATCTCTCGTTCGTCCTGCTCCGGGATGCGGATCACACAGTCCGTTTTCGGCCTGGTCACACAGGCCAATCGAAATCCCTGCCGCAGTTCTTCCGGTTCCAGGCGGCTTCTCTCTATTCCTGTAGGCAACGGCGTCCCCTCTAAAAACTGTACGACACACCGTCCGCAGTCTCCTCTTCCCCCACAGAAGCTGCCGGAAAAAATCCTGTTCTCCCGCAAAACCGACATGATCGTCATAGATGATTCCTGTGTCAGTTCAATGACGTTCGACTGCTCATTCTGTTTTTCTGTATTCAGTTTTTCGTCATCCATAACAATCGTAATTTTTATTTTCTCAGACAAATTGATTTTTCTCCTCATCGTAATGATAAGAAATTCCTGCCAATTTTTCGACAATTTCATCGCGGTCTGCATCCAGATCTTCACAGAGCCTGTCCAGATCAGGATAAAAATCCCGCAGCTTTAGATTTACAAAACTCAATAACATAACCGGATCTTTAGGTAACATTTTGAATCTCCTTTCCTGTGGCATTTTCATAACATTATCATTGTAGAGTCATCTCCACACGATAGGTAGTTCCGTCGCTGACCACCCGCGCCATACTGCCGCAGAGCAATGGCATGGACGGCGGCAGATGTCCGATATCCAGATCCATGAGAACCGGCACGTGATGGGGATAGAGCATCTCGCAGACCGCCTGGTACTCGTCGATACCAAATTCTTCCACTCCCATACCGATCCTGGGTCTGCCGATCAGAAACCCCTTACAATGCTGAAACCATCCCGCATGCTCCATCTGCCACATGGCACGCCGTATGCCCATCAGGTTTAAGTCGCAGGCCTCCAAAAACCATATGATTCCATCCTCTTTATAGCGCTCCGTAAATGCCGTCACCTGATCATACTGAGTTCCCAGCAGATTGACCAGACAATCCATGCAGCCCCCTAGAAGCCTGCCCGAGAAAGCAATCTCCGTTTCGATTTCGTTCGCTCCGACCTGCATCTTAACTAAATCACTTTGCCCCGCATAACGCGTTGCCGCCTTCCTTAGAGATTCCACATTCGTCCTGCCGTCCGGCATATAATATTTAATAACAGATGGTTCTGTCAGATGATAGGATGCACAAGGATCTTCCTCCTCGCTCTCCAGAGACTCTCTTTCCCACATATCATACCCCTGCATCGTCAACTTTTTCCCCTGCAAAAGCAACATGGCATCCTCCAACGCGGGGTGCATCGGTTCCATGGCGAAAGAAGACGCACAGGGACCATATATAGAAGCCGTATCGCACAATGTGGTCAGCAAGAATGTAAAATTCGTATTATCTGAATATCCCAGATACCACTTCGGCACAGCTTTGCCGATCCGCTCAAAATCCACATAATCCAGAATCTCACACATCAATTCGCCGCCGCCGCAGGAAATGAGACAGTCGTTATTTTTATCACAATAATAATCCGTCAGCTCCTCTCCGCATTTTTGCGGCTTATTGCTGATTCCCACGCCCTCTTCCACATAGCAGTTGGGGCCAAGCTGTAATTGGCATCCCTGCTCCTTCCACTTCTTCTGCGCATATAAGAATCTGCTCTTGTATGGTTCTGTCGCGCAGCCAAAGGAGGGCGCCACAAATCCGATCGTTCCGTTTTCCTTTAAAAATGCAGGATATCTCATACCTTTTTCCCTCTCTCCTTTTTCCTTGTTTCGCTAAGTCTTGTTTTAACTTTCAAAAATAACAGACGATTTATCCACATTCTCTGTTAAATTCGCCTACTTTTCATAACCAAAATCACTAAATCATGTTTTAATCCATTTATAGCGTATTACAAAAATAGACGCAGACTGCTGAGTCTGCGTCTATTATATCACCTTTTATTAGCCTTTGCCTCTATTTTCTCTGTGCTGCCAGTTCTCCATCTTTCACAATGATCAATATCGTATCCTTCGCCTCCACCTGATCTGCAAGAATCAACTTCGCAGATAAAGTCTCCACATGCTTCTGAATATACCGCTTCAGGGGTCTTGCCCCGTACACCGGATCATAAGCATTCTCCACGATAAACTGCTCCGCCTCCGGCGAAAGCTCGATATCCAGCTCCCGGTCCACCAGCCTCCTGTTGAGATCGTCCACGATCAACCGGATGATACCGCCGATATTCTCTTTGGTAAGCGGTTTAAAGAGGATCGTCTCGTCCAGCCTGTTTAAAAATTCCGGACGGAAGTGGTTTCTCAATTCTCCCATAACAAGTGTTTCTGTTTCCTCTGTGATCGCGCCCTGCTCGTCAATGCCATCCAGCAGATAATCCGCTCCGATATTGGAGGTCATGATCAGGATCGTATTCTTGAAATCCACTGTCCTGCCCTGAGAATCCGTGATTCGGCCATCATCCAACACCTGGAGGAGCACATTGAACACATCGGGATGGGCTTTCTCAATCTCGTCAAAGAGAACCACGGAGTAGGGCTTTCTTCTGACAGCTTCCGTCAACTGGCCGCCCTCCTCATAGCCCACATAACCGGGAGGCGCACCGATCAACCGCGATACGGCATGCTTCTCCATGTACTCGCTCATGTCAATACGGACCATGTTTGTCTCATCGTCAAAGAGAGATGCCGCCAATGCCTTCGCCAGCTCCGTCTTGCCCACGCCGGTAGGTCCCAGGAACAGGAAAGAACCGATGGGCTTAGTGGGATCCTTGATCCCCGCCTTGGAGCGAATAATAGCATCTGTTACTTTTTCTACACCCTCATCCTGTCCGATTACACGCTTATGCAGCTCCTCATCCAGATGCAGCGTCTTATTGCGCTCACTCTCCGTCAGCTTGGAAACCGGAATCCCTGTCCAGCGGGAAATAATTTTTGCGATTTCCTCCTCCGATACGCTCTGATGCACCAGAGAAAGTTCCTCCCTGCCGACTCGTTCCTCCTCGATCTCCAGCTGCTGTTTCAGGGACGGCAGCTTGCCATAGCTTAACTCCGCCGCCTTTTCATAATCCCCATCCTGCTGGGCAATCTGAATCTGGCTGTTCACCTCGTCGATCTCTTCCCTGATCTTAGACAGCTTTTCCACAGAAGCCTTTTCGTTCTCCCACTGTGCCATCCGGTTTTGCAGCTCTTCCTTCAGCTCCGCAAGCTCTCTTTGCAGATTGGCGAGACGCTCACGGCTCAAATTGTCATCTTCCTTTTTTAAAGCCGTTTCTTCTATTTCGAGCTGCATTACCTTGCGGCGCAACTCGTCTAACTCCGTAGGCATGGAATCCAATTCCGTCTTGATCAGCGCACAGGCTTCATCCACCAGATCGATCGCCTTGTCAGGCAGAAATCTGTCAGAAATATAGCGGTTCGACAGCACTGCCGCACTGACCAGCGCATTGTCCATGATCTTCACGCCGTGATAGACTTCATAACGCTCTTTTAAGCCGCGCAGAATGGAAATTGTATCCTCCACCGTGGGTTCCTCCACCATGACCGGTTGGAAACGCCGCTCCAACGCCGCATCCTTCTCGATATACTGGCGGTACTCATCCAGGGTCGTCGCGCCGATACAGTGAAGCTCGCCTCTGGCCAGCATAGGCTTTAACATGTTGCCCGCATCCATAGCGCCATCCGTCTTGCCCGCTCCCACAATGGTGTGCAGCTCATCTATAAAAAGAATAATCTGTCCGTCGCTGTTTTTTACATCGTCAAGCACCGCCTTCAGGCGCTCCTCAAACTCGCCCCGGTACTTGGCGCCTGCCACCAGCGCGCCCATGTCCAACGAAAATATCTTCTTATCCTTAAGGCCTTCCGGCACGTCACCCCTGACGATTCGCTGTGCCAGCCCTTCCGCCACAGCCGTCTTGCCTACGCCGGGCTCACCAATCAGCACCGGATTATTCTTCGTCTTGCGGGACAGAATGCGGATCACATTGCGAATCTCGGAATCCCTTCCGATGACCGGATCCAGCTTCTGACTTCTCGCCTTTTCCACCAGATCCTGCCCGTACTTTTCCAGCGTGTCATAGGTGGCCTCCGGATTGTCCGAAGTCACCCTCTGGTTGCCTCGCACGGTGGAAAGCGCCTGTAAAAACCGTTCTCTCGTAATGCCAAACTCACGGAATATCTCCTTGATTTCTCGATTGGGATGCTTAAGCATTGCCAGAAAAAGATGCTCCACGGACACATATTCATCGCCGAGCGCTTTCGCCTCGTCTTCCGCGTTGATCAGGACTTTGTTCAGATCCTGCCCAATGTAAATCTGACCGCCCTGCACCTTCGTGCGCTTGTTTAAGCCCTGCTCCACGCGATTTAAAAAGTATTCCTTCTGTATCTCCATCTTCTCTATGAGCTTTAGGATCAGGCTGTCATCAATCGTCAAAAGACTAAATAACAGATGTTCTTCTTCAATTTCCTGATTGCCGTACTCATAAGCAAGCTTTTCACACTGCTCTACTGCCTGTATGGATTTTTGCGTAAATTTTGTGAGATTCATAATAGCCTCCTCTCCGTGCATTTGATGAAATCTTACTATATATGCACAGTCTTTCAAATGTGACGTTTATTTATCCCATCTGTTCTACTTATACTATCACAATACAGCTAATTGTTAGCACTGTCAAGAGGTGAGTGCTAATTATTTTATTAAGTTTTTGCAAACCCAGTATTTATGCGGGTTTGCGTGTCCTAAAATTTGTCTAAAATTATAATAGCAGGTGCTTTACACCATTTTTCATTTTTGGTGTAATATCTCAGTCAATTAAGGTGCGAACTCTTTCCCTCCATGCACCTGCCGCATTTACTCGTACTTCCAGCAACTTTTGGACTTCAGTGCTTTTAGCGTCACCTTATCCGGATTTCCGAGCCTTATATGCGGTTCCTGTCCGTCAGGTCAGAGGTTTGCCTACAGCTTCATTCAGATGCCATCTCACGGCGGACACCCTTGCTGTTCAGCTATGTGCTTCGTCGTTGCCTACGCGCACTCGGGGCTTTCGCCCGCTAGAGTTCGCCCATGCTGGGCAAACTAAAAATCGGCGTGTCAACTATCTGACGCGCCGATCTATGAATTCGATACCACTATCTAATTTGTAAGTTTCAAACATTTCTGCTTTGTCCTCTTAATCTGCGCCGCAACTCATTGATGTCTCCAATCGGGACTCTGATTTGTCTGTCTGTTGCGGCATCGTAATGTGTGCTCTTTTGCCTGTCTATATGAAGCCAATCAGCACCCTTATGTGCCTGATAAGGCCTGATTTGATGAATTGTAGTTCCGATCTTTGCCTTGGTCATTTCCTTCTCCTCCCTTTTAAGTGGCAACTACGCCACTCTTCACCTCGATTTTACCATATGCCGGCGGTTTTGAAAAGCGTCATTTATCGAAAAAATTCATTATTGTCATATTTTTTCTCCCGTTTTTCTAACACTTCCTCAATGACTGCCATGACGTCTGTGACCGTTCCGTCATTCAGGCGTCTATAGATATCCGCCACATACTTTTGCTCCTCTGCAAGCGTTCTCTCTTGCTGTTGTAATGTATCAATATATCTTTGTGCGCAAAGATAAAGATAATTGCTTAACAGCTCCCAAAAAACCTTGTCAATCAGGAATCCAAATTCATGTTTAGTATACCCGCTATCCGATACATCATACATCCTGGTATATTTATCAATTCCAGCAACGAAATCTGTTACATCATTTTTATACTGCAGAATTTGCAATGCCAGGATTTCCTCCGTAGAGCCTTCTTTAAATGTTCTGCATAATCTTTCCAGTTCTCTCTTCTTCCACTTTTCCTTAAATTGTGGCCTGTTTGTTTTCAGCCACTGATTCTCCTTTGTGATCCGGATAGCCGTTTCAATCACCAATGCCATCCTGACGACTACCGGAGTGCCGTCAGGATGCTCCGCGACATCCTCTTTTACCATCTCTCCCTTTGTAAAAGAAAAGAGGTACGACTCCATAGAATGTTCCAGAGTCAGTATCGTTATGAGGTCTGCAAACGCCTCCTCTTCGATATAATAAAAGATATCCATCACATGCTCCAACTGAGAATCCTGAAAGACTCTTATGACAGTACGCAGATCTTTCCGTGTACCATTAATAAACCTGCTCACCTTCATCAAATAATCGTGGTCATTTTTTCCCCCTTTCCCGGCTGAAAGATACGCATTTTTTATGTGAGCACAATAGTCCACTGTGAGTTTGTCTCCATAGTGTTCAAGCATATTGTGAAAGGCATCCTTGAGATGTTTTATGGAGGACTCCCGGCGGCACTCGTCGTCCACCTTTTCCAATTTGATTTCTTTAAAAATATGAGCATTTTCCTCTATTAAATCGTCTTCCAGTTCCTGCAAAATATGTCGATCCCGAGAAATTTTTCTGATAAAAATATCGGCATCTAGACCCTCACTATAATCCTCAAGTTCGCACAACATAAAAGCATGTAATTCCAGAGTTGCAATTCTCGCACAAGCCCTTACTGCAAATAAATGTCGCTCTTCCCTCAGCCTCTCACATCCGATATGCGCTGCCTCATGAGATAAAACAATCAAAAGCTGCCTGATATTATAAACCGCACGATCAGGCAGTGTAACCAACATGAGACGATAGGTTTCGTCCCCTATAAAACAGAGCGGTCTTACAACTGTAGTTCCAAACATTCCCGGCGCGAATATATACGAATAATATTTGTTGGCAGCGGACTTGAACTTTCCATACAATTCGGCCAGATTAAGAAGCCATATCGCATAGAAAGCACGCAGTTTTGCCGGCGCATAATGGACTATTACGTTAAAGTCCTGTATTTGGAAAAATTGCAAGTCCGTACGCTGGGCGCTATGAAAAGTCATACTGATTTTGTGGATAAAATCGAATATCTCCTTCTGTTCCCCAATATTTTCGTTATCCCATGCCCTCGAAACGTTCTGTTCTCTTTCTGCCTTTTCCAATTTTTCAATCACAATTTTAATCAGCATCTCAAAGGATGGAAACATGGAGAAAAAATCATATCGTTTAGCCGGCGAAAGTTCCAATACTTTAAATGACTGCAGAAGCTGATATAATGCAAAGTATATGGATTTCACTTTATCGTCTTCCGAATAAATATTTGTAATAATCTCATGAATACGCTCCAATGCAGGAGCAACCTGATCGCAATATTTCGGCACCAATATTTCAGTCAGTTTTACCCCGCTGTCCTGTACCCGCTTCTCATCAATCTCTTCGTTTTCCCCTGTCCGTGTATTTAAAACCAGACCTGTCGAAAAGAAATAAAACGCAAAGCCCGCATTTAAATAGGACAGCATCCCTTCCGTCCTGTATTCATATAGAAGCGCACCCAGCTTCACATTCCTTGCAATAAATCGAAAATCTTCATCTCCAAGAATGTCATACGTTCTGTCCTTATTGCCATCAACTACGTTACCATCGCTATCACAAACGCTTTCTTTACGTTCTTCGCCCGCATACAGTTTTTTTGCCAGCTTCTCACAAAAATCCTGGTATTTATGGTCCAGATTCCGCGTAATTTCCTCCTGCCGAATACTGTTTGTAATTCCTTTCAGGCAGATGGAATCAATCCTCTCATCAAATAAGTAGCTATACTCTTCAGATTTCAAATGATCGAGCACCGTATGTCTCACAGAAAAAACCGAGTAACTATACATTACGTTTTGCTCTATCATATGCAGTTCCTTGATTGTTTCAACAGCATTATGATAATTTCTGCATTTTAGGCAGACAATATACTCATTCTTATCCACGGAACTGTATGTATAGCCGATTCCATCCTGCAAATGCGCTCTGACAATAGAATTAAATAGCTCGCACTGCTCTTTAATTCCCTCTTTCCCTGTCCGGTATTCTTTAATCTGCAGGAAAGCCACCAGGGTCAGCGGATATTGACGGTCTGTTTCATCCGCCCAAAAGACCTCATCTGTACAATCAGTATTCCATCCCTCCTCTACTATTCCAAAAATATTTTGAAAAGAGTATGTTCCGTCACATTTGCCTGTTTCATCCAGCGTATGCTGCCACAAGGCACCAAGATCATTTTCGGAATAGTTTAATTTAATCCTCTTCGTGGTCATTCCATCGAAGAAGCCTATCGTACTGTATTCTGCGCGTAAGCCGCTTTTTCTGAGCGGGATATGATAACTGTATAATGTAATTGCCCGACAAATTGAATGTTCCATTGCTGTCCCTCTTATCTCTCGTATGTTAGAATTGTTGTAATCAAACTTTGTTTTACATTATGCTTAGTGTCATCAAGCAGCATTTGAGCGGCATTGTAACTAGGCTCGTCCTTACTTTTACCCATTGCAGATAAATCATCCAGCCTGTTCAAAAATTCTTCATTCTTCTCACTAAAAAAATTCTGTCCGTAGCTATAGATGGTTTCTACACATTCATAATTAAGCTCCGTCGTGTCATCATGGATATATATCCAATATTCCAGCATAGCCAATATGACTGCCGACTGTTTCTGAATCACGTGCTTATCCAATTCTCCCAAATGCATTGCTACATGCTGACAGCTTCGCTCCGCTATATCGGCAAACCATGCAAGAAAACTCTGCATTGTATTTGAATCCCATTTGACTGCCACACTGCATAGCAAGCCCCACAGGAAGATATACTCCATTGTTTCTACATCTTCCTGCCGCTTCTCTTTTTTCTTCTTTTTAGTATCCTTTTTATCCCCCATCATATCTATAAATTTTTTCATATAAATCAGTTCATACTCTGTGTTTCCTCCTTCTGAGACCTGAAAGACGATTCCAAAAAAATGCCGTGAGAGCATGAAACATTTATCACAGTCAAACGACATGACCTTGTCCGCAAACTCCTGAAAGAGAAGCCAGGCATTATTCCACCCCTCCGTCTCTTTAATTCCCTTATAAATATCTTCCGCCGTGACGTCAAAATCTGTCATATAATTATCTACATATGCTTTCTCACCTTCCACGAGCGCAAGCAATTGGGAGACTACTTTTCTTCTCTGTACCCTGCCGTCATAACTGCTCTGCAAATCTTTATAATTGCAAAACGCCGCGAGATAGCAGGAAAAAAGCAGCATATAACTTATGCCACAAAACTCCAAATTAATAAAAACAATTATTAATACAGGGAAAACAATGCTGATGTTAAGAAACCCACTATATAACCAGGAATTTTCCGAAGTCAGATTCCCCAGACACAGACCAAACACCTTACGCTCAGAATGGCTGAAAATATTATTTCCCATATTCAATATAATTGTCACTAAGGTCAATGCCACTCCCAAACTGCTTTTTAAAAGATCTATAGCGTTACTTCTTGTAAACCCTAATGAACCTAACAGATTTTCCAGCCAGTAAGTTTCATTTAACCAAAGCTGTGGAGCAATATAGCCTGCATATGTAAGATCAACCATAAACATATATGCACATAAAAAAATTATGGGCAAGATGAACCAATCCACTTTTCTACTGCCAATTTTTTTCATACGTTATCCCTTATGTCAATATACTGCAGTTTCTTCATAATGTATTTACTCAAGCATATTTCAGCTCAAAATCATGTCTTTTCAAACTAAATATTACATTGTTTTTTCGAAATGTGTAAATTACTTTTATAGTACTATTAATGCCCTGAGACTATGACAACACCAATTATAACTACCTTTTTACCCTTTAGGCCGTCACAATCCTTATTCAAAACGCTTTCGCTTGTAACAGATCCGTCAACATAGATAATTTCCAATTCTTCTGGACAATGAAAAAAGTTGCTTTCTGACCATAAGAATAAAGACCTCGGCTTGAATCTTTGAAACTCTTGTACAAAAATTCAGTAATTGATTTTACATTTAAAGCTCAAAACATTCTAAATGCTTTCTTTATTCTTTCGTTCATAATCTGTCTCCTTTGTAAGTACTTAATCCTGATGATCATAATTTTATAATATGATGCTAAGATTAAATTTTACGCAATGTATATGCACCCTCCACTTCCTTTTTCACCCCAACGTTGCAAATACTACATAATTTCACCAACCGACTACATCTATAAGTCATATTTATTATATCGATATAAAAGCACAGTGTCAATAAAACATAACGCAATATTTAGAAAGTGCCGACCGCTCTGCCTAAAGTAACATTAAATTTGTCCCTTGCTCTCCTTCTTGTAATATAAGAACCGCCTGATAACAAGTCAGTACCCTGTTATCGGACGGCATTTACCCTTTCTTATAGCTTTATCAGCTGCTCTTACAACTCCTTCATCAAGATCTCCCTGTCTTGATCATTAACCTCAAGTACATTCATAGCCTGCTCTGCTCCCAGCTTCATATTTTCCATTAGCTTTTTAATGGAATCCAACAGGCCGTTCAGCCTTGCAATTTCAGCCTTTTGCTCCGCATACTTTTCCGCGTAATTTTGCACTGCCTCACACATATACTTCCGGTCTCCGTTCCACTTCGGTCCGCGCTAACGGATGTCCGCCGGACATCCAGCGCCCTCCTTCTTCTTTGAAATGCTTCATGCCCTTCGCCAGTTCCGGGTAATACATATCTTTCGACTCTCTACATGCGAAATCGCGTATCAGATTTCCGACCGCATCATCGCCCTTGTAAGCCCCGTTGACATATATGATATGCGATCCATCGTCAAATAACTCATTCGACCCTTCAAAACGGCGGTTTATCGTGTAGACCGGTATCCCCTGTCCGAATATATCCGTCCTGGTGATAAAGACCATATAGGAATCCCGAAGCTCTGAAAAATCCTGCCCTTCCTTTAACATCCGGGAATCCATCATACTGCTGTTGAATCTGGCTCTTCGGATATGCGCCCCTTCCGGTTTCTGCTGAACCTCCACGTTGTAGTGTTTCCCCGTACTGTCTTTCGCCCAGATATCCAGACGGATATCTCTTCCGCCCACCACCGGACTCTTAAACTCCCGCTGCCCCACTACGCTTTCCACCTGGATATCGTCCTGTTTCAATATGATCCTCAACAGAAGCTGTGCCGCTTCTTTATTCTTGTCAAAGACCATCGACATCAGGTCATCGTCAAACAGGCTCATATCATCTACGATCTGCTCGACTGTCCGAAGATCCTGCTCCTGTCTCTCTTTTATCATTGGTTCACCATCTTTCTGTCTCTATTTTAGTGGAATCACACCCGTTTTGCAATCCTCACTATCTGTAAATCAGCATGATTCCATTGTCATCCGTCAAATTTGATTCCACTCGCGCTTGTAGGCGGTATATATATGGCGACTGCCTGTTTCCATACCCCCATTCATACCCCCATTGAACTGAAAATGACACCGCCAGACACAACTTTATAAAAGTACAAAGTCTCAAAAATGCTGTATTTACGGTATTTACAAGACTTGATGATGTAAGACAACGCTCGACCCAAATAACAAGAGGTGAGTGCTAATATTTTCAGTAAATTTTTGCAAAGCCAGTATTTATGCGGCTTTGCGGCTTCTAAAATTTCTGTAAAATTCTCAATAACAGGTGTTATGACCCATTTGTGAAAAATTTTGGGGTACGGTTCTGTATCTGATTTCATCAGATATCATCTTGCGGCTTACACCACCATCAGGTCTTCCATCTTCAATATTTCTTTTTCTATTCTCGCATATTCTGTGATATGATTATAAACTTCCATGGTGACTGCTATGTTTGCGTGCCCCATGATATACTGTAATACCTTTACATCCATCCCGCGCTCTGCCATTCTGGTACATCCGGTATGCCTTAAAATATGCGCTGATATCCTCGGCATCATCTCCAGCTTGCGGTGTTCTTTCTTTGCTTTCGCCGCTTCCTGCTTATTATAGGCATCTACGATATTGTAAAGCACGTTGTTGACTGCGCTGGGCTGTAAAGGGCGACCGTTCTTACTGGTGAAAATAAAGCCTTTCATACCGTCAACCTCATAATCCCTGTCTATCCCCATCATGAACTGATATTCCCTCTGCTTCTCAAAAGCTTTCCTCACACTTGCAGTCATGGGGATATCTCTTATGCCAGCTTCGGTTTTAGGGGTTGTGACACAGAGCCTGCTCCCCTCTCCCAAATTTTTGTAGATAAGCTGATGGGTAATGCTGACCTGCTTATTCTTCATGTCAATGTCAGACCATGTAAGCCCTATAATTTCACCGCACCTGCAGGCAGTTCCGATCATGATTACCAGCATTGGGAAATACACATTATAAACATTGCTGTCACGTACAAAGGCAAGCAGTTTTTCCTGCTGGTCATTGGTTATGGCTTCCCGCGCTTCCGGATCTCTGCCAAAATCCCGTAATGCCATTTTGCAGGGATTTTTCCTTATGATATCATCATCCACCGCCATTTCAAAAGCCGGGTAGAGCATATCATGGAGCAGCTTAATGGTACTTCTGGAATAGCCTGCTTTGGAAAGCCTTGCGTAAAACAGTTTCACATGGGAAGGTCTCACTTCCACTACCTTCATCCTGCCTATCTCGTCTTTAACGTGACAGTTCCACATTCTGATATAGTTTTCACGCGTCTGGTCTGCCAGTTTCCTTGCTTCTATATACCGCTCAAAAAGTGTATTCACATCCATTTTCCCTGTGACCGGATCATTGTAACGATATTCATAAAGACCGTTTTCCCTCTGACGTTCCCCGGTCCGTAAATTCCTGCCTCTGCTGTCTTTTCTCGCCATATTCTCCTCATCCTTTCCTTCCCATAGGGCAGATATACCGCCTTTTTATGGGTGCTTCCTGCTTANTACCTCCTTGTCATGGATTGTTGTGCATTGCCTTACTTATNATGATATTATANCATTTTTTNNCTGTTTTTACAATGATTTTGCTNCGTTTTATTAGTGATTTTCCTGCAAATTAGCAGTCCCGATTGTAAAATTTATTTTAACAAAGAGACCCCTCTTTGACCCCGACTCAAAAGAGCCGGGGAAGGTGGATCATCCGAAGAAGGTATGCTTGATCTTGCTGAGAAGAAGGAANGCAAAGAAAGTAAATAGCAGTGGATGCTGTAAAAGGGATTTCCAAAGTATTTCAAGTCCCAGCATATATCCATTGACTATTGACGGANCAACTAATGAGTATAACTCTTCCATGATCTCACCTCTTTTCGGACCGTGCCGGGGGATTGGTTGGTGGCCTGACCCCGGCAAAGGTTTTTGATTTTAGGATNGCATAGTCAAAGTCCAGTAAAAAGGACTTTACACTTTTTTAATGATCAAACGGGGAGGAAAAGGAAATGACACTGCAGGAGTTTATAAAATCAAATGACAACAGAGGATTCGTAGAAGAAAAGGTTAAAGCAATGCGGTTTCATGTGGCGCTTTGCGAATTGCAGTAAAAGAGAATTCTTACTTTGATTTTAAGATGCATATGGATACTGTAAATGAGAATTATTACGCGGTTTATGGTTACATAATAGCTGCCCGTACCTATAATTATATATCTTCTGAAGAATCATGTTCCCTGTTAAACGAGTTGAGGGAATCAAGTCTACCTAAAATGTGATAAAAGGCACCGGGAAATGGGCGTACGTAAACAAAGANAGGGACAATTCTTATGGCGCTCCCTGCGNTACCGGAGCATTTTATAGAAACCAGAAACAAAGAAGAGAAGAAAGAGAGGAAAAGAGAATGAAAGTAAAGATCTTAGGAGTGATGAAGGGAAAGAACAAAGCAGGGAAGAGCTTCTGCCAGTACCATTTCCAGAAGCCGTTCACCGACTATGAGAATGAGAACAATGATTGCTTAGGTGTAACGACCGGGCAGGAGTTTTCGTATACGGATTATAACCTGAAGCCGGGCGATGAATGCGACTTCCAGTACGAACCGGGATTCCAGGGCCGTGCAACACTGTCTGAAGTAGAGGTGTTAAAACAGGCCGTAGAGGAGTCGGTAAAGGCAGCGGGAGGCAAGTAAAGGATGGACACATTATCTTTACTGGCCTGCATGTTCCTGATCGGGTNCTTCCTNTTCCGGAAGAAGCTGGGGATCCTTTTACACAGCAGAAAGAAGCCCCAGGAACTGCCCATGAAGCAGGAATCCCTGGAGCGTCCGGAGGTCGTGACTTATAAGGTGCTGGCCTTTAACGCAAGGGATCATAAGGACACAAAGAAAATGGAAGACGCCATGGAACTGCGTCTGGAAAAATGCCTGACAGGATTATCCANACAGGGCAGCCGTTACGAAGTGGAGTTCCATGCCAGTGGATACGTAGTGGTGTATCTGGTAAAGATCTGGTGTTGAGGTAAAGCTTATGAGTGAATTCATAGAAGATCCGGAAAGCTTATCCGGGAATGATATCGGCGGCGAAACGGAACCCGATCCGGAAAGACCGGAAACCGAAAAGCCGGATCCCGGAGAGGATGAGGANCCGGAAGAAAAAGACGAGTCTGGAAGGACTCCTGATGAAAACGAAGGAGAGCAGCAGGAAGAAACAGGGCAGGACNAGCNGCCGNGCTACGAGGAGATCATGGAGCGTCTGGATCTGCTGGACATGGAAGGGATAGGGAAATACTTTTTATGAAATTGTTCCCATATGCAGAAAATCCCNGCAGGGGAGTTTTCTGCACTCCCTTCCGGNTTTATTTGTTGATNGTTNCTGTATGAANTTTGATAAAACCGCTTCTGTACCTTTTATCTTTTTGCTTCTATGGCNAAATATATCTCTTTTGTGATAATGANTTCCGGGCTGGCTTATGGCATATGAAAATATTGAATCAGAAATATCCCCATGAAAAAACACACCTATAAGCTGTATTNAGGTGTGTTTAAATTCTTATGCTTTCATGAGCTTCCGTTTCTTCATAATCTCCAGCAGGTCTGCCGCCCCGGCTTTTGTGTCCGCCACAATCTCCGCCGGTGTCATGCCCTCGTATCTTGCTGCATTATATTCACGTATCTTCCTGATATCATCCAGGTCAAAGCGCTCACTGATCTCAGGTTNCTTTATCATCACTGCCATACTCTTCCTCCTCCTCTTCCAATAATGCTGATGGCGGGTATATCATCANATCCTTATAGCCCTCATATGTGGTGATGGCTTTTATTCCTCGGATTGTCTTCACATTGACAATATGCTTAAAATTCCATGATATGATGAAATCACATCCTGCAAGGATCGCCGCCGCTATATGCCGGCAGTCATCATAGCTTTTTCTCTTTAAAAAGCCAAAGTCTATGAATTTCTCGGCAAGGTCTACCGTATCTTCATCTGTCTCAATTATATTATACTCTATCTGGTCTAAATAATCCAACAGAGTTTCCCGTTTTTCCCTGCCGCACTGGTTGATCTCATACACTACAACATCGGAAATGTATACCTCATACCGCCCTTCTTTGAAAAATTCCCAAACTTCCTGTGTTTCTTTCATCCTTTCGGGTGCATCCTGCTGGTCAAGATAGCTAATCACAGATGTGTCCAGATATATCTTTATCTTATTCATATGGCGTCTCCTTCCGGCTGTCTTAATAATGTTTTTTCATAATGCTTCAAACAGTTTCCAGATTCCTACAACTTCATCCTGTACCTTCTGCTGTTAAATATACCCCGTATCTCTTCCATGGTAATCTCACCGCGTTTTTCTTTTTCCAGCAGTTCCTTCATTTCCGGCGTAGGTTCAAGACCGTCTATTTTTATTGTGCCAGCATCATAAACTGCTCTTGTCGTTTCTGTAACTTTCATATACGCTTTTCCCTTTTTATAACTCTTGTTGCAAGCATATCATATTTTCATCATTTTTTCTACGGAAAAATATTGATTTACACTTTTAATTTAAACAGGCTTCTTATCCTGCTTTTTACTTTTCCCTCCGCATCCGCTTCCGTTCCTCTTTCACTTTCCTTGTAGCCGCTTTTCTTTCCACTTCCTCCCTTGCCCGGATCTCCGATACCATTTCGCGGTAGCCGCTGGATTTAAAGACAAGGGGCTTATTCTTGAAAATGCTTCTCATATACTGCGTAAAAACTTCCCGGAAACCCATGCCATTGTAGGAATAAAAACCGCACAATGCGATAGGCGCAACAACGTGGACTGCCACATAACAGCTAAAGGTCAGCCCTATCTTCTCATACAGTAAAAATACGATCAGGCAGCCACTTCCAAGGGCAAGGATGGAATACACGAGCTGCTTTGCAGTAAGCCCCATTCAGCACCGGATTTCCGCCTTGCCTCCGCTATCATCTCTCCGATTGTCCTTCCCCTTTGGGGCAGACGGTAGTTTTTCCGGATATCATTGCACCGGAAAGTCACTTCCTTATTCTTTAGCAGGTACTTCTTAAAACTCTCCGCCTGCTCCCCAAGCCATTTGATAGGAAGCCCCACTGCCAGAATAACGGAAGCATAGCACACTCCCCTTTCTTTCAATTCCTTTGCCAAAGCCGCCAGCGTTAGGATATAATAATCCTCATCCCATACCTTATCCATCTGATATTCTTTGTGGGTGGAGCCGACCTCATAATATTTTCCTTCATACTCTACGGTCATCCCTGCCAGTTCTGATTCCTTTGCCCGCTCAATTACACCGGATTCAAAAATGTGGTGGGCGGTCTTTATATTGCCATATCCATGATCTATTCCTATCCTGTAAATCTGTTCCATTTGTCAATCTCCCTTCTTACTTTTCTTTTCCGTACCCCATTTCATACCCCATTTGCGACAAAAATGATACAATTTGATGAAGCCTGATGAAAATAGCAAAGTCCCGAAAAGCGCCATTTTATGGGCTTTACGAGACCTGATAAAGTAAGATAATGCACGCCTCCCCAAAACAAGAGGTGAGTGCTAAAATTGTGTGAAAATTTTTATAAACTTTTCCTTTAAAATCCCCTTACGGCTGCCGATAAACATTACATAAGAAACCAAACACAGCATTTTCAGACAGGAGCATCCGGTATGAATGATATGACGGCCTTAAACGGAATGACAGCAATGCAACAGGTTTTGGATTCCATGGAAACCTCGGTGAAACTGCGCAGCCAGGCACGTGCCGAGCGCAGGGCGGAAGAAGCGGAGAACGCCAAAAAAGAGTTTCAGAGAAAGCTGATGCTCGCCGAAAGCAACAAACTCGAACTTGACGCAGCGGCTTCCGGCGTCAAAGGCGCGCAGGATGCTGTACAGCGAGATCAGCTTATAGGAATGATGATGGCCGGTTTTTAAAGATCGGCCGTTATTTTTTATACAGTACAAACGCCTCATACGCCTCCAGCGTAATTTCCGCGCCCTCGTAGCTGCGCTCCCTGTTGGAGATCAGGCAGGGCGCACCCTGAAATTCTTCCGGGATGGCAAATGTCGTCTCATGGTCACAGAAGCTGCACACCACAAGCAATTTCGTTTCTTCTAAAGTTCTGGTATAGACGAAAAGTTCTTCGCTTTCCATAAGACGCGGTTCATATTTCCCGTACACCATAACCGAATTCTGCTTTCGCAGCGCGATCAGCTTTTTATAGTAGTGAAACACAGAATCGGGATCCGCCGTCTCCGCTTTGGCGTTGATCTCCTTATAGTTGGGATTCACAGCGATCCATGGCGTTCCCGTGGTAAATCCGGCATTCTCGGAATCGTCCCACTGCACCGGCGTCCTGGCATTATCCCGGCTCTTGAAGGTGATGCAGGGCCAGAATGTCTCATGGGAGAGCTGTCCCTCAGCGCACCACTCCCGATAGGCGTTAATACTTTCGATATCCCGAAAATCATCGGGCGCCCTAAAAGGATAGTTGGTCATGCCCAGCTCCTCGCCCTGATAGACGTAAGGCGTGCCCTGCAGCATATGCAGACAGGTGGCCAGCATCTTTGCAGACATCTCCCGATACTGAGGTCTGTCGTCCCCGAAGCGGGACACGGCTCTGGGCTGGTCGTGATTGTCCCAAAACAGACTGTTCCATGCCTTCCCATACAGCTCGGTCTGCCAGCGGGATAAGGTCTTCTTTAGGGTTGTGAGAGGCATTTTCTCATCCGTCCATTTCCCGTACTTGCCGTCGCCCTCCACATGCTCGAACTGAAACACCATATTCAACTCGTTGGCATCCTCCCCGGCATACTGTTGCGCCAGCTCGGTGGTCACGCCGGCTGTCTCGCCCACAGTCATAATGTCATACCTGGAGAGCACCTTCTCATTCATTTCCTGCAGATACTTATGGACGTTGGGGCCATGGACACAGTAAGGGCCGAAATCCCCATACAGGCCGTTTACCTCCCCGTCAGGCATCTGGGCTGTCTTGGAGATCATACTGATCACATCCATGCGGAAACCATCGATGCCCTTGTCGCACCACCATCTCATCATATCGAAGACTTCCTCCCGCACTTTGGGATTATCCCAGTTTAAGTCGGGCTGCTTTTGGGAAAAGAGATGCAGGTAGTACATCGCCGTCTCCTCGTCATACTGCCAGGCGGAGCCACCGAAGCAGGAACCCCAGTTGTTGGGCGGGGTCTGAGCATCCTTCCCCTCGCGCCAGATATAATAATCCCGATATTCGTTGTCTTTGGACCTGCGGCTCTCCAGGAACCACTTATGTTCATCAGAAGTATGGTTCACCACCAAATCCATGACGATGCGGATGCCGCGCTCATGAGCGCCCGCAAGCAGCGCGTCAAAATCCTCCATGGTGCCGAACTCATCCATGATCGCCCGGTAATCACTGATATCGTAACCGTTGTCGTCATTGGGAGACTTGTATACAGGAGAAAGCCAGATCACGTCAATCCCCAGATATTTCAAGTAGTCCAGCCTGCTGATGATCCCCTGAATATCTCCAATGCCATCCCCGTTGCTGTCCATAAAGCTGCGAGGG
Organism: Lachnospiraceae bacterium; assembly: GCA_014804385.1. GTDB lineage: Bacteria > Bacillota > Clostridia > Lachnospirales > Lachnospiraceae > UBA3282. The sequence goes on along the minus strand of JAAUZW010000015.1, from coordinate 68,652 downwards.
TAAATCTGATAAATAACCGCTTCCTTCCACCACGTTCTGTTCATAATGATTCCTCCATCTCCAAAATCAATACCTGATAACCGTGCAGGCGGATCTTCCCGTTCTCCTCCACGATATCCGCATAGTTATTTAACAGCACTTTCCGATAAGCCGCCGGGAGCGCGATCTCCTGCTCCTGTCTCTGGTAATTGCCGACCACCAGCAAAGTCTTATCTCCTTTTCTGTAGTATGCCATCAAATTGTGCTTTTCTTCCCACACCGGTTCGAGAGCCCCGTACACGACAGTCTCTTTGTAAGCCGGGTCTTTTCGAAGAGCAATCAGCTTTTTGTAAAAATGCAGTACAGAATTTTCATCGGCAAGTTCCGCTTCCACATTGATGTCCGTATAGTTCGGATTGACCTTAAGCCAGGGCGTCCCGGCCGTAAATCCGGCGTTCTCCCCGTCTGTCCACTGCATCGGTGTGCGGGCGTTATCCCGGCTGGACTTGGCAATCACCCGCAGCGCCTCCTCTGGGGAGAGGCCCGCTTCCAGCGCCACATTATACTCATCCCGGGCGGAAATATCGTCCACCTCGTCAATGGAGGAGATGGACACGTTCTCCATCCCCAGTTCCTGTCCCTGATAGATAAAAGGAAGTCCCCGCAGCAGGAAATTTAATGCCGCCAGCATTTTTTTACTCTCCAGGCAACAGTCTCCCTCAGGAATATAACGACTGACGCCCCTCGGCTCATCGTGGTTTTCGATAATGTTGGACAAAAATCCGATTTCTTTCACCTTCGCCTGCGACTCAAAGCAACATCTCTTGTAATCATCCGGGGTAATGGGTTTTGCGTCATACCAGCCCTTTGGGCTGTGCCCGAATATGGTTTCATTAAAATCAAACATGCTGGAAAAATAGCCGTTGTCCCCGATAAAGTCCGGTATCTCCTCCGGCTTTTCGTTGAATACCTCTCCCACGGAAAAAGCGTCATATTTCTTGAAGGTGCGGTCTCGCATCTCCCCCAGAAACTCTCCGATCCCCTTCGCCTCCTGCAGCATGGCAAAAATACTGCAAAGCCCGTCTTCCCGATCAGGCGTATAATCATGAAGGGGCAGCGCCTTTTTGATATTGATAATGGCGTCTATGCGAAAGCCGCCCAGACCTTTGTCCAGCCACCAGTTGATGTTCTTATATACTTCCTCCCGCAGCTCGGGATTTTCCCAGTTCAGATCGGGCTGCTTTTTATGAAACACATGAAGGTACTGCTTATCGGTGCCCGGCAGATCATCCCACACAGGGCCGCCGAAATAAGAACGCCAGTTGGTGGGCAACCCGCCTTCCTTTTTATCTCTCAAGTAAAAATAACGGCCGTATTTTCCCTCCGGGTCTTCGCAGGCCTTCTGAAACCACTCATGCTCGTCGGAACAGTGGTTTACCACCAGATCCATCAATATGTACATATTTCTCTTTTTTGCCTCGGCGATCAGCCGATCCATGTCCTCCATAGTGCCGAACCGGGGATCGATGCTGTAATAATCCGAGATGTCATACCCCTGGTCAGCCAGGGGCGACTTGTAACAGGGAGACAGCCAGACAATGTCCACGCCCAGATCGTGCAGATAATCCAATTTGCTGATAATGCCCGGGATATCGCCAATGCCGTCCCCGTTGNAATCATAAAAACTTTTGGGATATATTTGATATGCTACTTTGTCATGCCACCATTTTTTAATCATACTTGCACCTCCACACCTTTCTCGACACAAACGCAGATGAAACGTACGGTGCAAGTATCAGATGCACACATGCTGCAAGCAGCATGGCGCGGCACGCTCAGCACAGCAAGTGTNCAGAGCTGATTTGTAGGTTTTCTTTTCATACTTGCCTCCTTGCGTCATTCTTACTCGCACTCGCAAACACGCGCTTTCAGCGCTCTATGTCCGATTACATCGGACGTTTGCTCGTTATAACAGCGCAGGAAAAACAAATGCCGCTTCGCGTCGCTTGTTTTTCCTTTGCGCTAGTTATATTTTACTGACACAGAGGCGGAATATCTTCCGATTATATGATTAAAAACTACTGTATTTTGACTTTTTGAGATTGTTTCCTGTATTGCAGCGGCGTCGTTCCGGAATGCCTGCGGAATTCCCGCAGAAAATTGCCCAGATTGTTATAGCCGCATTCCATACAGACCTCCGTGACCGGCAGATCTGACTCCTCCAGAAGTCTTCTCGCCTGCTTGATCCGGTATTCATTGATATACTCGATCGGAGAACTCCCGATAGCCTTTTTGAAAAGGCGGCAGAAATACTGCTCATTCAGATTCACCTGTCCCGCCAGATCCGCAATGTAGATCTTCTCCCGGTAATTCTCCCTGATATAGGTGAGGGCGGTCTTGATGCTCTCCACGCGCTTGTCCAGGTTCCTTTCCGTAGGAACAAACAGTCTGCTGCCGGAGAGCGTGGCGATAATATATAACAGGGAAGATTTGATATATAATTGACTGGTTAAGTCATCCGTGACCAGACTGCTGTCCACAGCGAGAGAATTCTCCTGCGCCATCTGCCCGAAGGAACGCATGATATCCAGAAAGGCATTTCTGACAGGAACAAAGGCTGGATGCTCCGGCATGATACAGCGGGGAAAGAGCAATTTCCCCTTCTGCATGGGCTTGATCAGATGGATCTGCGCTTCGTCACAGGAATCGAAACTCAGAATATCGGTGGAAAAGACGACAGCATCCTCCCAGTGGCTCTCCGATGTTTCGGACATAATGCTGTGCAGTTCTCCGGGATTGAGAAAAAAGAGACATTCCGATTCCACCAGAAAAGCTTCCATATTAACTTCCAGCCGAAATTTTCCGCCGGAAAAGTAGAGGATTTCCGCCTCATCGTGCCAGTGGTGCTTTACCAGCCTGCCTTTCCCCTTAAAATGCGTCCGATAAATCGCACAGGGAAAAGAACCGGTTCCGTGAGTACGGATTTCTTTTAGAAGAGAAGGCTGTTGTTCCATGTGAAGGCTCCTTTCATCCCATCAATGCGCTCAGTTCTCCGTGCCCCTTCCCATTGGACGCCACGACGCTTCCTCTTTGCAAAAGATTCAAAGGCTTCCCTTCAAAATCGGTCACCCGGCCCCTTCACCTTGATATGGCCTGCCCTCTCCCGGTTATCCACGAAGAACTTCGTTTTCTTTACCAACGCAATGATTTCCTGTATATCCATTTTTCTTTTACCCTTCTATCTTCTCCTCGATATCCTCCACGGGCTCTTCCAGTCCCTCAATCACAATTCCCTTCTTCTGTGCATAGTCCCAGAGTGCCGCATGGATGGCCTCCTCCGCCAACAAAGAACAGTGTACCTTCACAGGCGGCAGGCCGTCAAGAGCCTCCATCACAGCCTTGTTGGTCACCTGCAGAGCTTCTGTGACTGTCTTGCCCTTGACCAGTTCGGTCGCCATACTGCTGGTAGCCACCGCGGCCCCACAGCCGAAGGTCTTAAATTTCACATCCTGTATGACCCCCGCCTCGTCCACATCCAGATACATGCGCATAATGTCTCCGCACTTCGCATTGCCCACAGTGCCGACGCCGCTGGGGTTCTCGATCTCTCCCATATTGCGGGGGTTATTAAAATGATCCATCACTTTTTCACTGTACATACTTCCAAACCCTTTCCATATAAAATGTCAGCCTTATAATATCATCTGTTATTATTTCGGTGCACGCTCGATAAAGCTACGGTTTCCCTATGTCTTCGCACCGCTCACTGCCCGCGCGTAAAATCCTCGTATAACGGCGACATAGCCCGCAGCCGTTCCACGATCTTTTTCAGTTCCTCCACTACATAATCCAGTTCCTCCTCGGTGGTTTCCTCTGACAGAGTGATCCGCAGGGAGCCGTGTGCAATCTCATGGGGCAGGCCGATAGCCAAAAGCACATGAGAGGGATCCAGCGCGCCCGAAGTGCAGGCCGACCCGCTGGAAGCACAGATGCCTTTCTGATCTAAAAGAATGAGCAGGGACTCTCCCTCTATGAAACGGAAGCAGAAATGGGCGTTGTTGGAAAGTCTGTCCTCCCGATGCCCGTTCAGTCTGGTATAGGGAATCTCCGCAAGCACTCTGTCGATCAGATGATCCCGCAGTGCCGCCTCTTTCTTACGCCTCTCTTCCATTGTCTCAGCGGCCAGCGCCGCCGCTTTTCCGAATCCCACGATACCCGGCACATTCAGAGTTCCCGCCCGGCGTCCCCGCTCCTGCGCGCCGCCGTGCAGTAAAGGCCGAAGCCGCAGGTTTTCCCTTGTGTAAAGGATGCCCACGCCCTTGGGGCCGTTCAGCTTATGCCCGCTGGCAGAGAGCAGATCAATGTGCATGGCCTCCACATCCAGGGGCACATGACCGTAAGCCTGCACCGCATCCGTGTGAAACAGGATCTTCTTTTCCCGGGCAATCTTTCCGATTTCCGCAAGAGGCTGCAGCGTACCGATCTCATTGTTCGCCGCCATCAGGGAAATCAGGATGGTGTCGGGACGGATTGCCCGCTCTAAAGCCTCCGGCGATATCTTCCCCTCTCCGTCCACATCCAGATAAGTCACCTCATAGCCCTGTTTCTCNAGATATTCACAGGTGTGCAGCACCGCATGATGCTCGATCTTGCCGGTAATGATATGTTTTCCTTTGTCAGCGTATACCTCCGCCACCGCCCGGATCGCCCAGTTATCGGACTCCGTGCCTCCGGCGGTAAAATAAATTTCCGTGGGCTTCGCATGAATCAGCGCCGCCGCCTGTTCTCTTGCCAGTCCTACCGCCTTCTTTGCCTCTCCCGCAAAGCCGTAGATCGCGGAAGGGTTGGCGTAATTGTCCCGCAGAAAAGGCAGCATCTCCTGCAGCACCTCCTCGTGCATCCTGGTGGTAGCCGCATTATCCAGATATATTCTTTTATTCACTGTAGCTTCCATTTTATACTCCATTTCATAACATCTGTTATGTCGATATCTCAATTTTTAAATTGCATCCGTTATTAAATTCAGTTTGCGCTGCTCCTGCAAAATCTTACATCACCGCCTTAATCCTCTCCAGCGCTGCTTCTAACGTTTTCCTCGGGCATGCCACATTCACCCGCTGGAAACCGCTGCCTTCCTTGCCAAACATAGCGCCGCCGTCCAGCCAGAGCCTGGCCTCATGGATGATCTTATGCTCCAACGCCGCCTCGCTCAGGCCAAGCCCGCGAAAATCCAGCCACACCAGATAGGTGCCCTCATGCTCCGCCATGCGCACCCCGGACAGGTTTCTTTCCACATACTGTTTCACAAAAGCGATATTGTCCGCCACATAACGCATCATCCCCTGATACCATTCCTCGCCCGCCCGGTAGGCCGCCTCACAGGCCACAAGCCCCATCACATTGAGCTGGCTGACGCCCGCCCGGTCCATCTGCTTCAGGAATCGCTTGCGAAGCGTCTCATTGGGGATAAAGATATTGGACATGGACAGTCCCGCCAGATTAAAGGTCTTGCTGGGCGCNGTNCAGGTAANNGTGATNTCCGCATACTCNTTNTTCAGATTCGCAAACACCTGATGCTTTCCCTGAAAAACAAAATCCTGATGAATCTCATCGCTGACCACNGTCACCTGATGCTTCACGCACAGATCCCCCAGNCTTTCAAGCTCCTCCTTCGTCCATACACGCCCCACCGGATTGTGGGGATTGCACAGGAAAAAGAGCTTGATCCGATGCTCTGTGATCTTCCTCTCAAAATCCTCNAAATCNATATGNTAACGACCGTCCTCTCCCAGGAAAAGGCTGTTGCTTATCACCTCTCTGTCGTTATCCCGAATCACCCCCGCAAAGGGATAGTACACCGGCTGTTGTATGAGAACGCCGTCCCCCGGCTCCGTGTAAGCCTGCACCGCCATCGCCAGGGCAAAGACNACCCCCGGCGTCTTGACAAGCCAAGGCTTCTCCACCTGCCAGCCGTGATGCCTGAGCATCCAGCCGCTCACACTCTCAAAGTACCCCGGNACCTCNTCAGTGTAGCCAAAAACGCCATGCTGTAACCGTTCCCGCAGAGCGTCCTGCACATAGGAAGAAGTCTCAAAGTCCATATCCGCCACCCAGAGCGACAGCACATCCTCCGGCATCCCGCGTTCCACCGCATAGTCGTATTTGATGCACCCCGTCCCGTGTCTGTCTATCTCTCTGTCAAAATCCAGATTTCTCTCCGCCATATGTTTTCCCTCTTTCGAATATCATTATCCCTATCGGATTACTATGCTATTCAATATTATAACAGGCTTGCAGAAAACTGCAAGCCCTAAACTGTTGCTATTTCTTTCTGCGNTCAGAAAAAAGTGATTGAAATGGAGATTTCGCTGTGTTAGAATACAGATGATAAAAGAATAGTAAGACAAGATACTCACAAAAGGAACGAAACCCGAAAGATGTGTCACCATCTATCGGGTTTCTCCTTCTTTTGCGGAGAAGTCAACCGTTAGGCCGGGTTACTGCCCTATTCGTCGCCATCCAGCCATTTGCATATGTAATGTGATATTACATTCTGCATTATGGAAACGATAAAAGAATATAAGATAGACAAGAAACTCACCCCCTCTCTGTTACCAGATTGGGTGCAGTAACAAGATTATTTTATCATTTTCAGCAATAACATACAATCTTTTACAATTTCCGAACGTTCGGAAAATNTGACGTATGAAGAATGGTTTTATATTGAAAATTTTCCCCTAAAATTACGATAAGCGACTACAATCGTAGCCGCNNATCGNATCCCCTTTTACACTGNNCTGTCTNTCANCAGNGCTATCCAAAATGAAGTTATNATCNTAATGTTATGTCAGAATATATCCTTTACTNTCTATANCNTGTCTTCTGTTCCNCNTTATCAGTGCGGGCAGACNNCATATNTAGTCGTACTTATTAANCTACCNTCCAACACATAACCNCATTTACTGCATCTCTGTG
>JAAUZW010000015.1:25819-61693 GCA_014804385.1 Lachnospiraceae bacterium | reverse complement strand
AACNNTCTCACCTCACANCTNCCATCCGAATATTTNTTATGNTCTGNTGANNTNCCNGANNCATANGTATGNCTNCATCCCCTTTGAANCGNCTCCGTGATNGGATAGATATTGCCCTCCTCNTCNNTAAACTGNNTNTCATATCGAATCTCCAGCTCNTCCANANCTNCTATCATAGCAAACTCTTGNGNNTCTNCNNNAGCTGNTNCCGTCANGANCAAACNNANAGNTNTCNCTNTCTANCNNTNTNTCTATCTCNTCCTGNGAAANATCTTCTGTTATCTCCCTCTGAANNGGATCCCTATACGCAAACACCGTTATCGAATTGGCAANNGCCAGCACTGTCACCAGCGNAACCGCCGCTGCTTTATTCCATTTCCTTCTCTTCATCAGATTATCCATCCTCTCTTTTAGCTTTTGTGCATTATTTCCAAAACCGGCTCTCCACCGCAATCTCGTTTTCTTCGGCGTTCCGCTGTCCGTCGACTCTTCGANCATCANCCGCAGATATTCCTTTACTTCCTCCTCCGGCCTTCCCTGCATCGCTGTCTCATCACANGACCACTCGCAGACACGCTCGAAATCACGGTATAAAAGCCACATGATCAGATTCCACCAGTGTAAAAACGTCACGAAGTGCATAAGTATCTTCCAGAGAATATCCCAGCGTTTGATATGTACCATCTCATGGCGGATCAACAGCTTCGCATCCCGGCTTTCCAAATCTCTGCCGCAGAGAATGATCGGCCTGAAGACCCCGATTGTTATCGTTGGCTCTCCGTCCCTTCCCTGATACAAGGCAACATGACGTTTCACCTTATACTCCTCTTTCAGAGGTTCCAGAACTGCCCTCTGCCGATCTGTCATTTTNCTGTCAGCGTACCTGGCGATCAGACGAACCGTCCTCGCATACTCCGCCAACTGCCGCAAAAGCAAAATACAGGCAACCAAGAGCCATACAACAATCACGATCATCTGGAGTCTGGCGTAAATATTGAGATACGATTTCTCCTCTCCATAGACCACATAATTCTTCCATTTGAGCGATATCTGAACACTTTCCGNCTGTTTCTCCGGCAGGATAATTCTGAGGATGTCCCTGTACCATTTCTTCAGAAACGGCAGGGGAATCAGATAATACAGAACTGCTGCCTTTGCGAACCAGTAATAGGATCTGGCACACCCCTTGTTCCGCANCAGACATCTCAAAAGCAGATATATTACTGTCATCGTGCTTCCCGAAAGGGACATTACCAGTAAGTATTCCATGCGCTCTCCTAGTCGTTCTCTAAAATCCGCATCAGAGCCTCCGCTTCGCTCTCATCGATNGTATTTTCNTTGACAAACGCTGCCACAAAATTACTCAGCTTTCCCTCATACATTTGGTCGATNGCCTTCTTCATCTGCATACTGTGATAAGTTTCACGACTGTATACAGGTTCCACCATTCTGTTTTCCCGTTTGACCAGTCCTTTGTCCTCCAGTCTTGACAAGAATGTATTGAGGGTCTGACGCTTCCACTCCTTTCCATCTGCCTCAAACAGCGCCAAAAGCTTTGACTGCTTGACCGCTCCCTCCTGATCCCACAGCTTTTCCATCACTTCCTGCTCTGCTTCAGACATCCGAAAAACTCTTCTCATGGTTTCCTCCATTTTAATTCTGTCCGGACATCCGACTATGCCATATAGTCGCATATACTATACTACATTTGTCGAATGTTGTCAACTGTTACCTACATCTAATGATATTATACTTTTTGTTTTTAATCAAGTCGNGGAAATACCCGACTTATTATGAAAAATGCTTTATTCTTGTTATATAGTTAAAAAATGATTGTAAATTNCAANTANNAATGCNATGATGGGAAGCAAGAAGAACAATCGTGTTACGAGGTGGTAGCCTCCCTAACTTAAATAAAGAAGGGAGGTGATGCACATGGATATATATGAAGTTTTAAGCCTATTATTTTTGGGCGGTTCATTCCTGATTGCATTGCTTNCCTACATAGATAGGAACAACAAGCGAAAATAAATAAGCCTACCTTGTTTCTTAGCCGATTCAGGTAGGCTTATTATNTAANCATAGGAAGGCTAACCACTTTGTGGGCGGTTGCTCTTCTTATGTCCATATTATATGACATAAAGCATAAAATAGCAATCCAAATTTTTCTATTTCCCCTTTACGCCGTGATCGCATTCCCGGTGTAGAGCTGATAATACTTCCCTTTCTCCTCAAGCAGCTGCTCGTGGGTGCCTCTCTCGATGATCCTCCCCTGCTCCAAGACCATGATACAGTCGGAGTTCATGACCGTGGAGAGCCTGTGAGCGATCACGAAGGTGGTTCTGCCCTTCATCAGCTTATCCATACCGTCCTGCACAATGCGCTCGGTACGGGTATCGATGGAACTGGTCGCTTCATCCAGGATCAGCACCGGCGGATCCGCAATGGCCGCCCGGGCAATGGCTAAGAGCTGCCGCTGGCCCTGACTTAAGTTTGCCCCGTCTCCGGAGAGTACCGTGTCATATCCTTCCGGAAGCCGTCTGATAAAGCTGTCCGCGTTGGCCAGTTTCGCCGCCGCCCGCACTTCTTCGTCGGTGGCGTCCAGTTTCCCGTAGCGAATATTCTCCATGACCGTCCCCGTAAAGAGATGGGTATCCTGCAGCACGATTCCCAGAGAGCGCCGCAGATCCGCCTTCTTTATTTTATTCACGTTGATGCCGTCGTAGCGGATCTTTCCGTCCTGAATATCATAGAAACGGTTGATCAGGTTGGTGATGGTCGTCTTACCCGCACCGGTGGAACCGACAAAGGCAATCTTCTGGCCCGGCTCGGCATAGAGCTTCACATCATGGAGCACCATCTTATCGTCGTTGTAGCCGAAATCCACTCCGTCGAAGACCACGTCTCCCGTAAGTTCTTTATAATCCACGGAATGATCCGCCTGATGCTCATGCCGCCATGCCCAGCGGCCCGTGCGCTCCGGCGCCTCCACAAGTTTTCCGTTTTCTTCTCTCACATTCACCAGCGTCACATAGCCGTCGTCCACCTCGGACATCTCATCCATCATCTTAAAAATACGCTCCGCTCCCGCCATAGCCATGACGATGGCATTAAACTGTTGACTCACTTGGTTAATGGGCATGTTAAAGCTCTTATTAAAGGTCAAAAAACTTGCCAGCCTTCCCAGGGTCAGTCCTGTCATGCCGGAGAGCGCCAGCGCCCCGCCCACAATGGCACAGACCACATAGCTCACATTGCCCAGCTGCATATTGACCGGTCCCACGATATTGACCAGATAATTCGCCTTATCAGCGCTCTCAAAAAGTGCCTCATTTAGCGCACTAAACTCCTCCACACTCTTCTCTTCGTGGTTGAATACCTTGACCACCTTCTGGCCGTTCATCATCTCCTCGATGTAACCGTTGACTTTTCCCAGATTCTTTTGCTGTTCCAGAAAATATCTGCCGCTCAAACCTGCCACCTTCTTGGTCACCACCAGCATGACAGCCACCATCAACAGCGTCACCACAGTCAACGGCACGCTTAAGATGATCATACTGATCAGCACGCTCACAATGGTGATCGCACTGTTGAACACCTGCGGCATACTCTGGCTGATCATCTGTCTCAGAGTCTCTGTGTCGTTTGTGTAGGTTGACATAATATCTCCATGGGAGTGCGTGTCAAAATACTTAATAGGAAGCGTCTCCATATGAGAAAACAAATCGTCTCTCACGTTGCGAAGCGTCCCCTGGGTCACATTGATCATAATGCGGTTCCATGCGTAAGACGCCAGCACGCCGATCAGATAAAAGCACGCCACCCGCGCGATGGCACCCGCCAGGGGCGCAAAATCAGGACTGTCCTGTGTGAGCATAGGCGCAATATAATCGTCGATCAGGCTCTGAATAAACATGGTACCCTGCACATTAGCGAGCACACTCACGAAGATCAGCACCGCCACCAGTATCAGATGAATCCCGTAGTTCTTCGCCACATATCCCATCAATCGTTTAAATATCTTCCCCGGATTCTCTATTCTTTTTCCGCCTTGCATTCTTCCATGTGGTCCCGGCATCAGTCCTCGCCTCCTTTTTCATCAAAATCTCCGTTCCCGCCGCTGGTCTGCGACTCATACACTTCTCTGTAGATCTCATTATCACGAAGCAGTTCCTCGTGGGTTCCGAAACCATGCACCCGCCCGTCCTCCATGACAATGATGCGGTCCGCGTTCATGACGCTGGCCACACGCTGCGCGATGATCAGCTTCGTGGTCCGGGGAATCTCCTCCGCAAAGGCCTTTCTGATCTTTGCGTCCGTGGCGGTATCCACCGCGCTGGTGGAATCGTCCAGGATCAGCACTTTCGGTTTTTTCAGAAGCGCTCTGGCGATCGTCAGTCTCTGTCTCTGGCCGCCGGAGACATTGGTACCCCCCTGCTCTATGTAGGTATGATACCCTTCCGGCATCTTTTCTATAAATTCATCCGCACAGGCAAGCCGGCACACACGTTTACACTCTTCCTCCGTGGCGTTTTCATCACCCCAACGCAGATTTTCCAAAATCGTGCCGGAAAAGAGCACGTTCTTCTGCAGCACCACAGCCACCTGATTTCTGAGGGTCTCTATATCATACTCTCTGACGTCCCTGCCGCCTACAAGCACCGCTCCCTCCGTCACATCGTAGAGACGGCTGATCAGATTGACCAGACTGGTCTTTGCGCTGCCGGTGCCGCCGATGACCCCGATGGTCTCCCCTTCCCGAATCCTCAGGTTAATATCATGTAAGACCGCCTCACTGCTCTCCTTATGGTAAGAAAAACGCACATGCCGAAACTCGATCTCACCGCTTTGCACCTCATAAACAGGATTCTCCGGATTCGTCAGATCGCTCTTTTCGTTGAGTACCTCGCAGATACGCTCCGCGCTGGCAATACTCATACTCATCATGACAAAGATCATGGCCACCATCATCAGGCTCATCAGGATATTCATGCAGTAAGCCAGCAGACTCATCAGTTCACCTGTGGTCAGGGTATTCTGCACGATCTGCTTTGCTCCCAGCCAGCTGATCAGCAGGATACAGCCATAGACAGTGAACTGCATAACAGGCATATTCAAAACCACTTGCTTCTCCGCCTTCAGGAAGATATCATAGATTCCCTGGCTGGCCTTCTTAAACTTCTTCGTCTCATGTTCTTCCCTGACGTAAGCCTTCACCACGCGGATTGCGCTCACATTCTCCTGCACGGAAGCGTTCAACTCATCGTACTTCGGAAAAGCCTGTTTGAAATATTTCATAGCGCCGCGGATAATCAGAAACAGAACCACGGCAAGCGCAAGCACCGCTGCCAAATAAACACTCGCAAGTCTTGCATTGATCATAAACGCCATCGTCATTGCGCAGATCATGCTGACAGGCGCCCGGAAGCAGATCCGCAGGATCATTTGATAGGCATTCTGCATATTCGTCACATCCGTGGTCAATCTTGTGACCAACCCCGCCGTGCTGAACTTATCCAGACTTGCAAAGGAGAAGGTCTGGATGTTTTCAAACATGGCCTGCCTCAAGTTCTTAGCAAAGCCCGTGGACGCTCTGGCACCGTACTTACCGCCCATAACGCCGCACAAAAGACCACATAGCGCCGCCACGATCATCGCTGCACCCACCATGTAGATATGCTGCATATTGCCCGCCTCCACGCCGTCATCGATGATGGACGCCATCAGAAACGGGATCAGGGTCTCGAAAATCACCTCCAGAACCATAAATACGGGCGTCATAATGGAAGCCTTTTTGTATTCTTTTACCTGTGCTGCCAACGTTTTTATCATCACACTACTTCCTTTCTTCTATATTATATGTAAAGCCATTCTCAACTCGCGGAATGGCGGCTTCTTTATTGTTTCACAAATAAAATTTATCGTCAACGGCTTTCCAGATATTTCATAAAATTTCACAGAATTTTCACAGGGTACGCAAAAGGAGAGCCGCCCATCAGAGCCGCTCTCCCGTTTCTTCATAAGATATTGCAAATTTCTTATTCTTTTGTTTTATCCTTATTATTCATGATCTCGAATACCACTGCGGCCAGAAGCACTACGCCCTTAACCACTCTCTGCCAATTGGCGTCGATACCCATAAGGCTCATGCCCAGGTTGATAACACCGATCAGAGTCGCACCGATCACCATACCGAACACAGTACCGGAACCGCCGTAAGCGGATACACCGCCCACCACGCAGGCGGAGATAGCGTCCATCTCATAGTTGGTACCGGCTGTCGGCGTCGCCGCAGACAGTCTCGCCATGGTCATCCATGCACTGATTACGGTAAGTACTGCCATATTCAGATACGCCAGGAAGAAGATCTTTTTCGTGTCGATACCGGAAAGTCTGGTAGCTTCCACATTACCGCCGATGGTATAGAAATAACGGCCGATGGTTGTCTTCGAAGTTACAAAGTTATAAACCAGTAAGATCACCGCCACCCAGATCAGGTTGTTCGGAATGCCGCCCGCCTGAGCCAGTTTGAAAGCAAACAGCATGATCACCACACAGATCAGTACACAGCGTACGATCACACTTGTCATGCTCTCCGCCTCATATCCTTTTTTGAGCTTGTCATTTCTGCCCTTCCACTGCAGGAATACAAAGAGTACACAGGCGATCACACCCACCAAAATACAGGTGATATTAAGTCCCGCGCCGCCGAAAAGATCCGGCACGCTGCCGTTGAACATTTTGATAAAGCTTTCCGGCATGGGCGCGATAGTAGAACCGTTCATGAGCGCCGTACCCCAGCCGCGAAAAGCAAGGTAGCCTGCCAGTGTGGCAATCCAGGGCGGAATATTGATATAAGCGATGAGGAAGCCCTCTACGATACCGTANATCACACCTGCACCCACCATAAGAAGCATCGCCACAGGAACCGACATCTCGGAGCGAACCATCATGATACCGCCGATGGCACCGATAAAGCAGACAAAGGATCCTACGGAAAGGTCGATATTACCNCCGGTCAGCATACACATCAGCATACCGGTTGCNAGAACAAACACATATGCGTTCTGCGCGATCAGCGCCTGGAAGCTGGACGCCGCAAACATCTGTCCCTTTGTCATCACCGAGAAGAATATCACGATCAGGACAAGGACTATTTTCATGGTATGTTTTCTAAGAATTTCCACTGTTTTATTCATTTTTCATCCTCCTCCCTTATTTCTTCTCTCTCTTGGACAGTACNTCGAAGGCAACCGCTGCCAGAAGCACCAGACCCTTAACCACCTTCTGGTAGTTCGCGTCGATACCCATGATACTCATGCCCATGTTGATCACGCCCATCAGGGTCGCACCGACTACCACACCGGCCACGGAACCTACGCCNCCGTAAGCGGACGCGCCGCCGATGAAACAAGCACCGATAGCATCCATCTCATAGCCCTGCCCGTAAGTAGGCTGTGAGGAAGTCGCTCTCGCGATGGTGAGAATACCGGCAAGCGCTGCCAAAAATCCCATATTCGCATAAGCGATAAAGTACACTCTCTTTGTATTGATACCGGAAAGTCTGGTAGCCTTCTCGTTGCCGCCAACCGCGTACAGGTAACGGCCTATTCTCGTCTTTGTGGTCATATAACCATAAACCAAAAGCACAAGCAAAATCCAAACAAGCGCCGAGGGAATACCCTTGTAAGACGCAAGCTTATATGCCAGCCAGAGAATCACGATGCTGATGATGGCAAGCTTTGCCACCGTACTGCCAAGAGGTGTCGTCTCGTATCCCCTGCTCTTATTGTTGATGCGGCTCTTTAACTGCATTGCGATCAACACAATAACCGCGACACATCCTGCGATCATACAGGTCATATTAAAGCCTTCGCCGCCAAAAAAGTCGGGAACATAACAGTCCGCGCCGCCGCCAAACACCTTGATAAAGGTCTCGCTCTTCAAAGAAACTGTCATACCCTGCAGCACTACATTGGAAAGTCCCCGGAAAGCGTACATACCTGCCAGCGTTGCGATAAAGGGCGGCACCTTCACATAGGCGATCCAGAATCCCTGCCACATACCGATCAGAAGACCGATGATGAGCATGGTAATGGTCGCCACCCAGATATTTACATTTTTATCCATCATGACTGCCCCGATGGCACCCGCGAAACAGACTACGGATCCCACGGAAAGGTCGATGTTACCGCCCGTCAGGATACAGAGCAGCATACCAGTCGCCAGAACGAACACATAGGCGTTCTGGGAAATCAGGTTATTGATATTCTGCGGGAACAGGATTTTCCCTTCCGTTGTGATCTGGAAAAAGATCACAACCAGAACCAGGGCAATAATCATGGTATATTTTCTGAGTATCGCTGAAAAATTCACTTTTTCCATAATCTTACGCCCCCTTTCCCGAAGTTACGATGATGGACATGATCTTCTCCTGGGTTGCCTCCTGAGCGGAGAGCTCACCGGCNATCTTGCCTTCATTCATAACGTAGATTCTGTCGCTCATACCGAGAACCTCCGGCAGCTCAGAGGAAATCATCACCACGGATTTGCCTGCCGCCACCAGATCGTTGATAATACAGTAAATCTCGTACTTCGCTCCTACGTCGATACCTCTGGTGGGCTCATCCAGAATCAACACATCCGGATCCGTAAACATCCACTTTGCCAGAAGCACCTTCTGCTGGTTACCACCGGAGAGATTACCCACATTCTGCTCCACCGTAGGACATTTGGTCTTGAGCTTGCCTCTGTAATCCTCGGCCACCTGATATTCCTTATCTTTGTCAATGACCTTATGCGGACTGATGCTGTCCAGGTTCGCCAGTGTGGTGTTGATCTTGATCGGGTTTGTCAGCACCAGACCGTTACCCTTCCGATCCTCCGTCACGTAGGCCAGTTTATTCTTAATAGCCTGCTTTACGGTCTTAAGTTCAACCTCTTTACCACCCAAAAAGAGCTGCCCGCTGATGTTGGTGCCGTAAGACTGTCCGAAAATACTCATGGCAAGTTCGGTACGGCCCGCGCCCATCAATCCGGAAATGCCTACTACCTCGCCCTTTCTCACATTGATAGACACGTTATCGCACACCTTCCGCTCCGGATAAAGGGGATGATGCACAGTCCAGTTTTTCACTTCCATATTGATATCGCCAATCTTCACATCATGACGCTTCGGGAAACGGTCGGTAAGTTCACGCCCAACCATGCCCTGGATTATTCTGTCCTCTGAAAATTCAGTGGTTTTCTTATCCATTGTTTCTATCGTGGAACCGTCACGGATTACCGTGATCTTGTCAGCCACATAAGCAACCTCATTTAATTTATGAGAAATTATGATCGATGTCATACCCTCTTTCTTGAACTTTAACATAAGATCAAGCAGGGCCTGGGAATCCGTCTCGTTCAGCGAGGACGTAGGCTCATCCAGAATCAGAAGCTTTGCATGCTTCGCNANCGCCTTNGCGATCTCCACNAGCTGCTGCTTACCGGTNCCGATATCCTTNACCAGNNNCTTNGATGACTCTGACAGACCCACCATCTTCAAATACTTGTCGGCTTCCCCATAGGTTTCATTCCAGTCAATGGCNGCGCTCTTGCCCCGCTCATTGCCCAGGAACATATTCTCTCCGATGGTCATGTAGGGAATCAGCGCCAGCTCCTGATGGATGATGACGATTCCTTTCTCCTCGGAGTCCTTAATCTTATTAAACTTACATACTTCACCGTTATAAACGATGTCACCCTCATATGTACCATACGGATAAATGCCGCTCAAAACGTTCATCAGCGTGGATTTTCCCGCACCGTTCTCGCCGACCAGTGCGTGGATTTCTCCCTCTTCCACCTGTAAATTCACATTGTCGAGCGCCTTGACACCAGGGAATGTTTTGGTAATATTTTTCATTTCCAGTAAAATCTTAGCCAAAGTGTATTCCTCCCAACATAGTTTATATCTGCTACCCATCTCTCTTAAAACTAACAGGCGGGAAAAACCCCCGCCTGTTGGTTTTATTCAATTATAACACATTTTTTTATATTTGGAGAATACTTTAGCATTCTCCTGTCTAAGATTTAGAATTTCTTGGCGTTTCGTCCAATGGCGAAACGTCTTTAGAAATTCTTCTTAGACGCTTACTGAAGGTCTGCCTCTGTGTAGTAACCGGAGTCGATCAACAGCTCTTTGTAGTTGTTGATATCTGCAAATACAGGCTCGCAAAGGTAAGAAGGAATCACACCTGTACCATTGTCATATGTCTCGGTATCATTTACATCTACCTCAGAACCGCTCATGATCTGACCAACCATCTTAACCACCTGAGATGCCAGAGTACGGGTATCCTTGAAGATGGACATGGACTGCTTGCCGTCGATCATGTTCTTTACGTTAGCGATATCACAGTCCTGACCGGTAACAACAGGATACTCACCTGTGTAGTTTGCTGCCAGAGCGTTCTCAACGCCGAGTGCTGTGGAATCGTTGGAGCAAAGTGCGATGTCAAGGTTTGTGCCGTCTGCATAGTTCGAAGAAAGGATATTCTCCATTCTGGACTGTGCAGTCTCGGTAGCCCATCCGGGTGTACCAACTGTTGCGAAATCGATCTGGCCTGAAGGAACCACGATCTTGCCTGCATCCATGTAAGGCTGTAACACATCGATAGCGCCCTGATAGAAGAACTTCGCATTGTTGTCATCAGGTGAACCGCCGGTGATCTCCATGTTGAAAGGACCATCTGCGTTGTCAAGATCCAGTGTGTCTACGATGTACTGACCCTGCTTCGTACCTACCATGTAGTTATCGAAGGTAGCGTAGTAGGAAACTGCATCGGTGTTCATGATCAGACGGTCATATGCGATAACCGGGATGCCTGCGCTCTTTGCGCTCTCAAGAACGGTGGTCAGGGACTCGCCATCGATGGAAGCGATAACCAGTGCAGCGCAGCCGCCGTTGATCATGTTCTCAATCTGGGAAACCTGAGTAGCTACATCGTTAGATGCGTACTGAAGGTCTACCTCATAGCCTGCTGCTTCAAGCTCAGCCTGCATATTGGAACCATCCTGATTCCATCTCTGCAGATCCTTGGTGGGCATAGCCACGCCAACCTTATTGCCGCTTGCCGCTGCTGCGGGTGCCTCTGCGTCAGCTGCAGGAGCCTCTTCCTCAGCTGCGGGTGCCTCTGCCTCAGCCTCTGCTGCAGGAGCTTCTGCTGCCGGTGCTGCTGTCTCAGAAGAACCGCCGCCACAGCCAACCAGGCCTGCTGCAACCATAGAAGTTGCAAGTACCATGCTTAAAACTTTCTTTTTCATGTCTTTGTTTTCCTCCCTTTTCTTAATGAAGTAATTTTCGGAAACAATCTTCCGGCGGAAATGTCTTTTTTTCCGCACCTCTACTATAACACAAATAAAGTAGGAATAATTTATGATTTTCTGTACATTTTCACCATAATGGAATTTTATACGCGAAATGTACTAGAACTTTTTTGTAATTTTTCTTATTTGTTTTCGCAAAAAAATGCTACTGCGGCATCTGTCCGGGTACATTCAGGTATACATCCTCCTTCAAATGAAAGCCGCTGCCAATGATCACTTCATCGATATTGTCCCGGTTCACACTGATGGGCTCCAGTCCGATGTAGGGAATCCGGTATGGGCCGCTGTCGATCACGGTCACATCGTCGCCTGTCAATGCCTCCCCCTTCGCCAGCGCCACTGCCGCTTCCGCCGCCCGAGTCGCCAGACGCTCCACCGGCTTGTAGACCGTCATGACCTGGGTACCCTCCACGATCCGCTGACAGGCAGCCAGATCCGCGTCCTGCCCAACCACCAGCATATTTCCCGCCTGCCGGGTTTCCGAGAGAGCGCGCACGGCCTGGGTGGCCAGATCATCGTTGCCGCACATGATAGCGTCCGCCTGGGCAATCTTTACCGGATTGGCATAAATGTAGGCCGCCGCCTCCTCCGCCCGCCAGTTATCCGCATGAATGGAATCCAGAATCGTAACACTGTGCTTCGACATTTCTCTTTTGAAGGCACTTTCTACCATAGGAACATTATTGTCTGTGGGAGAACCGCCCAGCATTACCACATTACCGCCGGATATTCCCTCCGCCACGAGAGCCTGCCCCATCATAGTCCCCACCATCTCATTGTCAAAGGAAATGTAGAGATCCACATCCGCATCGTTGATCAGCCGGTCATAGGATACTACTTTGATCCCCGCATCCTTCGCCTTTTTCACGGGATCCTGCAGCGCGGACGGATCGATGGCGATAATGACGATCACATCCATGCCCTTCTCAATAAAATAATCAATCTGCTTTTTCTGCTCCTCCACCACCCCGTTGGCGTTCTGCACGTTGACCTCCGCCCCCAGCTCTTTGGCCACAGAGACGAACACATCCCGGTCTCTCTGCCATCTCTCGATGACGAAGGAATCAAAGCTCATACCAATCTGTATTTTTTCTTCTTCTCCGGCATCGCTCTCCCTGCTGTTCTCCGACTTGCCGCAGCCGGCCTGGGCCAGAAGAAGACAGCATGCCAGAAGCAGTATGCCTATTCGCTTTTTCATCATCCTCACCCTCATCTCTATCAAAGCTGCTTGTACTCCGTGGGCGTCACACCCACATTTTTCTTAAAGGTTCTGCTGAAATAATTGGGATCAGCATAGCCCACCATGGAACAAATTTCTTTCATGGAATACTCTGTGGTGGTCAAAAGCTCCTTTGCCTTATCCATACGAATCTTAGTCAGATACTCCACAAAGCCTTCCCCCACATCCTCCTTGAAAATCTTGCTGAAATAATAGGGACTGATATTGACCTCTCTGGATACCTCGTCCAGAGAGATATCCCTGCTGTAATTCGTCTGTATATAAGCCTTTGCCGCCTCCACAACTCCCAGAGACTTCTCGGAAGCCTTAGTGCTCACGTTACGGCTCGCGGCACCGATCTTCTCCACAAACCACATTCTCATAGAAGGTATATCATTTATTTCCATGATAGCAGGCAGATAGTCCGCTCTGGAGCGGAATTCATAGGTCATACCGCCGGAGGTATAGGCCAGATGCTCCGCATAAAGTACGAATTCCAGCACCTTCAGGCGGATGTTCATCAGATAATCCCCGTGCTGCTCTGCGATCAGGTCAAAGTAACTCTCCGCCGTAGTCATGGCATGATCCGCTTCTCCGTTCCCAACCTCTGCAAAAAGCTTCTTCTCCAGATCAATGGGGTAATTCTCCTCATAGACACAGCCCGTTGGCAGATCGTCTACATGGGCCACGCTTCCCGTGGTCATGACCAGCGCATTGATGGCCTCCTTATAGGAATCTCTGGCTTCCTCCAGTGGATGGATCGCGCTGATGCCGATGCGGAAGGAAAGCCCGATCCGTTTCTTAAGCTCACGGACGATCTCCCGGGATTTTTCAATCAGAGCGATCCGTTCTCCATAGGACATCTGTCCCTCGCTGCAAGGCACCATGCCCGCCAGCTTGTTTGCCATAGCCGTTCCGAAGATCACCCCGGGATAGGCTTCCTTCAAAAATTCTCTGAGCACCGTATCGTACTCCTGCATTTTCACGCTGCTGGCCACCGCATTTGTCATATGGTTGCCCTCCTGCTCATCTCCGCAGACCACCGCCAGCATATAGGCATGATTCTGAGTGATCCCCAAAATCTGCTTATAATTCTCGATATCCTCCGCAAAATGCTCCTGAAACAGCATATTATAGACCAGACCGCTCTCGATGATGGGCATGACCGTCTCCAGCTTTTCCCGGATGAGCAGGTCATTGCTGCGCTTGTCCCTCTCCTTGTCGATCTGCTCCATAGCACGGCGCAGGGCGGCAAGAATCCGGGTTTTCTCCATGGGCTTGGTGATATACTCCAAAACACCCAGCCTAATGGCTTCCTTCGCATAGTCAAACTTATCGTAAGCGCTCATCACGATAAAGATCACATTGTGATTCGTCTCCCGGATCTCCCGCATGGCCTCGATGCCGTTGATGCCGGGCATCTGGATATCCATGATGGCGATATCCGGACGATAATTTTCCGCCAGCTCAATGACGCTTCTGCCGGTCTTGGCATACTCGATGCTGCACTGGTCGCCGAATTCTTTTTCTATGATAAATTTCAGGGAATCGATCACAATTCCCTCATCGTCCGCCAACATGATCTTATAATGGCTCATGTTCCTCTACTTCCTTTCCATCCCGTCTTTTTCCCGGAGCTCTCTGTTCGTCAGGCACAGACTCACTTCCGTTCCCATTCCTCTGCCCTCGCTGTGAATAGCCATCACATCCTCATTGCCGGTAAAAAGCCGCATACGGGAGATCACATTGTCCATACCCACGCCGTTTCCGCCCGCCGCCATATCTTCCTCCCGGTAGGTGCCGCTCATCACCTTGTCTATGATCTCCCGGCTCATGCCCACACCATTGTCCTTCACGCTGACATAGACACTGCCCTCTTTTTCATAGAGAGACAACAGGATCACGCCCTGATCGCCCATCTCCCGGATACCATGATTGACACAGTTCTCCACAATGGGCTGTAATATCATACCCGGCATCTCCAGCGCAAGAAGGGACTCGTCTATGTGCTTCTCATAGTGGATATCTCCGGCAAACCGCACGTTCAGAATATAAATGTAGGAGTCCACCATCTCCACTTCCTCCGCCACGGTCACCGTCTCCTCACTTTTCTTCATATTGTAGCGGTAAAACTGCGCCACCTTCTGGATATAGTCATAGGTTCTGTCCGCACTCTCCATCATGGCAAGCTGCGCGCCCGCGTTTAACGTATTAAAAAGAAAGTGAGGATTGATCTGGGCCTGCAGATATTTCAGTCTGGCATCCTTTAAATGGCCCTCCATGAGAAGTTCCCGTTCCTTTAAGGCCCGCTCCGCCTCCATACTCTCCCGGATCTGCTCCACATATCTGCCGATGCTCACCACCATGGAGTTAAAGGCACCGGTCACCACGCCCACTTCGTCCTCCGACTCCACCGGCAGAAGCGCAATGTCAAAGTTGCCCTTCGCCACCTCGTCGGCAGAACCTGCCAGCTTCTTTAAGGGCCGGATGATGGCGCCCACAGAACCGACGATGATGCCCACATTGCTGGCCATCACCAGAACAATAGCTATCACGGACACCACCTCAAAGAGACGGAAACGCTGTAAAATATCGCTGTAACGCTCGGAGTTGCTGCGAAACTGCTCCATATTCAGATTCGAGATGTAGGTCTCGATATAGTCGTACATACTGGTGGCATTCTCGTAGTGAAGGCGGTATTTCTCCACATTACGCCCACGCTTGGCCTCAATGGTGGACGCCACTTCTGTCAGATAATACTCGCTCATATGGCGGATATTGCGCTCCATACGGTCAAAAGACCGTCCTGTGACCGTCTCATTTAAATCCGCCGCCATATTCCTGCAGATCTGCTCGCTTCGATAATAGTTTTCCAGAGAGTCGCTGGTCTTCGCATTCAGATAGGCCGTCATGTCGTCCTGCACGGCGCCGATGGCGTCCGAAAATTCATTCAAATGCAAATTATCCTGATATACGGTGTCCAGTCGGTTTGACATACTGTTGATACCGATGAGCAGGACAATGTTTACGACCACCACCAAAAGATTGGTGAGAATGTAAATGCTGCTGATCTTAAACTGAAGAGAGGCATTGCGCGTTCTATTCATCGTCCTGCGCCTCCTCCCGCTCCAGATAGGCGTCCACATTGTCTTTACTGACCAGACTGATATCCGCCGTAAAATACTGGCTGGTATAGCCCAGATCGTGATATTCCTGCAGGGCGTCGATACAAAAGCCCCCCATCTGCGGCGTGTCGATATCCACGGTGGCATAGATCACATTCCTGTCGATGGCATTTAAGATCGTATCGGAAATATAATGACCCAGAATGCTGACCATACCCACCTTATTGTAATCCACCACCGCCTGATAGGTGCAGGTGGTATTTAGCTCATTCAGGCAAATCAGGACGTCGGGGATGTCCCCCTCCATAAAGATATCCCGAATGGACTCCTCCACCGAGAAATCATTGGTGTCATCCACGGACCGCAGAGACAGCTCGATCACCGTATCCCCGCGCTCCTGCTCGATGGCCTCCTGGATCCCGGAATAGAGGATGTTCTGATCCAGACCCTTGGCATAGGCATTGACCAAAAGAGTCACCCTTGCGGGACGGTCGATCGTACCCAAACCTATCTCCTCATCCGTCGTGAAAGCATGTCTCTCCTGCACGATCTTAACAGCCTGTCTCCCGTACTCCCTGCCCAGATTATAGCTGCCCACGCCCACGAAGCTGCAGCGGGCGCTCTGGGTGTTATCTCCGTAAAGAGTCACCACCGGAATTCCTTTCGCTGCCGCCTGATCGATCAGCGCCGTCATCTCCTCACTCTCGCTGGCCGTCACAATGATGCCGTCCACACCGGAGGCGATGGCCACCTGCATCTGCTCCTCCACGCTGTAATTGCGAAACTGGTCGTTTCCCAGCCAGTCCACATAGACATTCTCCTCCCGTGCTCGCTCGCTTGCGCCCTGGTAGATGGACTGCCAGAAGGAAGACTTGTTGTCCTGGGTGATCATCATGTAGTATCTGTCATAGGTTTCCCCGTTTCCCTCCTCCTGATAACTGCCCTGATAAAACCACAGCACATAGACTGCCATCACCACCGTGAGCATGATGCAGACCGCAGTCAGAACGGGAGGCAGAAACGCAAGCCCCGAAAAATATCTTTCCGGGGCTTCTGTTTTTTCCATATTTTTTCCTTTTTGCTTAATTGTCCTCAAGACCTTTCTGCGTATCCTCGATCAGTTTCTCAGTCATTTCTGCTGCTTTCTCATACTCTTTATTTCTCAATGCCTGCTCAAGATCCTTCAAATCCTGTAACAGCCGTCCTAAGTAACTTTTGAATACACTCATATCTTCCATTCATTCTTCTTCCTTATTTGTAATAGGTATCATAATTTACGAGTTCATCCAACAGCTTCGGAATCTGTTCTTCCATCGTCTCATCCGTGAACTGGCAGGTTCCCACTGCCATGTGCCCGCCGCCGCCGTACTTTAACATCAGGCTTCCCACATTCACATGGGAGGTGCGGTTTAAGACGCTGTAGCCCACCGCCGCGGAACAGCCCTTGCCACCGCGGCCGCTGACGATCCAAGCGGAAATGTTCTGTTCGGGATACATACTGTAGATCAGGAAACGGTTGCCGGAATAGATCGGATCCACACCCCGCAGATCCGAGATGATCACGTCCTTTTCCACCCGGGTATGGGCCTTTACCATCTCTCTGAACTTCTGATCCTGCTCGTGATAAATGGCAATGCGCTCCTGCACATCGGGCAGCGCCAGAATTTCTTCCGTACTCATGGTGCGGCAGCACTCCATCAGCTGTTCCATGAGCTGATAATTGGAAATAGTGAAATTACGCCATCTGCCAAGGCCTGTGCGAGGATCCATCAGAAATCCCACCAAAATCCACCCTGTAGGATTCTGGATCTCATCTATGGTCAGATTGCCGGAATCCACCTTGTCCACAGCCACCATCATATCGTCAAAATGAGAGAAGCGCTCCTGGCCGCCATAATACTCATAGATGATGCGGGCACAGGAAGGTGTAATACGGCTCTCTCCCTTATATTTTCCCTTTAATTCGTTGCGCTCATGCTCGCTGGAATGATGATCGAACCACAGACCGCACCCCTCCACAAAGGGAACGTTCGCCAGCACATCATTCTCCGTGATCTCCACCAATCCGTCCTGCAGATCCTTCGGATGCGCAAATTTCCAACTGTCGATCAAGCCTATCTCCTTTAAGAGAGCACCGCATGCCAATCCGTCAAAATCTGATCTTGTCACTAATCTCATATTTTTTCTCCTTCTCTCTCTTATCCTGAATCCTATACCCTAATATATTGTTCAGCCCACGCCCATTCGCAGAATCGCTCCGGCTGAGCTGTTATTATATAAAATTATATAGGAAGCAGTCGTGCATTTCAAGCGAAACATTCGCTTCAAAGAAGTATCCTTGTCTGTCTGGCTTTGGGAGGTATGACATGGATTTCACTCCCCAGCTTAAAGGAGTAAAGAATCCTCTCCTTCACCGGCTTTCCTATGCCGTCCCCGGCATGGCCGAAAATCTGCTCCAACGCTTCACTGTAGTAATCAAGCTGTACTTGATACCGCTTTACCAGCTCCTCCGGCGTTTTCACCGCATCCGTCTTATAATCCAGTACCACATAGCCGTCTTCCTCCTCGAAAAACACGTCTATGATTCCCTGAATGAGCACGGTCTCCTCCGGCGGAAAGCCGTCCTTCAAGCGGTTGGCCGGAAGTCCCAGCACGAAGGGCTGTTCTTTATACAGTCTGCCTGAGCGCGCCGCATCCGCCATGCGCAGGGCCACCCGGCTGGTCAGAAAGGCTGTCAGCTTCTCCACCGACACCACCTCCCGGTATGCCGCAGAAAGTCTTCCCTCCTGCTCCATCCTGTCCAGTTGGCTGCGCAGCATCGCTTCCGCAGCACTCCGGTTCGTATTGACTTCTTTGGTCAGTTCTTGAAAATCCAGAAGCTCCATCACTTTATGGAAAGCGCTTCCCCGCATAGATCCTGTGACACGCTCGTCATTTTCAATGAATTTGGGCAGATAAGGCACCACCGGCTTTTCCTCGTATAACTTAACGGAATCGTCTGTTTCTTCCTGCATCCCGGCCTTTTTTAATTCCGATACAGTGGTCTTTGCATAGAGTTCACGTAAATTCTCATGGGGATAAGTATGAGAAAAGCGATATGACATCTTAGTCAACAGCTCAGTGTCAACATCTTTTTCAAAATCGGAAAGCAGAAGCCTTCTCTTCGCGTCCACACTCAATACCGTCTCTGTGAGCTTCTCCTCCATGACATGATCCCAACCGGTCAATTTTACCGTGACCGCCAGGTTTTTCACATATTCCGGACTCCCCGGATCTGCTTCCAGCCCGCAGGACTCATAGAAGCCGTCAAGACACCGGTTTCCGGACAGCGCCGCCATCACCAGNCCCAAAAGACTATCCTGCCCCAAAAGCACCTCATAGGAGAGAAGTTTTCTTTTCCGCCGNCTGCGGGAAGCCAGATATACCGCCCGCTTCTCCGGGTTTTTAACTACTCCGGTCAGTATCAGTTTTTCCTCGGCCCGAGTCATGGCCACATAGAGGATCCGCAGCTCTTCCGCCAGATTATCCCGTTTCAGCTTGACCGCTACCGCATTTTTCCGTAGATTCTTCGCTTTCACCCGGCCTTTCGGATCCACATAGTCTACACCNATTCCCATATCCACATCCACCGCCAGCACACCGGCAGTTTCCCGCTTCTGAAAGCCTTTTGCCAGCCCGGACACAAAACAGATGGGGAACTCCAGTCCCTTGCTTTTATGGATGCTCATGATCCGCACCACATCCGCATTCTCATCCTGCATGGCCGCCTCGCCGTAATCCACCTCGTACTTTTCCAGCTGCTCCATGTAGCGCAGGAAGTGATAGAGTCCGAAATAGCTGGTCTTCTCGTAATCCGCCGCCTTCACTAAAAGCATCTCCACATTAGCCCGGCGTCTGCCTCCCTCCGGACGCGCCGCCACATAATACAGATAGCCGCTCTCCCGCAGGATCGTCTGCAAAAGCTCGTGGACGGAGAGATAGGCAGCCAGATCCCGGTAACGGGATATCTTTTGCAAAAATGCGGCGATCTTATGAGACAGGGCTTGCTCTACACTCCCTGCCATCTCCTGCCGGTTTGCTTCCTGTCCCGGCGTCTCATTGACCANATTAGTCGATTTTGTTGCACTGCCGCACGCGCTCAGCGCGTCATAGAGATACCGCTTTTTCGGGCAGGCCGCACGCACCAAAGCGATCTCCTCCTCCGAAAAACCGCCCAGATAGGAGTGCAGAACACCGTAAAGGGGAATGTCCTGCAGCGGATTGTCCAGGATCCGCAGGAAATGTAACAGCTCCTGCACCTCNGCCGCCGCAAAATAACCCGTCCGGGAAGTCACATGAACAGGTATCCCCTCCTGCTCCAGCACCTTCTTAAACACCTCGTCCCAGCCGGACACGGTGCGAAGCAGNATCACAATATCCCGATAGGAAGCCTTCCGCAGTCTCCCCGTCTCCCGGTCGGTGACCCGAAACNTCCGCAAAAGCTCCTTGATCCGGGCCGCCACGCCGTAAGCCTCCTGCTCCTTCACGGAAACCTCNTCNGGCGCATCCTGCGTCTGNAAGAGNAGCAGCTCCGTTCTATTCGGNGAATCGTTCTCAGCTTGANAATCATTCTGCANNCTGAGAATCGCTCNCNGTNTNAGAATNATNCNCANNCTNAAAATCGCTTTTAGCCTGAGAATCGTTCTCAGGGTAATCCGCTCCCAGATGCAGCGCCGCCTGCTCATCATAGACGATTCCGCCCGCCTCCTGCCCCATCAGCCGTTCAAAAAGCCCATTGACACTGTCAAGCACCTCCCTGCGGCTTCGGAAATTCTGATGGAGGTCGATCCGCCGATTCTCAGTCCCGGCCTGTCCGTAAGTCTCGTACTTNTCCAAAAACAATTCCGGTCTGGCCAGGCGGAATTTATAGATACTCTGTTTNANATCCCCCACCATAAAGCGATTGTGGCGTCCCTCTGCTTCTCCGCTGATACAGGACAAAAGGTATTCCTGTACCAGATTGCTGTCCTGATACTCGTCGATCAAAATCTCCTCAAAACAGTCCCGATAGGCTAACGCGGTCTCTGTGGGAACACACTGCCCCTCTTCTTCCTTCACAAGCACCTGCAGNGCAAAATGCTCNATATCGTCAAAATCCAGAATATTTTTTTCCCGCTTCGCCCCATCAAATGCTTCTTTAAACGAGAGCGTCAGATCCACCAACGCCTCCACCGCCCTGCCGCAGGCCGCCATCTGTCTCTCCACCTGTTTTGTCGAACCGGCAAAAAACTGTGTCCNCAGTTCCGACAGGCTCTCTTTCACCTCNTCCCGCAGGCCCTTTGCCATATCCCGCTTCGCCGGAGAAATACTCGTATCCCGCTTGGCAGGCAGCCGTTCAAACTGCACCGCCCCAAAAGCCGCGCAGAGCGCATCATAGTCGGAAACAACCGCCTCCTCCGCTCTCTCTGCTGCCTTCTCTGCCGCTGTTCCACCATCATGGCTGCCGCCACAAGCCAGAAGCAGCCCCTCCACCATATCTCTCTCCCGCTCCAGAAGGGGCGCATAAGGGTAAGGCCCGTCCGGCTCCTCACACAGATGCAGCGCCGCCCCCAGCTTCTCCAGGCACCCATCCAAAATAAGCCGCACATGCGTAAACAGATCCGCCGCCCAAGAGAATCCCAGAAAATCACAGAATTGCGAATCTTGATCGGAACCCCCGGCCCCGTTCGTACAGTAATCCGTCTTGCGCTCCTGCAGCCACTGCTCCGGAAAAGGCATACTCATGGCAAAGTCATAGAGTTTTAACACCTCTTTTTCCACNGCCTCATCCCNGCTNCCCNCGCTGAAATATTCCATACAGTATAAGAAATCCGGCATCGCCGCCGCGTANGCGTCCTCGATCACCTGCGCCAACACGTCCTCGCGAAGAAGCTTCATCTCCCCTTCCTCCGCGATCCGAAAACCGGGATCCAGCCCGATGGTGTGGAACTGATTTCGCAGCACAAAAAGACAGAAGCTGTCGATGGTGGTGATCTGGGCGTTGTAGAGCAATGTGGTCTGNCGCTGCAGATGCTCNTTNTCCGGATNCTGNGAAAGCCTNTCATTCAGGGCNNNNCTGATCCGCTCCCNCATCTGTGCCGCCGCCGCATTGGTAAAGGTCACCACCAGAAGACGNTCAATNTCCACNGGNTNNTCNNCNTCGCACACCATNTTCACGATCCGCTCCACCAAAACCGCCGTCTTGCCGGAACCNGCCGCCGCCGATATTAAAAGATTACAGCCTCTGGTATCTATCACCCGCTGCTGTGTNTCNGTAAATGTNATNCCCATACTGCGCCTCGTTTCTGNTTTTACATTTCTTTTCCCTGTTTCGTCATTTCCGGCTCCGCGTCCGCCACCGGTTCCGCTCCTATTTCTTCCTGCATACGCTCCAANGCCTCCGCGTTGCCCAGCTTCTTAAGCTTCCGCNCCGGATANCCCTCCNTNCCGGNATCATAGCCGCAGACGCTCTTGTATGCGCANTAAGTNCANGCCNGGTCACTGCCCATCTCACAGGGATTGACCGANATAGTCCCATTCAGNATCTCCCTGCCNATCTGNTTGATCTTNTNGTTTACATAANNNGANANNGTCTGCATATCNTCTTCNGANANNACACTNGAGNCNGCGGAGAAGCTGCCGTCCTTTTTCCGCTCCAGCGGGAGAATATCNGACTTNTCCGTAAANTCTCCNTCCAGCATTTTGACAGCCTCGTCATTTTTNTTGACCANTCCAGTCATCTTAAGTTCCCGNAAAATCTGCNGATTGATCNGCTCCNCCGNCATNCCCTCTGTCTCCTCCACCATCGGATCNGCNACCCGATAGTANAGCATGGCGGCGGGCACCGCCTCTTTGTCCGGATGTTTCTTTTTTACAAGCTCCANCGCNGCATTCATATAGACCACNAGCTGCAGCTGCAGTCCATAGTAGAGCGCCGCCAGATCNAAACGCCNCGTNCCGGATTTGTANTCNATNACCTTCACATAGACTCTGTCNNCGGTCTCACANGTNTCNACCCGGTCGATCCTGCCCCGCAGACGCATTTTCTCCTGCCCGCNNANTGCAATGTTGAAGGCNTCCANATCCTCCAGCGCCTCGAAGGATACCTCGAAAGCCTCCGGCANAAACTGNCCNTTCTTAAGCTGNNTCTGNAGNGTCNGNACCGTGCGGTTTAAGATCCGTTCCAGCCGGCCCAGCAGATGNTGNTTTCTGGCNTTGCTGTAGAGGATCGTCTCCCCGCAGACNGCGGCGTAGGCCGAAAGCGCCTGTGCCANCAGCTTTNTNCCNTCCTCCTCNGGAAAGTCCAGCCAGGTNTAGCCGCACTCTGTGAGCTTATCNCCAAANATCTCCAACACCCCATGGAACAGATTGCCCATATCCACCGCCTCGAAGCTGTACTCCTCCCGCTCCCGCAGACGCAGCCCGTNCTGTAAAAAATGGGCATAGGCACAGGCGGCATATTTTTCCAGCCGGCTGACACTGTTCAGAAGCGAAGCGCCGTACAGAGCAGTTGTAACCGCTTTGGTCAACGCTGTGTCCTCGTAACGCGCAAAGGCTGTCTCTATCAGGGATTCCAGCTGTTCCCGGTACTGAGNCATCCCCNCATAACAATGATAGAAGGTGTAGAGCGTCCTCTGCTTCGACTCGTCCAGTCTTCCCTGGGCATACTCCNGCAGGCTGTCCGTGAAAAAGCCGATCCCGTCCGCGCCGCTCACCAGCTGCTCCTCTACTGCCGCATACTCCGGCGTTTCCAAAGTCAGCTGCGGAAACACGCCGCGCACCAGCTCAACCAGATAGGCGGGACGCAGAGACCTTCCGTCCTCCCCCNTTCCGTCCTCCCCCACTCTCGCGTAGGAAAGATATAACGCCTCCGAAGGCTTCGTCATATTCAAATACAGATAGAGCCGCTGAATATACATCTGCTGTCTGGGCGAAGGCGCCAGCTCTATATCCGACTCCCTTAAGAATTCCCGGTCAAGGTCCGAGATGATCCCGCCGCCAGAGCCTTTGGGAATATTACCGTCGTTGACTCCCAGAAAAAAGAGCACCTTTACCTGTTTCAATCTGGTCCGCTCAATATCCCCCACCAGAATGCGGTCCACATTCTGAGGAATCGTACCCACCGTGATCTCCATAAGACCCGAATCCAGAATGTCCGCAAACTCCTTCAGGGTCATTTCCTCCTCCGCAAGCAGGCTGTCGATCTGATCCAGCAGATCGATCACCAGAGGATAGATCTGCCCATACTCCTTCGCCCGCACCGGATCATTCCTCTCCAAAAAAGCCGCCTCGCAGTCAGCGATCTTTTGCTGTGCTCCGGCTGCCACCAGAAAGGTATAGAGAGCGCGCACCATCTCCCCTGCCGTTTTTAAGGGAGTAAGGAGGGGTGCCAGCTGTTCCATCAGGGCCGCACGGATGGCATTGTGAGCCACAAGTGCCGTAAGTGACGCCTCCTCTCCCTCCGGATCCTCCTCCCGATAGGTAAATGCCTCGCTCCAACGCTTCCGTCCCCGGATCCCGAAACGACGCACATAGTTTTCCAGCCTGTCCACCTCGTCTAAAGAAAAGTCCGTAAGTCCGGTGCGCAGATAGTGAAAGACCGCCTCGAAACTGAAATCCTGCAAAATGATCTGAAGTGCGCTGCGCAGATAGGAAGTAAAAGGATTCTCCAAAATCCCCCTCGTCCGGTCCAGGTAGATCGGTATCCCAAACCGGCAAAACACTTCCTCCGCGTCCTTGCCGTAAACCTCCATGTTGCCGGTCACCACAGCGATATCGCGGTAACACAGTTCTTCTGACTCCAGAAGAAGCCTTCGGATTGCAATACAAGTCTGGCGCAGTTCCTGAGCGGGAGAGGATGCCTCTATCAGATGCAGCCTTTGCACCTTGCCCTCGTAAGGTCTTGCCGGGTAGCGGAACAGATTCTGTTCCAAATGCGCCAGTTCCGGATTATCGGCGAACCGGGGCAGCCGGTCTTGCAGTTTCTCCCCGCAGCGGACGAAAGGCTCCTCCTCGATCCCTGCTTCCTTTGCCAGACCACGCAGAACCGCCACCGTTTTCTGAGTCAGGTAAAAAAGCTTCTGCTCCCCCTCCAACCGATAGGGATTCTCCCTCTCATCTATGGTGAGTGTAACAATCACTTTTCTGGTC
The DNA here is from genome assembly GCA_014804385.1 of Lachnospiraceae bacterium. GTDB lineage: Bacteria > Bacillota > Clostridia > Lachnospirales > Lachnospiraceae > UBA3282. The sequence continues at coordinate 36,811 of JAAUZW010000015.1, read as the reverse complement.
AATTTCAGCAGATCCCGGATCACCCGGTTCTGAATCGGGGTAAATCCCGTAAAGCCGTCGAAAGCGATCACACTGTCTCTCACGATCTCCGATTTCGGCAGCGCCTCTCTGAGCCTGTCCAGCGTCTCCTCTGTGGTGATGTAACGATCCCGTATGTATTCTCCAAATGCCTGATATAAGACACTCAGATCTTTCAGTTTATAATAGAGCGCTCCTCGACTCTTGGCGTAATCCATCAAAGTTTCCAGTTCCTTCGCGCCGACTCCGTACTGCATAAACTCGGAGAGAGCCGACTTGATCTCGTGGATATAGCCGATCTTTTGCAGATGGCTGCCCATCACTGTGAGCTTTTCCTTCTCCTGCTGCGCTACCTTGCGCAGCACAAGACTTTTCCCCGTATCATCCAGGATTGGCAGTTCCTCTCCTCCCACCTCTTCGATGACTCGATGAGTCAATCTCCCGAAGCTGAGTACATCAATGTTCATGATCGCGTGCTGCGGATGCTCCACCACCAGGTCCATCTGGGTCTGCATGGTAAACTGATCCGGTACGATCAGCAGATAATTTCGCTCCGGATGCTTTAAGGATTCCGCTATGATATCATCATGTAGTTTTTTGCTCTTACCGGCGCCGGAAGCGCCGAAGTAGAATTGTAAGGACATATACTCCCTTTCCGCAAAGACACGCAATTATCCTCTTATTATCAAAAAATAGTTCACCAAAAACAGACTTTACACCCTGTACGAAAACTTTTATTATCATATTATATCATCAGTTCACACGATAAGGAAAGCAGGTGATAAAATGAAAGAATGAGCAGGGAAAAACTTCCCTGCTCTTTTCCTTCCTTAATGTTTCATGAGTCGATTATTCGAACGGGATCACGCCGCCGTCGTATGTACTGTTGATGTACTCTTTGATTGCATCGGACTTGAGCGCATTCACCAGCGCCTGGATGCCGGCACTGTTCTCATTGCCCTCCTTGACCGCGATCACATTCACATAGGTCTTAGCCGCCTCGGAATCGGACTGCTCGTAAGCCACCGCATCCTTTGCCACGGAGAAGCCTGCCTCCATCGCGTAGTTACCGTTTAAGACCATAAACGCAACCTCATCCTTCACTCTGGGCACCTGCGCTGCCTCCAGCTCCTGGATATCCACATTGTAGGGGTTATCCACGATGTCGCGCACTGTCGCCGTCAAACCTACGCCCTCTTTCAGGGTCAGAATGCCGTTGTCCTGTAAGAGTAAGAGCGCTCTCGCCTCGTTGGTGGTATCATTGGGAACCGCGATGGTATCTCCCTCTGCCAGATCGCCAAGGCCCGCCTTGGTGCCGGGATAGATCCCGAAGGGCTCGTAATGGATACCGCCTGCATTCACCAGATGTGTGCCCTGCTCCTCATTGAAAGAATCCAGATAAGGGATATGCTGGAAATAGTTGGCGTCATACTCGCCGCTCTCCACCACCTGATTCGGCTGTACATAGTCGTTAAATACCGTCACCTCCAGAGTGTAGCCCTGCTCCGCAAGGATCGGCTTTACCTGCTCTAAGATCTCCGCATGAGGCGTAGCGGAAGCCGCCACCGTGATCGTGCTGTCATCCTTCTTTCCTGCGCCGCAGCCCGTAAGTGTGCCGAGCACAAGAGCCGCTGCCAAAACAGATACCAAAATCTTCTTTTTCATAACATTTCTCCTCCTTTTAGCAAATCCAAACTACTTTCTTTTATCCAGCTTCACAGACAGCCGCATTCCCAGCGTCTGGAAAATCTGTACCAACACCACTAAAAGTACCACCGATACGATCATGATCNNNGTCTCATAGCGGTAATAGCCGTAACGCATGGCAATATCGCCCAGGCCGCCGCCGCCGACCACACCCGCCATNGCGGAGTANCCGAGAATGGTGCCGATGGCGATCGTCACNCCCACCANAATNGAGGTCCTGGCNTCCACCAGAAGAACCTTCCATATAATAGTAAAAGTACCCGCACCCATACTCTGNGCCGCTTCCACCACNCCNTGATCCACCTCNTTGATGGAGGACTCTATCATACGNCCGATAAAAGGCGCNGCCGCTATNGTNAGCGGNACAATGGTGGCAANGGAGCCTGTGGTCTTGCCCACGATCAAACGCGTGAGCGGCATNACCAGAATCAGCAGGATCAAAAACGGAATACTCCTCAAAATGTTNGCAAGCACATCNAGCGCCTTNTACACCGCCGCNTTGGGCCGGATGCCCGTCTTNTCNGTCACCGCCAGTACAATGCCCCANGGCAGNCCGAGCAGATAGCCNAAGAAAGTNGACAGCANTGTCATAAGCAGNGTNTCNCGCACNCCNTCCNCCATCATCCATGTCANATCACTAGTCCACATAGCCGTTCACCTCCTCCACCGCCAGGCCTCTCTCTGTCAGATAAGCCTTCATTTCCTCCTGCACAGACTGCTCATCGGGGAGGCTCAAGATCATCTCGCCTCTGGCGATTCCCTCCACATTTTTCGTGTCCGCCCGCAGGATGTTGATGGGCTGGCCGAACTTTAACACCATGTTCGCTATCACCGGTTCAAAGGATGAATTCACGGAAAAGACGATGCGGATGCAGCTCTTTCCCTTCATCAACTCTCTCTGTTGATCCTCCAAAGTACGGCGTTCCGTGCCGCTTCCCTTTAGGATCAGTTCCTTCGCCTCCGGCGTCTTCGGATGGGCAAAGATATCCGAGACCCGTCCCTGCTCCACCAGATGTCCTTCACCAATGATGGCCACATGGGAACAAATCTCCCGGACTACCGACATCTCATGGGTGATGATCACAATGGTGATGCCGTAATTTTTATTGATTTCCTTCAACAACTGCAAGATTGACTGGGTCGTCCTGGGATCCAGNGCGCTGGTAGCCTCGTCACACAAGAGGATCTTGGGATTTACGGTAAGTGCTCTGGCAATAGCCACCCTCTGTTTCTGCCCGCCCGAAAGCTGCGCCGGGTAAGCGGAAGCCTTCTCCGAAAGTCCCACGATCTCCAAAAGCTCCTGAGCCCGCTTTCTGGCCTCTTTCTTTTTCATGCCCCCGATNACCAGNGGAAAACAGATATTGTCAATGACACTCTTCTGCATCAAAAGATTGAAGTGCTGGAAGATCATAGAGATCTCTCTGCGCGTCTTCCGAAGTTCCGCTTCAGACAGCGCTCCCAGATCCTTTCCCTCAATGCTCACCGTGCCGGAGGTGGGTCTCTCCAGATAATTCAGGCAACGCACCAGCGTACTCTTGCCCGCTCCCGACATACCGATAATGCCGTAGATCTCGCCCGCCCGAATGGACAGGGTTATATTCTGCAGAGCCTCCACCTTACCCTCATCGGTCTCAAAGGTCTTACATAGCTCCTGCACTTCGATCATTTCCGCCATCTCGCTTTATCCTTTCCGTGCNATCTNTNTNCTNTAAACATACCATGTAAANCNGCTNTCCTGCGCTTTCACGCANGANAGCNCNAGCGNTCACTATAGTATGTTTCCCNCAAATTGTCAAGGTTTGCACGCAGTATNCCTATAGAAAGACGCACTTTGCAAATGGATCTATGCTGAACGTTATTCCGCAGAGAAAAGCGGTGTGGAGAGATATCTGTCTCCGGAATCAGGCAAAAGCGCTACGATCACCTTCCCCTTATTCTCCGGCCGCTTTGCAAGCTCTTTCGCCGCGTGCAGCGCCGCTCCGGAGGAAATACCNACCAGAACGCCCTCCTGCTGCGCNATNGCNCTGCCNGCNGTAAANGCNTCCTCNTTGGAAACCTTGATGATCTCATCGTAAATGCCGGTNTCCAAAGTCTCNGGCACAAANCCTGCGCCGATNCCCTGAATCTTGTGCGCNCCCGGCTGTCCGCCGGAAAGAACAGGACTGCCCTCAGGCTCCACCGCCACAACCTTCACGNCAGGATTCTTTTCCTTTAAATAAGTACCCACGCCCGTCACCGTGCCGCCGGTGCCGACGCCCGCCACNAAAATATCCACTTTNCCGTCCGTGTCNTCCCAGATCTCAGGGCCTGTGGTNGCCTTNTGGATCGCCGGGTTCGCCGGATTGACAAACTGCCCCAGAATGATAGAGCCCGGAGTAGACGCCTGCAGCTCCTCCGCCTTCGCAATAGCTCCCTTCATACCCTGAGCGCCATCCGTCAGCACCAGCTGCGCCCCGTAGGCCTGCAGAAGTTTGCGGCGCTCCACGCTCATTGTCTCCGGCAGCGTCAACACTGCTTTATAGCCCTTGGCAGCCGCCACCGCCGCCAGACCGATGCCTGTGTTGCCGCTGGTGGGCTCGATGATCGTACCGCCGGGTTTCAGCTTTCCTTCCCGCTCCGCCACCTCGATCATATGCAGGGCGATTCGATCCTTCACCGATCCCGCCGGATTAAAATACTCTAATTTCACCAGAATCGTCGCATCTACGATGCCGTTCTTTTCCTCATAATTGGTCACCTCCAGAAGCGGTGTGTGCCCTACCAACTCCGATGCGCTCTTTTTAATGTTAGCCATTTTTTCTTCCTCCTTCTATTCTCCGTTTTTATTTCCTACTTATTTACTAGGTTAAGTATGAAATTATAATACGCCTATTGGGAGGGAATGTCAACCGGTATTTTTAAAAAAATTATCCCACCGCCTGGGGCCGTACATTTTCCGCAAGACTGCCGCGGCTCACATGCCGTATCATCCGCGACACCTCCCGCTCCATATTAACAGGACACAATATCACCTGAGGGTGCGCCGCTGCATATACGCGGAATATCTCATCGGCAAAACCCTGTCCCATGATCTCCACGCCGTCAAAATCCAGAATGACTTCCCTAAATTCCGCCAGACGGTTACAGATCCTTCGCGCCTGTGAGCGGGCCACCGGCTCTCCCGAAATACATGCTTCCTTTACAGGTATCTTGGTGCGGATAAATCCCTCGTCTACATCTGCATACATATCAAATACCTCCGATAATTTTCTGGATGTCTCATTTTCCAATACCATCATCACCATCGTACCGATTTCCTCCATGCGCGATGCATAGGCCAGCAGATGATTCTCTATCACAGCCTGCAGTTCTCCGCCGCGGCACTTATACACCTTCGCCCCGGACCAGATGGCAAAAGCGTCCACCGCTTTCGAGGAAAAAAAGATTCCCTCCCCGGAATGAGCGGAAGCATCGCTGGTAATCTTTCCTTTATATAACTCCACCAGGGCGTCCTCCTCACTTGGCTCGTCCCAACCATGCCCCGCCATATAATCCATTAGTGTCCGAAACACACCCACCCCGTCATCCTCAATGATCACTGAGGTATATAACACATTCCTTCGCAGGATGACCCTGATCCGGCTTCCTCTGGAGTGCTCGATGGCATTATTCAGCATTTCCGCACAGACATACTGCCAGATACGCCGTGCTTCCTGTCCGCATCCGGCAAGCCGCTTCTGCAACAGTTCGTCATAGATCTTATCCTCCTGAGGCAGGACGGCTCCCAGCTCCACCTGCTCCTCCCAGGACTGCTCCGTCAAGACATAGCCGCTGGCACGAACCGTACATTCTTCTATAACACCTTTCTCCGCCGCCTTTTTCAAATAGCGTTTTACGGAGGTAATAGATATACCGAAGCTGTCCATTGTCTTAGCCACAAGCGCTTCATCGTCCAGCGCGATCTTACGAAAGATATATTTTTCTATCTCTGCTCTTTTTTGATCTGTAAACGACATGCTTTCTCCTTCAAAACTTATTTTATATTTTAAAACTATAATTTACAATTACTATAACATACAGATCGATAATCCGCAATATATTTATCAAAATTGGAATTTTGAAAAAACACCTCCCTAAGTTCTTTTTTATTGTTCTTGTATCACTGTGGACTCTTGCGAAAGGTTCCGGCATCTGAGATAATAGAAACGAAATATAATTCAGGAGAGTCAGCTATGAAAATACTTTTCATTGAATGGGCAAGCTTTGGGAATGCCGACATAAAGGACGCCTTTAATAAGGAAGGGCACAGCATCATCTGTTTTCCTTTCTCCAATAAAGATGCCCGCCGAGACGCCGAGATCGAAGCATCCCTCACGGCCAAGCTGCGCGAGACCGTTCCGGACGCAGTTTTTTCGTTTAACTATTTTCCCCTGATCTCCAATGTATGCAAGCAGGAGGGGCTTCCTTATCTTTCCTGGATCTATGACAGCCCCTATGTGATGCTATACTCCTACACAGCCATCAATCCCTGCAACGCGATCTATGTATTCGACAAAGCTCTGTGCCGGGAGTTTCAGACCGCCGGGATCCGGACCGTTCACTATCTGCCGATGGCGGCGAACACGCAGCGGCTGGATGCCCTGGGAAATCCCGCTCCCGTTTACGATATCTCTTTTGTAGGCTCTCTCTACACGGAGTCCCATAATTTTTACGACCGCATGGAAACCCTGTCCGACTATGCAAAGGGCTATCTGGAAGGGTTGATGAATGCCCAGATGAAAATACAGGGTTACAATTTTATTCAGGAGTCATTGTCTCCCATTATGGAAGAGTTGTATCAGGCACTCCCTATGGATCCCAATCCGGACGGGGTGGAGACCAGAGAGTATCTCTACGCCCAGTATGTGATCAACCGCAAGATCACCGGTATAGAAAGACTCCGACTGTTAACTGCCATCACCAAACGGCATCCACTGGATCTGTTTACACTGGATCCTTCCTTCACCCTGCCTAATCTCCATAACCACGGCACGGCAGACTATTACACGCAGATGCCTCTGGTCTTTAAGAAGAGCCGGATCAATTTGAACATTTCCCTGCGCAGTATAAAAAGCGGCATCCCCCTGCGCGCCTTTGATATTCTTGGGAGCGGCGGTTTTTTACTATCCAATTATCAGGAAGATTTTCTGGAATACTTTACCCCTGGGGAAGACTTTGTGTGCTATGAAAGCGAAGCGGACCTTTTGCAAAAGCTGGACTACTATCTGGCTCATGAGGACGAGCGGCAGGCGATCGCCGGAAACGGCCACGCCAAAGTCGCCGCCGCCCACACCTACCGTCACCGCGTGCGGCAGATGGTCGATGCGCTGTCTTAAAACGATGCCTCGCTCGGTGCTTTTGCTATAGATACTTATTTATGATATAATAGACGCAAGCTCGGCAGCTTGCATCGCAAGAATTACTTCGTAATTCTTGTTGGCATTGCCAAGGATTACAGCATCTGTGTCTATGGGGCTCTGCCCTATAACTTGCGAAAACATGATATCCAGACGCAGCCCCAGAAAGGAACCGTCATGCACCCCATATCCGTATGCATCATTGCGAAAAATGAAGAATCCCGAATCGAGCAGTGTCTCTCCTCCATCAAGCCCTACGGCTTCGAGATCGTTGTGGTGGACACCGGTTCTACAGACAAAACGAAGGAGATTGCCGGCAGATACGCCGATAAGGTGCTGGACTTTCCCTGGTGCGACGATTTTTCCGCCGCCAGGAACTTCTCTCTGCGGGAAGCCTCGAATAACTGGATCTTTATGATAGACTGCGACGAGACCATAAAAGAAATCGACGTGGAGGAGCTAAACTATTTTCGCAAGCACCTTTCGGATAAGGTGGGCAGTGTCTCCCGGGAAAATCTGGTGACGGAAAACGGTGTCCTCACATTGAATAACACCGACTACACGGAGCGTTTTTTTAATAAAAAGCTGTATCACTATACCGGTATCATCCATGAGCAGCTCACCCCCATCCGTGGACATGAGATCCCGAATATGCTGTTGCACACTACGCTTTTGCACACCGGCTACGACATGACTCCGGAGGAGGAACACGCAAAATACTTGAGAAATTTCACTCTGTTAGAAAAGCAGGCGGAGCTGGATCCTGATAATCCCTATCTCTACTATCAGCTGGGTAAAAGCTGTGAGATTCTGGAGGATTTTGTCCGCGCCTGCACTTACTACGACAAAGGGCTGTCATTTGATCTGGATCCCGAGCTTGCCTATGTGCAGGCCATGGTTGTCTCCTACGGCAATGCGCTGTTGCGCACCGGCCAGGCGGAGACAGCTCTGGGATTTGAGGGCATCTATGACGAGTTTAGCACCGCCACAGACTTTATCTATCTGATGGGAAATATCTATCAGGAAAACGGTATGTTTGAGCAAGCGATCTCGCAGTATCAGAAAGTGATCCAGATGCCGCCCGGCAGGCAGAACGGCACTAACAGCTTTCTGCCGCTGTATCAATGCGGGTATATTTTCGAGCAGCTGGGAGACACCGATTCCGCCTCTGCACTCTATGTACAGTGCGGCGATTTTGCCCCTGCCATAGAGCGGCTCACTATCCTGAGAAGGAGTGACACATGACCCCTATTTCTGTTTGTATCATAGGAAAAAATGAAGAAAAAAATATAGAGAATTGCCTTGCACCGCTCGCAGACTGTCCTTTTGAAATCGTTTATGTGGATACGGGCTCCATAGATCGCACCAAGGAGATCGCAGCGAACTATACAGATAAAATATACGATTTTACATGGATTGATGATTTTTCCGCCGCCCGGAATTTTGCTCTGGAAAAGGCCAGCCACGAATACGTCCTTTTTCTGGACTGCGATGAATACCTAACACAGATTGACGTCGAGGCCGTCTGCCATGCTCTGGAAGTCCATCCCCAGGGCGTAGGAATGCTTCTTCGGAATAACTACTATGAATCCAATGGTACGCAGACGAACTACCCTGATCGGGTAGAACGGCTCTTTTCCCGAAAACACTTCCACTATACCGGCATCATCCACGAGCAGGTGGCCGACTTAAAGAACGACAGCACCCTCTATGCTCGCTATGATATCCCTCTGGTGGTAGACCATTTGGGCTACAGCGGCGGCAAGGAGGCCATGGAACGCAAGGCGGAGCGCAATAACACTCTGCTGTTTCAGGAAATCGAGAAAAATCCCGCCGATCCGTATCTCTATTTTCAAGTGGGACAATCCTACAACAGCATCTACGATTACGAAAACGCTTATCAATACTATAAGAAATCCTTCGCTCTCCCGCTCAATCCGGCTGAGCCCTGGGTTCAGATCATGGCTACGTCCTATCTCAACGCCATGAACCATACAGATCGCTCCAGGGAGGCGCTGGAATTCTTTCAACCGATCTATCAGCATTTTGCGGGAGATGCAAACTTTTATTGCAGCATGGGCAACGTCTATCTGAATCTGGACCCGCCACAGCCCCTCAAGGCCATGGCGGAGTATGTGCAAGCACTGCAGTGCCCGAATGCCAGAGAGGAAGGCGCAAACAGCTTTATTCCCTATTATAATATCGGTCTGGTAAACGAGATGCTGGGAAGTCTCTCTTCCGCTCTCACCTTCTATCGGAAGGCGGCCGATCTGGGCTTTGCACCCGCCATCGAGAAGCTGGAAGTTCTCGAAAAGCACTGATACACCAATGACGCCAAAAATAAAACCCGCACCTGAAACGGGTGCAGAAACGAGGCTTATAATATGATTCCGATTTCTGTCTGTATCATCGGTAAAAACGAAGAAAAACATATTGAGAAGTGTCTGGAACCGCTCACCCATTATCCTTTTGAGATCATTTACGTGGACACAGGCTCCACAGACCGCACGAAAGAACTTGCCGCCAAATACACTGACAAAATCTATGACTTTGCATGGATCGGCGACTTTTCCGCCGCCAGAAATTTTTCTCTGTCCAAGGCTTCCCATAATTATGTGCTGGTTCTGGACTGTGACGAATATCTGACGGATCTGGATCTGGACGGGCTCAATGAGGCAATCGAGGCCCATCCCAAAGGGGTAGGGCAGATTCTTCGAAAAAGCTATACCGGCGATGATGTGGGCGATACGCTTGCTCTTGAAAGGATAGATCGATTCTTTCACAAACGCAATTATCATTACATCTACTTGATCCATGAACAGGTCGCCGACATACGAACCGACAGCACGATTTATGACCGCTATGATATCCCGGTTGTGGTGGACCATGTTGGCTATGTGGGCACGATGGATGAGAAGCGCATGAAAGCTGAGCGCAACAATGCCCTGCTCTTTAAGGAGATTGAGAAAGATCCCACCGAACCCTATTTTTATTTTCAAGTCGCTCAATCCTATAACATAATCGATGACTACGAAAATGCTTATATTTATTATAAAAAGGCTTTTGAATTGCCCTTAAACATGGACAATCTCTGGGTACATGTCATGCCTATTAACTTTATCAATTCCTGTCTGCAAACAGGACGAGCCGAGGAGGCTCTGACTCTCTACACGCCGGTTTATAACGACTATGCTGCAGACTCTTCTTTCCTGTGCTGTATGGGGACTCTCTATCTGAATCAGACACCCCCACAGCCCCTAAAAGCGATGATGGAATTTGTCAAGATCCTGAACGCTCCGTCAAGTCCGGAGACAATAAATGATATTCCGGCGGCTCTCTATGGCATGGGATATTGTAATGAATTATTAAGAAATTTTCCTGCCGCCATTGACTTTTACCGGAAAGCGGCCGCCAAAGGGAATACCCCGGCTATAGAAAAGCTCTCTTCTCTTGGCATAAGTTAAGTAAAGAAAAAGGCTCATCCTTACGGATGAGCCTTTTTGATAGTTCAACATTCGATTCGCAAATCCTGTTACAGCGATTAGCCGAGCAGGGAAAGTGCCAACTGGTTGGACTGATTTGCCTGGGACAGCATGGATGTACCAGCCTGCTGTAAGATATTGTTGTTGGAGTAGGTAACCATCTCCGTAGCAATATCTGTATCGCGGATCTCTGCCTCTGCGGACTGAGTATTCTCAACGATGTTATCCAGGTTGTTGATGGTGTGCTCCAGACGGTTCTGGATAGCACCCAGATCACTTCTCTGAGAAGATACGATCTGCAATGCAGCCTTGATGAATGCATTCAGAGAGTTGAAGTCCTTNGTNGNAGCAACNGTTGCCGGNNNACCACCNNNAAGGTTCTGGAAAGTGGTAACAACTCTNTTAGCCAT